>NZ_JBNXUH010000019.1:0-56594 GCF_050563605.1 Pseudomonas peli | reverse complement strand
TCGCAGCGCCGGGCCGATTCGGTGATGCATTACCTGACCAGCCAGGGTGTCTCCCCAAGCCGTCTGGGTGCATCAGGTAAAGGCGAGAGCATGCCGGTTGCCGGCAATGAATCGGCTTCAGGTCGGCAGATGAATCGGCGGGTGGAAATCATCATCAGCCAGGACATGGCCTCGCAGCGCTGATGCCCGCTAGCTAATCTGCAGCCCTTGCAGATTGGGTTAACGCAGGTCGGGAGCTTTCCGACCTGCGTGGCTGCGCTTAAGACGCTCCGGCGAACTGCACCGGGCAGTGTTCGCTGCCTTCTAGTTTGTGGATTTCGGCAATCACATGGGGCCGCGCATGGTGCAGCACCAGATGGCGTTGCTGGCTGTGCAGGCGGCGCGCTTCCTGGTGCAGCATGGCGATGCCGGCGAAATCGATAAAGTTGATATGCCGCGCATCAATCATCACCCAGGGCGCGGAGCTGCGTTGCAGCCTCTGCTGCAGGTAGTGGCAGGCGCCGAAAAAGATCGAGCCTTCGATGCACAGCCATTCCTGCTCGCCGTCCTGCCACTGGCGCACGCGCGGCTGCGAGGTGCGCTTGAGGTAGACGATCAGCGAGGCCAGCACGCCGGCGTAGATGGCGCTCTGCAGCTCCAGCACCAGGGTCGCCAGTACGGTCAGCAGCATTACCAGAAATTCGCTGCGGCTGACTCGCTGCAGCGCTTTTACTGCGCTGATATCGAACAACCCCCAGCAGATCAGCAGGATGCTCGCTGCCATGGCGGGGATCGGCACGTAGGCAAACAGGCGGCTGCCATACAGGGCAAACAGCGCCACCAGCAGGGCAGCAAACACCCCAGCCATCGGTGAGCAGGCGCCGGCTTGCAGGTTGAGCGCCGAGCGGGTGAAAGAGCCGGCCGACAGCGAACCGCTAAACCAGGGCCCGACGATATTAGACAGGCCCTGGGCGCGAACTTCCTGGTTGGCATCGAACGGCTGCTGGGATTTGTCCGCCAGGGCGCGGGCAATCGACAGACTGGTGACCAGGCCGAGCAAACCACAGGCCACGGCGGCGGGTAGCAGTTGCAGGATGTGGGTTAGGTTGAAATCCAGCAGGGCGAAGGGCGGCAGGCTGCCTTCGAAACGGCTGACTAATGCGATTGCACCCAGCTGCTCAGGCCAGGCCATGACCAGCAGGCTGGCGGCAACAATCCCCAACAGCAGCGCCGGTGCGCGCGGCCACAGGCGTTTACTTAGCAGGCTGATGGCCAGGGTGAATAGCGCTACAGCCAGGGTGCGCCAATCGCTCTCGGCCAGGTGCTCGCCGAGGCTGAGCAGGCTCATCAGCGCCGTGGCCTGGCTAGTGACGGTGAGACCGAGCAGGTTGGGCAACTGGCCGATGCCGATCACCAACGCCGCACCCATGGTGAAGCCGAGTACCACCGAGTGTGATACGAAATTCACCAGCGCACCGAAACGCAGCAGGCCGAGCAGCCATTGGCAAACGCCTGCCAGCAGCGTCAGCAGCAGAATCAGGGCAATAAAGTTGTCGCTGCCCGGTGTCGCTATCGGGCTGATACTGCTGAATAGAACGATGGAAATCGCCGCCGTCGGCCCACAGATTAGGTAACTGGACGAGCCCCACAGGCAGGCAATCAGCACCGGTACGATGGCCGCGTACAGACCATATTGCGGTGGCAGACCGGCGATCAGCGCGTAGGCGATAGATTGCGGCAGCGCGAGAATGGCGCCGTTCAGGCCTACCAACAGGTCTTTAGCGAGGCTGCGTTTACTGCAGTTGGGTAGCCAGCGCAGAAAAGGCAGCAGGCTCTGAAGGCGGTGTAGCAACATGGGCGGCTTCTTGTGCAGACGATGGACAAAGCCGCTGCAGGGCAGCGGCCCGTCTACTTTAGGGAATCAAGCCGGCGGGTTCAAAGCTTGGCGTTGACTGCCGCGAGGCCATCACCGCCGCTGCGGCTGGTAACGCCCGCGAGCCAGCCCGCGACAACCCCCGGATTGGCCTTGAGCCAGGCCTTGATCGCTTCATCGTTGCTGGCCTGTTTGCTCAGCACCTGATCCATGATGGCGTTCTCCATTTCCTGGGTGAACTTCAGGTTGCTCAGCAGCTTGCCGACATTCGGGCACTGCGCGGCGTAGCCTTTGCGGGCCAGGGTGTTGACGCTGCCGCTGGCGCCGAAGTACTTCTCGCCGCCCTTGAGGTAGCGCATGTCGTATTGCACGTTCATCGGGTGCGGGGTCCAGCCGAGGAACACCACAAACTGCTCGCGTTTCACCGCGCGACCGACCTGCACCAGCATGGCCTGCTCGCTGGATTCGACCAGGCTCCAGTCCTTGAGACCGAATTCGTCGGCGGCGATCATCTTCTGGATCGACTCGTTGGCCGGTGCGCCGGAACCGATGCCGTAGATCTTGTGCTTGAACTTGTCGGCATGCTGATCGAGATCGGCAAAGGTTTTCACCCCGGCCTCATAGGCATAGGCGGGCACCGCCAGGGTGTATTCAGTGCCGCTGAGGTTTTCCACCACCTGCTCGACTTCACCTGTGCTAACGAACTTGTCGTAATTGCTCTGCTGCGCTGGCATCCAGTTGCCGAGGAACACATCCACCTGACCTTTCTGCAGCCCGGCGAAGATGATCGGCACTGCCAGTGTCTGCGGCTGCGCCTTGTAGCCCAGGCCGTCGAGCAGGAAGCTGGCGATGCCGTTGGTCACGGCAATATCACTCCAACCCGGATCGCCCAGTTTCACCGTGGCGCAACTGGCGTCTTCGGCGAGGCTGTAGCTGCTGGCGGCCAGTAACAGGCCGCCGATAAGTGCTGTGCTGAATCTGTGCATGGCATATGTCCCCTTGAATTATTAGTTATGGATCAACGCGGCAGTGGCTTGCAATCAGGTTTGCGGAAAGCGGGCGCGACGTTCGAGGTCGTCGAGATCGATGTGGTTGCGCATGTACTGCTGGCTGGCATCGACCATCGGTTGATGGTCCCAGCTGGTCAGGCGGCCGTGGGTCAGAGCGCTGGCGACGAAACGTCGACGGCGTTGACTGGCCAGGGTGGCCTGATGGATTGCCGGCATGTCCCAACGCGCCTGCGCCTGGTTGATAAAGTCGGCCAGCAAGCTTTGGTGCTCGGCGGACTCTGCCAGGTTTTCGCGCTCTTGCGGGTCGTGGTGCAGGTTGAACAGCAGCAGGGGATCAAGCTCGGAGTAGATAAATTTCCACTCGCCGCGACGAATCATCATCAGCGGGCTGATGCTGCCTTCGGCCATATATTCGCCAATCACTTCATCGTGACCCTGGCGGCCTTCGAGGTGCGCCAGCAACGAGCGGCCGTCCAGCGGTAGATCGGCTTGCAGCGTGCCGCCGGCCAGTTCCACCAGGGTCGGCAACAGGTCCATGGTCGAGACGTTCTGGCTCACTCGGCGTGCGGCAAACTGCTTGGGCGCATGCACCAGCAGCGGCACCCGGGCGGCCATTTCAAACCAGTGCATCTTGTACCAGAGGCCGCGCTCGCCAAGCATGTCGCCGTGGTCGCCGGAGAACACGATGATGGTGTTGTCGCTCAGGTTGCAGTCCTTGAGGGTTTTCAGCAGCTTGCCGATATTGCTGTCGATATAGCTGCAGGCACCGAAGTAGGCGCGGCGTGCATCCTTGATCTTCTGTTCGGGCAGCGGCTTGTCCCACAGGTCGATGACTTTCATCAGGCGTTGCGAGTGTGGGTCTTGCTCATTCTGCGCGATGGTGTGGCGCGGCAGCGGAATGTCCTCGTCGCGGTAGAGGTCCCAGAACTCGCTCGGGATGGTGTAGGGATCATGCGGGTGGGTCATCGACACGGTCAGGCAAAAGGGTTGCTCGCCATCGCTGCGCACGTGGTCATAGAGGAACTGCTGGGCCTTGAACACCACCTCTTCATCGAAATCCAGCTGGTTGGTGCGCACGCACGGGCCGGCCTGCAGCACCGAGGACATATTGTGGTACCAGCTGGCGCGCACGTCCGGCTCATCCCAGTTCACCGCCCAGCCGTAGTCGGCGGGGTAGATGTCGCTGGTCAGACGCTCTTCATAACCATGCAGCTGGTCCGGGCCGCAGAAATGCATCTTGCCCGATAGCGCGGTGCGATAGCCCAGGCTGCGCAGGTAATGGGCGTAGGTCGGTACATCGGCGGGGAAGTCGGCGGCGTTGTCGTAGGCGCCGATCTTCGAGGGCAACTGGCCGCTCACCAGAGTGAAGCGCGACGGCGCGCAGAGTGGGCTGTTGCAATAGGCGGCGTCGAACACCACGGCCTCGGCGGCCAGGCGCATCAGGTTGGGCATCTGGATCGGTGAGGCGGCATCGTGCAGCGGCAGAATCGGCGCGGCCATCTGATCGGCCATGATAAAGAGGATGTTCGGGCGTTTCATGGCAGCCGGTATTCCATATAAAAGATTTATGCGACAGTGCTGGCTTGATCATCCAGCTAACAAAAATCCTGGTAAACCTGCTGTTAGTACATGCATTGGATAACCACAGCTTATGTTTAAAAGCATCGAAGGCGTGTCGCTGGATGTGCTGCGGGTGTTCGAGTCCGCCGCCCGCCAGCTGAGCTTTACCGCCGCAGCCAGCGAGCTGGGCACCAGCCAGCCGGCGATCAGTCAGCAGATCAAACGCCTGGAGCAGCAGCTGTCCACGCGTCTGTTTGATCGGGTCTACCGCGGTATCGTCCTCACCGATGCCGGCGAGCTGTTGCTGCGCTATGTGCAGGACGGCCTGCAGAGCCTGGATGCCGGCCTGCAGGCCGTGACTGCGCAGCAGCAGCACGAGGTGCTGCAGGTGGCCACCGACTTTGCCTTTGCCGCCTACTGGCTGATGCCGCGCTTGCAGCGTTTCCATCAGCTGCATCCGGAGGTGGATGTCAGCCTGATTACCAGTGAGCGTGATCAGGGCGCGCTGCCGGCGGAGATCGATGTGGCGATCAACTTCGGCGATGGCCGCTTCAAACACGCCGAGGCGCAGCTGCTGTTTCGCGAAGAGGTTTTTCCGGTGTGCAGCCCGCAACTGCTCAAGGGGCAAACGTTGCCTTTGCCACCGGCGGCGCTGGCCAGTTTGCCGCTGCTGCATCTGCGCCCGGAAAACCGTTCGCGCTGGTTCGATTGGGCTGGGCTGTTTCGCGCTTTCGGCCTGCAGCAAACGCCGAGCCCAGGCAGCCTGCGTTTTGACAATTACACGCTGCTGATTCAGGCGGCCATCGCCGGGCAGGGTGTGGCCATCGGCTGGCGGCATCTGGTCGATGAACTGCTGACGCAGAACCTGCTGTGCCGTGTGGGTGATGAAGTTGCGCATTCGGATATGGGTTACTACCTGGTGCTGCCCGAGCGCAAACGTCGCCAGCGCCTGACCCAGGTATTTGTTGCCTGGCTACAAGCCGAACTGGCCAAGGGGCCAGGCGTTTAACCGACGAGCTGGTTCAGACGCTGTTCGGTTTGCTGCAGCAACTGACGCAGGCTAGCCAGCTGCTGCGGATTGGCATCGCCAAGTAACTGTTCAAGGCCCCGCTGAATAGCCGTCAGGGGGCGCAACGCTGCCCGTCAGGTTGAGGTGCTGGCTGAGGATTTCCTCACCGCTGCTGACCAGCAGGGCGAAGTGGATAACGTTTTCCAACTCGCGGGTATTGCCTGGCCAGTTGTGCGCTTCCAGGCGCTGCTGTGCGGCATCGCTGATGACTGGCAGCGGCAGACTCAGGCGCTGGGCATAGATGCCGAGGAAGTATTCCGCCATGGGCAGAATATCGCCGATGCGTTCACGCAGTGGCGGCAGGTCAAGGCGGCCGTCGCTGAGATAACCGTACAGCCGCTCATTGAATTTGCCTGCGGCCACAGCCTGAGCCAGGTCGATACTGGTTGCAGCCAGCAGCCGGACATCTGCCGGGCTCGGCTGGCTGGCGCCGACCCGCAGCACTTCACCGGTTTCCAGGGCACTAAGCAGTTCAGCCTGCAGCGGCAGTGGTAGGTCACCGATTTCATCCAGATACAGAGTGCCGTGGTTGGCCGAGCCAAACCAGCCGGCTCGACTGCTGGCGCTGCCTTGATAGGCGCCGGCGGCATAGCCGAACAGTTCGGCTTGGGCATGTTGGCTGCTCAGGCCGCTGCAGCTCAGTGCCACGAACAACCCCGTGCGTTCACTGGCGCGGTGGATATGTCGCGCCAACAACTCTTTACCGGTACCGGTTTCACCTTCGATCAGCAGCGGTAAAGGTTGTGTGGCGAGCTGCTCGACCTGGTCGCGCAGCTGCCGGGAGCGTGGATCAATAAACACCAGCGCTTTGGCGCGGATGCTTAGCGGGCTTTTTTCCGCATCGGGAAAGGTCAGCAGCGGTTGGCCACTGAAATGGTTCTGGCTCATCAACGAGTCTCCAGCCCGGCCCGGATTGCGAGCAGGCAGGTTGCATGTTCTATACAGGGCCTGCGGCCGGTCAGGCGATTGGCTTATCAGGCGCGGCGGCGGTCGGCTTGTTCGATGCGGCTCTGCAGGCGATAGAGGTAGGCAAAACCTTGCTCCCAGCGCTGATGCCCCGACTTCACATTGATATGCCCAGCGCCGCTGAGGATCGCTACATCGCTGCCCCAGTCGCGGGCCAGCTCAATCGCCCGTGCAGCAGTGGCAGCCGAGTCGTTATCCGAGCCGACCAACTGGCTGGGGAAGGGCAGTGAGTGCTGGGGGATCGGTGCAAAGTTCTGCAGCGCTGGCGGGCAGTTGGCCCGTTCCACATCGGCTGGTGCGACCAAGAGCGCGGCCCTTACCCGGCGCAGCGATTCGAGCGGTGCCTGGGCTGCCCAATGCGCCACCGTGATGCAGCCCAGGCTATGGGCAATCAGGATGGTCGGGCGCGGATCGCTGGCGATGCTGCGCTGCAGTTCGGCGACCCAGTCTTCACGCTTGGGGTTTAGCCAGTCGGCCTGTTCCACCCGGGCGCTGTTCGGCAGGCTGCGCTGCCAGTGGCTCTGCCAATGCTCGTCGGCCGATCCTTGCCAGCCCGGCACTATCAGGTAACGGATAGTTTCGTTGCGCATCGTGCGCCCTCCTGCAGATGTGAATGGCTGCAGTGTAGGGAGGACTGATGAATATCAAAAAGAATAAGAACTTATTTGCTTATGCCTGAAATCTCATTTCTCTGTGCGAGAAGGTTATGGATTTGTATATGCAAAAAAAGCATATAAATGTTCTTAAATAATATTTTTAAGAATATTAGCGGTTCTCTACTATCCGCTCCACGCCCACTGACCACGACCCGTTTTCGTCGCTCGCAGTGGGGCTATTTCAAGGAGCACCACCATGACCGCAACCCTAAAAAACCTTGAAGGTCAGGACGACGCCAGCATCCTGCGCGAGATCCAGGCTGCGCTGAATGGCCTGAAGTTTGGCTCTGTGGAAATCACCGTGCACAACGGCCAGGTCGTGCAGATCGAACGCAAGGAAAAATTTCGCCTGCCAGCCCCAAGCAACAAGATCAGCTAAAGCCAGCAACGCCACCAGCAGCAAGGCCCGACCGGACCACCGGAGGGCGTGCAATGACAAGAGTCGAGCCCATGCGCACCGCGCCGTATAGCCGCGGCAGATCGCGAGAGCAGTCGACCCATTGAACGCCAACCCCGTATTTGTCCCAGTAGGAGCCGCACCATGTCCATTCGCCGTTTTGCTTTTGCCGCCCTCGCCAGCGCACTGACTATTACCGGGGCCGCAGGCCCGGTGGCCGCCGCTGAAACCCTGCTCAACGTGTCCTACGACCCGACCCGTGAGCTGTACAGCGAATTCAACGCTGCCTTCAACAAGCACTGGCAAGCCCAGGGCAATGAGGCCATCACCATTCAGCAATCCCACGGTGGCTCGGGTAAGCAGGCCCGGGCGGTAATCGACGGCCTGCGCGCCGATGTGGTGACCCTGGCCCTGGCCGGTGATATCGACGAGCTGCACAAGCTCGGCAAGCTGATCCCGGAAAACTGGCAGGAGCGTCTGCCGCAATCGAGCACGCCCTACACCTCGACCATCGTGTTCCTGGTGCGCAAGGGCAATCCGCAAGGCATCAAGGACTGGGATGATCTGGTCAAGCCGGGCGTGGAAGTGATCACCCCGAACCCGAAAACCTCCGGCGGTGCGCGCTGGAATTTCCTCGCCGCCTGGGCCTACGCCCAGCAGAAATTCGGCAGCGAAGCCAAGGCTCAGGAGTTTGTCGAGAAGCTCTACAAGAATGTGCCGGTACTCGACACCGGCGCGCGCGGCTCAACCATCACTTTCGTCAACAACCAGATCGGCGACGTGCTGCTGGCCTGGGAAAACGAAGCCTTCCTGGCATTGAAAGAAGAGGGCGGCGACAACTTCGAAATCGTCGCACCGTCACTGTCGATCCTGGCCGAGCCACCGGTGGCTGTAGTCGATGAAAACGTCGACAAGAAGGGCACGCGCAAAGTGGCTGAGGCCTACCTCAACTACCTGTACAGCGATGAAGGTCAGCGTCTGGCGGCCAAGCACTTCTACCGTCCGCGTAACCAGGCCATTGCCGGTGAGTTCGCCAAGCAGTTCCCGGAACTGAAGCTGGTGACCATCGACAAGGACTTCAACGGTTGGAAAACCGCACAGCCGAAGTTCTTTAACGACGGTGGGGTTTTCGATCAGATCTATCAGGCGCAGTGACGCTACTGCGCTCGGTCATACTGCGTTGAAAGCCGGCTCGGGACTGCTCATTTACAGCCCGTAAACTCCGCGTCCCTCGCCGGCTTTCGCCTTGTCTGACCTTCGCTCGCAACGCGTCGTTAGATCGTCGCTTAACAAGCACAAGGCCAAATCATGTCTCGTCGTACTTCCCCCGTCATACCCGGCTTCGGGCTGACGCTGGGTTACACCCTGGTGTACCTCAGCCTGTTGGTGCTGATTCCTCTGGGTGCCATGTTTGTTCACGCCGCTCAGCTTACCTGGGCTGAATTCTGGGCCATCATTTCCGCACCGCGGGTACTGGCAGCGCTCAAGCTGAGCTTTGCCACTGCCTTCGCGGCCGCCGTGATCAACGGCATTATCGGTACATTACTGGCCTGGGCGCTGGTGCGTTACACCTTCCCGGGACGCAAGGTGATAGAGGCGATGATCGACCTGCCTTTTGCCTTGCCCACCGCTGTTGCCGGTATCGCCCTGACCGCGCTGTATGCACCGAGCGGGCTGGTCGGCCAGTTCGCCACCGACCTGGGCTTCAAGATTGCCTACACGCCCATCGGCATCACCCTGGCGCTGACCTTTGTCACCCTGCCGTTTGTGGTGCGCACCATCCAACCGGTGCTGGCTGATATTCCCCGCGAGGTCGAAGAGGCCGCTGCCTGCCTCGGTGCCAAACCACTGCAGGTATTTCGCCATGTGCTGCTGCCAGCGTTGCTGCCAGCTTGGCTTACAGGCTTCTCCCTGGCCTTTGCCCGTGGCGTTGGTGAGTACGGTTCGGTGATTTTTATCGCCGGCAATATGCCGATGAAAACCGAGATTCTGCCGCTGCTGATCATGGTCAAGCTCGACCAGTACGACTACACCGGCGCCACCGCGATTGGCGTTTTGATGCTGGTGGTCTCCTTCATTCTGCTGCTGCTGATCAACCTGCTGCAGCGCCAGATTGCAAAGTCCTGAGGAGGTCGCCATGTCATCTGTAACCCTAAGCGCGTCAGCCTCGGCCAACGCCGCACGGCGCGGCAATGTGCTCGGTCGCAGGCTGCTGATCATCAGCGCCTGGCTGGTGTTTGTGCTGTTCCTCGTGTTGCCGCTGTTTATAGTGTTGAGTGAGGCGTTAAAACACGGCTTCGGCACCTTCTTTGGTGCGATCTTCGAGGCCGATGCCATCTCCGCGCTAAAACTGACGCTGCTCGCCGTGGGCATTTCGGTGCCGCTCAACCTGGTGTTCGGCGTTGCTGCAGCCTGGTGCGTAAGCAAGTACGAGTTCCGCGGCAAGAGCATTCTGGTCACCCTGATCGACCTGCCGTTCTCGGTGTCGCCAGTGATCGCCGGCTTGATCTACGTGCTGCTGTTCGGTGCCCAGGGTTTCTTCGGCCCGTGGCTGCGTGAGCACGATATCCAGATCATCTTCGCCTTGCCGGGCATCGTCCTGGCCACGGTGTTTGTCACCGTGCCCTTTGTTGCCCGCGAGCTGATCCCGCTGATGCAGGAGCAGGGCACTCAGGAAGAGGAGGCCGCACGCCTGCTAGGCGCCAACGGCTGGCAGATGTTCTGGCACGTGACCCTGCCCAATATCAAATGGGGCCTGATCTACGGCGTGGTGCTGTGTACTGCGCGGGCCATGGGCGAGTTCGGCGCGGTGTCGGTGGTCTCCGGGCATATCCGTGGTTACACCAATACGCTGCCGCTGCATGTCGAGATTCTCTACAACGAATACAACCACGTCGCCGCCTTCAGCGTCGCCAGCCTGCTGCTGTTGCTGGCGGTGTTTATCCTGCTGCTCAAGCAGTGGAGCGAGTCACGTATCAACCGCCTGAAAGCCAGTGCTGGCGAGGAATAAGTCATGTCGATTGCAATCTCTAACGTCAGCAAGAATTTCAATGCGTTCAAAGCGCTGAACGATATCAATCTGAATATCCAGAGTGGCGAACTGGTCGCTTTGCTCGGCCCGTCCGGCTGCGGCAAGACCACGTTGCTGCGCATCATCGCCGGCCTGGAAACCCCGGACAGTGGCAGCATCGAGTTCCACGGCGAAGATGTGTCCAACCACGATGTGCGCGACCGTAACGTCGGCTTCGTGTTTCAGCATTACGCGTTGTTCCGCCATATGACGGTGTTCGACAACGTCGCCTTCGGCCTGCGCATGAAGCCAAAAGGCGAGCGGCCGAACGAAAACGTGATCAAGAAGAAGGTCCACGACCTGCTCGATCTGGTGCAGCTTGACTGGTTGGCGGATCGTTATCCCGAGCAGCTTTCCGGTGGTCAGCGTCAGCGTATCGCCCTGGCCCGCGCCCTAGCGGTGGAGCCGAAAGTGCTGCTGCTTGATGAGCCTTTCGGCGCGCTGGATGCCAAGGTGCGCAAGGAGCTGCGCCGCTGGCTGGCGCGCTTGCATGAAGAAGTACACCTGACCTCGGTATTCGTCACCCACGACCAGGAAGAAGCCATGGAGGTGGCTGACCGTATCGTAGTGATGAACAAGGGTGTGGTTGAGCAGATTGGCTCGCCAGGTGAGGTGTACGAAAATCCGGCCAGTGATTTCGTCTATCACTTCCTCGGCGATGCCAACCGTTTGTATGTTGGCGATGACCACCACGTGCTGTTCCGTCCGCACGAGATTCATCTTTCGCGCCAAGCCGAAGAAGGCCACCAGGCTGGCGAAGTACGCGACATCCGCCCGCTCGGCGCAATCACCCGCGTGACCCTGAAAGTCGCCGGGCAGAGCGAGCCGATCGAAGCCGAAGTGGCCAAGGATCACCTCAGCCTGGCCAACCTCACTCGCGGTGAAACGCTGTATTTCAAACCGAAAGCTGGGCAGCCGGTGATTCAGCAGCGCTGAATTTTGGCGTGTAAAACCAACAAGGAGTGCAATGCGCTCCTTGTTGGTTTTAGGCGGTTAGAGTCTGCTCACGATCTTGCGAGCTAGAGTCATGCAAGGCAAAAAGAGGCGAGGAAGCGGAGTGTACTTTTGTACATGAGCATTCCGAGCCTGTTTTTAACGCAGCAGGGCCGACGCGCAGCAGATCGTGTTATTTGCGCTGCCACTTACCTTCAAGCTGGATGTATTGCCCGGCAGGGGTCTTGTCGATGGCTTTCTGCCCGGCAATCGCTTCCACATCGCTGAGCTGGATGCCGTTCTGCGCCGCCAGCTTCTGGTATTCGGTGCGCCGCGCCTGGTTGATCAACTGGGCGATTTCGGCGGCCTGGCCACCGTTACTGACCACGCCCAGATAGCCATTGGGCATTTCGCCCAATTGGCCGCTGGCTTTGGCGTCACCCAAGGCGGACATGGCTTCGTTGAGGTTCAGGGCTACGGCCGGCAGGCTCAGGCTGAGCAGCAGTAACAGGCTGGCAAGGCGTTTATAGAGGTTCATGCTCGGGCTCCTTAGAACAATCCGCTGGATTCGCTGAACATGCTGTCCAGGGCTTTATCCACCTTGATATAGATTTCGTGCTCGATCTTCACATTGAGGTTGATGTTGATCGGCTCATTGGGCATCGCCAGCTGTACGGTCGGGGTGCAGGCCGTACTGAGCAGCCCTAGTAGCAGGACGGCGAAACAACTACGCAAGCGCATGGCGCTTCTCCTTGGTCATGGCTCTGTCGGGGCCGTTTTGGCATTGCGTTCCAGCATACGCTGTTGCACACGCTGCTTGATGATATCGCTGACTTTGTCGGTCAGTTGCAGGCTGGCCAGCAGGGTCGGAATGTCTTCTTCCAGGTTGATATTGAAGTGGATCGGTCGGCCTTGTTCGATGGCCGGGTTCTGTCCCTCCAGGCGCATGGCCAGAGCCAACTTGCCTTGCTGATCGTAGTTGACCTGGCTGCTCAGAGTCGTAAAGCGAAAATCCTCTAGCGATTGGGTCACCAGCTGCATCGCTGGGTTGCTGCGGCCGAGGGCGCGGATGCGTTCGGAGTGGAACTGCAGTTTGCCACCCGGTGCACGTGCGTTGAGTTGGCCTTGTTCGATGGTCACGCCCTGGCTGCCGATCTGCAGCGGCAAGTTGCCATCGAGGGTGCCTGTACCGGCTAAACCTTCTGTGGGATAGAGGATAAACAGCTGCTCAAGTTCCAGGCCCTGCACCTGTACGGGAAATAGCAGCGGCTCGTCTGCCAGGCGCCATTGTCCAGGCGCCAGTTGCAGCTTGCCGCCCATCAGCGCTACTTCGGCCTGGCGCAGCTGGAGTTGGCCTTGGGTCGGTGTTTGCAGGGTGGCGCTGTAACTGCCGCTGAGCTGCAGCGGGCCTAGCGGTATGCCGGGGTTGGCCTGGGCCAGGCGCAGCTCGCTCAACTCAAGCTGCAGCTGTTTGGGGTCGACTCGCACATTGATACGGCTATCCAGCCCCTCCAATGCGGTGCGGTCATAAATCCCGCCCAGACCCTTGCCGGTAAGTTCGAGTTTGACCGTGGGCAGTTGCTGAGCGCTGGCCAGAGTCAGGCTGGCGTTGGCATTCAGGCGACCGTTGTTCAGCTCCAGCAGGGCTGGCCAGGCCGTGAGGCTGTCTTTTAAAGGGTTGCCGCTGCGCAGAAAAAGCTCTGCCAGTTGTGCTTGCAGGCTTAGGCCCTTGGCGCTGCTGTGTTGCGCCTGCAGCTTGAGTTGCAGCCCGGCATCGTTGCGCAGTGTGCCGTCCAGCTCCGCTTGCAGTTGGTTGGCAGTCAAGGGGCCTTGCCAGTACCAGCGCTGGGGCTGCAATTGCCCATGCTGCAGCTGCGCACTGAGGTCGAGCGGGCCTTTTAGCTGCCAGTCGAGCAGTGCGCCTGCCGCCAGTTTTGCCTGCAGTTGCAGCCCGCTACTACTGGCCTTGAGTTGCTGCGCCTGCATATCCGCACTACGCAGGTGCTCAAGGCTGAGCTGTGAGCCTTTGCCGAGGGCGAGATCCAACTGCTGCGGGTCCAGATAGGCGTCGAGTTGCAACTGCGTCTGCAGTGCGCCGATCTTCCAGCCCTCCAGCTGAAATGCCGGGGTGGATGCATTTAGGCTGCCGCTCAGCAGTTGCAAGCCCCAGGGCAAGCCATTGGCCAGGGCCAGCGTTCCCCGCAGCTCGAATTGGCTGCGGCCTTGACCCTTTAACAGCAGTTGCAGGGGCAGGGCGCGACCAACTAGTTGTGGAGCCAGGTTGTCGGGCGTTTGCGTGGCCTGGATTTTTAGCTGCAGCGCTTCGGGATGCAGTTCCGCTGGTACGCCACTTATAAGGTCATTGGCAATCTGCTTGAGGTTGAGGTCGGCGTTCAGGCTATCGGCTAGCCACTGCCCATCCAGCGCCTGGGCGGACAGATCGAAGCTGCCCTGCAACTGACCGATAGCGGGAATGGGCCAGGGCTCTGGCAGGTTGGCGCTGGCTTGCAACTGGCCGCTGGCCAGCTGCAGCTGCGCCAGGTTAAGGGGGCCTGGCGCAAGCTGCAGTTGCCAGCTTGCCTTCAGCTGCGCTGCCGTCGGAGCCTCAGGCAATGTGTTTGCTGCATTGGGCAGCCATTGGCTTAGCCAGCTTTGCAGCACCGCGCTTTGCTGTAGATCACCGGTGAAATCACCTTGCCAGAGTTGCCCAGTGGCGTTCTGTTGCAGGCTGCTGCTGAGCTGCAGTTGCGGTTGCTGATTGATCGCCAGGCTCAGCTGCAGCACTGCAGTTGTGGCGTCGCCCTGCAATTGTGCGTGCCAGCTCAGCTGGTCCTGCTGATGTTGCAGATTGAGCTGAGCATCAAACTGTGTGGCGTCTTTGCGTAGCAGCAGATCGCCCAGCAACTGGCAGCGCGTATCGGCGCAGGGCAGCTCAATCTGCAGCGCATCGAGCTGCACGCGTTGCGGCAATAGGCTGATAACGGCGGCGAGCTGCTCCAGCAGCACCTGAAAATCCGTGCTGTCTTCAGCTGCAGGCTCGGCTTGAGAGGGCAGATTCAGTTGCAGGCTGGTGATATGCACCTGCTGCCAGAAGGGCAGCGCCAGGCTGAATCCGCGCCAGTGCAATTGCACCTGTTGCAGCTGCACTGCGCCGCTGGGGTGCTGCAGGCTGAGCTGGTCAAGCTGAATGCCCTGGGTGGATAGGCCCAGGCCGCGCCATTCAAGGTTTTCGATCTGCTCGCGTTCGAGCAGACGATTCAGGCTCAGGTAGCCGTAAGCGCCGAGCAGTACGAGCAGTAAAACCAGGCAACTGATAAGTCGCAGCCAGGTGCGCCGGCTGGGCATAAGCACGGATCCATAGTGGGGGAGTTGCGTGGCAGGACGTTAACCCATGTCTGGCAGGCTGCCAATCACAGGTTATTCTCTTCTGTGTAATTGCAGCATTTGGTGTTATTTTTGCTGTAAACAGACATTGTGAAGTAGGAGGCCGTGATGAGCGCATTGATTCGACCGGTTGCCGACGCCGATGCGGTGCTGGCCAAAGCGCTGCTCAATACCCGTGAACAGCTGGGCCTGACCCAGCAGGAGCTGGCGGACATCATTGGCGTACACCGTACAGCGATCTCGCGCTGGGCTGATGGTGGCCTGCGCGTGCACAGCAAGACCGGTGAGCTGGCCTTGCTGCTGGTCCGTGTTTACCGCTCACTGTTTGCCCTGTTCGGCGGCAACCTGGCGGATATGCAGCATTTTCTGCGCACCGATAACCGCCATCTGGATGCGCCGCCCTTATCCCTGATGATGCAGGTGCAGGGGTTGGTGCGGGTGGTGGAATATCTCGATGCGATTCGTGGCAAAGGCTAGAAGCTGTTTATGACCTGCTGCGCGTCGGCCCCGCAGCGTTAAAAACAGGCTCGGATGCGAGCCCAGTTCGCTTCCTCGCCGCTTTGAACAGCCGGAGGCTGTTACTGACGTAGCGCCTTGCATGACTCTAGCTCGCGAGGTCTTAAAACAGCTTCTAAACATCAAGCTACAAGCGCAGTACCCAACAATAATAAAAGCTAAGGACAACGCCACCATGGATATCTGGCAACACTGCCAAGGCCCGGCCCAGATCAAACCGCTGCGTGGACGCCTGGTGCGTCTGGTCGAGAGCCAGGCTCAGGTCGCCACGCTGCAACTGGTCGATACCCTCGCCGAACAGGCGCTGCTTGAGGAGTTGCTGGAAACCAGCAAGCCGCCGCTGCCGCAGAGCGCCGAGCCGCTGCATTACCTGCTGAAAACCCCGTTCCGTTATCCGCCGCTGCGCTGGGGCTCACGCTTTGGTTCGGTGCATGAGCCGAGCCTGTTCTATGGCGCGCTGCGTATCGACACCGCCATGGCCGAGGCGGCGTATTACCGCTTTCTGCTCTGGGATGGTATGAGCATCGCGCCCCCCAGCGGGCGCATCCTTTCCGAGCATTGCACCTTCGAGGCGCGCTATCAGGTCGAGCGCGGTATTCAGTTGCAGCATCCGCCGTTTGCGGATTTCCAGGCCGAGCTCTGTCACGCCAGCGCTTATCAACCTTGTCAGGCTGTAGGCGCAGCCATGCGCGGGGCAGGGGTTGAGGCGTTCGAATACCGTTCGGCGCGCTGCCCGCTGAAGGGCAACAACGTTGCGCTATTCGTCCCAGGCGCTTTGGCAGAAAAGCGCCCGCGCAACCTACTGAGTTGGCTGTGCGAAACCACCGACGACTATGTCGCCTTCAAAAATGCCCAGGTTCCGGATACCCCTAGAGTCTTTCGCTTGGATGCCTATCAGGTGGATGGCCGCCTACCGCGCCCGGCCTAGACGGGGCGGCTTTTTCAAGGCGCTTTTGCCCTGAAAAAGGGCAGTGCGACGGCGTGACGCAGCAACTTGTGCACAATTGCGATGCGCCTTGTCAAGCAGGATGCAGTGCTTGACGTAAACCCTTGATTCTTTTTATTGATTTTATAAGTCAATGAAATATATAGATTTTTTACGCTGGTGAAAAAACCACCAGTTTGACCTTGGGCCCCACGCCATAGGCGCTGAGAGCGCTTGCTCCCATGTTATCCACGAAGTTATCCACAGCTTCTGTGGATTAACCCGAGCGCTTGCTCTAGACCGCTGGTTGGCACTTTTTTGCAAGGCTTTACCTTGGCGAAAAAAGGAGTAGAGTTGCGCGCCTTCCCGGCTACCGCTGCTTTTTATGCCTCGCGCAATCACTCGACTACCTATCGCTTCAACCTCGGTTCCTCGCCTGCCCACCCGTGTGGCGCTCTGGCTACTGGACAGTCCTCGCCTCGGTCATGCCCCTAGCGTCAAACGCTTTGCTGGTCATCTGCTTAAGCAGCCTGCTTTGCAGGGTGTAGTGCAGGCGCAGAGTCGACTGGGGCAGATGCTTTGTCGTGATTGCGGCAACCCGCGTGATCGGCGCATGGGTTTTGAGCTGCTACGCCAGGCCGCCCGCGCCGGCGATATGGGCGCCCAGCTGGAACTAGGCCAGCTGTATAGCCAGCCGCGCAACAATGAACCGCAGCAGGCCCGCCATTGGCTGGAACTGGCTGCGGGGCAGGGTTCGCCAGAGGCGCAGCAACTGCTTAAACAGCTCTGACGCAGTCTGGAGTACTGGTTATACTACCAGTACTTTTCTGCGGAGCTGCTTATGCCCATCGATCTGTCCACCGCGTTGGCACCTGCGTTGCTCGGCTTTGCCGCCGCAGCACTTCCTCTTCTATATATGGCCTGGTCGCTGCAACGCCGCTTGGCTAATCAGCAACTGGAATTCAGCCTGCTGCAAGAGCGCCTGAACAATGCGCAGCTGGCTCAGACCGGCCTGACGGCGCAGCTAGATGACTGTCGCGAGGAATTCGTCGAGATCAGCGAGATCAAGGCTGATCAGCAGGCCGAACTGGCGGCGCTGCGTCGTGAAGCCGACTTGCTGCAACAGGAACGCCAGATCGCCCGCGAAGCCGCTCAGGCTTGGAGCAACCAGCGCGAACAGCAAGAAGCTGAAATCCGCCGCCTGGATGCCCAGCGTGCTGCCCTCAGCGCCGAGCTTAAAGAACAACAAGATAGCCACCAGCAGCGCCTGAGCGACCTGCAGGGCTCGCGCGATGAGTTGCGCGCGCAATTTGCCGAGCTGGCCGGGAAGATCTTCGATGAGCGCGAGCAGCGTTTTGCCGAGACCAGCCAGCAGCAGCTCGGCCAGCTGCTCGACCCGCTCAAGGAGCGCATCCAGTCTTTCGAAAAACGTGTGGAAGAAAGCTATCAGCAGGAGGCTCGCGAGCGCTTTTCCCTGGGCAAGGAACTGGAGCGCCTGCAACAGCTTAACCAGCGTCTGGGCGATGAGGCGACCAACTTGACCCGTGCGCTCAAGGGCCAGAAAACCCAGGGCAATTGGGGCGAATTGGTGCTGGAGCGAGTGCTGGAACACGCCGGCCTGGAGAAAGGCCGCGAGTACCAGACCCAGGTCAGCTTGAAAAGCGCCGATGGCGAACGCTTCCAGCCGGATGTGCTGATTCAGCTGCCCGGCGACAAGCAGGTGGTGGTGGACGCCAAGGTCAGCCTCACCGCTTACCAGCAATATATTGCCGCTGAAGACGACGTCAGCCGGCAGCTGTCGCTCAAACAGCATGTGCTGTCGCTACGCAGCCATTTGAAGGGCTTGTCGCTAAAGGACTACCAGCGTCTGGAAGGCCTGCACAGCTTGGATTTCGTCCTGCTCTTCGTGCCAATCGAGGCGGCTTTTGCAGCGGCGCTGCAGGCCGACCCCGGGTTGTTTCAGGAGGCCTTCGATCAACATATCGTGATCGTCAGCCCGACCACGCTGTTGGCTACCTTGCGGGTGATCGACAGCCTGTGGCGGCAGGAGCGGCAGAGCCAGAACGCCCGTGAGATTGCCGAGCGCGCTGGGGCGCTGTACGACAAGTTCGTCGCCTTTATTCAGGACCTGGATGAAATGGGCGCGCGCCTGCAGCAACTGGATAAGGCCTACGCCGGGGCGCGCAACAAGCTCTGCGAGGGGCGCGGCAATATCATCAGCCGGGTGGAAAACCTCAAGCTGCTCGGCGCCCGTGCCAGCAAGAGCCTGCCTGCCGAGTTGCTCGAGCAGGCGGCTGGGGTGATGGTGCTGGATGATGAGACGGCCGAGTAGGGCGCGCTACTGTTGGTTGACGCGCTATCAGGCCGGGACCTGGGCTTTTTCTGCTGCCGCGCGTTGCGCCGCCGGTGAGTTGGCCAGGTAGTCCAACGCTATGCGGATATCGCCTTCGGTGCGTGGGTGATAGCTGGGGTTGAAATAGCGCAACACCGAACGGCCGATACTGCCCATGCGTGGCAGCAAGCCACGCTTGCCCAGGTGATACCACAGGCGCAGAAAACCGGGGCGGTAACGGGTGACCGGGTCCTGGCGCATCATGGTTTTCATCCCGGTGCTGAACAGAAAGATCAGCGCTGGCGTGGCAATCAGCATATACACCCAGCGCATCAGCAGGCTGCCGCCGATATGCACGTGCAGGTCGTGGGCCACGCTGCGGTGTTCGACTTCCTCGGCGCCGTGCCAGCGCAGCAGGTCAAGCATCACCGGGTCGGCATGGTCGAGGCTGCGGGTGGTGATAATCCAGTCGCCCAGCACGCAGGTGAAGTGCTCCACTGCGGCGATCAATCCGACCCGTTGACGCAGCCACCAGGGCTGCAGAAAACGGCTGATGGCGTTATCGCCCAGCGGGTGGTCGCACAGCACGCGCTCGAACAGCCAGTGGATCGGTCCGGTGAACGGCGTCGGATCGATGCCATGGCGCAGCAGGTAGGGCGTTAGCGCGCTGTCGTGGGCGCGGGCGTGCTGCGCTTCCTGTTTGACGAAGCCCTGTACGTCCTCGCGCAGTTGCGGGTCGGTGACCAGCGGCAGAGCCTTGTTGTAGACCCGGCAGAACCAGAACTCTCCAGCCGGCAGGATCAGATGCAGGCTGTTCATGATATGCGAGGCTTCCGGCTCGTTCGGCACCCAGTGCAGCGGCGTGTTGGCAAAGTCGAAGCGTACTTTGCGTTGTTCCAGGCGGTGCTGTTCGCTCATCTCGACTCTCCTTATCAACCCGCCAGACTCACGTGGACGTGCGCGTTGCTGCCTGCGCCGCTTTGTACCTGAGCGGTGAACTCACGTAGCCATGCTGCGAGCTGCTGCGGTTCGGCCAGCAGTTGCCAATGCCCGGCATTTGCCTCGCGCCGTTGCAGCGTGGGTGCCCAGTGCTGTAGTTGGTCGAACAGCTGCGGTCGGACGAAGCGGTCGCGGGTCGGCACGATCAGCTGCACCGGCACCTGGGTATGACGCAGGCGTGGCGTGAACAAGCTGCGGATAAAGTTGGCGCGGTACAGCTTGACCCCGTGTACCCCATCGGAGCGCTGGCTGCTGCTAATCGGCACATTGCGCAGCCCTTCGACTTTGTGCAGCAGCTGGGGCCAGGCGCGGTCCAGACCTAAGCGCCAGGTCAGTTCGGGCAGCAGTGGGGTGTGGAACATCGCGATATACCAGGAGCTGAGCAACTGGCCGAGCACCTGCAGCAGCGCGCGCGGAGTCTTCTGCTTGAGCTTGTCGCGCATCCAGTGGCCGACATGGTCCAGGCAAGGCCCGGAGATGCTGGTGTAGGAGGCCAGCAGTGGCTGAATACGCGGCTCGGTGATTGCTTCCCAGGCCTGAATCGAACCCCAGTCATGGGCCACCAGATGCACCGGCTGGTCGGGGCTGAGGGCCTTGATCACCGCCTCCAGATCATTCGCCAGTTTCTCCAGGTGATAGTCCAGGCGCTTGCGTGGAATATCCGAGGCGCCAAAGCCACGCACGTCGTAGGCAATGATCTGGTAATCACCTGCCAATTCGCGTACCAGTGGCAGCCAGATTTCGTGGTTGTCCGGGTAGCCGTGCACCAGCAGCAGAGTTGGGCCGCTCGACTTACCCCAGCGATAGGCCGCCAGCTGCACGCCATCGCCCTGAACCCACAGCTGTTCGGCCTGCAGCTCTTTATATGGCAGCACTGCTGGCGCGTTCATACGAATGTCCGATGCAGAGCGAGCGTTAGTGAGTAGCGCTGGGTGATAAAGGCGAGGTCGATGGGCATGCGGCGTCTCCGGATTGTCATGGCTGACCGTTACATCATTGGATGTCTCGGGCAGTGTTGGACGCTCGGTAGGTATCTGCCTAGCCAACTTTTGGGCTAATAGCAGGGCCTGTTACGGTGTTACTGAGGAGGCTGGAGCCCCTCTGCAATAGGGCTGTGCGCGGGTTGTGCGTTGGCAGCTGAGTCGCTTGGTAAAGCAAGTCCAGCCCTTGGTTGGGGGGATTGCAGGGGCGGCTATGCGAGCAGCAGTAATGCCGCCGCGCCGGCCAGCAAGCCGGCAGCCATCACCGGCAGGGTCATTAGCGCCAGTTTGCGGCCACCGATCAGCGCGACCAGAAAGCCTTTGACCAGGCTGTTGCTTAGCGCTGCGAGAAAGATTCCCTGCACCGCTACCTGAGCATGCAATTCGCCCTTGGCGCTGCGGGCTAGCGACAGGGTGATGGCATCCACATCGGCCAGCCCCGAGAGCAGCGCCACCAGATAAACGCCGACATCGCCCAGCCAGTGTTGCGCGCCTTCGACCATCAATAAAATCAGCGCCAGCAACGCGGCAAAGCGCAGCGCCGGGCCCAGCTCGAAGGGGTTTTTCAGCGGCGGTTCGGCTTGTTCTTCGCTCTCTGTGCCGGCACGGCGGTAGTACAGCAGCGCACCGCCGGCATACACCAGGGTGGCGATGCCCAGCGGCCAGGCCAGCTGCGGCAACAGGCTGGCGTTGACCAGGCCGACTTCCAGCAGCACGCGTGGAAACATCAGCGCCGAGGTGGCAAGCAGGCCGCAGGCGAGGATTGCTTGCAGATTGCGCCCCTGAGCCAGGCGCGCCAGGGTCACGGTCATCGCCGTGGACGACACCACGCCGCCGAGTAGCGCGGTGATCAACAGGCCATGGCGCGTGCCCACTAGACGAATCGCCACATAGGCGGCAAAGCCGATGCTGGCGATCAGCACCACCATCCACCAGATGGCGTAGGGGTTGAAGGCTTGCCACGGGCCGTAACCCTGATTGGGCAGCGCCGGCAGCAACACCAGGGAAATAAACAGCAGCTTCAGTGCGCCGGACACTTCCGCCTCGCTGAGCCGCTGCAGGGCGCCGTGCAGGGATTGCTTGAGGCTTAGCAGCAGTGCCACCGCCACTGCCCCGGCCGCCGCTAGCCCGGCATAACCGGCCATGGCCAGGCTACCGAGCAGAAAGGTGATCAACAGCGCCACTTCGCTTGTCAGGCCCAGATCGCCCAGGCGCTGCAGTTCGCCAAAGTAGGAGGCCACCACCAATAGGGCGAAACCGGTAAAGATCACCGCCCAGGCCACTACGCCGAAGTGTTCACCCAGCAACATGGCAAAGGCGCCGAGCAGGCTGCTCAGGGCGAAGGTGCGAATCCCCGCGACCAGCTGAGTGTCCTCGGTATTGCGTCCCTGCCAGCCGCGTTCGGCGCCAATCAACAGGCCGGCGGCCAAGGCGCTGGCGAAGTTCAGCAGGGTGTCGAGGGCTTCCGGCATGAGCAGATCCTGGGCGGGCAATGCTGGCAGTCTAGCCAGTAGGCGTTGTGCTGTATTGCGGCAGGTCAGCCAGCGGCGTTATTGCTGCGCAAGATTGTTCAAGACGTCGCGATCGGGATGCGCCAGGCTATGCAGCAAAGGAGGGCGCATGAGCCGTTTGCAGCAGTTTCTCTATGGGTGTCGCGACAGCATTCCGATGATTGTCGGGATTCTGCCGTTTGGTCTGATCTATGGCGCGCTGGCTAGCCTGGCTGGGCTGAGCCTGGGGCAGGCGGTAGGCATGTCTCTACTGGTGTATGCCGGCTCGGCGCAGTTTATTGCCATCAGCTTGCTGACGCTTGGTAGCGGCGCAGTGGTGATCTTGCTGACCACGCTGGTGGTCAATTTGCGCCATGTGCTCTACAGCGCGGCGCTGCAACCCTATGTCGGCAGGCTGTCGCAGCGCTGGCGGGTGCCATTGGCGTTCGGCCTGACCGATGAGACCTTTGCTGTGGTGCAGCGCCGTTACCTGGCCCGTGGCATGACCGAGCACGGCCAGTGGTATCACGCCGGTGTGGCGTTGGCGCTGTACCTGTCCTGGGTGTCCAGCTCATTGGTGGGCGCGTTGTTTGGTCAGAGCGTGCCGAACCTGGCGGGCTGGGGGCTGGACTTCGCCATGCTGGCGACCTTTATCGGCATTGTGGTGCCGGCGCTGCGCAATCAGCCGCAGATTGCTGCCGCTCTGGTGGCCGGCGCAGTGGCGCTGCTGTGCCACGCCTGGCCGTACAAGCTGGGGCTGATGGCGGCCGCACTCAGCGGTATTACGGTCGGCGTATGGCTGGAGCGCTGCAAAACACCGTTGGCTGTCGGGGAGGGCGCGTGATGGCTATCTGGCTGCTGATTCTCGGTATGGCGCTGATCACCTTTGCGATTCGCTACAGCCTGTTTGCCTTTCCCGATCTGCGTTTCCCGCCGCTGGTGCGTCAGGGGCTGCATTACGTGCCGACCGCCGTGCTGAGCGCCATCGTGCTGCCGGGCATGCTGATTCCCGATGGCCAGCACTGGGCGTTCAGTCTGGACAATGCCTACCTGTTGGCCGGGCTGGCGACTATTGCCATCGCCGCGCTGACCCGGCACCTGCTGGCCACCATCGGTGGCGGCTTGCTGGTGTTCTTTATAGTGCGTTGGCTATTGGGTCAGTTGCCCCTGTAAGCAGGGTCATTTGCCCCCTGCATTTGTAGAAAATGCAGCAAAAGGCAGGTTTCGCTGTGGCTTTGTGAGGTGTTCTTGCAGTCAAATGCCTGACAACCCGCTTGGCCACTGCAGACAGGTACACGGACGATGACCGAACAATCACAATTCGCATTGCTGGGTAAAAAGCGCTTTTTGCCGTTTTTCCTTACCCAGCTGCTGGGTGCTTTCAACGACAACATCTTCAAGCAATCACTGATTCTCGCCATTCTGTTCAAGATCAGCTCCGGTGCCGACAAGGCTTTGCTGGTCAACCTCTGCGCGCTGCTTTTTATTCTGCCGTTCTTCCTGTTCTCGGCCCTCGGCGGCCAGTTTGGCGAGAAGTTCGCCAAGGACTCGCTGATCCGCAAGATCAAGTTCGCCGAGATCGTGATCATGCTGCTGGGAGCAGTCGGTGTGCTGCTCGGCAATCTGCCAATGATGCTCGCCGTGCTGTTTGCCATGGGCACGCAGTCGGCGCTGTTCGGTCCTGTGAAGTATTCGATCCTGCCGCAGCACCTTGAAGAGCAAGAGCTGGTGGGCGGCAACGCACTGGTGGAAATGGGCACCTTCCTGGCCATTCTTGCCGGCACCATTGGCGCGGGCATCATCATGGCCAGCAGCGGTTATGCGCATATCGTCGCGGCCTGCGTGGTGTTGGTGGCGGTGTTTGGCTACCTGGCCAGTCGCGGCATTCCTGCGGCATCAGCGGCGATGCCGCAGCTCAAGCTGGATTGGAACATCCTGCGTCAGTCCTGGCTGATCATGAAACTCGGCCTGGGCCAGCGTCCGGCCGTGTCGCGCTCGCTGGTGGGCAACTCCTGGTTCTGGTTTCTCGGCGCGGTGTACCTGACGCAGATTCCGGCCTATGCCAAAGAGTGGCTGTACGGCGATGAAAGCGTGGTCACGTTGATTCTCACCGTGTTCTCGGTGGGTATCGCGCTGGGCTCGATGCTCTGCGAGCGTATGAGTGGTCACAAGGTGGAAATCGGCCTGGTACCGTTCGGCTCGATCGGCCTGACCCTGTTCGGCATTCTGCTCTGGTGGTTCTCCGGTGGCTTCCCCGAAGCAGCGGTGGCGCATGACTGGCTGGCGGTGCTGAGCTATGGCCAGGCCTGGTGGATTCTCGGCTCGATTCTCGGCATCGGCCTGTTCGGCGGCTTCTATATCGTGCCGCTGTATGCGCTGATTCAGTCGCGCACGGTGGAGCATGAGCGGGCGCGGGTGATCGCGGCCAACAACATCCTCAATGCGCTGTTTATGGTGCTCTCAGCGATCGTCTCGATCCTGTTTCTCAGCGTTGCTGAACTGTCGATTCCGCAGCTGTTCCTGACCATTTCGCTGATGAACATCGCGGTCAACAGTTACATCTTCAAGATCGTCCCCGAATTCAGCATGCGCTTTATGATCTGGCTGCTCAGCCACTCGATGTACCGGGTTGAGCACAAGGGGTTGGAGACGATTCCTGATGAAGGCGCGGCGGTGCTGGTGTGCAACCACGTGTCGTTTGTCGATGCGCTGTTGATCGGTGGCGCAGTGCGCCGGCCGGTGCGTTTTGTCATGTACTACAAGATTTACAACCTGCCGGTGCTCAACTTCATCTTCCTTACCGCCGGCACCGTGCCGATTGCCGGGCGCAACGAAGACCTGCTGATCTACGACGCCGCGTTCAAGAAAATCGCCGAATACCTGCGCAATGGTGAAGTGGTGTGCATCTTCCCTGAGGGCAAGTTGACCACCGATGGCGAGCTGAATGAGTTCAAGAATGGCATCGAGCGCATCGTCGAAGCCAACCCGGTGCCGGTGATTCCCATGGCGTTGCAGGGCTTGTGGGGCAGCTTTTTCAGTCGTGATCCGCACAAGGGCTTGTTCAAGCGCCTGTGGTCGCGCATCACCCTGGTGGCCGGTACGCCGGTAGCGCCCGAGTTGGTCAAGCGCGAGTTGCTGCAGGCCCAGGTGGCTGAGTTGCGGGGTGAGCGGCGTTAAACCGCAGAGATGAAAAAGCCCGCCAATTGGCGGGCTTTTTTGTGCAGCTTGAGCGGCTTAGTGGCTGAGTTTTAGCCCGATCAGGCCGCAGACGATCAGCGCCACGCTGGCGATACGCAGCAGCGTCACGGCCTCGCCAAACAGCATGATCCCGGCAATCACCGTACCCACTGCGCCGACACCGGTCCAGATTGCATAGGCGGTGCCCAGGGGCAATTCCTTCATGGCCAGGCCAAGCAATGCCAGGCTGACGATGATCGCCGCAACAGTCAGGAGAGTGGGGAGAGGACGGGTAAAGCCGTCGGTGTATTTCAGGCCAACAGCCCAGCCTACTTCGAACAGGCCGGCCAGCAGCAGAATGAACCAGGACATACAAACCTCCAAAAACAAATAGAGGGGCCGTCCCGTGGTGATCACTCGCAGAGTGGTGAGGTCGTCCTCACGCTGTGCAGTATTTTGCACATTGGCAGGGGTAGGGCAAGCCGCAGAGGACCAGTGGTCTGTTTCTCTGGTTCCTCTACGGCCGTGCAGCGGCTTAGATCCCCTGCGGAATCTCTTCGCCGCCCAGGGCTTCGAACAGCGCAGGGAGGAAGTCCACCAGGGTCAGCATCATCAGGGTGAAGCTGGCGTCCTGCTGGCCGAGGTCGTCGTCGCCGCCGTCCTGTTCGGCCTGATCCTGCAGCAGGTCTTCAAAGCGCAGGCGCTTGACCACCAGCTTGTCGTCCAGCATGAAGGACAGCTTGTCCTGCCAGGCCAGGGACAGCTGAGTAACCTGCTTGCCCGAGCTCATGTGCAGCTGGATTTCGTCGCTGGTCAGGTCCTGGCGCTTGCAGCGCACCACGCCGCCATCTTCATGGGTGTCACGCAGTTCGCACTCGTCCAGCACGTGGAAATCTGGCGCGGCTTGCTGCACCTTGACCCAATCGGTGAGGGTGGCGCTTGGCGCGATCTTCACGGTCAGTGGGCGCACCGGCAGCGAGCCGATGGCTTCGCGCAGGGTCGACAGCAGGTCTTCGGCGCGCTTGGCGCTGGCTGAGTCGACCAGAATCAGCCCTTGTTTTGGCGCGATGGCGGCGAAGGTAGCGGATTTGCGGATAAAGGCGCGTGGCAGGAAGGTCTGCACGATGTCGTCCTTGAGCTGGTCGCGCTCCTTCTTGTAGACCTTGCGCATCTGCTCGGCTTCGATTTCGTCGACTTTGTCCTTCAGCGCATCGCGCACCACGCTGCCCGGCAGGATGCGTTCTTCCTTGCGTGCGGCGATCAGCAGGAAATCACCACTGACGTGTACCAGCGGTGCATCGCCACCTTTGCCGAAGGGCGCGATAAAACCGTAGGTGCTGAGTTCCTGACTGGCGCACGAGCGGGCCGGTTTGGCTGAGAGGGCCGTTTCGAGCGCCTCGGCATCAAACGGGATGTCCTGGGTGAGGCGATAAACCAGCAGGTTACGGAACCACATAAGAGGGTGTATCTCCATTAACAGACCCGCCGGCAGCGGCAGGTATCACAAGTCGTCAGTACCCTATGTGGGTGCTGTTTCAGGTTGGTCGAAGCGGTATGACCCGTTGGGCAACCTGTGCGTTGCATTCGGGGCGCATTATTCCCCCGAGCGGTGCCTGAGGCCAAGTCTGCGCTAAGCCTTTGCTGCATCAATAAAAAATTTTAAAAACAGTGCTTGCCAAGGTGTCGATGGCTCTCTAGAATGCGCCCCACTTCGAGAGTGAAGGGTGATTAGCTCAGCTGGGAGAGCATCTGCCTTACAAGCAGAGGGTCGGCGGTTCGATCCCGTCATCACCCACCAACTCGCTTTTTGAAGTTACGCGCAGCGGTAGTTCAGTCGGTTAGAATACCGGCCTGTCACGCCGGGGGTCGCGGGTTCGAGTCCCGTCCGCTGCGCCATTTTTCTCCTCGCTTCATCCCCTCTGTGACATATCGCAACGCCTCGCAAAACCCTTTCTGAATTATCAGCTAAACATCTGAACTTATACGCATTTTCTGTCTCCTAACACGGTAGCCAGTGATCGCGGCAGCCTGCTAAGCTCGCGCTTTCACACCATTAGCCCTAGGGCGCACCGGACAAGGAACAAGCATGAAACAGCATCGTTTAGCAGCGGCGGTCGCCCTGGTAGGTTTGGTTCTCGCAGGTTGCGATTCGCAAACCAGCGAAATCACCCTGGAAACCCCAGCACAGAAAGCGTCCTATGGTATCGGCCTGAACATGGGCAAAAGCCTGGCTCAGGAAGGCATGGATGACCTGGATTCCAACGCCGTTGCACAAGGCATCGAAGACGCCATTGGCAAGAAAGAACAACGCCTGAAAGACGAAGAGCTGATCGAAGCCTTTGCCTTCCTGCAAAAACGTGCCGAAGAGCGCATGGTTACTCTGAATGAAGAGTCGGCCAAAGCCGGCAAGAAGTTCCTGGAAGACAACGCCAAGCGTGAAGGCGTGACCACCACCGCTTCCGGCCTGCAGTACGAAGTTGTGAAGAAGGCCGACGGCCCTCAGCCGAAAGCCACCGACGTGGTGACTGTTCATTACGAAGGCAAGCTGACCGATGGCAGCGTGTTCGACAGCTCGGTTGAGCGTGGCAGCCCGATTGATCTGCCAGTTAACGGCGTGATCCCAGGTTGGGTTGAAGGTTTGCAGCTGATGCACGTTGGCGAGAAGTACAAACTCTACATCCCAAGCGAGCTGGCGTACGGCGAGCAGAGCCCGACTCCGGCGATTCCAGCCAATTCGGTGCTGGTGTTTGATCTGGAGCTGATTGCGATCAAAGACGCAGCCACTCAAGAGTAATTTCTAGCGTTTTCCGCAGCGCCCCGTCTCGACGGGGCGTTGTCGTTTCTGCTGGTCACAATCTGCACTTTTCGCTTGACGGGAGGGTCTTAAAGGACGTGTGTAGGCGGTGTGGTGTTACGGTTATGCACATTTCCCAGATTGGCCGTGACGGGTTATGGTAACTCTCTTGAAGAAACCCTTTGCCATTTTTAACTTATTGATTTATATGATTTTTTACTGTGTGGGCAAAAAATGTCCGATCTGTGGCGAGGCCGCATGGGCTGGGCGTTTGCCAGGGTTATCGAGAAACTGTTCACAAGGTTATCCACAGCTTTAGTGGATAACCATGGCCAGCCCAGCGGACACGCGGGGTTGCCGGGAGAGGGCGATGAAAGCACCGAAAAATTTCGCGCGTTACCAGTTTTTGGCAAAGCGTTTCCTCAAGGCCGGACGGTTACCGACGTTGCTGTTATCGGTCGCTCGAAAGCGTGAAAAACTCGGCAATGGCTTTGCTGGATTGGCCGATCAGCTGAAGCAGTTGCAGGCGCTTTGCCTGGCCTGGTGGCGTGGTGAATATCGGGCAATCGATTCCCGGGCGTTACTGGCGGTGGTGGCGGCGTTGCTGTACTTCGTTACGCCGCTGGATGCCATCCCTGACTGGTTACTGGGATTCGGCCTGGTCGATGACCTGGCTGTGCTGGCCTGGGTGTTACGTACCTGGCAGGAAGAGCTTGCGGCGTTTCAGCAGTGGCGAGCGGATCAGGCTCCAGAGGTGCTGCTGGCAGTCGAACGTTTGCCCGATGTGGATGAGTCGCTTACGCCACTACAGGGGCGCGTGGAGTAGCGCGGGCAGTCTCAGATGTCGTTGAACATCTGCTCGATCAGGCCCTGGTCGCGTAATTGCTGCAGCGTTTTGTCCAGTAGTTCGGCGCTCACCGGCAGTTGCGGGCTGAATGTGCAGTGCATGTCGTAGCGATCGATTACCCAGGGATTGATCTGCAGTGGTGCATCCGCACGCTTGGCCAGTTGGAAGTCCAGTGGCCGGCGCATGTCGATGATCGCATCCAGACGCTGTTTGCGTAGCAGGTTGAGCCCGGCGCTGTGGTCGCGCAGATCCTGACGAATGATCTGTCGCTTGGCGAAGGCTTCCATCAGTTCGCTTTTGTAGACATAGCCCAGTTGAGTGCCGAGAGTTTTGCCGTGGAGTTCGTGCAGGCTGTTGATCGGGGCATGCTGGCGGTGCAGTAGCAGCACGTCCTCTTCGCTGTAGAGCGGGGCGGACCAGTGATAACGCTCGGGTTTGTCGATCCATTGCGGGTTGCTGTTGCAGATCACATGGATGCGGCCGCGCTGCATAAATTCATCGATGCGCTTGTTCGGGGTTTCGACAAATTCAGCTTGAAAACCCAGTTGCTGGCTGGCCAGCTGGCCTAGTTTGTAGATAACGCCACCGCGTAATTGCTGCTCGTGCACATCGACATAGGGCATGCCGTCAGCCGTGGCGAAGCCCCAGCGCAACTCATCTGCGCAGGCCCAGCCGCTGCAGCCAATTAACAGCATTGTTATCAGTGTGCGCAAAGCCTGCCCCCAACTGCCGCTTGATAACCTTGAGGCAGTATAGATCACGCTCTTTATCGTGCCGGGCTGTTAAGATGGCCGCCTGTTCTGGAGTTGCTGAGAGTGATGGAAATGCTCTGCATGGAGATTTACAGATGAATGTGCAAGTGATCGAGCGCGATGGTCAGCCGGAGTATGCGGTGCTGCCCTGGTCGCAGTATCAGGCATTACTGCAAGCAGCCGGGCGTGTGCCTGAGGTTGCCGCCGTGGTGGTTGAGGCCGGCAAGCCAGCCTTGAGCCAATTGGCGGCACTGCGCGAGGCCAAAGGCATGAGTGCCGAGCAGCTGGCGCGCAATGTCGGCATCAGCCCGCATTATCTGGGTATGATCGAGAGCGGCGAACGCCAGCCGGACGCCGCCATCCAGCGCGCACTGGCCTGGCATCTTGGGGTTGATGGTTGGGAGGCGCAGCCTTGAGCGTAAGCATCAGTCGGCAACATTGGCAGGCGTTGCTCGGTGAGCTTGAAGATGCCCAGCGTCAACGTCATCTGTTGACCTACCGCGCGTTGATCGAGCGTCTGGCCTTGCCTAGCCCTGCCATGCAGACGTTAGCCGCCGCGCTGGAGCACCTGGCCGCGCTGGATGCGCGTGCCGAGCGCCCGCTGCGCAGTGCGCTTGTAATCAGCCAGGGTGCCAGCCGTTTGCCGCGTACCGGTTTCTTCGAGTGCGTCAGCCGATTGGGCCGCTTTAGCGGTGCATCGGACGGCATCGCCGCCGCGTCCTGGCATGCCGCCGAAGTGGCCCGCGTGTTTGAGTTCAGCTACCCGGAAGACGCCTGATGTTCGGCGCGCTTCGTGCGCGTATTGGCTACCTGCTGGCGCGCCGCCTGTTCCACTGGGCATGGCTGGTCAAGCAACCACGTGCCTGGCGCTGGCTGGAAGGGCAGTTCGCCCGCATGACCAATCTGGGTGATACCCAGGCGCAAAGCTTCTACGGGCATATCCTGCTGTTTCGCGGTCAGGGTCTGGGGGCACGCAACGAAGGTCGGCGTTTGCTCGGTTTAGCGGCCAAGGCCGGCGATGCCAAGGCCGCTTACCAGCTCGGTGTTCTGAGTCTTTCCGGCGATACCCAGCATGCGGCAGATGCGCAGCAGGCCATCGATTGGTGGACGCTGGCCGCACAGGCAGGCCACCCGGCTGCGGCCTATCGCTTGGCTGAGTTGTACCGCAGCGGCGCTGCGGGCGTTGCCGCTGATGCGGTGCAGGCCGAGCACTTCTCTGCGCTGTCCAATCGCCTGAGTGGCCTCTGATTCAGGCTTTTGCGATCAGGCCGCCGTATCAGCCTGGGTGTCGATGATATGCAGGCTGTAACCCGGCACCGCCTTGGCGTGGCGTTTGGCCTCTGAGGCCAGGGCTGCCAGTTGGCTAGCATCCAGTTGTGCGCACTGCTCGGGATGCACATGCACCACACCCAAAGATAACGACAGCAGTGCGTATTCCTGACGTTTGCCGTTGCGGTCATGGGCTACAAAGCAGCCCGCGTGTAGATCTTCTTCGCGGTAGAAACGTCGACACTGGCTCTGGAAGTCTTCCAGCAGGCGATTAAGCCGCGCGCGCCAGTCCTGCGAACCGAGCACCAGCAGAAAGTCATCGCCGCCGATATGGCCAACAAAATCCCGCGTTGGGTCGACCCGGTCATTCAGGCACTGCGCCAGGCTGAGCAGCACTTCATCGCCTCTGGCGTAGCCGTAGATGTCGTTGAACGGCTTAAAGTTGTCGATATCCACATAACACACCACCGCTTCACGGCCCTGCTGCAACAGGCGAGTCAGGCATTGCTGGATTGGCACATTGCCTGGCAGCAGGGTCAGCGGATTGGCGTAGCGGGCCTGCTGGATCTTCAGTTCGGTGATTAGCTTGAGCACGTCGATTACCCGGCCGAGCCCGATATAGCAGCCGTCTTCAATGATGATGAAATCTTCTTCGATACGCTGGCGGGCGCGGCTGGTGAGCAGGCGGCTGACCTGTTGCAGCGACTGACTGGATTCCACTGCCAGGTAGTCATCACTCATCAGGCGGCTGATGGGTTTGCGGGAGAAAAGCTCGTTGGCAAACGGTTTGAGCAGGGCTTCGGCCAGCGAGTGGCGATGGACGATGCCTGCGGGTTGCTGCGCCTCGTTGAGTACCGCCAGCGAGTTCAGGTTGGCCTGGGCGCGGAACATTTCCAGCACTTCGCTGGTTGGAGTGCTCAGGGGTACTGCACGTTGCGGGTTGAGCAGGCCGCGCAGGTCGCTGACGTCCTCGCTCAACGGGCTGCTGGAGGCGGTGCTGGGCAGCAGATTGGTGGCATCACGCGGCGGTTGCTCCTGCGGGCGGCAGAGCAGGTAGCCCTGGATCAGGTCGACGCCCATTTCCGCGAGCACAGCGAGTTCTTCAGGCAGTTCGATACCTTCGGCGATCACCTGGGCGCGGGAGGCTTTGGCCATTTTCAGTATGGAGCCGACGAACTCGCGCTTGACCGCGTCCTGATGAATGCCGTCGATAAAGTGGCGGTCGATCTTCACGTAATCCGGACGCAGTTCCGACCACAGGCGCAGGCTCGAATAGCCCGCACCGAGGTCATCCAGGGCGATGGAAAAGCCCATGGCGCGGTAGTGGTGCAGGGCGGTGTCGAGCAGGGCGAAGTCATCGGTGGGCGATTGCTCGGTCAGCTCGATCACCACCTGGCTTGGTGGAATACCTAGGGCTTGTAGCAGCTGCAGGGTGCGCCCCGGTTGATGTTTGGGTTCCATCAGTGAGTCTGGCGAGACGTTGAGGAACAGCTTGCCATCGAGCTTGAGCTGACTGAAACGCTGGCAGGCATTCTTGCGGCAGAGCAGCTCCAGCTCACTCAGGCGGCCCGCGCTGCGCGCCACGGCAAACAGGTTGATCGGCGAGTGCAGGGCGCTGTTGGACGGGCCGCGGCTGAGGGCTTCGTAACCGAGAATGCGCCGCTCGGAGAGCGAGAAAATTGGTTGAAACAGGCTGTGCAGGTCGCCATTGGCGAGGATGGTGTCCAACGCGCTGAACTGCTCGGTGACGATCATGGCGGCTCTCTGTGCATAAAAAACGGGGACTGGCATTGCTACCAGTCCCCGCATTTCACGACAGTTTGATGACCCTTTGATGACGCTCGCTGTTTACTGTTTGGCCAGGCGAGTGTTCAAACCGAGGTAGTCGAGCAGGATGCGCCCGCTTTCGGCGAGGTAGGCATCATCTTCCGGTTTGGTTTTTTCATCTTCCACCGGCAGGGCGTCTTCGTCTTCTTCCTTGAGCTTGTTCAGCAGCGCTTCACCTTTGGCTTTGCGGCGGCTGTTCTCGATGGCCAACTGCTGGCCTTCGATATCCGTCTGCTGGGCGCGGCGCTTGGTTTCATTGAGGCTGACGGTGGTTTCTTCCATCAGCTTCTGCGCCAGTTGCAGGCGTTCACGGGCGAAGGTGAAGTCCGGGTTCTGCGCGGTACGGTTTTCAAAACGGCTCTGCAGCTCGACGAGGAACGGTTTGATCGGATCCAGTTCCGGCTTGATCGCCGGCTTGATGCTGTCCCACGGCAGGGCCTCGGGCAGGGCGCTCTCGCCGATTTCCTTGGTATCCATGATGTCTGGATACTGGATATCGGGAATCACGCCCTGGTGCTGGGTGCTCTGCCCGGAGACGCGGTAGAACTTGGCCAGGGTCAGCTTCAGCTCGCCATGGTTGAGCGGCTGGATGGTCTGCACGGTGCCTTTGCCGAAGGTCTGGCCACCGAGAATCAGCGCGCGGTGATAGTCCTGCATGGCACCGGCGAAAATTTCCGAAGCCGAAGCGGATAGACGGTTGACCAATACGGCCAGCGGGCCTTTGTAGTAAATGCCGCTGTTTTCGTCGGCCAGTACATCGACGCGACCATCGCTGTTGCGTACCAGCACCGTTGGGCCCTGGTCGATAAACAGGCCGGTGAGTTCTGTGGCTTCCTGCAGCGAGCCGCCGCCGTTGTTGCGCAGGTCGATGACCACGCCGTCGACTTTTTCCTTCTCCAGTTCGGTCAACAGGCGTTTGACGTCACGGGTGGTGCTTTTGTAGTTCGGATCGCCGGCACGGAAGGCCTTGAAGTCCAGGTAGAAGGCCGGAATCTCGATCACCCCAAGCTTGTAGTCACGGTTGTCGTGCTTGAGGTTGAGGATGGATTTCTTCGCTGCTTGCTCTTCCAGCTTGACCGCTTCGCGGGTGATGGCAACCACCTTGCTGGTTTGATCGTTCGGTGCATTGCTCGCTGGAATCACTTCCAGGCGAACTTGCGAGCCTTTCGGGCCGCGAATCAGTTTGACCACTTCATCCAGGCGCCAGCCGATCACGTCGACCATTTCCTTGCTGCCCTGGGCCACGCCGATGATCTTGTCGGCAGGGGAGATCTGCTTGCTCTTTTCCGCCGGGCCAGCTGGCACCAGGCGTACGACCTTGACGTGTTCGTTGTCGCTTTGCAGCACGGCACCAATACCTTCGAGCGACAGGCTCATATTGATGTCGAAGTTTTCTGCGTTGTCTGGCGACAGGTAGGTGGTGTGCGGGTCGTAGGACATGGCAAAGGCGTTGATATAAGCCTGGAACACGTCTTCGCCGCGGGTTTGCTTGAGCCGTGCAAGCTGGTTCTTGTAGCGCTTGGTCAGCAGCTCCTGAATCGCCTTAGGCTCTTTGCCGGCGATTTTCAGGCGCAGCACTTCATCTTTAACGCGCTTGCGCCAAAGGTCGTCGAGTTCGGCGATATCTTTGACCCAAGGAGCGTTTTCACGGTCGATCAGCAGGCTTTCATCACTGTCGAGATCAATCTTGTCGACGCCCTGTTCGAGCATGTTCAGGGTGAACTGCAGGCGGCTCTGCAGGCGCTCAAGATGGCGCGTGTAGATGGCAAAGCCAGGTTGTAGATCGCCGTTTTTCAGCAGGTCGTCAAAGCGCGTGCGCCATTGATCGAACTCGGCGATATCGGAGGCAATAAAGTAGCTGCGCGACGGGTCGAGCATCTTCAGGTAGCCCTGATAGATCTTTTCTGAGCGCTCGTCATTCAGCGGTGGCTTGTTGTAGTGATGGCGCTTCAACAATTCCACGACGTTGAGGCTGGCGATGACCTGCTCGCGATCAGGCTGCAGGTATTCCCAGGAGTCGTCACTGGTGGTTTTAGCCGCGAGCGGCAGGGCGCTCAGGGCAAACGAAAAGGCGAGGGTGACGCTGAGCAGGGATCGCTTCATGCTAATTCGACGTGTGGGCAATTGATAACGCATATTAGGCCGTCTTTAAGGGCGCCAGATTCCATCGGCGCAATGCAAAAGCCCGGCGGCAGCGCCGGACTCGGTTCAAATGCACTATGGAGGCAGCGTGAAGGCATTGCAAGGCGTTGAAGGCCGTGTGGATTGGGCAGAATACCCAGCACCGGCCTGTGATGTAGGGGAAATTCGCATCCGTGTAGCGGCCGCCGGGTTGAATCGTGCCGACTTGTTGCAGCGTGCCGGCCTTTATCCGCCACCGCCTGGCGCCAGCGAGGTGCTCGGGCTGGAATGCGCCGGTATCGTCAGTGAAGTGGGCGCCGGATGTGACTGGAAAATTGGCGACCGGGTTTGCGCGCTGTTGAGCGGTGGCGGCATGGCCGAAGAGGTGGTGGTCGATGCGCGGCACGCCTTGCCGGTGCCGGAGGGTATGACGCTGGTTGAGGCGGCGGCACTGCCTGAGGTGTACGCCACGGCCTGGCTCAATTTGTTCCAGCTGGCGGGTTTGAAGCCTGGGCAGAAGGTCCTGCTGCATGCCGGCGCCAGTGGTGTTGGTTCGGCTGCCATTCAATTGTGTAAAGCCTTTGGCAGTCCGTGCTGGGTCAGCGTCGGTTCGCCGGAGCGCGTGGCCTACTGCGAAAGCCTGGGCGCTCAGGGCGGCGTGCTGCGCGGTGAAGAGCAGTTGCAGGCGTTGCGTGATTTCGCCCCGTTCGATGTGATTCTTGACCCTGTAGGCGGCAGCTACGCTGCGCTTAACCTGGATTTGCTGGCTGTGGATGGCCGCTGGGTAAACATCGGTTTGCTCGGCGGGCGCAAGGCTGAGCTGGATCTGGCGGCATTGTTGGGTAAGCGGATTGCGCTGATTGGTTCGACCCTGCGCAATCGTGATGAGCAGTTCAAGGCTGATCTGCTGCGCGATTTGCAGCAGTTTGTTTGGCCACTATTTGCCGAGGGGCGTCTCAAACCGCAACTTCAGCAGGCTTATGCGCTCAAAGATGCCGAGGCCGCCTTTGCTGCGCTGGCGAGTAATCAGGTCAACGGCAAGCTGGTTTTGGTAATAGACCCTGCATTCGTATGAGTCCGGCGGTCGATTGGCTTAATCAATCGGAATCATGGCGGCAATCAATAAGCTTTTTTTGCATAAGGCGTTAAAATGCGCCCTGTAAATTTCTAACCCTCAAAAGGAACCAGAGATGAATCTCATCAACACCCAAGTTCAACCGTTCAAAGCCAACGCTTTCCACAACGGCAAGTTCATTGAAGTGACCGAGCAGTCCCTGAAAGGCCAGTGGTCGGTACTGATCTTCATGCCAGCTGCCTTCACCTTCAACTGCCCGACTGAAATCGAAGACGCTGCCAACAACTACGCTGCGTTCCGCGATGCCGGCACCGAAGTTTACATCGTCACCACCGACACCCATTTCTCCCACAAAGTCTGGCACGAAACCTCGCCTGCTGTAGGCAAGGCTCAGTTCCCGCTGGTTGGTGATCCAACCCACGCTCTGACTCGCGCTTTCGGTGTGCACATCGAAGAAGAAGGTCTGGCTCTGCGCGGCACCTTCCTGATCAACCCGGAAGGCGTGATCAAGACCGTTGAAATCCACTCCAACGAAATCGCTCGTGACGTATCGGAAACCCTGCGCAAGCTGAAAGCTGCTCAGTACACCGCTGCTCACCCAGGCGAAGTGTGCCCAGCCAAGTGGAAAGAAGGCGAGAAGACTCTGGCTCCGTCGCTGGACCTGGTTGGCAAGATCTAAATCTGCCAACACCTTCTCTGGGCTTAGGCTCGGGGAGGGGAGTTCTTAGCGCTGTCAGGGTCGCAACCCGACCCTAGTGGTGCCCGATGCCCGGGCGCGATCCGCCCGGGCATTTTATTGCCCAGAATTTTTGTCATTGAGGACTATCCGCCATGTTGGACGCTAACCTGCAAACCCAGTTGAAGGCCTACCTGGAAAAGGTCACCCTGCCGTTCGAGATCGTCGCGTCCCTCGATGACAGTGCGAAATCTCAGGAGCTGCTTGAACTGCTCCAGAGCATCGTCGGCCTGACCGACAAGATCACCCTGAAGACCGATGGCAGCGACGCCCGTCGCCCGTCGTTCTCGCTCAACCGCCCTGGTGCGGACATCGGCCTGACCTTCGCGGGCATCCCCATGGGCCACGAGTTCACCTCGTTGGTACTGGCGCTGCTGCAGGTGGGTGGTCACCCGTCCAAGCTGGATGCCGAAACCATCGCGCAGATCCAGGCTGTTGAAGGAAAATTCGAGTTCGAGACCTACTTCTCGCTGTCCTGCCAGAACTGCCCGGACGTGGTCCAGGCGCTGAATCTGATGGCCGTGCTCAACCCGAATATCCGCAACGTCTCCATCGATGGCGCGCTGTTTCAGGAAGAGGTCGAGCGCCGCCAGATCATGGCCGTGCCGAGCATCTACCTGAACGGCGAGGTATTCGCCTCCGGCCGTATGGAAGTGAAGGAAATTCTCGCCAAGATCGACACCGGCACAGCCAACCGCGACGCCGAGAAGATGAGCGCCAAACAGGCGTTCGACGTGCTGGTGGTGGGCGGTGGCCCAGCCGGCGCTGCAGCGGCCATTTACGCTGCGCGCAAAGGTATCCGTACTGCGATTGCTGCCGAGCGTTTCGGCGGTCAGGTGCTGGACACCATGGCCATCGAGAACTTTATCTCGGTAAAGGAAACCGAAGGGCCGAAGCTGGTACGCGCTCTGGAAGAGCACGTGCGTGAGTACGAAGTCGACATCATGAACCTGCAGCGTGCCAGCGCACTGGTGCCGGCGAGCAGCGCAGGCGGCCTGCATGAGGTGAAGTTCGAGAACGGTTCGAGCCTCAAGGCGAAGACCGTAATCCTCTCCACCGGTGCGCGCTGGCGCGAGATGGGTGTGCCGGGCGAGCAGGAATACAAGGCCAAGGGTGTGTGCTTCTGCCCGCACTGCGACGGTCCGCTGTTCAAGGGTAAGCGTGTCGCGGTGATCGGCGGCGGTAACTCCGGCGTCGAGGCAGCGATTGATCTCGCCGGCATCGTCGCCCACGTAACCCTACTGGAGTTCGCCGACACCCTGCGTGCCGACGCTGTGCTGCAGAAGAAGCTCTACAGCCTGCCGAACGTCACCGTGATCAAGAGCGCGCAAACCACCGAAGTCAAAGGCGATGGTCAGAAGGTCAATGCGCTAGTTTACAAGGACCGCACCAGCGAAGAGCTGCACAGCGTCGAGCTGGAAGGCATCTTCGTGCAGATCGGCCTGTTGCCCAACAGCGACTGGCTGAAGGGCAGCGTGGAGCTCAATCGTTTCGGCGAGATCATCGTCGACGCCAAGGGCGCCACCAATATCGCTGGCGTGTTTGCCGCCGGTGACGTCACCACCGTGCCGTACAAGCAGATCGTGATTGCCGTGGGCGAGGGCGCCAAGGCCTCCCTGAGCGCCTTCGATCATCTGATACGCAGCTAAAGCTAGACGCGCTACGTCGCACAAAAGCGGACAACCTTCACCGGTTGTCCGCTTTTTTTTGCGCTGCGATCAGGAGCTTAACCATGGTTTCCTGCGGCGTTGACGCCCGGAATGTCTGCGCAATAGCTGTCGATAGCTTTTATTATGTTCGACATATAATATTTATATTATGTATGTAATATGAATTGGCGCACTATACCTCCAGACAGCCTAACTACCCACGCACACCCAGGAGACGCACCATGAGCACGCATAACGAGAAAGGCACTGCATTGATCACCGGCGCCTCGTCAGGCATTGGCGCCACCTACGCCGAGCGCCTGGCGCAGCGCGGTTACAACCTGCTGTTGGTTGCCCGCGATCTGCAGCGCCTGCAGGCACTGTCTGTGCGTTTGACCGAGCAATACGGGGTAAAGATCGAAGTGCTGAAGGCCGACCTCACCGACAAGGCTGATCTGCACGCCGTTACCCAGCGCCTGCGTACCGACAAGGCCATCAGCTTGCTGGTCAACAACGCCGGTATGGCCATGAACGGTCAACTGGTCGAGGCCGACCTCGACACCGTAGATCGGATGATTCTGCTCAACGTGGTTTCGCTGACTCACCTGTCCACCGCAGCCGCTGCTAATTTCACCGCCGCCGGACGTGGGGCAATCATCAATATCGCCTCGGTGGTGGCCCTGGCTCCGGAAATGTTCAATGCCGTGTACAGCGCCACCAAGGCCTATGTGCTGAGCCTGACCCAGACCCTTAACGGTGAAGTGAAGGCCCAGGGCCTGCAGGTGCAGGCCGTATTGCCCGGTATTACCCGCACCGAGATCTGGGAGCGTAGCGGCATGGATGACTCGGCATTGCCGGCGAGCATGATCATGGAGGTCGGTGAAATGGTTGATGCGGCGCTGGCCGGTTTCGATCAGGGCGAGCTAATCACCATTCCATCGCTGCCGGATGCCGCTGACTGGCAGGCCTTTACCGATGCCCGCGGCAAGCTGGCGCCGAACCTGTCGCACAGCAGTGCGGCTGCTCGTTACAAGTAAATCGCTGGCCGTAACAAGAAAAGCCCTGGCTGGAGACAGTCAGGGCTTTTCTTGTGTAGCACTGATTTTCTGCAATCAGGTGCTTTGCGCCGCGTCGCCGGTGTTCTGTTCGATCAGCAGGCGGCGGGTGGTTTTCAGCAGTCGGTCAGACAGTTCCGGGTCGCTTACGCTGCGTGACAGCAGCAGGGCACCGACCATGGCGCTGAGGATCAGCACGCTTTGCTCATCGGCATGCTCAACGCCAAGGCTGGCTTCGATGGTTTGCAGGCGGTCGCGGATCAGCTCATCGGTCACCGGGCTGGGTGCGCCGCGCTGGCCCAGCTCGGCGGACATGGTCGGCAGTGGGCAGCCATCGCCCGGATCGGCGCGATGGGCGGACGACAGGTAACCGCTGATCAGGCGGGTCAGCGGTTTATCACTGTTGGCCATCTCATTGGTGACCGCCGTCAGCTTGTCAGCGCTGTGGCGCAGGGCGGTTTCCACCAGCTCATCTTTCGATTTGAAGTGGGCGTAGAAACCGCCATGGGTCAGGCCCAAGGCCTTCATCAGCGGCTGCAGGCCGGTGGCGCCAACGCCGTCGCGGCGGAACAGGCGCGCGGCCTCTTCGATGATGCGCTGATGGGTCTGGGCTTTGTGGTCTTCGGAATATCGCATGGAGTACCTGGCCGCTGGTTTCAGATGTTGCCTGCCATCTTACTCGCTTCGCCCCGGTGTTTCAGTGCCGGGTGTAGGCGATATCCCAGGCATGCTGAGAATCAGGCAGGTGGTTGAGCCGACGGCGTACAGACGGTCGTCAACATCGTAAATGCGCCCTTCGGCCAGCGCGGTGGTGCGGCCGATGTGCACGATGCGACCTTCGGCGCGGATCGGCCCGACCTTGGTGCTGAGGGCGCGAATGTAGCTGATGCGCAGATCGGTGGTGGTGTAACCCTGGCCGCGCTGCAATTGGGTGTGGATGGCGCAGCCCATGCAGGAGTCGAGCAGGGTGGCTGCATAGCCGCCGTGCACGCTGCCCAGCGGGTTGTAGTGGCGTGCGTCCGGCGTGCCTTGGAAGACGAAGCGCCCGGATGACCACTCCAGCGGGACAAAATCCAGCAGATAGCCGATGGGCGGCGAGGGCAGTTCACCGCGGCCGATGCCGTCAAAGAATTCCTGCGGCAACAGTTCGCTGACCTGCGCCAGGCTCATGCTGCCGGGTGCACCGAGGTTGGTGCGAATGGCCTGTTCGGCGGCGAGCCATTCGGCCAGTTTTTCTTCGCGTGATGGGATGCTCATGGGGCGGGCCTCTGTTTGTGGCGGCTGTAAAATTACAAGCGTAATTTAATTGTTTGTATTATGGTTGAAATATTAAAGTTTGGCGAACCACGCCAGCCCGTGATCACAGGACCCACGCCCATGCATCCCTATCCCTTGCCGTCGCGCAGCCTGCTGCTGATTCTGGTGGCCCTGACTGCCCTTGGAGAAATTTCCACTCAGCTGATCATCCCCAGTCTGGGCGTTATCGAACTAATCATGACGGCCCGCCCCGGCAGCAGCCTGCTGGCTTTATCGGCTTTCGTCGCCGCCTTTGGCCTGGGCCAGTTGTTGCTCGGCCCGCTGTCGGATCGTATCGGCCGGCGTCCGGTGCTGATCGCCGGGTTGCTGGTCTATCTGCTCGCCACCTTGTGGATGCTGCTGGCCAGCAGCATGGGTGAACTTATTGCCGCCCGCGTGCTGCAGGGGCTTGGGGCTTGCGCGGCATTGGTGCTGGCGCGGGCCATCGTCCGCGATGTGTGGCAGGCGCAGGCTGGGCCGGCATTGGCGCTGACGGTGATTGGCATGCTCTGCGCGATCGTCCTGTCGCCGATGCTGGGCGGCGTGCTGACGCTGTATGGCGGCTGGCGCGCGCCGATTGCCCTGGCACTACTGATCGGCGTAGGCATCGTTTGTGCGGTGTTGGGCCTGTACCGGGAAAGTAATCGGCAGCTCGACCCGCAGGCCGGGCAGCTCAGCCGCTTGGCCGGCAACTATGCCGATCTGCTGCGCGCCGCCTCGTTTCGCGCGCTGGCCCTGACGCTGGCCTGCACCTATGGCGCGATGTTTGCGGTAGTTGCCGGCTCTTCGGCTGTGTATATCGGCCTGCTCGGGCTGAGCCCGGCGCAATACGGCATCACCTTTGCGGCAATTGTTTCGGCGCTGATCGCCGGCGCGCTGTTTACCCAGCGGCGCATTTTGCAGCTGGGCCCGGAGAAGATAGTCGGCATAGGTGCGGCGCTGGTGGCGAGCGGAGCGCTGGCCACCTTGGCGATTTATCTGCTGTTTGGTTTGTCGTTGCTCGGCCTGTCATTACCCCAGGTGTTGGTCACCTTGGGGGGGGGCATGTTGCTGCCGGCATCGGTGGCTGGGGCGGTGATCCCCAATGCCCACCGCGCTGGTCTGGCCGCAGGTTTTATGGGCTTTGCGCAAATGGCCGGTGCCACCTGCAGCGGCGTCCTGCTTAGCCTGCTGGCGGATGGCTCGGCGTGGCCTATGGTGTTGCTGAACAGTTTATTTGCCGTCGCGGCGTTCTGCGCCTTCCACCTGCTGCGCCCACGGCCGGCAGCGAACGCGGCCCTGGTTCGCTAAATTTCTGCAGCCTAGGAGTAACTCAATGAGCAACTATGACGTGCTGATCATCGGTGGCGGCCCCGGCGGCTACAACGCCGCCATCCGTGCCGGGCAACTGGGCCTGAAAGTCGCCTGCATCGAGGGGCGCGAGACATTGGGTGGCACCTGCCTGAATGTCGGCTGCATGCCGTCGAAGGCGTTGCTGCATGCCTCGGAGTTGTACGAAGCGGCGACCAGCGGCGAGCTCAACAACCTCGGTATCGAGGTCACTCCGACGCTCAATCTGGCGCAGATGATGAAGCAGAAGGATGAGAGCGTAACGGCGCTGACCAAGGGCATCGAGTTTCTGTTTCGCAAGAACAAGGTCGAGTGGATCAAGGGCTGGGGCCGTTTGAACGGGCCGGGCAAGGTCACGGTGACCCTCGCCGATGGCAGTGTGCGCGAGTTGCAGGCCAAGGACATCGTGATAGCCACCGGCTCGGAACCGACGCCGCTGCCAGGGGTGAATATTGATAACCAGCGCATCCTCGACTCCACCGGCGCTCTGGCCCTGCCCAAGGTGCCCAAGCATCTGGTGGTGATCGGCGCTGGGGTGATCGGCTTGGAACTGGGTTCGGTGTGGCGGCGTTTGGGCAGCGAAGTGACGGTGGTGGAGTACCTCGATCGCATCTGCCCGGGCCTGGATAACGAAACCGCGAAAACCCTGCAGCGCACCCTGAGCAAGCAGGGCATGAATTTCAAATTGGCAACCAAGGTCAGCGCCGCCAAGGCCACGGCAAAAGGCGTGACCCTTGACCTGCAGCCAGCTGCTGGCGGTGCTGTCGAGCAACTACAGGCTGATTATGTGCTGGTCGCCATTGGCCGTCGCCCCTATACCGCCGGCCTGGGTCTGGAGACCGTCGGCCTGGCCACCGACAAGCGCGGCATGCTGGAAAACCAGCAGCACCGCAGCAGCGTGCCGGGTATCTGGATTATCGGCGACGTCACCTCCGGACCGATGCTTGCGCACAAGGCCGAAGATGAAGCCATCGCCTGTATCGAGCGCATCGCCGGGCATGCCGCCGAGGTCAATTACGAGGCGATTCCCGGGGTGATCTACACCAAGCCGGAAGTTGCCACCGTGGGCAAGACCGAGGAGCAGTTGAAGGCCGAGGGGCGGGCCTACAAGGTCGGCAAGTTTCCCTTCACCGCCAACAGCCGGGCGAAGATCAACCATGAGGCCGAAGGCTTCGTCAAAGTGCTAGCCGATGAGCGCACCGACCAGATTCTCGGCGTGCATATCATCGGCCCCAGCGCCGGCGAACTGATCGGCGAGTACTGCGTGGCGTTGGAGTTCAGCGCTTCGGCTGAGGACATTGCGCTGATCTGCCATCCGCACCCAACCCGCTCGGAAGCGCTACGCCAGGCAGCGATGAATGTACATGGCTGGGCCATGCAGGCTTAAGCGCCAAAGCGCTGCAACTGCATTTCTTGTAGCCGGCTTAGGGTGCGGCGAAAGGCGAAGCTCAGGTAGCCCTCGGTATAGAGTTCGGCCAGCGGCACCTGGGCTTCGAGATACAGCGGCACCTTGCGGTCGTAGCATTCATCCACCAGGGCGATAAAGCGCCGCACGCTGTCATCCTTGACCGACAGGGCCGGCAACTGGCGATCGCCGGCCTGCACCCGCTCGACGCCATCTTCGGTGCCACGGGCGATCTTCGCCGCGCGTTGCGGGCTGCTCAGGTTTGGCACTTCGCTAAGCAGAATGGCCTGGAAGCGGTCGCACAGGGCGATAAAGTCTGGCGCGGCCAAGGGCTGCTCGCACAGATCGGCAAAGCGGCACCAGAGCACGCCGTCGCAGTGGCGCAGAGTCTGTACGCTGCGGTTGCCGAGCGTGAGCGGTTGGTCGCTGCTGGGCCTACCTGCGGCCAACTGACTGAAGGTCCGGCTTAGCACACTGGGCAACCCAGGCGTGGCGACCCAGTAACGGGGATGGGCGATGCCTGGGTGCAGGCGATGGTCTTCCTCACCGTTGATGCTCACCACCTGCATATGCCGCTGCAGGGCGGCCACCGCAGGCAGAAAGCGCTCGCGGTTAAAGCCTTCGGCATACAGCAGTTCGGGCGGCTGGTTGGACGTGGCGACCAGTATCACGCCCTGCTCGAACATCACCTGGAACAGCCGGCCGAGAATAATCGCATCGCCGATATCGCTGACAAACAGCTCATCGAAGCACAGCACGCGCACCTCGCGGCTCAGCTCCACGGCCAGCGCCTGCAATGGGTCAGGCGTGCCGGTGAGCTGAAACAGGCGCATATGCACCCAGCGCATAAAGTGATGGAAGTGTTGACGCCGTGCTGGGACCTCCAGTCCCTTGTAAAAGCTGTCCATCAGCCAGGTCTTGCCACGGCCAACCGGCCCCCACAGATACACCCCGTTGATGGCATGCGCCGTTGTGGCCTGGTGCAAGGCCTGATGACAATCATGCAGGGCTTGGGCGGCCTGCCACTGCGCCGGGTCGGATTTAAAACCGTCGCGATCGATGGCCTGCTGGTAGGCGGTGAGCGGGGAACTGCAGTCCATCAGCGCGCCTCGATAGGCTTGTGCATACAGACCGCACTGGCGGGGCAGAGGCTGGAGAACTCGGCTGTCTGGCGAATCGCCTCAGGCACGCTGGCTCGCTCGACGCAGCTGTAACCACGGCGGCTGAAGAAGGCTTCGGCGCTATTGGTCAGTAGGTAAAGCTCACGTACACCCAGTTGCTGTGCATAGGCCTCGACCTCGGCGACCAGCGCGCCGCCATACCCTTTGCCGCGCACCGCTGGGCTGACCACCAGTGAACGCAGCAGCGCCACGTCGTCATAAGGCTGTAAGCCAATCAACGCCTCGGGGGCGTGCGCCGGGCCGGCAGCGATAAAGTGCGCGAAGTGTTCAGCTGCAAGATCGGCGGTTGGCAGCCCGGCAGCGGCCAGCAACGCCTTGGCGGCCTCAGCCGGCGGGTGGCGGTAAAAAATCATGGGCGTCCATCTGGGCGAGACAATCGGATCAGTACAGCGCTGGCACTTTACCCGAGCGCATAGCAAAAGACCCACAGGTGTGGGTCTTTTGCATTCAACCGAGCGCTATCAGCGCCAGCTCAGAATTGGCCAGCCGGCATGCTGCGCGTGCGCAAGCAGAGTAGGGTCGGGGTTGACCACATAGGGCTTGTCGACCACCTGCAGCAGCGGCAGGTCGTTGCGTGAGTCGGAGTAGAAGTAGGCGCCGTCGAGGACTTCGCCGTGCTCTTGCAGCCAATCACGCAGGCGCGTGACCTTGCCTTCGCGGTAGGTCATTACGCCCTGAGTACGGCCGCTGTAATGGCCGTGTTGGACTTCCAGATCGATGGCCAGCACTTCTTCGATCTTCAAGCGCGCGGCGACAGCGCTGACCAGAAAATGCGCCGAGGCGGAAATCACCAGCACCCGGTCACCGGCGGCGCGGTGATTGGCCAGGCAGCGGGTGGCGTCGCTGTAGAAAATCGGCTCGATCACGTCTTCGACAAACGGTTCGACCACGTGGGCGACTTCTTCCGGCGTGCGGCCCACCAGCGGCGACAGGGTGAAGGCCATATAGTCTTCCATGGCCAGGCTGCCAGCGGCGTATTGGCGCATCAGCTCCTGCTCATGGGCGATAAAACTGTCGGCGTCGGCCCAGCCGAGTTTGACCATTTCCTGGGTCCACAGGCTAGCGCAGTCGCCGCCGATCAGGGTTTCGTCCAGGTCGAAAATTGCCAGGGCCATCAGGCCACCTCACAGATTGCGTTGTCTTCAATATTCAGGTTGATCTGCTGGCCGCGGGCATGCAGGTCCGCCGGGGAGCGGTTGAGCACGTCCACCAGCAGTTCGACGCCGCGCGCCTCGACGCGGTAACGGATCACGTTGCCGAGCAAACGGTGGCTGCAAATCTGCCCCTGAATGCTGCCGTGCGCGCCAATCTGGATGGCTTCCGGACGAATCGCCACGCGGCTGCTGATCGGGCGTAGCAGCAGGCGGCTGGCGGCATCGGCGTCGAGCAGGTTGTAGTTGCCGATAAAGCCGGCGGCAAAGGCATCGGCGGGGGCGGTGTAGAGGGTTTCCGCGTCGCCACTCTGGACGATCTTGCCGGCGTTCATCAGGAAGATACGGTCGCTCATGACCAGGGCTTCTTCCTGATCATGGGTGACGAAGATGGTGGTCAGGCCCAGCTCCTGCTGGATGCTGCGGATCTGCTCGCGCAGGTGCTTGCGAATCCGCGCGTCCAGCGCTGACAGCGGCTCATCGAGCAGCAGCAGGCGTGGGCGGGTGACCAGTGAACGAGCCAGGGCCACACGCTGGCATTGGCCGCCGGACAGCTGATGCGGGTAACGGCCGGCGAAGTCGTTGAGTTCGACCAGCTCCAGCACTTCTTTGACCCGCTGTTCGGCTTCGCTGCCCTTGACCTTCTGCATGCGCAGGCCGAAGGCGACGTTCTGCGCCACGCTCATGTTGGGGAACAGCGCGTAGCTCTGGAACACCATGCCGATACCGCGCTTTTGCGGGGCGACGGGTACCAGGTCCTGGCCGTCGAGCAGAATCTGCCCGCCATTCACTCCGGTCAGGCCAGCAATGCAGCGCAGTAGGGTGGATTTGCCGCAGCCGGACGGGCCGAGCAGGGTGATGAACTCGCCTTTGCCGATTTCACAATCGATCTCGCTGAAGATCGGGGTGGTGCCGTAGCTTTTATGCAGGCCGCGGATGCTCAGGTAACTCATGGTCTGTCCTTGTTCAGGCGAGTGGCTGCCCAGGTGAAGATCAGCACGAAGAAGAAGTAGGAAATCACCAGCGCGCTGTTGAAGTGGCCGCTGCTGTTTTTCATGTTGTTCAGGTACACCTGCAGGGTTTCGTAGCGCGTGCCTACCAGCAGATTGGCGAACACGAACTCACCGAACAGGAAGCTGAAGGAGAGAAACAGCGACACCATCAGACCCTTGCGCAGGTTGGGCAGGATCACCAGAAAGGCGGCCTGCCAGGTGCTGGCACCGAGCAGTTGCGCGGAGTCCATCAGGTCGCGCAGGTTGATCGCCTGCAGGTTGTTGGTGATCGCCCGGTACATAAACGGCAGGGCCACGGTGAAGTAGCAGCCGATCAGGATCCACGGCGTGCCGACCATCGCCAGCGGCCCGGAGCCATAGACTTGCAGCAGGCCCACCGAGGACACCACCGGCGGCACGGCGAACGGTAGCAGGATGAGGATGTTCATCAGGCCGTCGAGTTTGGGGAAGTGGTAATGCACCACAAACAGCAGCGGCAGGATCAACACGGTGGCCAGCAGCAGGGAGCCGAAGCACACCAGCAGTGACTGGCCAAAGGCCGCGAGGAAGCGCGGATCGCTCCACAGCGCCACGTACCACTTGAAGGTCAGGCCGGACGGCAGAATGGTCGCCGACCAGCTGGTGGACAGCGAGTAGAGCAGGGTGCCGGCCAGCGGCAACAGCAGGGTCAGGAACAGCAGCCAGACCACCACACGGTGGTACAGCGCGGCCGGTTTGGCATCAGCGTGCGACATGGTAGCTCCTCTTCAGCAGCCACTGGTGTGCGGCGGTGATCACCACCATCAGGCCCACCAGTACCATCGCCAGGGCACTGGCCATGTCCGGGTTGAGGCTGATATCGCCGGCGACCATGGCGGCGATGCGGATCGGCAGGACGTTGAAATTGCCGGTGGTCAGCGCATACACCGTGGCGTAGGCGCCGAGGGCATTGGCCAGGAGGATGACGAAGGTGCCGAGTAGCGCCGGGGTCAGTACCGGAATGCCAATATGCCGCCAGAAGTCCCAGGTGCCGGCACCGAGCAGCGCCGCGGATTCGCGCCAGTCTTCACGCAGGGCGTCGAAGGCCGGGTAGAGCAGCAGCACGCCGAGGGGAATCTGGAAGTAGGTGTAGAGCACAATCAGCCCGGTTTTCGAGTACAGGTTGAAGTCTTCGATGATCCCTGCCTGCTTGAGCAGCAGGGTCAGCGCACCGTTGAAGCCGAGGATGATGATGAAGGCGAAAGCCAGCGGCACCCCGGCGAAGTTGGTGGTCATGTTGGAGAAGGCCATGACGAAGTCGCGCAGCTTGGAGTCGACCTGGCGCAGCGAGTAGCTGCCGAGCACGGCGATGACAATGCCGAACAGGCTCGACCAGAAGGCGATCTGCAGGCTGTGCTTGATCGCTTGCAGGTAGAACTTGGAGCTGAAGATCTTCTGGTAATTGCCCAGGCCCCAGGCGTCGCCGACGCTCAGGCTGTGCACCGCTACCCACACCAGCGGGGCGATCTGGAAGGCGATAAAGAAGATCGCGAAGGGCAGCAGGCACAGCAGGGCCAGCCACTTGCCGCGGGGTTTGCTTGCCGTCACTTGAGCAGTTCCTTGCACCAGGGTTTGTCATGCGCGGCACCGAGCAGGGCACAGATGGTGCCGCATAATTCGGTTTGCCGTGGCTGCGCGTTGCCATCCAGGCTGAAGGCGCTGCCAGCAACGAACAACGGTACTTCGCGCTCTTCCGGCAGCAGGCCGTTGTGCGAGCGGTCGTTGTTCATGCCGTGATCGGCAGTGACCAGCACCTGGTAGCCAGCATCCAGCCAGCGCTGCAGGTATTCGGCCAGCAGCAGATCGGCGTGTCGTGCGCTGTTGCGGTATTGCGGCGAGTCCAGGCCAAATTTGTGGCCGGCGTCATCGATATTCATTGGGTGCACCAGCAGGAAGTTCGGCTTGTGCTGCACGCGCAGGTGCTCGGCATCGGCGAACAGGTGCGAGTCCGGGTAGTGGTCGGCGTAATAGAAATGGCCCTGCTGGATCGGCAGAGCGCTGTCGCTGGTATGGCGGTCGCGGGCCGCATCGAAGGGTGCGCGGTTATACAGCTCGCTCATCCAGTGATAGGCCGCCGCAGCGGTGGAAAGACCGGCAGCACGGGCGTAGTGGAAGATGCTGCGCTGGTTGGACAGGCGCACCACATCGTTGTGCACGATGCCGCTGTCGATCGGCGCTACGCCGGTCATGATGCATTCGTAGAGTGGGCGGGACAGCGAGGGCAGCTCGCACTCGAGCTTGTACAGCGCAGCGCGGCCAGCGCCGCAGTAGGCCTGCAGATGCCCCAGCGCATGGCGGGCCACCTCATAGTTCAGGCCATCCAGTACCACCAGGATGACGTTGTGTTTCATCGAGCGATTTCCTTGAGCAAAAACACAGCCCGGCGAGCGCCGGGCTGTGGACGAGCGTTTATTGCATTTCGATGATCACATTTTCCTGCCACAGCTGCGGCAGTGCTTTCGAGGTGGCTTCCCAGGCGGCTGGGTCTTTGATCGGCTGCACCTTGGCGTACTGCTCGTTTGGCAGCAGCTTGGCCTGCACTTCGGCCGGCAGGGTCAGGTGCTCGGCGCGGATCGGCCGGGCGTTGCCCTTGGCTAGGTTGATCTGGCCTGCGTCGCTCAAGATGTACTCACGCGCCAGCTTGGCCGCGTTGGGGTTCTTGGCGTACTTGTTGATCACTGTGGTGTAGCCTGAGATCACCGAACCGTCGGATGGGATCAGCACTTCGAAGCGGCTTGGATCGATCTGGTCGCGGTAAGACAGGCCATTGAAGTCCCAGACGATGCCGACTTCCACTTCGCCTTTTTCCAGGGTCTGGATGGTCGGGTTGGACAGGCCCAGGCGGCCCTGTTTGGCGATTTCGGCGAAGAAATCCAGGCCAGGTTGGATGTTCTTCTCGTCGCCGCCGTTGGCGATGGACGCGGCCAGCACACCGTTCACCGCCTGGGCGGCGGCGCTGACGTCACCGATGGCGACCTTGTACTTACCTTGTTTCAGGTCGGCCCAGGAGCGTGGCACGTCCTTGACCAGCTGCTTGTTGACGATAAAGGCAATAGAGCCGGTGTAGGCGAGCATCCAGTGGCCGTCAGCGTCCTTGGCCCAGGTTGGAATCTGTTCCCAGGTGCTGGGTTTGTAGGCTTGGGTAACACCCTGCTGCACTGCGATGGGGCCAAAGGCCGCGCCTACGTCGCCGATATCGGCGGTGGCGTTGTCTTTCTCAGCGGCGAATTTGGCAATTTCCTGGGCCGAGCTCATGTCGGTGTCCATATGCTTCAAGCCATACAGCTTGTTCAGGTCAACCCAGGTGTCCTTCCAGTTGGCCCAGCTGTCCGGCATGCCCACACTGTTCACCGCGCCTTCAGCGCGCGCGGCCTTTTCCAGTGCTTGCAAGTCCGTTTCAGCAGCCATGGCCGAGGTGGCCAGGGCGATGGCTGAGCCCATCAGTGAAGCCAGCAGCAGTTGTTTCATTGGAAACTCCTTTGCGATTGAAGTGCGTGCAGTGAAAAGTTCTGGTCTAGATCAGCAAGACCCAGGCCAATTTAGGCTTGTTAAATGACAGTTTTATGTATGTTGGTCATTTACCGGCTCGAGCCGGGTTGCACAAACTGGCGCACCACTAGCGTAGACCATGAACAAATTCAGTCATGTATGGCGTGCAGGCCAAGTTTTATCAGCTTTTACTGGCGCTGAAAGAAAGTTGTCATGGCGTGGTCATCAAGACTGCTTAAACTTGAAACATGGTTTTTACAGCTGCATTCACATGTTGATGCCCCGAAATGGGGCTGGACTAGTCCAATTTTGGAGGTCTTGATGCGCGATGAAGCGCCGCGGGCAGTCACAGCTATATGCCGGGCATTGGAAGAGCAGATCGAACACGGCCTGTTGCCGTCGGGAAGTCAGTTGCCGGCCGAGCGCAAGCTCAGCGAGGTATTCGATACCACGCGCATCACCCTGCGTGAGGCGCTGGGCCAGCTTGAGGCTCAGGGGCTGATCTATCGTGAGGAGCGTCGCGGCTGGTTTGTCTCGCCGCCGCGCGTGGCCTACAACCCGCTGGTGCGCAGCCATTTCCATGCGATGGTCGGCGAGCAGGGGCGGGTGCCGGCCACTGAAGTGCTGAGCGCCAAGCTGATTCCGGCCAGCGCCGAGATCTGTCAGCTACTGGCCTTGCCGGCGCTGTCCAGCGTCTACCAGATCCGCCGCGCGCGGCGCATCGACGGCCGTCTGGTGCTGTATGTCGAGCACTACCTCAATCCGAATTACTTCGCCGGCATCCTGGATTTCGATCTGACCCGTTCGCTGACCGAGTTGTACGCCAGCGAATACGGCATTCATTACGGCCGTGTGCGCTTCGATATGGTGCCCACGGCGTTGCACAGCGAAGCCGCGTCGGCATTGAAAGTGGCGGTGGGCAGCCCGGCGCTGCGTATCGTGCGGATCAACCGCGACCAGCATGGTCGGTTGATTGATTGCGATCTGGAGTTCTGGCGCCACGACGCCCTGCATGTGAGCGTCGAGGTGCCGGAGTGATTTAGCGACCTGGCGGCCACTCGTCATGGCTAGGCAGCGCTGCGGTTGAAAGCCAGGGTCGGTCGTGGCTGGTCCAGATATGCTGGGCAGGGCGTTCGCCGGGGTCCTGATCCAGCGTGGCCACGCGGATGATTACGTGGGGCTGGGCAGGTCGTTCAGCCACCAGCTGAGAACCGCAGACTGAACAGAAGTGGCGCAGCTTTCCCGGCGAAGACTCATAGCTGGAGAGCTTGTCTTCACCACGCAGCCAGTGAAAATCCTCACGCAGCACGCCAGCCGTAGTGGCGAACGGGGCTGCATGAGCTTTCTGACACGTCATGCAGTGACAGTGGCCAATAGGCTTGTCCAGGCGCGCGACGCTGTAGGCCAGCGCACCGCACAAACAGCTACCCGTCAGCATCACGGCAGCTCGGCGTTGGCGTAAAACGCCGTCAGCACTTTCACCAGATGCGCCAGGTCATGGCTGCCGGCCAGTTCGCGGATCGAGTGCATGGCGAAGGTCGGCAGGCCGATGTCCACGGTGCGTACGCCCAGCTGGCTGGCGGTGATCGGGCCGATGGTCGAGCCGCAACCCATGTCGCTGCGGGTGACGAAGCTCTGCACCGGCACTTCATTTTCCAGGCATAGATGACGGAAGAACCCGGCGGTTTCGCTGTTGGTGGCGTAGCGCTGGTTGCTGTTGATCTTGATCACTGGGCCAGCGTTGAGTTTTGGGCCGTGGTTCTGATCATGCTTGTCGGCGTAGTTGGGGTGCACGCCGTGGGCGTTGTCGGCTGAGACCAGCAGCGAGCGCTGGATGGTACGCACGAAGGCATCGCCGTCCGGCAGTACGCGGCGCAAAACCTGTTCGAGCATCGGGCCGTCGGCGCCGCAGGCCGAGCAGGAGCCGACTTCCTCGTGGTCGGTGCACACCAGCACGCAGCTTTCTTCATCCGGTGCCGCCAACAACGCCTGCAGCCCGGCGTAGCAGGACAGCAGGTTGTCCAGCCGCGCGCCGGCAATAAAGTCGCCATTCAGGCCAATCACCGCAGCACTTTGCGTGTCGTAGAAGCTCAGTTCGTAATCGAGCACCGCATCGGCGCTGAAGTCGTGTTCGCGGGCCAGTTGATCGGTGATCAGGGCGCGGAAATCGGCCGGCTCATCGCCGGATAGCTGCGCCAGGATCGGCGGCAGCTCGATCTGCTGGTTGATCGCCCAGCCCTGGTTGGCCTCACGGTTGAGGTGAATGGCCAGGTTGGGAATGATCGCAATCGGCTTCTGGAAGTCGATCAGCTGGCTTTCCACCTTGCCGTCGCGGCGATAGGTCACCCGACCGGCCAGCGACAGGTCGCGGTCGAACCAGGGCGCCAGCAATGCACCGCCGTATACCTCAACGCCGAGCTGGAAAAAGCCCTGTTGCTGCAGCTCAGGTTGCGGTTTGACCCGCAGGCACGGGCTGTCGGTGTGCGCGCCAACCAGGCGGATACCGCCTTCCAGCGGCGCGCGCTTGCCTAGCTTGAAGGCGATGATCGAGGAGTCGTTGCGCGTGACGTAATAGCGGCCGCCGGCCTCGGTGTGCCAGCTGGCGCGCTCGTCCAGGTGCTGAAAACCGGCCGCTTCAAGGCGCTGAGCCAGGCTGGCGGTGGCATGAAAAGGGGTTGGCGAGGCCTTGAGGAACTCGATCAGGCCTTGATTCAAATCTTCGCGCATAGGGCACTCCAGACGGCAATCGGCCGAGTTTAGCGGATTTGCCTAGCGCTTTGGGCTGCCGCGCTCGACAGATCAGCGCGCGATGCTGACCAGGCTGAGCAGATAACCGTCGAACTCGGTGAATTGGCCTTGCAGCTCACTGCCGGCGGGCCAGTCGGCATGCAGGTCAATCAGCAGACGCATACGCACTTTATTGTCGGCGTCGACGCTGAGCAGCTCGGCATCCTGAAAGTAGAAGTGCTGCAGCACCTGCGGGTAGAGCGCCTTGAACAGGCTTTCCTTGAGCGAGAAGGTCAGGCTGATGCGTTGCGCGCGCTGTTCGCTCGGCAAGGCTTCCAGACGGAATAATTCGGCTGGGGTGAGGATTTCCCCAGCCAGGCGTTCGGCGCGGCTGGCCGGCATGATCTGCTCGATGTCCAGGCCCAGGCCGCGCCAATCCGCGTTGTTGCCCACTACGGCGCCGGCCCAGCCGCTGCCGTGGGTGATCGAACCGACCATACCTAACGGCCACTGCGGCGCACGGTCCTCACCGCACGCCGGCGTGGCAGCTATGCCAGTCAAACGCATCAAGGCCTCACGCGCACACAGCCGCCCGGCCAGGTATTCGGCTTGGCGTTTGGCCACGCCGCGCACCGGCTCGACTGCGCAGCGGCTGAAGTCCGCTGCATCCAGCAGCTCGGGGCTAAAGCGGGTGCTGATCAGCTGCACCGCCGGCAGCGTATGCGGCAGTGGCCAGAGGTCATTCAGTGGGCTGCAGCAGGATGGCAAGTAGGCTGTATTCATCGGCCTATTCTGCCGCGCGGCGGTTTGTACGGCCAGCCGCTGCGGGCGTTTACATTTCTTTGCAAAGCGGCAACAAAGCTAAACGGAGTTGCCGAGGCTTTTTTGCCACACTGCGGCATGCGTTTCTTCGGGGACGCAGGTGAGGTTGTAGCTGGCGCAGGCGTGAGGCTTGTTCCGGCATTTCTCTGAGAATGAGTACGGGAGCCCGTTTGGGCTCCCGTTTTTTTTGGTCGGCTATCCCTGGCCGCCACCCTTCGGGCCGTCGCGCTGTCTGCCTAACGCTCCACGCCCAGCGCTATTTACCCACCAAGCTTAAACGTCTACTGCCAGGTATTGGGCTGCGGGCGGCAATGATGCTGCGGTCCAGATCGCCCTTGAGGGTTTCGAACAGGTCGCGGGTGAACACGCGGTTGCCGATGTACCACGAGTGGTCCTCGCTGCCGAGAAACTTATGCGGCTGGTCGCGGGCCTGCAGGGCTTTATCGCTGAGCAGCTGTTGATGGTAGGCGGTGCAGTCGACATCGGCTGTCGAGTCCGGCGCGTTATCCGGCAAGCCCACCCGACCTGCGCGTGGTGCTACGCCGGCGCGTTTGACGTTGGACAGCTTCAGCACGCTGTCGCCAAAGCTGAAGTAGTTGGTCAGGCGCGTGCAGTGGCGGTACAGCGAGTCGCTGCTGGCATGGCCCTGGCTCAACGATGAGGCCGAGACATCGGAGCCGATAAAGCACAGTTGGCTGATCATCCAGCTGTTGTTTTCCAGCCTTGCGTCGTCGGCGTCGTCGAAGGCTTCGCGCACCACGTAGGTGCCCATGGAGTGGGCAAGAATGTGCGTGTTCACCGCGCAATCCGGGGTCTGCTTGGCGGCCAGCAGGGCGATCAGGTCGGTAACCAGCTGCATCGCGCTGAGCTTGGCGTCGTGGCGATCTTCCAGATAGCCAACGGTCTTGTTGTCGCTGGGCCAGTCGAACGACACCACAACGCCTTTCCAGCCCAGGGCCTTGAGGTCGCTCTGCAATTGGCGATGGCGTTTAAGTACTTCAGGGGCGCTGTTGTTGTAGCCATGCACGTAGACCAGGATGTCGCCGCGCTCGGCGCCTGTGCGCTCATCCGTGCCCCAGATGGCCTCGGCCAGTAACTGCTGCACCCAGGCCTTGACCCAGTTTTCACCCATGCGTCCGTGTTTTGGGATGGGTTCGTTGGCATCCGAAGGTACCAGCAGCATATGTGAGGGGCCGGGTTCGGCATCGAACACGGCTTGTTTTACACGGCGGGCGCTGACTACAAAGTCGTTCATCGCGAGTACTCCTTGTCTGTGGCACAAGTGGCTCCTTGCGATGCGTCTACGACCCGGCTGGCGTATCTGAGCCTATGGGTTTAGCGTTTCACCAGCCTGGAACCCCGCTCATATCCGGCAGCTTGTGGGCGATGCCTTTGTGGCAGTCGATGCAGGTGGCGGCACCGCTGGCCAGGGCGGTGGAGTGCATCTGCCTTGCGCGCTGGCCCTGGCGGGTAAAGTCCATAAATTCGAAGTTGTGGCAGTTGCGGCATTCCAGCGAGTCGTTGGCTTTCAGTCGCGCCCACTCGTGTTCAGCCAGTTCGCGGCGGTGGGCGAGGAATTTGTCGCGGGTGTTGATGGTGCCGAAGATCTTGCCCCACACCTCCTTGGAAGCTTGCATCTTGCGCGCGATCTTGTCGGTCCACTGGTGCGGTACGTGGCAGTCCGGGCAGGTGGCGCGCACCCCGGAGCGGTTGCTGTAGTGGATGGTGTCTTTCAGCTCGACATACACGTTGTCGCGCATCTCGTGGCAGGAGATGCAGAAAGCTTCGGTGTTGGTGGCCTCCAGCGCGGTGTTGAAACCACCCCAGAAGATGATCCCGGCGACAAAGCCGCCGAGGGTGAGAAAGCCCAGACTGTAATGCACGCTCGGGCGACGCAGGATGCGCCAGTAGTCCTTGAGCAGGGCGAACAATGACTTCATGACGCCTCCTCAGGGTTTCGCCGGGGTATTGGCTTCGTTCTGCAACAGCGTGTCGATGGTCTCGAAGCTATTGCCCACCAGCGGCTGCACGTCGTTCTGTGAGACGTGGCATTGGTTGCAGAAGTAGCGCCGTGGCGACACCGCCGCCAGGGCCTGGCCGTCGCGGTCCATGTAATGGGTGATGCTGATCATCGGCGCCTGACTGCGTGCGCTGTTGGCGCGGCTATGGCAGGCCAGGCACTTGTTGCCGTTCTTGTCGATCTGGTAGCCGCTGATGCTGTGCGGAATGGTCGGTGGCTGCTCGGGGTAGTTGCGCTCGCGCTTGAGGTCCTTGTTTTCCTCGTTGGCGATGGGAGGTGCTGGCAGGCTCTGACTGATGGTGCCGCCTGGGCGGCGGCCATCCGGAGCCGGTGCGTCCAGTGGGTAATTGACCTCGGCGGCCACGGCAATGCCGAACGCGGCCAGGAGCAGGAGAGGCAGTAGGCGAATGTTCATCAGAGTTCTCCTCAGGCCACGCTGATCAGTTCGATCTTCACTGCACACTTCTTGTAGTCGGTCTGCTTGGAGATCGGGTCGGTGGCGTCCAGGGTGACTTTGTTGATCAGCTTGTTGGCGTCGAAGAACGGCACGAACACCAGGCCTTGTGGCGGTTTGTTGCGCCCGCGGGKTTCGATACGTGCGCGCATTTCACCGCGCCGGCTAATCACTTTGACTTCGCTGCCGCGCCGGGCGTTGAGCGCCYTGGCATCATCCGGGYGCATGTACACCCRSGTCNGACGCTG
>NZ_JBNXUH010000018.1:0-38329 GCF_050563605.1 Pseudomonas peli | reverse complement strand
CGGCGTCGACCGACAGCGCGGCAATCAGCTTCTCGGCCAGGTCACGCGGCTTCATGCCGGCCGGCTTGGCCAGCATCATGGCGATATTGCTGGCGAAGTCGCCGTGGGTCTTGTCCTTGGTGTTCTCCACCTGAATGGCCGGGCTCAGGCCTTCCGGCAGCACGCCGTCGGCGGTGAGGCGGGTCAGGGCTTGCTGGATCAGGTGGCGAATGCTGTCTTTCATGGTCTGCTCGGTCGGCCGTTGGGGCGGCGGCGCACAAAGGCGCTGGTTGAAAACTGCGCATTATCGACGCCCTTCGCCCGCAGCTTCAAGCAGCGTGTGGTTTCGCCGGGCTAAAGGCCGCCGCGATGGGCTGCAGATCACGCCGCGCCGGGCCTCTATAAAGAAACGCCGCAGAGGCGAAACCGCTGCGGCGTTTGCTCAGGCGGGCGGCGTATCAGGCAGAACGCTGCGCCGTGCCGCGTACTGCCGCATTGCCGGCGACGAAATACGGCGCGGTGCTGCGTGGCAGCGGGGCGCGACCACGGATTTTGTCGGCGATCTTCTCGGCCATCATGATGGTTGGCGCATTCAGATTGCCGGTGACGATCAGCGGCATGATCGACGCATCCACCACCCGCAGACCCTGCACGCCATGCACCCGGCCCTGGCCGTCGACCACCGCCATGTCGTCTTCGCCCATCTTGCAGGAACACGACGGATGGTAGGCCGTTTCTGCATGTTCGCGGATAAACGCGTCCAGTTCGGCGTCGGTCTGCAGCTCGGCACCGGGGCTGATCTCGCGTCCGCGATAGGGGTCCAGCGCCGCCTGCGCCATGATTTCGCGGGTGATGCGAATGCCATCGCGGAACTCGCGCCAGTCCTGCTCGCTGGCCATGTAGTTGAAGAGGATGCTTGGGTGCTGGCGCGGGTCCTTGGATTTGACCTGAATGCGCCCACGGCTCGGCGAGCGCATGGAGCCCATGTGCGCCTGGAAGCCGTGCTCCTTCACCGCATTGCTGCCGTTGTAGTTAATTGCGACCGGCAGGAAGTGGTACTGGATATTCGGCCATTCGAACTCGCTACTTGAGCGGATAAAGCCGCCGGCCTCGAACTGGTTGCTGGCGCCGATGCCCTTGCCGAGGAACAGCCAGTTGGCGCCGATCATCGGCTGGTTCCACCATTGCAGCGCCGGGTACAGCGACACCGGCTGCTTGCAGGCGTATTGCAGATACACCTCCAGGTGATCCTGCAGGTTCTGGCCGACGCCGGGCAGGTCGTGCACCAAGGGAATGTCCAGCTCACGCAGCAGCGCCGCCGGGCCGACGCCGGAGCGTTGTAGCACCTGCGGCGAGGCAATCGCGCCGCCACACAGCAGCACTTCACGGCGCGCGTTGACGGTGATCGGTGTGTCGTTGTCGCCGAGCAGATACGCCACGCCGCTGGCGCGTTTGCCGCTGAACAGAATGCGGTCTGTGAGGGCGTGGGTAACGATGGTCAGGTTCGGCCGTTCGCGGGCCTGGTCGAGGTAACCGCGTGCGGTGCTGGAACGGCGGCCCTTGGGCGTGACGGTACGGTCCATCGGGCCGAAGCCTTCCTGCTGGTAGCCGTTGAGGTCGTCGGTGCGCGGGTAACCCGCCTGCACGCCGGCTTCGATCATGGCGTGGAACAGCGGGTTATTGCCGTTCTTCGGCGTAGTCACGCTCACCGGGCCATCGCCGCCGTGATAGGCATTGGCGCCGATATCACGGGTTTCCGCCTTGCGGAAATACGGCAGGCAATCCAGATAGCTCCAGTCTTCCAGGCCTTTTTCCTCGGCCCAGCCGTCGTAATCCATGGCGTTGCCGCGGATGTAGCACATGCCGTTGATCAGGGACGAGCCGCCCAGGCCCTTGCCGCGCCCGCACTCCATGCGGCGGTTGTTCATATGCGGCTCGGGTTCGGTCAGGTAGGCCCAGTTGTAACGCCGGCCTTGCAGGGGGAAGGCCAGGGCGGCGGGCATCTGGGTGCGAAAATCCAGGCGGTAATCCGGGCCGCCGGCTTCCAGCAGCAGCACGCTGACGTCAGCGTCTTCGGTCAGGCGGGTGGCCAGCACGTTACCGGCCGAGCCGGCACCGATGATGATGTAGTCGAATTCCTGGGGCATAAAAGCTCCTGTAGCCCGGATGTACTCCGGGGAAAACTCGGTGACTGTTCCCGGATTGCATCCGGGCTACGGGGCGGCGATAAATCCGTGGGCGGGTCAGAACACCGAGGTGTAGCCGCCCAGTTCGACCTGTACCGATTTGATCCGCGTGTAGTGCGCCAGGGTGGTCAGGCCATTTTCGCGGCCGACGCCGGACTGCTTGTAGCCGCCTACTGGCATTTCCGCTGGCGACTCGCCCCAGGTGTTGATCCAGCAGATACCGGCTTCCAGCTTGTGAATCACCCGGTGCGCGCGGTTCAGGTCGCGGGTCACCACGCCGGCGGCCAGGCCGTACTCGGTGGCGTTGGCGCGGCGGATCACTTCTTCTTCGGTGTCGTACACCAGGATGCTCATCACCGGGCCAAAGATTTCCTCACGGACGATGGTCATGCCGTCGTTGCAGTCGGTGAACACGGTTGGCGCGACATAGGCGCCCTTGGCGTAGTCGCCCTCGGTGACGCGGTTGCCGCCTATCAGCAGGCGCGCGCCTTCGCTGCGGCCTTTTTCGATATAGCCGAGCACGCTGTCCATATGGGCTGCGCTGACCAGCGGGCCGAAGTTGGTGGCGTCATTCAGCGGATCGCCGAGGCGGATGCGTTTGACCCGCTCAACCACCTTGGCCTCGAAGCGCGCCTGCAGTATGCGCGGCACGAATACGCGGGTGCCGTTGGTGCAGACCTGGCCGGAGCTGTAGAAGTTGGCCATTACTGCAATGTCAGCGGCGCGGTCGAGGTCGGCGTCTTCGAAGATGATCAGCGGCGACTTGCCGCCCAGCTCCATGGTCACTTCCTTGAGCGACGAGCTGGATGCGCTGGCCATCACCTTCTTGCCGGTCACGGTGCCGCCGGTAAAGGAAATCTTCTCGATGCCCGGATGCTCGGTCAGCCACTGGCCGACTTCACGGCCGCTGCCGGTGAGCACGTTGAACACGCCATCCGGCACACCGGCAGCGCTGTAGATTTCCGCCAGTTTCAGCGCGCTGAGCGAGGTCACTTCGCTCGGCTTGAAGATCATCGCGTTGCCGGCGGCCAGGGCCGGGGCGGATTTCCACAGGGCAATCTGGATCGGGTAGTTCCACGCGCCAATACCGGCGACCACGCCCAGCGGCTCGCGACGGGTGTAGACGAAGCTGGTGTCGCGCAGCGGGATCTGCTCGCCTTCGATGGCCGGAATCAGCCCAGCGTAGTACTCCAGCACGTCGGCGCCGGTGACGATATCGACGTAGCGGGTTTCGCTCAGCGGTTTGCCGGTGTCGAGGGTTTCCAGCTCGGCCAGTTCATCGTTGCGCTCACGCAGAATGTCGACGGCCTTGCGCAGGATGCGCGAACGCTGCATGGCGGTCATCGCCGCCCAGACCTTCTGGCCTTCGGTGGCGCTGGCCACAGCCAGTTCCACGTCGGCCTGGCTGGCGCGCTGTACGCGGGCCAGTACTTCGCCGGTGGCGGGGTTGATGCTGTCGAAGGTCTCGCCGCTGCTGGCCGTTACATAACGGCCGCCAATAAAGAGCTGCTGTTCGTCGAAGCGGGGCATGGCGCGTTCCTCGTGTGCGGTGGTCGACGCGAGCCGCCTGGCGCAGGTCGTCGGTGTAGGCAATATAGACCCAAGGCTAAATTATCTTAATTGAACGATCAATCAATAAAAACGACAGGGCACAGCCAAACGCGACACGCAGGGCGTGTCGGCGGTGGCATTCGGGCTGTTTAAAAGAGGGCGGCTATTGCGCCTTGAGCAGTTGCAAGTCGAGGTATTCGTAGGCGATTTCAATCGCCTGGCGGGTGTCGAAGCCCTCGCCGGACAGCGCCCCGCGCAGCCACAAACCATCGATCAGCGCGGCCAGACCCCGGGCAGCGGTGCGCGCCTGCTCCTGCGGCAGCACCCGGCTGAACTGCCCGCACAGGTTGGAATACAGGCGGTGATCGTTGACCCGCTGCAAACGCCGCAGCGCCGGCTGGTGCATGCTGGTGGCCCAGAACGCCAGCCAGGTTTTCATCGCCGGGCCGTTGACCTGGCTGTCATCGAAGTTGCCTTCAATCATCGCCCGCAGGTGTTCGCGCGGCTGGTCCGGCGGCAAGCTGGCGCGGCGTTCGCGCACGGCATCGCTAAGCGCCTGCATCAGGTGGCGCATGGTGGCGTCGAGCAGGCCGTTCTTGTCGCGGAAATAGTGGCTGATGATGCCGTTGGAGACCCCGGCGATCCGCGCGATATAGGCGATGCTGGCATCGCTCATGCCGACCTGATCAACCGCTTCGAGGGTGGCCGCGATCAATTGCGAGCGGCGGATCGGTTGCATTCCGACCTTGGGCATCTGCTTCTCCATCGATGGGGGCGTCCCCGGAATGCGCGCAGTCTAGGCCGGTTATTGTTGAACGATCAATCAAACATGACGTTCCAGAGATGACCTGTCGGTCAGGGGTATGCCGCTGCGCGAGGGCCGACGGAGCTAGTTTTCAGGCTGATCGGCGGCGGTTTTATCGACGCCCACGCCTTCGCGAGCAATCAGCTGACCGGGTGGCACGCTAAAGCGGAAATCGCAGTAGGCCGCGCCGCCGGCGAGGGTTTGCGTACGTTGCAGCGTCACGCCCCAATCGCTGGCCATGCGGTAATCCAGGCTGCACGCGGCAAAGTGGGTCAGCTCCGGCACACCCTGGTCGCGCAAGTAACTGGCCAGCGGACACACCTGCACATCAAAGGCCACGCCAGCGACGGCGGGCAGATTTGTGCGGCGAAAAGGGCGGGTAAACACCAGGCTGAACAACGCATCGAGCAGCCATTTGATGCGCGCCTGCAAGCGGCGGCTGCGCAGGCGCGACATCTTGAAAGCCATGGCGCTGGCCGGGGCGAAGATCTGCCAGTTGATCTGCTCGATCCATTGCCCGGCCTGTTGCTGGGCAATGCCTTGCTCCTGCAGGGCGCGGTACAGCGCGCAATCCCACTGCATAAAACGCAGCAGCAGATTCACCCCAGGCGAATGGCGCACCCGCGTGCGTTGCAATTCGCTGTGCACGTTCAGGGTTCTGGCCCATACCGCTGCTGCCGTAGCCGCTGGCAAACAAGCACCCAGCTGCGCCTGCGCCGCCCGGCGAAAGGCGATGCGCGGGAGATAAATCAGCAGCAGGGCGAGTGGCTTCATTGGCTGTCTTTGGCTCTGGCGATGGCGGCATTCAGCGCGGCCTTGGCCTGTGGGCTGTTCTTCCAGCAGGTGCTGCCAAGCATGGCGGCGACCATCTCGGCGATATCCTCGGCCCGGTAAGTGGCCAGCTGCGCCAGGGAGTCGATGCCAAGTTCCTCGAAGCGCTTGATCACGGTGGGGCCAACGCCCTTGATGGCGAGCAGGCTGAGGCGTTCAGTTTGGTTAAAGGCCATGGGCGACATCCTGTCCCGTGATTGTGTGCGCGTTAGCGAGGGTCTACATCGGCAATCAGCGCCAGTAAATCGGTCACGCCGATATCCTGCCCGGCCTGGTGCAGCAGGGTGCTGGCCTGGCCGCGATGGTGGGTCTGATGATTGAAGAAGTGCAGCATCAGGCTGGCGTACGGCCGCTGCGCTGGCACGCCCTTCATATTGCCGTAGGCCAGCACATGCTCCAGATCCGCCTCGGTCAGCGCCGCTACCCAGTCGCTGATATGCCCATCCAGCCGGCCGCGCAAAGCCTGCAGCGGGGCGAGGGTGTCGAATAGCAGCTGATCCAGCGCCACTGGCCGTTGCAGATCGCTGATCGCCGCGCGTAGTTCAGCGCAGGCCGGGTGCTCGGCAAAGCGCTTGAGCCAGATGATATCGGCCAGCGCAATATGGTTAAGCGTGGCGAGGATGGACGGGAAAAACGCCCCGCGATCCTCACTCAGCGCCTGCGCCGACAGCTGACCGGCAGCCGCGTAGAGCTTGTCATTCATCCACGCGTTATAGCGGGCCATTAACTGGAAGTGGGCTAGCTGGGACATGCGCTTAACTCGGCAATTAAGGTTCAGTCAGGCATCAAATACCGGGCGGAAAAAGGTGCGCTCGTAGCTGATCACGCACTGGGTCTCTTCCGCATATTTAAAGGCCGCCAGGCACTCGGCATCGGCAAAGGATTTCAGCCGATATTGCTCGTACTCCGCCAGGCTGGGGAAGCTGAACATCGCCAGGCCGATATTGTTGGCGCCTTCCGAGGGCAGAAAGTAACCGTGATGCGTGCCGCCAAACTTCGCCACCAGGGCAATCCACAGCTTGCCGTAATGCTCGAATTCCTTGAGTTTGCGCGGGTCGAGCACATAGCGGATATGGCAGGTGATCATGGTGGTCCCTCAATGATTGGAATGGCTTGCTGTGCGGGTGAAGGCGGTCAGGCAAGGTAAACCTGTCGCCTTTATTTCTCTAGCGCGGGCACCAGGCGAACCAGCACCGGCAAATGATCCGAACCCAGCTGTGGGCCTACTTTGCGCGCCGCCACCGCCCAATGCTGCGTGACCAGCACATGGTCGATAGGCAGCCCGAGCACGCCCCGCAAGACGGCCGGCCAGGTCGCGGCCAAACCGCTGGCGCGGCGCAAACCCAATTGCGCCAACCCGCTAAAGGCCGACGACCAAGGCGTGGCATTCAGGTCGCCGGCTAAAACCGTCGGTATGGCGCTGGCTGCAGCTCGCTGGGCCAGGGCCGCCAACTTGGCGTTACGCACGCTGTGATACTGCGGTGAAAGCGGTGGCATGGGGTGCAGAGCGATAATCCCGACCGGCTGGCCGTGCCACTGCAACTGCGCCTCGATATGGGCAATCCCCTGCGCATCCTCGATCACCTCGATCTGCTGCAGCGGATGGCGCGACAGCACGGCGATGCCAAAGGGACTGTCCTGGGCAACGACGTGTTGAAAGGGGTAATCGCGCAGCGTGCCTAAGCCTTGCGCATATACCGGGGAAACCTCCAGCAGCACCACCACATCCGGCTTTTCCTGCGCCAACCAGGTCGCCAATGCCTCGGTGTTGCGACTATCTAGATGGACGTTGGCACTGGCCACGGCAAACACCTGAGCCTGCGGATCGCCCGCCGGTGCCGGCGCGGATGCCGTCAGCCAGGGCAGCGGCAGTGCCAACAACAAAACGGCCCAGCGCTTATCACGGCAACAAGCCAACCCGGCAAACACCACAAGCCCGAACAAGAACAGCCACTGCCAATGGCTGGCCAGGTCGATCTGCCAGGCCAGCACGCCTGCAGAGTCGGCAAGCAAATGCGAGAGCAGCGGTAGCAGCAGGCCGAGTAGGCAAAGCAACGCGAGGGTATAAACCCGCTTGGCCCAGAAGGCGCTGCGGTTTGGCTTGGGCTTATCGGGTTGGCTGGTTGTGGCCATATTCGATTGTTCGCGCTGCCAACACTCGCTAGGGATCATGGTTGAAATGACCATGCTGCAGAAACAGCTTGATCTGATTGGTCACAACATCTGCATTGGCCATAAACGTATGGCTGTGCGGAACAGTAATAAAGTCCTTCATCTCAGCAAGCTTTGCGCTCTCCACCGAAACCTTGCCATCGTTTGGCTTGGGCAAATCGCCTGCAAACCATGGGTCCAGGCTTTCCGTGCCGGCAACTATGCCGATCTCCAGAGGGATAGATTTAAGCTGGTTGGGCGTGCTGTCGGCTTCCGTGCCGAGCTGCTGTCCGGCTGGACCGGTAGCCATTTTGTACCACCACTGGTCTTTCTTATTCGTTGCCACCTCGCTGCCGTGGTTGGGTGGGCCAAGCATGACCACCCGCTTGGCTTCGGCAACGACGTTGTCCTGAAAATACTGCCTGACCAAGATGCCGCCCAGAGAATGGGTAACAAAGTGGATGCTCTGCGCCCCCGCCTTTTTACACTCACCAATGCCATTCCCCACCACTGATGCCAGCTGTTGAATGTCTTGTTCCGTGGACGGGTAGCTGTTGTTGATGACGGTGTAATGCTCTTTGGCTAACGAGTCTTCGATTGCATTCATCGAATAGCTGGTTCGACCCATGCCGTGCAATAGCACCACGCACTCATTGGCCAGTGATGCCGGCGCGATAAACAACAAGAGATAAAGCGAGAGGCGCATGTGGATTAACTCTGCAAAAAAGTGCGCTAGAAAAAAGGCTGTTGGTCTTGCTACGACGCTCTGGTCAGCGCCAGGCCGCCCCAGTTTTCCAGTGTCGGTGGACGCGAGTCATAGGAAAGGCAGCAACGCACGACAGGACAAAACGGTAGAGCAGAGCACTGCCTGATTAACCGCAAAGCCCAAGCCGAAACCGCTTATGCCGGCTACAAAAGCGGCGGTACTGCTCTGTTGTTTTGCACGCCGGCTGATAACTGCACCAATAAAAAGGCCAATAGCCGCTCCGGGTAATGAGCATAAATGGCCGAGGCCAAGCAGGTCGTTGGTGGGCGCAGGTGTCCAGTTTGCGTAGATGTACACGCCGAATGAGAGGCAGGCTGCAACTATGCCACCAGTGATAAATAACGGTTTTGGCTTAACCAGTCGTGCAAGGGCAAAGGTGCCAAGAAGCACCAAGGTGTAATACCAAAGCCCCATAAAGAGCACATCGCCCTTGATCAGGGTGAGCGCTGTAACTGCTGCTATAGCTATCGCCGTTGCGATGGCGTCCGTGCGAAATGTTCCGTTCATTTTTTGAACTCGTGAAGTGGCTGCTCAGTAGCGCTGATGCTGAGCCAAGGCCAGCGCTGCTGATAGGACGCGGCCTTCTGGGCAAAAAGTCTTCTGTGCGGCGTAAGCGGGTTTGGCGTCAGGGTTCCTTTATACAAAAGCCCAAGGCCGTTTGGTGCGTAGACCTCATCGGGGTTAATGCCAACGCATGTTCCCGGTATCAGAAAGCGGTCGATGCCCTCTTTGGCACTACTCAGTGCTGCATAGGGGGGGCCGAAATGCTCTTCATACCAAAGGTGAACCCGCGCCTGGTTGGCGACTTCCACGGTGATGCTCAGGTCTGCCAGCACTGTTTCTACATGACGCTGCACAGCGCTTTCAGCCCCTTCGCTCAGGTCGGTAGGGTCGAAATAGAAGAAGTCGTAATCCTTGATCTTGCTCTCTGGCGGCTGCCCAGAAAGCACATTCCACACCGTCTGAAAAAGGCAGCCGGCGACTAGCCAGCCATCCGTGAGATTCAGCTCATCCCAGCGCTCAATGATCTGTGCGTTATGGCTGTTCTGCAGTACGTCGGCGCGAAACTTTGCTTGCATGGTGATCTACACAAAAGGCGGCAGGGTTATTCCGGGGTGTTATGCCTTACACAAACCAGAATTCAACTTCATCCGTCTCGACCTCAAATAAAGCGGAGTGCTCAACGTTTGCAGGTACGTGATACCACTCGCCGACGCCAACCCGGATCGTCTGGTTATTCATGCTCAGGATCAATTCGCCACGCGTAATCACGCCATGGTTGTCGGTGTCATGGCTGTGCGACGGGATGGAGGTGCCGGCGGGGTAGGAGGCAAACAGAACGGTGCTGTCTTTTGCCTCAAGCTTATAGGCGTCAAAGCGGCCATCGAATAAGGGCAGTTGTTTGATTCTGTTTGGGTATTGGCCAGGCATGTGGGCTGTCTTCCTTGTCGTCCATCACGGCTTATTGAATTTATGGTTGGGGAGCGTCTTTGGTTTCAGCGATTGAATCTTGGCTGGCTTCAGCGGCCAGCTTTAAACGGTCGGCTTTGCTGATATAGGTGGACTTTTTCTTGGGTGCCAATTTGGCGTTGGCTTTTTTGGCGTGTGCTTCGAGCAGCTGTTTGATTTTTTTGCGGCGGTTCATGGATTTAGGCCGGGTTGGTTAATAGTGGTATGCAAAGAAAGTGAGTTTTGCGAGCTATCTAGCGGTGTGATGGATCTGAGTAGATCAAAAATAAGCCACTCCGACCTCTTTAGCTTCTTGGGCCGCATGCCTATGGTCGTCACGGTAATGGTCCGATACGGGAAAGCAGCGAAGGCTTGTTGCGGAATGCGCTGGCAACGGCATCAATGCCCAAGACGCTAATGACCGCAGCGGCGAGTAGGGGGCCGACAGTGCGGTCAGACACAACGACAATTGCGACCGCAAGCACGACGAAGAATAGCCCGAACACTGCGGTGATGATTCGGTAGTTTCTTGAGCCACGTGATCTATTTTTCATAGGGCTGACGTTTGGTTTAGGGGGCGGGCTTTAGCCCGTCCCAGTGAGCGAAGCGAACGATTTGAACCAGTTGTTAGATTTCAATCCTGAAATTTCTCTAGATATCTAGAGAAGACCCAGCCTTGCTTTAGCTCTCCAGAGTCAGAGCCTTGGTACTCAATATGAGACCAGCGCTTAACTTTATCGATAATTTTTACTGTCTTACCTAGGTAAAGCTCATCTATTATCTCAGAGTTAATGCTTCCAGAGCTTCGAACGTGGAGTATTGTCGCGTACACAAAGCGATATCCATTAAGTTCCTCTGGTAGATAAGCTTCATTGGCTTCTCGCATAATTTCTTTTTTTGCAACTCGGTGGTCGCCTCCTGAATATTCTTTCCACCATTCTTCATATAGTGGGGTGGTGAGATTGGCGACAATAGAGAGCAGATATGGAAATACCAAGTAGATAACTGCGACGCGAGCTGCATTGCCAAGTTTCTCAAGTAGCTTGAAGAAGGCATTGAAGAACTCCTCGGGACTTGAGTAGTCACCAGATATCTCTGCTACAGTATTTTCTACTTGCTCAACACCCACCACTTCGCCAGCAATGGAGAGCGCGCCATCCTTGTTGATGGAGATGTTATCCATCATAGGGTCTGACAGGTATCTATTTAGTGACTTGAGGTACTTGCTTACTTGGTCTTCAAATAAGCGGTGCGGCTCCAAGTGTTTGTGTATTTGCTCTTGTCTTTGGCGATAAGGCTCTAGGTACTTATCTATCTGCACTTGAAGCTGGCGTTGAGGCTGAAGATATTTATCTAGTTGTTCTTGCAGCCGCTGATGTGGTTCGAGATACCTCTGCATCTGATCTTGAAGCTTTCTATGTGGCTCAAAATACTCCATTTGCTTCTGAAATCGCAGTTGCGGCTCCAAGAATTTATCTATTTTCTCTTGAAGGCGGCGTTGAGGTTCCAGAATTCGATCAATTTGCTCTTGGAGTGCGCGATGCGGCTTGAGCAATTCATCCAGTCGTTCGAAGATACTAATAAATTTTTTTGTCATTTATGGGGGCTTCAAGAATTTCTGTAAAATCTAACGTTTGGTTAAGGGGCGGGCTTTAGCCCGTCCCAGTGAGCGAAGCGAACGATTTGAACCAGTTGTTAAAGCTTTACCGGTAAGAAGGTGATACGTATTCGCAAAGCCTCCATGTATTGCTTACTGATTTAGCCTGCTTGATACAACCGATTTCCTTAAGATTTTGGAGTGCATGCTTTATGTCTGCCTCAGATAAAGTCTGCCGCTGGTATTTTTGAGCATGAGAATCTACGGCAGCCTTAATATGTTCAGCTTTGACATTTTTGTTTGAGTCTTTAACTTGCCACATTGCCCATAGAGTGACTGCTTCTGCCTCTGTGAGGCTTACTTGCATATTTCTCCATATGCTATTCCATAGCAATATTGCGGCAAAAGGTATTGCCCATGGTGCCTGCGCTGCAGAGATTACGGTAAACACCCCACCGGAAACAGCCTCAAACAGAAGGCGAATATTTAATTCAATATTTCCTGCTTTAGAGCTACGGCCCCCACCGCGCCCAGAGGGCGCCATGATAACCATATGCATAAACACTTCTTCCTTTTCGGGAGGTGATACTCGAATGGCCTTTTCGAGAAATTCTTTCGCTGTTGTTTGGATGCTTGGTTCGTCTAAACCAGCCTCGCGAAGATAATTTTCGATATCACCTTGAATTTTTGTTTCTTTTTCCTTTTTTCTTTCGTAATCCCATGCCATTCCGTAGGTCTCGGTTTCAGTAGTTTTGAGCTTTAACGTTTGGTTAAGGGACGGGCTTTGGCCCGTCCCAGTGAGCGCAGCGAACGGTTTGAACCAGTTGTTATGTTTAAAATGGTAGATCATCTGGCTCATCTAGCTTATTCACTGTTTCCTCTACAGAAGCAGCAAGGTTTTCTACATTTCTGAGCAATATCAAGATTGACTCTTTTGAAACATTAATTGCTTCACCGTCTTTGTCATAACCGGCGCGATGTACACAGTCATGGCGTTTTAAAACATCTCTAAATAGCCATGATATATCGCCGAACTCATGGCCTAGCACATCTTTGAACATGGGTTTGATTTTCTTAAGGTCATGAAATATAAGCCCCTTAAGATATGTTGCCACTGTGGTTTTTAAGTTTGACTGCTTTTCAAATATTTCTTTTAGGCTGAAGGTTCTATTAGAAAACTCAGGATCCGTCTCTACTAGCTTGCGTGTAAGCTCTTCTGAGTTCGTCACCTTATGGATAAAGGTTCCAGCCAGATAGCCCTCAATGGCTGAAACTACATGGCCGTGTAGCATTACCCAAAGACTAAATAGCGTATCAGAAGGAACATCGACGTCTAACAGTGATCGGACGCTTTTAATATGGCTCTGGAATATCTCGTAGTGAGTTTTGCTTTCGATATACCAGTAGAGTTCGTCTGTTTCGCTTTCAGGGTAATACGGCATTCCATAATTTACATTCGTGGAGCCATAGTCAATGGATGCAGTTGCACCGTAGAACGTGTTGGTGACTTGAACTATATGTTCTTTCTCACAGGATGGACAAGATGCTTCCTGCCAAGAGTCAGTTTGACTATCTCTGTTTTTCTCTGCCGAAAAATCTGGGTCTTGAACGTAGACGATTTCGTGTATGTCCTCCCCACATTCACAGCAGAAAGAAATATCCATCTGCAAACTCATAACTTTCCTTTAAACATAGCTATTAATTATGCGATATACCAGTGTCGCGTTTATCTGTCGTATAACGCCCTTCTGGCTACTGCAATTCTTCTATCTCCCGCGTTGTATGTCGCAAGTCAGAAGGATTAGAAAGGGGTTAGACGACAGCGGGGCTAGTTCCCCTGTCACCATGCCCCAACCCTATCCAGCCCCCTATCCCACTGTCTAGAGGATTCTCCGCCGCCATTTCGCAGGCACAAAAAAGCGGGCCGTAGCCCGCTTCTATAGTGAGGTGCTGCCTTGGCTTATTTAAGCCATTCAGCAACGCGCTCTGGGTTTTTGCTGATCCAGTCTTTGGCGGCGTCTTCCGGTTTGGCCCCGTCGCGGATGGCGAGCATCACGGCGCCGACTTCTTCACCGCTCCAGGAGAATTTCTTCAGGAAGGCAGCGGCTTCTGGGGCTTTGCTGTTGATGCTGGGGTTGGCGACGGTGTCGACATGTTCGTCATCGCCGAAGACTTTTTTCGGGTCTTCGAGGAAGCGCAGGTTCCATTTGGCGAACATCCAGTGTGGGATCCAGCCGGTGACGACAATGGCTTTCTTGTCCTTCTCGGCACGGGTCAGAGCGGTGGCCATGCCTGGGCCGGAGCTTGGCATCAGTTTGATGTCGGTGAGGGTGTATTCCTTGATGGCTTCTTCGGCGCGGCGCATTACGCCGGCGCCAGCGTCGATGCCGGTGATTTTGCCGTCGAAGTCTTTGGCGTAGGTTTGCAGGTCGGCGATGGTTTTGGCTTGTACGTAGTCAGGCACGATCAGGCCGATTTTGGCGCCGGCGTAGTTGGTGCCGAGCACTTCGACCTTGTCTTTGAGTTTTTCAAAGTATTCGCCGTGGGTGGCGGGCAGCCAGGCGGAGAGGGTGGCGTCGAGGTCACCACGGGCTACGCCTTGCCACATGATGGCCGGTTCTACGGCCTTCAATTCAACGGTGTAGCCGAGTTTGCTCTGGAGGATTTCACCCGCTACGTGGGTGGCGGCGACGCTGTCGTCCCAGCCGTTTACGTAGCCGATTTTCAGGGTGGCTTTGTCCGCCGCCATGGCGCTGCTCATGCCGAGTGCCAGGGCGGCGACGCCGAGGCTTTGCAGGCAGAGGTTCTTCAGGTTTCGCATAGGGTGTGCTCCGTCAGTGAGAGTGGCAGTTCAGTGAGTTACTGGCGCGTTCTTCTTGCGGGCCTAGCTGGGTAAACATGCTGGTGTTGCTTGTCGGTCGTCCTGGCCGGTTGTGTACCGCGAGGTAAATCGCGGGTGCAGCAAACCAGGCGATGGCCGTGTGGCCTCGCTGGTTGAGTTGCTAAATAGGTGAATCCGCTAACCGCGCCGCCCGCAGATCCTGGGGCGGCGCGGTGTTTGGCTTACAGGCCGAGGTGTTTCTTCACCGCTGCAAGGCCGTCCTGGCCGTCATAGGTGGTTACGCCGGCCAGCCACTGGTCGAGGATTGCCGGGTTGGCTTTGATCCACTCTTTGGCGACGGTGGTGGGGTTCTGTTTATCCAGAACCTTTTCCATCAGCTGGCTTTCGATTTCCACGGTGAACTGCAGGTTGTTCAGCAGTTTGCCGACGTTGGCGCAGCGTGCTTCGTAATCCGCCGGTACTACGGTGTAGACCTTGGCGGCGCCGAAATCCGGGCCGAACACGTCATCGCCGCCTTCCAGGTAGGTGATGTCGAACTGGGTGTTCATCGGGTGCGGTGCCCAGCCGAGGAACACGGCGGGTTCATTCTTCTTCACTGCGCGTTGCAGCTGAACCAGCATGCCGGCTTCGCTGGACTCGACCATCTTGAATTCGCCGAGGCCGAACTGGTTGCTCTTGATCATGCCGTCGATCAGCAGGTTGCCGTCGTTGCCTGGCTCGATGCCGAAGATCTTGCCGCCCAGCTGATCCTTGAACTTGGCGATGTCGGCAAAGCTTTTCAGCCCGGCTTCAGCAGCGTAGGTCGGCACGGCGAGGGTGTATTTGGCGCCTTCGAGGTTGGCTTTGGGCAGTACTTTGACGCCGCCATCCTTGGTGAAGGGCTCGATCACCGCGTCCATCGAGGGCGCCCAGTAACCGAGGAATACGTCGATCTGGCCTTTCTGTACGCCGGTAAAGGCGATGGGTACGGAGGCCATGATTTTGCGCGTCTGGTAGCCCAGGCCTTCGCTGAGGGTCATGGCGACGCCGGTGGTGGCAGCGATGTCGGCCCAGCCGATTTCGGCGAAGCGCACCATCTTGCAACTCTCCGGCTCCTGCGCCCAGGCGCTTTGCAACATGGCCACGGAGAGCAGGCCGACACCTGCGAGCTGTTTAATCGTTTTCATCTGCGACTCCCTGTGATGGCAAAAGCTAAGGCTTACTGACGTTGAAGTTTGCCGCTGAACCAGCCGAACAGGCTGCTGCGTTTGGCGGTTTGCGGGGTACCGAAACTTTCCGTGATGCGGTCGAGAATGATCGCCAGCAACACCACGGCCATGCCGCTTTCGAAACCGAGGCCGATGTCCAGGCGCTGGATGCTAGCCAGTACGTCGTTGCCGAGGCCGCCGGCACCGACCATCGAGGCGATGATCACCATCGACAGGGCCATCATGATGGTCTGGTTAACCCCGGCCATGATCGACGGCATGGCGTTGGGCAGCTGGACCTTGAACAGTAGCTGACGCGGGGTGCAGCCGAAGGACTGGCCGGCTTCGATGATTTCTTTGTTGACCTGGCGGATGCCCAGGTTGGTCAGGCGCACGGCCGGTGGCATGGCGAAGATCACCGTGGCGATGATCCCCGGCACGCGGCCGAGGCCGAAGAGCATGGCGGCGGGAATCAGGTAAACGAACGCCGGCATGGTCTGCATAAAGTCGAGAATCGGCCGGATGATGGTCGCCACCCGCTCACTGCGCGCCGCCCAGATACCCAGGGGAATGCCGAGTAGCAGGCTGATCAGCGTGGCGGAGAAGGTCAGGCCGAGGGTGACCACGGTCTGTTCCCAGAAGCCGGTAAGCACGATCAGCACGAAGGAGATGGCGGTGAAGATGGCGAACTTGTAGCCGATGCGCCACAGGCCGAGGCCGATAAAGATGGCGATCAGCAGCCAGGCCGGTGGCAGCATGAGCAGCCATTCGATGCCTTCGGAGAAGCCGTTGACCACTGCGCCGATGCTGTCGAAGCCATCGCTGTAGTTGTCCAGCAGGTGCTGCACCACGTCGTTGACCCAGCTGCCCAGGTCGAGCTGTTTCTCACTCATGGAACTCTCCCTGCAGGCGGGTCAGCAGGCGACCTTTGCTGATGGCGCCGCTGTAGCGGCCATTGCTGTCGACCACCGGGATCGGCCCTTCGTTGTCCACCAGGCGTTCAATTACCTGGTCCAACGGCAGGTCTTCGGGGATCGGTTTGATTGACTTGAGCACCTGGTCGTCGAGGCCACAGGTGCCGCCGCCTTCGACCAGCAGGGCGATGCGCTCCAGGCTGATGGAGCCCTGGAAGGTGTGCTGCTCGTCGACCACAAAGGCGTAGTGCTTATCCAGCGCTTGCAGCTCCTGGCAGACCTTCTGCGCATCCGGTGCTTTGCCGTTGTGCACGTAGATGGGCACGCTGTCGGCCATCAGCTGGCCGGCGGTGAGGTAGCGGTTGGTGTCGACGGTGTTGAAGAAGTTGCGCACGTAATCGTTGGCGGGGTTGTCGATCAGCTCCTGCGGGGTGCCGACCTGAACCAGTTTGCCGCCTTCCATGATGCCGATGCGGGTGCCGATGCGCATGGCTTCTTCGATGTCGTGGGAAACGAAGATGATGGTGCGGCGGTCGGTCTTTTGCAGCTCCAGCAGCACATCCTGCATCTCGCGGCGCTTGAGCGGGTCGAGGGCGGAAAACGCCTCGTCCATGATGATCATTGACGGGTCGACCGCCAGGGCGCGGGCCAGGCCGACGCGCTGCTGCATGCCGCCGGACAGCTCATGCGGCATCTTGTGCGCAAAGGTGTCCAGGCCAACCTGCTTGAGTACCTGCATGGCGCGCTCTTCGCGCACCTTCTTGCTCTTGCCGGCCACTTCCAGGCCGAAGGCGGCGTTGTCCAGCACGCTGCGCGAAGGCATCAGGGCAAAGGACTGGAAGACCATGCTCATGTCGCGGCGGCGCAGATCGATAAGCTCCGCCTTGGGCATCTTGGCGACGTTCTGGCCGTCGATGTAGACGTTACCGCCGCTGGGTTCAACCAGGCGGTTGATCAGGCGAATCAGGGTGGATTTGCCAGAACCGGAGAGGCCCATCAGCACGAAAATTTCACCTTCCTCGACGCTGAAGGACACGTCGCTGACGCCGATAACCGCGCCTTTCTCCGCAAGAATCCGCTCCTTGCTCCACCCCTGCTTGAGCAGGTCGATGGCTTCTTGTGGCTCTGCGCCGAACACCTTGTAGAGGTTTTCGACGACGATTTTTCCAGACTGCATGGGATGATTCCCCTTCAGTAGACATCCAGATCAGTGCTGCGGAACCGCGCCTACGCCAGCTGGCGTACGTACGGTGATGCCGACTGTTCTTGCCTGTGTGGGTTTACTGGGTTCCGGGGTCGGGTCCGTGCCTTGCCGCGCAACACATTCAGGGCGCTCAGGCACAACCGCTGCAACGCTCCAGTTGCCTTGTGGGCAATGGACGCTATGGGGGCGTACTGTCGAGTCAACCTTGCTGTGCCGTGCTGCAAACCGCGTTCCAAACCCTCTGGCAGTGTTACGAAGTCCCATCCTTGGGTTTTACACACCTCGACCCGAGGTGCGCGTACATCCGAAATTTCTTGTTGGGCTGGCACCCATCGCGTGGTGAGCCAGCGCTTATATATTCTTCGGTCCGGGGCTGTGGGCTCCCGGTCTGTCGACCCTGCTCAGGCGACAGCGACGAAATCGGCTGACTCAACGATATAGTCTTCGGCCTGTCGCAATTGTCGGTTTGCGACTCTGACGTGTTGCGCGGCGACATGCCCTTTGACTAAAAAAACCATAACAGACTTTTTACCCGCGATGCCAAGGCTGCAAGCCACGCCGGCCGTGGTTTACAGCTTTTTAAATGGCCACAGCCACGATGACCCGCGGGCTGTGGCGATATCGAAAAAACTCAAATTTAGTCATTCGCCGCCAGGCTCGCGGGGGCTTTTGGCGGCTGCCCGTCGCGTCTGGTTACACCTTGCAGCCAGCTGGCCAGAGCCTGCGGGTTGGCTTTCAGCCAGGCTTTGGCCTCGCGGCGAGGGTTGGTGTTCTTATTGAGGATCGCGCCCATCAGGTAGCTTTCCATCTTCAGGCTGAAGCGCAGGTTCTGCAGCAACTGGGTAACGTTCGGGCACTGTTCGGCCAAGCCGGCGCGCACGTTGGTGTACACCGTTGCGCCGCCGTAGTTGGGGCCGAAGAACTCATCGCCGCCGTCCAGATAATGCATCTGCAGTTGGTTGTTCATCGGGTGCGGCGCCCAGCCGAGAAATACCGCCCATTGCTTGAGGTGTTCGGCGCGTTTGACCTGGGCCAGCATGCCGTTCTCGCTGGATTCCACCAGGCTGAAGCCGGCCAGGCCGAAGGCGTTCTTGTCGATCATCTGCTGGATCAGTTTGTTGCCGTCGTTGCCCGGTTCGATACCGTAGAGTTTGCCGCCCAGTTCTTTGCTGAAGCGCGCAAGATCGGCGAAGTTCTTTACGCCGCCGTCATAGGCGGCCTGATTCACCGCCAGGGTGTATTTGGCCCCTTCGAGGTTGGCGCCGAGGGTCTTCACCGAGCCGTTGGCGGCGTAGGGTTTGATGTCGTTTTCCATGCTCGGCATCCAGTTGCCGAGGAACACGTCGATCTTGCCGTCCTGCATGGCCTGGTAGGTGTCCGGCACGGAAAGGCGTTTGACCTGGGTGCGGTAACCCAGCTCGCTGAGCACCTGGCGGGTGACGGCGGTGGTCACGGTGATATCGGTCCAGCCGACATCGGCGAAGCGAATCAGCCCGCACTGCGCCGGCTCAGCAGCCTGCGCCAGTAGTGGTGTGCTCAGGGCTGCTGCCAGCAGGCAGCCGCGCATATTCAGTGTCATCAAGCCTCTCCCGATTACGGTGACAGGGCGCGCCAGTGCAGGCACGCAGTCGGCCACGGGGCGGGCAGGGCGAGCAGCGGCTGGCCGGTCCATGGGCGCGGCGATCATGCCGACAGATTTCCTCCGCTGCCTATGCGTGAAGTCGCAACTAGAACGCTGCTGTCGTGAATTGCTGCTGCGGCGCTTGAAACTGCGCGCTGTCGCACAAGTCGCGTTCGCTTACGGCGCTGACGGATTTAGATATGGGCGGGTCGGTGTGGGGCGACGGTGGTGTGGGGAAATCCTGATCATGGCCTGCATGTAGCAATCGTGCAGGAGAGTGTCGTGGCTATCAGCGTGTTTGACCTGTTCAAGATCGGCATTGGCCCGTCCAGTTCGCATACCGTCGGGCCCATGCGCGCCGCGGCGCTGTTCAGCGGCGCATTGGCCGAGCGGCGTTTGCTGGAGCGCACGGCGCGGCTGCAGGTGCGCCTGTACGGTTCGCTGTCGGCCACCGGTGTTGGCCATGGCAGCGACCGCGCGGTAATTATGGGGCTGATGGGCGAGTGGCCGGATCAGGTCAACCCGAGCAGCATCGAACCGCGTATCGCTGAGTTATTAGCCAGCGGCCAGTTGCAGCTTGGCGGGCGTGTCAGCATCGCTTTCGACTGGCAGCGCGACATGCTGCTGCTGGATGAAAACCTGCCCTATCACCCCAACGCCATGACCCTCAGTGCCTTCGCCGCCGATGGCAGCCTGCTGCACGAAAACACCTATTACTCGGTGGGCGGCGGTTTTGTGGTGGACGCCGAGCAGGCCGCCAGCGGCCAGCTGGATCAGGATCACACCGTACTGCCCTACGACTTCAACAGCGCCGAACAGCTGCTGCAGCTGTGCAAGGAGCACGGTCTGCGCGTCTCCGAGTTGATGATGGCCAACGAAAAGGCCTGGCGCAGCGAGGCGGAAATCTGCAGCGGCTTGATGCGTTTGTGGCAGGCGATGCGCGAGTGCGTCGAGCAGGGTTTGCAGCACGAGGGCATTCTGCCCGGCGGACTGAACGTGAAGCGTCGCGCCGCCAAGCTGCACCGCAGCCTGCAGGAAATGAGCAAACCCAATGTGATCGGCTCGACCCTCAGTGGTATGGAGTGGGTCAACCTGTTCGCCCTGGCGGTAAACGAGGAAAACGCCGCCGGCGGGCGCATGGTTACCGCGCCGACCAATGGCGCGGCGGGGATTATTCCGGCGGTGCTGCATTACTTTGTGCGTTTCAGCCCGGCGGTCAGTGAAGCCAATGTGGTCGACTATCTGCTGGCAGCAGCGGCCATCGGCATCCTGTGCAAGAAGAACGCTTCGATCTCCGGCGCCGAAGTCGGCTGTCAGGGCGAGGTCGGTTCGGCCTGCGCCATGGCGGCTGCGGGGCTGGCGGAGATTCTTGGTGCGACTCCCGAGCAGGTGGAGAACGCCGCCGAAATCGGCCTGGAACATAACCTTGGCCTGACCTGCGATCCGGTCGGCGGCCTGGTGCAGGTGCCCTGCATCGAGCGCAACGCGATTGCCGCAGTGAAAGCCATCAACGCCGCACAGATGGCCTTGCGCGGTGACGGCCAGCACTTTATCTCGCTGGACCGGGTGATCCGCACCATGCGCGACACCGGCGCCGATATGCATGACAAGTACAAGGAAACCTCGCGCGGCGGGTTGGCAGTTAGCGCTGTTGAATGTTGAGCGCCTGTTTACGATTAGCTGCGCGTCGGCCCTGCTGCGTTAAAAACAGGCTCGGAATGCTCATGTGCAAAAGCACACTCCGCTTCCTCGCCTGTTTTTGCCTTGCAGGACTCTAGCTCGCAAAATCGTAAATCAGGCGCTGGGCGTTCAATCGGGTGCGTGCTGCGCATTGCGCACATTTGTGGTGCAGGGCTGTTCGGCGCAGCGGAAAAGGGCAGCGCAACGCTGCTGAATACGGCCTGACCGTTGGTCCGTTACCGCGCTGTTTTTACCCTGCGTAGCGGGGTGACAAAGCACCTGCCCGGCAGTGCTACCGAAATGCTCAAGCGCCCGCCGACCGGGCGTTTGCGGTCGTAATCAGAATGCTTCTGTCGCTCCTGCCAACGCCTAGTGGCACTAGCGGTGGGCTAGCTCGTCTATTTTTAATTGAACGCCCAATCAATTTAGGCACGGCCTTTGCGTTGTGTAGGCTGTCGATCTGGCGTTGTGCAGTCCCAGAACCATAAGAAGAGCCACCCTATAGAGGGGCTCACTACCGTGCTTTGCTTCGCGTGAGGGTTTACCTGATGTCACAGTCCACTCAAGGGGCACAACCCCAGAGCCGTGCGCCGCAGTCCATCGGCTTTCTCCTGCTCGACAACTTCACCCTGATTTCCCTGGCGTCTGCCGTTGAGCCGCTGCGCATGGCCAACCAGTTGTCCGGCAAGGAGTTGTATCGCTGGCACACCCTCAGCCAGAGCGGCCTGCCGGTCTGCGCCAGTGATGGCCTGCAGATCACCCCGGACGCCAGCCTGGTTACGGCGCCGCGTTTGGATGCGGTGATCGTCTGCGGCGGTGTGGACATTCAGCACAGCGTCACCCGTGAGCATGTGCAGTGGTTGCAAAGCCAGGCGCGCCATGGCGCGCAACTGGGCGCGGTATGTACCGGTAGCTGGGCGCTGGCTAAGGCCGGGCTGCTCGATGGTTTCGATTGCAGCGTGCACTGGGAATGCCTGGCCTCGATGCAGGAAGCCTTCCCCCGCGCAGCAGTCAGCACTCGTCTGTTTTCGATTGATCGCAACCGTCACACCAGCTCCGGCGGCACCGCGCCGATGGATATGATGCTGCACGTGATCGGCCGCGAGCATGGCCGCGAACTGGCGGCGGCGATTTCCGAAATGTTTATCTACGAGCGCATCCGCAACGAGCAGGATCACCAGCGCGTGCCGCTCAAGCATATGCTTGGCACCAACCAGCCGAAGCTGCAGGAAATCGTCGCGCTGATGGAAGCCAACCTGGAAGAGCCGATCGACCTTGATCAGCTGGCGCTGTATGTCGATGTCTCGCGCCGTCAGCTGGAGCGTTTGTTCCAGAAGTACCTGCATTGCTCGCCGTCGCGCTACTACCTCAAGCTGCGCCTGATTCGTGCGCGCCAACTGCTCAAGCAGACCAGTATGTCGATCATCGAAGTGGCCTCGGTCTGTGGCTTTGTCTCCACCCCGCATTTCTCCAAGTGCTACCGCGAATACTTTGGTATCCCGCCACGCGACGAGCGCGCCGGCCAGCAGAACGGCCATGTGGTAGCGCTGCTGCCAATGCCGGAAGACCTGATGCGGCCATCGCCATCCTCGGCCATGGCTGCGCTGACGCGGGCGCAGGGGGAGTCGACTTTTGCCAGCGTCAGGCTCTAAGCCACGCTGAATAACCTGTAGGAGCGGGCTTGCCCGCGATCAGTTTTATCGCGGGCAAGCCCGCTCCTACAAAGGTCCATCGCAGTATGTTTCACGCAAAAAAAACGCCGCACCGGCCTTGAAGGCGAGTGCGGCGTTTTGCTGTGTGCGGTGTTGTGGTTACAAAGCCTTCAATACTCAATCGCCACATCACCCTGCGGCACGCTGCAGCACGACAGGATATAACCCTCGGCCACATCTTCATCGGTGATCCCACCGTTGTGTTCCATGCTCACTTCGCCTGAGGTTTTCATTACCTTGCAGGTGCCGCAGATGCCCATGCCGCAGGCCTTAGGGATATGCAGGCCGAGCTTGGCGGCGGCCGCATGCACGGTTTCGCCTGGGTCGACGCGAATGCTCTTGCCGGTGCTGGTAAAGGCCACCTGATGCTGATCCGCCGCAGGCACCGGGTCGGCTTCGGCGGCTTCGGCGGCGAGTTCCTTGACCTCTTCGCGTACATCCGCCGGCGTCGCGCCGAAGGATTCTTCGTGGTAGCGGCTCATGTCGTAGTGGTTGGCTTCGAGCAGGCGCTTGACCGCATTCATGTAGGGCGTCGGGCCGCAGCAGAAGATTTCCCGCTCCAGATAGTCCGGGGCAATCAGCTCCAGCATCTTCTGGTTGAGGTAGCCGCGATAACCGGCCCAGGCCTCGCCCAGGCCGTGCTTCTCGCAGATCACATGCAGGCTGAAGTTGCTGATCCGCGCGGCCATATGTTCCAGCTCGCGGTGGTAGATGATGTCCTTCGGCGAGCGCGCGCTGTGCACGAAAACCATATCGACATTGCCGTTGGTGTCGTAGAACCAGCGCGCCATCGACATCACCGGCGTGATGCCGACGCCGCCGCTGAGGTAGAGCACCTTCTCGGCTGGAAAATCGATGGCGTTGAACAGCCCGACCGGGCCGTGCACCGGCAGCTCGTCGCCTTCATTGAGGTTGTCGTGCAGCCAGTTGGACACCTTGCCGCCCGGCACCCGCTTGATGGTGATGGAGAAGCTGTAGGGCACTGAAGGTGAGCTGGAAATGGTGTAGGAGCGCATTACCGGCTGGCCGTCGATCTCCAGTTCCAGGGTGACGAACTGCCCCGGCTTGAAGAAGTACAGCACCGGCTGATCGGCCATAAAGCAGAAGGTGCGCACGTCCCAGGTTTCCTGGATGACTTTGACGCAACGCACCATATGCCGACCATTGCTCCAGGTCTGCGTGGTAACCGGGTTGAGGAAGTCGTTCGTCGTCATGGACGTCTCTCCGCGCGGCCGGACATCGGCCTTGTATGGGGCGGATTGTGCGTACTGGCCGGCACGCTCATTTATCTGCCAGCGACATTTACATGCTTATCGCGACCTGCCGCGCAGGCCTTGGTTTGCCGCGTCGGAAACGGATGTGACCATGTCGCCCATAGATAAGGTTTCGCCCCCACTCAGCGCCACACTCGCAGCCAGCCGAAGCAAAAGGTCACGAGCGAATTCCTCTTTCATCCAGTCGCCATCGGCAGGCGCAGAACGGGGCAATGACGCCACCTTGCGTAGCAACCGATTAGCCACTTTATTGCGGCAACTCGCCGAGCGAGTCGCCATTGAGGAGTTACCGATGGACGTCACTTCCACCCTGAGCCTGGGCGATCCGCTGGAGCCCGCACGCAAGGCCACTGCCGAGATGCTGCAAACGCGCGAGCGCACCTTCTCGCTGCCGCAGCCGTTCTACAACGATGAGCGGTTGTTCAAGATCGATATGCAGGAGATCTTCCACAAGGAGTGGCTGATCGCCGGCATGACCTGCGAGATCTCGGCCAAGGGCAACTACCTCACCCTGCAGATTGGCGACAACCCGATCATGGTGATTCGCGGCGCCGATGGCGTGGTGCATGCCTTCCATAACGTCTGCCGCCACCGCGGCTCGCGCCTGTGCACCAGCGACAAGGGCAAGGTGGCCAAACTGGTGTGCCCGTACCACCAGTGGACTTACGAGCTGGACGGTCGCCTGCTGTTCGCCGGCAGCGAAATGGGCGCGGATTTCGACCTCAAGGACTACAGCCTGAAACCGGTCAACTGCAAGGTCGCGGGCGGCTACATCTTTATCTCCCTGGCGGAGAACCCGCCGGCCATCGACGACTTCCTCAGCACCCTGGCTCACTACATGGAGCCCTACGACATGGAAAACACCAAGGTGGCGGTGCAGACCACCTTGATGGAAAAGGCCAACTGGAAGCTGGTACTGGAGAACAACCGCGAGTGCTACCACTGCAACGGTTCACACCCGGAACTGCTGAATACCCTGCTGGAATGGGATGACGTCACCGACCCGCGCGCCACCCAGGCGTTCAAGGATCAGGTCAGCGAATGCACCACCCGCTGGGACAAGGACAACATCCCCTACGCCCACGCCAGCTTTGGCCTGCGTAACCGCATCGTGCGTATGCCGCTGCTCAAGGGCACCGTGTCGATGACCATGGACGGCAAGCCGGGCTGCAAGAAACTGATGGGCCGCATCACCGACCCGGACCTGGGCTCGATGCGCATCCTCCATCTGCCGCATTCGTGGAACCACTGCATGGGCGATCACCTGATCGTCTTCACCGTGTGGCCGATCAGCGCCCAGGAAACCATGGTCACCACCAAATGGCTGGTGCACAAGGATGCCGTGGAAGGCGTCGACTACGATGTGGCGCGCTTGCGTCAGGTATGGGACGCCACCAACGATCAGGACCGCCGTCTGGCCGAAGAGAACCAGCGCGGTATCAACTCCACCGCCTACCAGCCCGGCCCATATTCGAAGACCTACGAGTTCGGCGTGGTCAACTTTATCGACTGGTACAGCGAGCGCGTACTGAACAACCTCGGCGCGGCGCCAGCGCCGTACCTGCGCCAGGTCGGCGCGGAGTAAGGCTCTGCATATGTCTCTTGGTCTGTGGCTTCTGCTCGGCCTGACCGCCTACGGTCTGCTGGCCGCTCGCCGCAGGCCAGCTACCGCTGCAACACACTGAGACCCTCCTCAAGGGTCACCTTGGCCCCTGCCGGATACCCCCGGGCAGGGGCTTTTTTTGCGCCATTTTTTGATTACGCAGCCTTAGCGTCCCAGCGCCGTGGTCAGCCAGGTGCACAGGTGTTGATACAGGCGATCCACCTCGGCCACCCGCCCCAGCCCGCGCAGGCAACCGTGCACCAGGCCCAGCCCCGGCTCGAAGACCACCGGCACGCCATCGAGTGCCAGGCGTTCGGCGTAGTGGGCGGCGTCATCCCGTAGAGGATCGAACTCGGCGGCGGCGACAAAGGCCGGGGCCAGGCCGACGAAGTCAGGGGCCGCCAGCGGCAATGCCAGCGGGTTTTGTCGTTGCTCGGGGTCTGCTAGATAACTATCCAGACAGGCCTGCAGCTCAGCATGGGTCAGCAAGGGTGCATCGGCGCAGTGCTGGTGCGAAGGCAAGGGCCGCGCACTCAGTACCGGATAGATCAGCGCCTGCGCGCAAGGTTGCTGCTGCCCCGTCGCCCGCAAGGCCAGGCACAGGGCCACCGCAAGGTTGCCACCAGCGCTGTCGCCGGCCACGGCCAGCCGCGCCTGCTCCAGGGGTACATCGAGCAGACCGTCGCGCAGCGCTTGCCAGACGGTCAGGCAGTCTTCCAAGGCGGCGGGAAAAGGCTGCTCGGGTGCCAGCCGATACGCCACGGCAACCACCACTATCCCAAGCTGCTGCGCCAGATAGGCACAGATAAAGTCGTGGGAATCGAGGTCACCGAGCATCCAGCCGCCACCATGCAGGTACAGCAGGCAGGGCCAACCAGCAGCGGGTGCTGGCTGGTCTGGCAGATAGCGGCGCACCGCAACCCCGGCAAGCTGCAGGTCATTGATCGTCAACCCGGCTGGGCGCGGCGGGCTGAACGCCCGGCACAATGCCCCATAGGCGGCGCGTTGCGTCGCCAGCGAGTTGTCCGCTGCGCCGAACCTTTGGCTCTCGGCCACGAAGGCGGCCATCTGCGCAGACAGGGGATAAGGCTCAGGCATTGGCTCTCCATCGCGGAAATTGTTTTAGCGCTGCAGCACGCGGATTCGCGACAGTAGTTCGTCGCGGTCGACATAGCAGCCCTGAAAATGCCGCGCGCCGCTGGCCGGATCGAACTCGCGGCGCGCATGCAGAACCCTGCGATTGTCGAAGCACCACAACTGGCCAGCCTCAAGCCGACGCTGCAGGCGAAAGCGCGGCTCGCGAGTCATGCCGATAAAACGCCGGTAGGCGCGATACAGCGCTGGCATCTGTTCGGCCGGCACATCGAAGGGGCCACGGAGAAAGTTGGCCATGCGCACCTCGCTAACCCGCCCCTCTGCGTCCAGGGCGATAATTGGCGCCAGGCAGCGGTAGTCGCTGCTGCGGCTCTTGTTGCGGAACTCGACGGCGCTGGCACACAGGGTGCGGAAGTCGTCCGGGGTCTCTTGCTGCAGCGCCTCGGCAATGGCGAAACCGTCGACGAAGATGCTTTCGCCGCCCTGGGCGTCGTTGACCAGGCAGTGCAGAAATTGCAACCCAGGCTGCAACTCACGGGTCGGCAGGTCGGTGTGCAGCGGCAGGTTGAAGGCGGTGTAGGCATTGCTGTCGGCATCGACCTTGGAACGCACATCGAACAGCACACCGAAATTGCTCTCGCGAATAAACGAGATGCGCTGCGCGACCCGTTGCAGGGCACCCGCAGTGGTGGGTACGCCGGTCAGCTGGGTCAGGCCGAAATCGCGCACGGCCAGCAGCCAGCGCAGCAGGCTGGGGTCATCCTCGATTACTGTCTGATAGTCGAATTGCGCCAGTTGCTCGGCCATCTCCGCGCCCCATAGCCGGCTCTGCGGGTGTTGCGCGCGGCGTTCGGCACGCGAGGCATCGTCGTAGGCATGGGCGCGCAACCAGCCAGGCTGATAACGGCTGTGGTGACCGTCATGCCAGTCGATCAGTAGCTGGCCCTGCTCGTCGATACAGGCGTGCGGTGGCAGCAGCGTTTCGGGCACATCGACGATTTCCAGTAGTTGTTCGCGAGTCACGTCGTACACGCAGTGGCTGCAGGCGCAGTTATCGCGCAGCCACTGATGATGAAAGGGGCTGATGCGTCCATCGCGCCAGAGCAGATCAAGGCGGTCGGCGGCGGGGTGCAGGCCGACCAAATCGACGCTGCTCGGATAGCTGCGCCAATCGGCGATAAAGGCGGGTGCGGCGGGCAAATCCACAGCGGTCATAACGATCTCCTGGCGCGACGTGTTGGATAGGGTTGTTGGGTTGCGAGCAACTGTTCGGCTGCGTTAGGCCCTGGCGGGCGGCAGAGCGATCAGGCAGCCGACGCAGGCCGGTTGCGGCAGATCGCGCTGGGCCTCAGCGAGGGCCTGCACTCGCTCCAGCACCTGCGGGTCGAAGGGCGCAGAGCGCGTGCTGGCGCTGTCGATGTTCATCAGCATTTGCTCGCTCTGCGCCAGGCTGGTGGCCGCACCTGGGCGGCGCAGATCGTGGTGGATATGCAGGCGCTTGGCGTCATGGGCCAGCAACTGGGTATGCACCTCGACCGCAGCGCCTTGTTTGACCTCGGCCAGGTAGTTGAGGTGGCACTCCAGGGTGTAGAGGGTGTGGCCGCTGCGCGCCCGGCCGGCTTCGTCCAGGCCCAGCTGATCCATCAGCGCATCGGTGGCATGGCTGAAAATCAGCAGGTAGAAGGCATCGCGCAAGTGGCCGTTGTAGTCGACCCACTCGGGCAGGACGCTGGTGCGGTAGGGCGTAAGCATGGCGGCGCAACCTCTGGGCAGGCGTGATATTTCGGTGTAGGAACGGGCCTGAACTTACTCGGCGAAGTCGAAACCGTGCTTGCGCTTGGTTTCTCCGATCGCACCGAGTACCGCCAGCAGGCAGTCGTCGCGGTAACGCTCCAGTTCCTCCAGGCTGCGGCTGCCTTGCTGTTCGGCAGTGCCTTCGACCACCGCGTCGATCAGCCCCTCGGTCAGCTCGGGTGCCTGCAGGTAGGTCCAGGGCAGTTTTAGCGCCGGGCCGAACTGGGCCATAAAGTGGCGCATGCCGGCCGGGCCGCCGGCCAGGGTGTAGGTGAGAAAGCTGCCCATAAATGACCAGCGCAGGCCGGCTCCGAAACGAATCGCGTCGTCGATCTCGCCGGTAGTCGCCACGCCGTCGTTAACCAGGTGCAGCGCCTCACGCCACAACGCTTCGAGCAGGCGGTCGGCGATAAAGCCCGGCACCTCCTTGCGCACATGCAGCGGGCGCATGCCCAGCGACTGATAGACCTGGATCGCTGCCTGCACCGCTTCCGGCGCGGTGTGCTGGCCGCCTACGACCTCCACCAGTGGCAATAGGTAGACCGGGTTAAATGGGTGGCCGACCACGCAGCGCTCGGGCCGCGTGGCATCGGCATAAAACTCGCTGGGCAGCAGCCCCGAGGTACTGGAGGCGATCAGCACATCCGGCCGCGCCGCCACGCTGATTCTGGCGTGCAGCTCGCACTTGAGTTCGAGGCGCTCCGGCGCACTCTCCTGAATAAAGTCGGCGTCACGTACGCACTCGTCGATGCTGTCGACAAAGCGCAGGCGCTGCGGTGAAGCTCCAGGGGCGAGGCCCTGTTTCTGCAAGGCTGGCCAGGCGTTGGCGATACGCGTGCGTAGCGCTGCCTCGGCGCAGGGAGCCGGGTCCCAGGCGATCACATCGAGGCCGCGGGCCAGGGCGCGAGCGATCCAGCCGGCGCCGATCACGCCGGTGCCGAGGGCGGCGAAGGTTTTCAATTCAGTGACAAAGGGCATGGCAGTTCCTGTCGCCCGGTATGCCCGGGCTTGGCAATTCGATCTGTCCCGGATTGCATCCGGGCTAGGGTTTATGGGTTTTTGTAGGCGCAATGCTTTAGCCGCGGCGCTTGAGCTTCATCTTTTCCCGTCCCTCGGCCGGGCTTAGGGCACGGCCGCCGAGGCGTTCGATAATCTCGATGGCGCGCTCGACCAATTGGCCATTGCTGGCGTGTACACCACGGTCCAGCCAGATGTTGTCCTCCAGGCCAACCCGCACGTTGCCGCCCAGCAGCATGGCCTGGGCGACCATTGGCATCTGCGACCGGCCGATGCCGAAGCCGGCCCAGGTGATGCCCGGCGGCAGGTTGTCGGCCATGGCTTTCATGGTTGTGGTGTCGGCCGGCGCGCCCCAGGGAATGCCCAGGCACAGCTGGATCAGCGGGTCTTCCAGCAGGCCTTCATTGATCAGCTGCTTGGCAAACCACAGGTGGCCGGTGTCGAAGATCTCCAGCTCGGCCTTGACCCCCAGTTCGGTGATGCGCTTGGCGCCGGCACGCAGCTGGGCGGGGGTGGACACGTAGATAAAATCGCCGTCGCCGAAATTCAGGGTGCCGCAGTCCAGGGTGCAGATTTCCGGCAGCAGCTCCTCGACATGGGCCAGGCGCGTCAGCGGTCCGACCAGGTCGGTGCCGATGCCGAACTCCAGGGGCTGTTCGCCGCGACCGATCTCCAGGTCGCCGCCCATGCCGGCGGTAAGGTTGATGATCACGTCGGTGTCGCTCTCGCGGATGCGCTCGACCAGCTCGCGGTACAGCGCCACATCGCGGCTCGGCTTGCCAGTCTGCGGGTCGCGCACATGGCAGTGGGCGACGGTGGCACCTGCCTTGGCAGCTTCGATGGCGGCGGCGGCAATCTGCTTGGGCGTGACCGGGATGGCCGGGTGCCGGCCGACGGTGTCGCCGGCACCGGTCACCGCACAGGTGACGATGACTTCATGATTCATGGCTGTTGCATCCTTCTTTGGGACGAACGGAGGTCGTGCGCCGGGTGGCGCACCTATCACTCCAATGGGCTGGGTTACTGGAGTACGGCGAGAACGCTGTCGGCGCCGCTGCGGCCATCGACGGTGGTGACGCCATTGAGGAAGCGGCGTAGCTCCTGCGGGTTGTCCTTGAGCCACTTACGCGCTACTGCCTTGGCGTCTTCGCGGGCCATGATCGGCTCCATCAACTGGCTCTCCTGCTCGGCAGTAAAGGCCAGATTGGTCAGCAGGCGGTTGACGTTGGGGCAGCGCTCGGCATAGTTCGGCGCGGTTACGGTAGACACCGACGCGGCGCCCTCGTTGGCCCCGAACACGTCCTCACTGCCGGTCAGGTAGGTCATCTGCAGCTGAATATTCATCGGGTGCGGCTTCCAGCCGACGAACACAATCGGCTCCTTACGCGCGTTGGCCCGGCCGACCGCCGCGAGCATCGCTGCCTCGCTGGATTCGATCATTTTGAAACCACCTAGGCCGAACTGGTTGCTGTCGATCATCTTCTGGATAGTGCTGTTGGCCCCGGTCCCCGGCTCGATGCCGTAGATCTTGCCGCCCAGTTGCTCCTTGAACTTGGCGATATCGGCAAAGGTGCGCAGGCCTTGCTCGGCGGCGTAGCTGGGCACCGCCAGGGTGGTGATGGCGTTCTTCAGGCTGGGTTCGGCGAACACCTTGACCTGGCCCTTGTCGAGGAAGGGCTGGATATTGCTGTCCATTGCCGGCTTCCAGTAACCGAGGAAGAAATCGATCTGCTGCTTGTCGATGCCGGAGAAGATGATCTGCTGCGAAGCGGTGATCTGCTTGGTCTGGTAACCCAGGCCCTCAAGCAGGGTTGCCGCGACCGCACTGGTGGCGACTACATCGGTCCAGCCGACCACGCCGATGCGGGTCTGCTGGCAACTGGCGTCCTCGGCGGCCAGCAGCGAGGAACTGAACACACTGAGCACACAGCAACCGGCGAATACTTTGAGCGCTTTCATCGATTAGACCCTCCAACCAGTACGGTTATAGCTTTTATTTTGTAGAGAGGCTCGCGGCCTCTGGTTGTCGGGTTTCACTGCCCGATGGAGGCAGATTACGCAGCGTTTGCGCAGGCAAAACGCACTAAAACGACTACCTGTTGAATTGAAACGACCACCTTGCTTGCCATGCTCGCGCCGATACCTTTTAGTAAAAGGCTGACAGCCAGTGTCCCAGCGGAATGACCTGCATGCCCCAGACCCTGTGGTTTCTCCTGCTTCCCGGCTTTTCCATGATGGGGCTGATGGCCGCTATCGAGCCGTTGCGCGTAGCCAATCGTTTTCGCGGCGAGCTGTACCGCTGGCGCTTGCTCAGCGCGGACGGCACGGCGGTGGCGGCCAGCAATGGCATGTCGCTGAACGTCGATGGCGCCCTGCAGTTGCCGGCTGCGGGTGACCAGCTGTTCGTGGTCGCCGGCTTCGAACCGCTGGCGACCTTCGACCCGCGCCTGTCGCACTGGCTGCACCGCGCCGAACATGAAGGTGCGTTGCTCGGCGGTATCGACACCGGCAGTTTTATTCTGGCCGAGGCCGGGCTGTTCGCCAGGCAGCGGCTGACCCTGCACTGGGAGGCCATCGAAGCCTTTCGCGAGCGCTACCCGCGCCTGACGGTGACTCAGGAACTGTTCGAGGTCGACGGCCGGCGCATCACCAGCGCCGGCGGCACTGCCAGCCTCGATCTGATGCTGACCCTGATCGGCCGCGAACATGGCGAGGAGCTGGCGCTGGCAGTGTCCGAGCAGTTCGTGCTCGGCCGCATCCGTTCGCGCCAGGACCACCAGCGCATGCAGATCGCCAGCCGCTATGACGTGCACAACAAGAAGCTGGTGCAGGTGATCGGCGAGATGCAGCGCCACAGCGAACAGCCGCTCAGCTCCCAGGCTCTGGCCGAACTGATCAAGGTGACGCCGCGTCAGCTGGAGCGATTGTTCCGCCATCATCTGCGCGAAACCCCATCCAGCTTTTACCTCGCCCTGCGCCTGGACAAGGCCCGCCAATTGCTGCGTCAGACCGACATGAACGTGCTGGAAGTTGGCCTGGCCTGTGGCTTCGAGTCCTCCTCGTACTTCTCCCGCTGCTACCGCGCGCGCTTCGCCACCTGCCCCAGCCAGGACCGCCACGAGCACCCAACGGCCACCGCCTGAGTTGCCCCGTCAGGCGGCATATCTGCCCGCGACCCGGCTTTGACGCTTTCGGCAATACCCCGGTCGTTTTTGCACCGGGTCGCCCGAGCCCCCAGGGATATGCTCAGTCCAAAGCGCCAACAACGGGTTTGGCGACACCGCTAAAAGGGGACTGCCTGATGAGCCCAGCCGAATTACACGCCGACAGCATCGTCATTGACGGGCTGATCATCGCCAAGTGGAACCGCGAACTGTTCGAAGACATGCGCAAAGGCGGCCTGACGGCGGCCAACTGCACCGTGTCGGTGTGGGAAGGCTTCCAGGCGACGGTGAACAACATCGCCGCCAGCCAGAAGCTGATCCGTGAGAACAGTGATCTGGTGATGCCGGTGCGCAGCACCGCCGACATCCGTAAGGCTAAAGAGCAGGGCAAGACCGGCATCCTCTTCGGTTTCCAGAACGCCCATGCGTTCGAAGATCAGATCGGTTACGTCGAGGTGTTCAAGCAGCTCGGCGTGGGCATTGTGCAGATGTGCTACAACACCCAGAACCTGGTCGGCACAGGCTGCTACGAGCGTGACGGCGGGCTGTCCGGCTTCGGCCGCGAGATCGTCGCCGAGATGAACCGCGTCGGCATCATGTGCGACCTCTCGCATGTGGGTTCGAAGACTTCCGAGGAAGTCATCCTCGAATCGAAAAAGCCGGTCACCTATTCCCATTGCCTGCCGTCGGGGCTGAAAGAGCACCCGCGCAACAAGTCCGATGCCGAGCTGAAATTTATCGCCGACCACGGCGGTTTTGTCGGCGTGACCATGTTTGCGCCCTTCCTGGCCAAAGGGATCGACTCGACCATCGATGACTACGCCGAAGCCATCGAATACGTGATGAACATCGTTGGTGAAGACGCCATCGGCATTGGCACCGATTTCACCCAGGGCCATGGCCAGGACTTCTTCGAATACCTGACCCACGACAAGGGCTACGCCCGCCGCCTGACCAGCTTCGGCAAGATCATCAACCCGCTGGGCATCCGCACCGTCGGCGAATTCCCCAACCTCACCGAGACCCTGCTCAAACGCGGCCACAGCGAACGCGTGGTGCGCAAGATCATGGGCGAGAACTGGGTGCGCGTACTGGCAGACGTCTGGGGCGAGTGATGAATACCTCCGGAGCCTACTGCGCCCACCGATAGCTGCGTCGCGTCCTCGCGACAAGCTCGCCGTACATGCGTACTGCTCTCGCTTGTCGCTGCGGGTCTCCTTGCTCTCGGCGTGCTCGCTACGGCTCCACAGGCATTCATCGGCACCTTTCAAATACGCAAGACAACGAATTCTGGAGCACTGAAAACATGGCCACCCACGCACCCGAAATGCCTATTCAGGTCGACGACGAAACCGGCGTCTGGACCACTGACGCACTGCCGATGCTCTATGTGCCGCGGCATTTCTTCGTCAACAACCACATCGGTATCGAAGAGGTACTGGGCGCTGAGGCCTATGCCGAGATTCTCTACAAGGCCGGCTACAAGTCTGCCTGGCACTGGTGCGAGAAAGAGGCCGAATGCCACGGCCTGTCCGGCGTGGCGGTGTTCGAGCACTACATGAAGCGCCTGTCGCAACGCGGCTGGGGGCTGTTCGAGATTGAAGCCATCGACCTGGCCGCCGGCACCTGCTCGGTACGCCTCAAACACTCGGCCTTTGTCTACGTCTACGGCAAGTGCGGGCGCAAGGTCGACTACATGTTCACCGGCTGGTTTGCCGGCGCCATGGACCAGATTCTTCAGGCCCAGGGCAGCGCGCTGCGCACCATGGCCGAGCAGGTCTATGGCGGTTCCGAAGAGGGCCACGACGATGGCCTGTTTATCGTCAAGCCGCGCTAAGTCGAGGATCGAGTCATGGCTTTCGAAGCAATGTTCCAGCCGATCCAGATCGGCAAGCTGACTATTCGTAACCGCATCGTGTCCACCGCGCACGCCGAGGTCATGGCCACCGACGGCGGCATGACCACCGAGCGTTACGTCAAGTACTACGAAGAGAAGGCCAAGGGTGGCGTCGGTCTGGCCATCTGCGGCGGCTCGTCGGTGGTCTCCATCGACAGCCCGCACGGCTGGTGGAGTTCGGTGAACCTGTCCACCGACCGCATCATCCCGCACTTTCAGAATCTAGCGGATGCCATGCATAAGCATGGTGCCAAGATCATGATCCAGATTACCCACATGGGCCGCCGCTCACGCTGGGATGGTTTCGACTGGCCGACCCTGATGTCGCCGTCCGGTATCCGCGAGCCGGTACACCGTGCCACCTGCAAGACCATCGAGCCGGAGGAAATGTGGCGCGTCATCGGTGACTTCGCCAAGGCAGCGGCTCGGGCCAAAGCCGGCGGCCTCGACGGCGTAGAGCTGTCTGCCGTACACCAGCACATGATCGATCAGTTCTGGTCGCCTCGGGTGAACAAGCGCACTGACGAATGGGGCGGCACCTTTGAAGGCCGGATGAAGTTCGGCCTGGAAGTGATCAAAGCGGTGCGCGCCGAGGTCGGTCCCGATTTCTGCGTGGGCCTGCGTATCTCCGGTGACGAGTTCCACCCGGACGGCCTCTCTCACGAGGACATGAAGCAGATCGCCGCCTATTACGATGCCACCGGCCTGATCGACTTTATCGGCGTGGTTGGCTCTGGTGCCGACACCCACAACACCCTGGCCAACGTCATCCCGAATATGAGTTACCCGCCGGAGCCGTTCCTACACCTGGCGGCCGGGATCAAGGAAGTGGTCAAGGTGCCGGTGCTGCACGCGCAGAACATCAAGGACCCGAACCAGGCCACGCGCATTCTCGAAGGCGGCTATGTCGACATGGTCGGCATGACCCGCGCGCACATCGCTGACCCGCACCTGATCGCCAAGATCAAGATGGGCCAGGTCGACCAGATCAAGCAGTGCGTCGGTGCCAACTACTGCATCGACCGCCAGTACCAGGGCCTCGACGTGCTGTGCATCCAGAACGCCGCGACCAGCCGCGAATACATGGGCCTGCCGCATATCATCGAAAAAACCAGCGGGCCTAAGCGCAAGGTGGTGATTGTTGGCGGTGGTCCGGCCGGGATGGAGGCCGCGCGCGTGGCTGCCGAGCGTGGCCACGATGTGACCCTGTTCGAGAAGAAAGACAGCCTCGGCGGGCAAATCACTTTAGCCGCCAAGGCACCGCAGCGCGACCAGATGGCCGGCATTACCCGCTGGTTCCAGCTGGAGTTGGCCCGCCTGAATATCGACCTACGCTTGGGTACTGGTGCTGATGAAGCGAGCATCCTCGACCTGCGCCCAGACATCGTTGTGCTGGCCAACGGCGGTCATCCGTTTATCGAGCAAAACGAACATTGGGGCGCCGCTGAAGGCCTGGTGGTCAGCAGTTGGGACGTCCTCGATGGCACCGTTGCACCGGGCAATAACGTGCTGGTGTACGACACCATTTGCGAATTTGGCGGTATGTCGGTGGCCGACTTTATCGCCGAAAAGGGCGCCAAGGTGGAGATCGTCACCGACGACATCAAGCCGGGTGTGGCCATGGGCGGCACCACGTTCCCGACTTACTACCGCAGCATGTACCCGAAAGAAGTGATCATGACCGGCGACATGATGCTGGAGAAGGTCTACCGCGAAGGCGACAAGCTGGTGGCGGTGCTGGAGAACGAATACACCGGCGCGAAAGAAGAGCGCGTGGTCGATCAGGTGGTGGTGGAAAACGGCGTGCGCCCCGACGAGCGCCTGTACTACGCCCTCAAGGAAGGCTCGCGTAACAAGGGCCAAATCGACGTGGAAGCGCTGTTCGCGATCAAGCCGCAGCCGTGTTTATCCGAGGCGGGCGACGGTTATCTGCTGTTCCGCATCGGCGACTGCGTGGCCCAGCGCAACACCCATGCGGCGATCTACGACGCGCTGCGGTTGTGCAAGGATTTCTGAGCCCAGCACAACATCGATGGTTTGACCCGGTCTAGCTCCCTCTCCCTCTTGGGGAGAGGGCTGGGGTGAGGGGAGCGGTCTCACAGGCCAGCCCCTCACCCTAACCCTCTCCCCGGAGGGGAGAGGGGACTGAAATGCATCATCCCCTGACATTGGCGGTGGGAGCCTCACATGTTGAACACCCTACTCCCCATCCTGCTTTTCGCCGCCCTGGCCCTTGCGGTTATTGGCGCGGCGAAGCGCTTTCTGATGTGGCGCCGTGGCCGTCCGGCTCAGGTCGATTGGCTGGGCGGGCTGCTGGCCATGCCGCGCCGTTATATGGTCGACCTGCACCATGTGGTGGCCCGCGATAAATACATCGCTAACACCCACGTGGCCACGGCGGGAGGTTTTGTTCTGGCCGCTGTGCTGGCGATTCTGGTGCACGGGTTTGGCCTGCAGAGTCGCATCCTCGGCTTCGCCCTGTTAGGTGCCACCGCGTTGATGTTTGTCGGCGCATTGTTTGTCGCCAAACGCCGTCTCGACCCGCCGTCACGGCTGTCGAAAGGCCCGTGGATGCGCCTGCCGAAAAGCCTGCTGATGTTCGCCGGCAGTTTCTTTATCGCTACTTTGCCAGTGGCCGGCGTTCTGCCCGCGGACTTTGGCGGCTGGGTACTGGCGCTGCTGCTGACCGTCGGCGTGGCCTGGGGTGTGTCCGAGCTGTTCTTCGGCATGACCTGGGGTGGGCCGATGAAGCACGCCTTCGCCGGCGCGCTGCACCTGGCCTGGCACCGCCGTAGCGAGCGTTTCGGCGGCGGCCGTTCGACCGGGCTGAAGGCCTTGAATCTGAATGATCCGAAAGCCCCGCTGGGCGTGGAAAAACCCACGGATTTCACCTGGAACCAGCTGCTCGGCTTCGATGCCTGTGTGCAGTGCGGCAAGTGCGAAGCAGCCTGCCCGGCCTTCGCCGCCGGCCAGCCGCTGAACCCGAAGAAGCTGATTCAAGACATGGTGGTCGGCCTGGCCGGCGGCACCGATGCCAAGTTTGCCGGCAGTTCCTATCCGGGCAAGGCCATCGGCGAACATAGCGGCGGCCCCCATCTGCCGATCGTCAATCTGAATGGCAAGGCCCTGGTCGATGCCGAAACGCTGTGGTCCTGCACCACCTGCCGCGCCTGCGTCGAGGAGTGCCCGATGATGATCGAGCACGTCGATGCCATCGTCGATATGCGCCGCCATCTGACTCTGGAAAAAGGCGCGACGCCTAACAAGGGTGCCGAGGTGCTGGACAACCTGATCGCCACCGATAACCCCGGCGGTTTCAACCCGGGTGGCCGGCTGAACTGGGCGGCGGATCTCAACCTGCCGCTGATGAGCGATAAGCAGAACGTCGATGTGCTGTTCTGGGTCGGTGATGGCGCCTTCGATATGCGTAACCAGCGCACCCTGCGCGCATTCGTCAAAGTGCTGAAAGCGGCCAAGGTCGACTTCGCCGTGCTTGGCCTGGAGGAGCGCGACAGCGGCGACGTGGCCCGGCGTTTGGGCGATGAAGCGACCTTCCAGCTGCTGGCCAAGCGCAATATCGCCACCCTGGCCAAGTACCAGTTCAAGCGCATCGTCACCTGTGACCCGCACAGTTTCCATGTGCTGAAAAACGAATACGGTGAGCTGGGCGGCCGTTACCAGGTGCTGCACCACAGCACTTATATGGATGAACTGATCACCGGTCAGAAACTTAACCTCGGCACCCACAAGGGCGGCTCGGTCACCTACCACGACCCGTGCTACCTGGGTCGCTACAACGGTGAGTACGAAGCGCCGCGCAATGTGCTGAATGCCATCGGCATCGAGGTGAAGGAAATGCAGCGTTCGGGCTTCCGCTCCCGTTGCTGCGGCGGTGGCGGCGGGGCGCCGATCACCGATATTCCTGGCAAGCAGCGCATCCCCGATATGCGCATGGTCGATATCAAGGAGACCGGKGCCGAGCTGGTGGCCGTGGGGTGTCCGCAGTGCAC
>NZ_JBNXUH010000017.1:0-43588 GCF_050563605.1 Pseudomonas peli | reverse complement strand
GAGATGTGTATAAGAGACAGGTTTAACGGCTGATTGGCCAGCCAGTCAGGGCGGGTGATGTAGTAGCGCCAGTTGCGTGTGGCGTGGTTGGCGGTAAAGCGCCAGGTGAAACTCGTCGGGCCTGCAGTGATTGGGCGTTTGGCCCAGCGGCTGACGGTCTGTTCATTAAGGGGGGAGAACTGCGCCAGGCCGGCGCTGGCGATCTGGCCATCGGCGGGGCCGTTTTGCGGGAAGCCGGAGTAGCCTTCCAGGCTTTGCGGTTCCCATTGCACGGCACCGCATTGGCTGTTTTCACCCAACTTGCACAGATAGCCGCGTGCTTCAGGTTGTTTGATATAGCCGTGGGCGAATACGTTGCCGCTACCGAGCATTAATAATGCGCTGACCGCGCAAATCCATTGGCGCTTATTCATGACTGTCCCTTTTCAGATTGGATAAATCTTGGTGAAGCCGCTTACCGGTCGCCTTGTGAGCAACAAGTGAGTTAGCACTCTAGTGCAGAAAACTCTGGCTTCCAGTGGAATGGACGAACGGTCGCGCTGCTGTGAGTGCTCTATCACGGGTGCTTACTGTGGATTGATCTCCACACACTCTCCATCTGCCCTCCATAAAGCCACCACCTACGCCGCCCAGACTCTGCCTACCTAAACCGTATGGGAGAGTTGCACCATGAGCCGCATTCTGGGTTTCAAGCTGGGCGCTATTGCCTTGCTGATTTTGTTATTGCTGGTCCCGCTATCGATGATCGGCGGGCTGGTGAGCGAGCGGCAGTATCAGCGCGCTGAGGTGCTGCAGGACATCGCGCGCAGTTCCAGCTACCGCCAGCAGCTCACCGGGCCGATTCTGGTGATGCCTTACACCAAGGTGTGGAACCAGTGGAAAACCCACGCAAAGACCGGCGAGCGTTACCTGGAAGAGCAAAAGAGCCGCGGCCGTCTGTACTTCCTGCCGGAGCGCTTTGTGCTTAATGGCCATGTCTCCACCGAGGAGCGTGCGCGCGGCATCTACAAGGCGCTGCTGTACCGCAGCGACAACCAGATCAGTGGCGCATTCAAGCTGCCGGCGCGTCTGGGGCTGGGCGATGAACTGGGCTTGTATCAGTTTGACCGGCCCTTCCTCTCGGTCGGCATCAGCGATATCCGCGGCATCAGCAATGACCTGCAGCTGCGCTTCAACGGCATGAACCTGAGCTTTGCCCCTGGTAGCGCCGAGGAACGTTTCGGCGCCGGCGTGCATGCGCCGCTGCCACTGCTGGACACCCAGGGCGGGCAAACCCTGGAGTTCGCTTTTGATCTAAAACTGCAGGGCACCGAGCAGCTGAGCATCACTCCGGTAGGCCGTGATAGCCGAGTCGAGCTGACTTCCGGCTGGCCGCACCCGAGCTTTGTTGGTGAATACCTGCCGAGCAGCCGTGAGGTGTCGACCAAAGGCTTCAAAGCGCACTGGCAGACCAGTTTTTTCGCCACCAACCTGGAGGAGGCGCTGGCCGATTGCGTACGTGAAGACAGCTGCAATGCTCTGACTGCGCGCAACTTCGGTGTGAGCTTTGTCGACCCGGTGGACCAGTACCTGAAGACCGAGCGGGCGATCAAATATGCGCTGCTGTTTATCGGCCTGACCTTCGCCGTGTTCTTCCTCTTTGAAGTGCTCAAACGCATGGCCGTGCACCCGGTGCAGTACGCCCTGGTGGGCATGTCGCTGGCGCTGTTTTACCTGTTGCTGCTGTCGCTGTCCGAGCACCTTAGTTTTGCCCTGGCTTACGGCATTGCGGCGACCGCCTGCGTGCTGCTGATCGGCTTCTACGTCAGTTACGTGCTGCACAGCGCCCTGCGTGGTGCGGGCTTCGGCACCTTGCTGGCGCTGCTCTACGGCATGTTGTTCGGCCTGCTCGGTGCTGAGGACTACGCCCTGCTGATGGGCTCGGTACTGGTGTTCGGCGTGCTCGCTGGGGTGATGGTGCTGACCCGCAAGCTCGACTGGTACGGCGTCGGCCGCCTGCCGCTGGCCAGCCCAGCCAGCGACCTTTGACGAATAGCGGCGCAGGCCGGGCCTGCGCCGCTTTTTTACCTCTGTAGGATTTGAGCATGATGCGTTTACTTATGCAGTTCTCAGCCTGTTTTGCCCTGGGTCTGGCGGTAGCCTTTATGGTGCTGCTGGGCCTGATGTTCTGCGGCCAGTTTGACCTGATCAAGGGCCTGCAGCTCACCGGCCAACCCTTGGCGCAGTTGAGCCTGGTGCTGTTGCCAGAGGCGTTTTGGGAGAGCCTTACCGGCTTGGCTAACGCCCCGAAGAACCTTGAGGTGCAGTCCTTTCTCAGCCTGTGCACGGCGCTTGGGCAGGTTGGCCTGCTGCTGGCGTTTGGTTTTTTCCGTCTGTGGTATGTGCGATGAGCGGGCATGTCGGGCTACGCGAAGAGTCGCGTGCCGGGCATCTGCTGGCGCGGCGGATTGCCCGGTTGTTCCGTGACGCCCAGCATGGGCAGTGCGCTGTGTCGGGTTTAGACTGGCCGCTGGATTATCAGAAGGAGCTCAGGGATGAACCGCATAACTTTCGCCGCAGCACTGTGTGGCCTGTTAATGGGGGGCTCGGCGCGAGCCGATGACTGTCAACAACACTTACCTGCATTGCTCGAACAGGCATACCCAGGCTATGCACAGGGTCATCTGCTGGATGACGAGCGAGGTACTTATCGGATCAGTACCGAGCTGAGCATCTGCAAGGTCTGGCCGGCGCGCCCGCACCTGACCTTGTTAGCGGCATCGCTGGTGCGTGCCGAGGATGATGGACATGGCTACAGTGATCTTGAGGTACTGGTGCTGGACACTGTCAGCCAGGCCATTGTCGCGCGCCATGTTGAGCCGAACCTGCTGGACTGGGATGCGATATTTGTCGATGGATTGGAGTTCGATACCGCTCCCTATCGTTTGCGCGAGGGCGATTTAGCTTTCGGTCTTCGCATCAAACGTCGAAATATGTCGCGCCCCAATCCCTTCTATGAAACCTCGCTGAGTCTCTATGAGCTGCAGTCGCAGCGTTTGCGCCCGGTGCTGAGCGGGCTGGTGATGGATAGCTCGGGGGGAGAGTGGGATACCCGTTGCGCAGGAGAGTTCAGTGATACCAAGGGCCTGCTGATCATCACCGAACGTCCGGGGAACAAGGGTTATCGCGACTTGCTGCTTAAGCAGAGCCGAGTCGAAAGCCGCGTGGCTGAGGTGGCCGGAGAATGTGAAACCGTAGAAGAAAGCACGCGCCGAGTGCAGTTTCGCATCGAGTACGACGAGCAGCGTTACCTTCTGCCAATCGAGCTTTCACCCGTCTAAAGGGGCGTGTAACAGCTTCGATATTGCGCAGCAGGGGGTACCCATGCTGCTCATAGCGTGCCCGCACCAGGCATGTTCCTGCCTTACTCTTAGACCAAAGTTGTTCCCGCTTTTTTGGGGGCTTTTCGGTGTAGTGCCAAGTGCCTGTTAAATCGACGAAAAGCGCTGCGCGTAAGGTGGTGCAAGTCGGCTAATACCAATGTCTATCTGTCGGCCCTAGTGGCCTGCTGCTAGCTTGAAGGTGCATGAGAATAACAATAACCGGAGGAGTTTATGACTTCTGATCAAGCTAACGCTGCAGCGTACTGGAAGGCGAATGTTCGGCTGATTACCTGGAGCCTGATTGTCTGGGCCCTGGTGTCTTACGGCTTCGCCATACTTCTTCGACCGATGCTGGCAGGTATTTCTGTCGGCGGTACCGACCTTGGCTTCTGGTTCGCCCAGCAAGGTTCGATCATCACCTTTATCGTGATCATTTTCTTCTACGCCTGGAAAATGAACAGACTCGATAAACAATTCGGTGTCGAGGAATAATCCATGAGCCAGTTTGTAATCAATATGCTGTTTGTGGGCGCTTCCTTCGCGCTCTACTTCGGCATCGCTATCTGGGCACGTGCCGGCTCGACCAAGGAGTTCTACGTCGCCGGCGGTGGTGTTCACCCCGTTACCAACGGCATGGCAACTGCAGCCGACTGGATGTCCGCGGCTTCGTTTATTTCCATGGCGGGCCTGATTGCTGCCGGTGGTTATGCCAACTCAACCTTCCTGATGGGCTGGACCGGTGGATATGTGCTGCTGGCCATGCTGCTGGCGCCGTACCTGCGCAAATTCGGCAAGTTCACTGTGCCGGACTTTATCGGTGATCGCTTCTACAGCAACGGTGCACGCCTGGCTGCAGTGGTCTGCCTGATCATCATCTGCGTCACCTACGTGATCGGTCAGATGGCTGGTGCTGGCGTGGCGTTCTCGCGCTTCCTCGAAGTGAGCAACTCCACCGGTATCTGGATCGCTGCTGGCGTGGTGTTCTGCTACGCGGTGTTCGGCGGGATGAAGGGCATTACCTACACCCAGGTTGCTCAGTACGTGGTGTTGATCATCGCCTACACCATTCCGGCGGTATTTATCTCCCTGCAACTGACGGGCAATCCGATTCCGATGTTCGGCATGTTCAGCGAGCACACTGAGTCAGGTGTACCGTTGCTGCAGAAGCTCAATGAGGTGGTATCGGGTCTGGGCTTTACCGACTACACAGCGGATGTCACCAACAAGCTGAACATGGTGCTCTTCACCATGTCGCTGATGATTGGTACGGCCGGTCTGCCGCACGTAATCATTCGCTTCTTCACCGTGCCGAAAGTTGCCGACGCACGTTGGTCGGCTGGCTGGACCCTGATCTTTATCGCCCTGCTGTACCTCACTGCTCCGGCTGTGGCGTCCATGGCACGTTTGAACCTGATGACCACCATCTACCCGCAGGGTGTCGAGGCTCCAGCACTGGCGTATGAAGAGCGTCCTGAGTGGGTGAAGAACTGGGAAAAAACCGGTCTGATCACCTGGGAAGACAAGAACAGCGATGGTCGTGTTCAGCTGTATAACGATGCAGCTCCAGCCTTCACCCCAACTGCTGAAACCCGCGGCTGGAAAGGCAACGAGCTGACCGTAAACAACGACATTCTGGTATTGGCCAACCCGGAAATCGCCAACCTACCGGGTTGGGTTATTGGCCTGATCGCAGCGGGTGCCATTGCCGCAGCGTTGTCGACGGCTGCCGGTTTGCTGCTGGCGATTTCCTCAGCCGTGAGTCATGACCTGATCAAGACGCTGATAAATCCGAAGATCAGCGAGAAGGGGGAAATGCGCGCTGCGCGGATCTCCATGGCGGTCGCGATCCTGCTGGCCACCTGGCTGGGGCTTAATCCGCCAGGCTTTGCGGCGCAGGTGGTGGCGTTGGCCTTCGGTATAGCCGCGGCCACGCTGTTCCCGGCGCTGATGATGGGGATCTTCTCCAAGCGGGTAAACGACAAGGGCGCGATTGCCGGCATGCTGGTAGGCCTGGTGTTCACCGTCGTTTACATCTTCCTGTACCTGGGTTGGTTCTTCATCCCTGGCACTGCGACCTTCGCCAACACCCCGGATAACTGGATGTTCGGCATCTCGCCGCTGTCCATCGGTACTGTGGGTGCCCTGATCAACTTCGCGGTCGCCTACGGCGTGTCGCTTGCGACCGTAGCGCCGCCGAAGGAGATTCAGGAGTTGGTGGAAAGCGTGCGTACTCCCAAAGGTGCTGGTGGCGCGTTGAGCCACTGAGCATAATCACCCCGGATCATGTTTGATCAGGGTCTTACTAGCGGGCCTCCTTAGGAGGCCCGTTTTATTTTCGGGAGTCAGTACATGCTGTGGACAATACTTGCCATCGTGGTTTCGGGGCTGGGGGCAGCTGGTATTGCCATGCTGCTGCGCAAACTGACGCGCAACCGCTTGCCGAAGTGGATCATTCCGGCGTTTGGCGGTTTGGGCATGCTGAGCTACCAGATTTACTACGAGTATTCCTGGTTCGAGCACCAGCTGCAGCGTCAGCCGGCGGAGTCGGTGCTGGTAGCTAGCGAAAACGGCGAGGTGTTCTGGCGGCCCTGGACGTTTTACTGGCCGATGACCAAGGCGTTCACCGTGCTCGACAGCAAAAGCGTGCAGCGCCAGGAAACAGAGGATGGCGTGATCAGCGCCTTTAACCTGTACCGTTTTGAAAAACAGCACATCGACCATGTCAGCCATCAGGCGCATCTGCTCAATTGCACCACGGCGGAACTGCTGCCCTTGGACGCAAACAAAAAGCCGCTGCTGGATCAGTTGAAGGTCGTAGCCAAAGAGGATGCGCTCTACCGGCACGTCTGCCAGTAGCAGGCCGCAGCATCGTCAATTCTCCTCGCTAATCACCGGCTAGCCCTGGCCCCGTTCAGGGCTACGGGCGCCGGACTCGGCTGCGTTGCAGCAACGGCCAGCAACCAATCACTGCAGGTAGCCCGAGGCCAAGCCAGGCCACTGCATCCCAACCACCATCACCTAGTAGCGCACTCATCAGGCCAATGGCGCTGAACAGGCCGAGCAGCAGCGGCAGTGCGAAGGTTGATTGTCGCCAGTTCATGCCACTGTCTCCGCGCGTTCACGCTGTACGGCTGGAATGCGCCGGCGTACCCACCAGAGGTACAGGCCGCTGCCAAGCACGATGATGGTCAGCACATCCAATACGGCCCAGAGCACTTTCATCGGCATACCGCCGTAGTCGCCAAAATGCAGCGGCTGCGACATCGACAGCGCATCCATATACCAGGGCCGCTGGCCGATGGCGGTGACTTCCAGGCTGCGCGCATCGATCAATACTGGCGTCCACAGGTGCGCGGTTAGGTGCGTATTGCCTTTCATAAACACGCTGTAGTGGTGCTCGCTGGAGAAGCGCGTGCCGGGGAATGCGATAAAGTCCGGCTGCATCTCCGGCGTGGCTTGGGCAGCGATAGTCAGCACCTGGTTGACCGGTGCTCGCTGGGTCAGCGGCGGGGCATCGCGGTACGGCTCGACCATCGCTGCCAGGGATTCGGTGCGCCAGGCGCTGATCAGCAGGTCGGCGCAGGCGCTGATTACCCCTGTCATCCCCACCACCAGCGCCCAGGTCAGGGTGACGATACCGATCAGGTTGTGCAGGTCGAGCCAGCGTGTGCGGGCGGATTTCTCCCGGCGTACCTCGGCGAATTTCAGGCGGCGCATAAACGGTGCGTAAAGCACCACGCCAGAGATGATCGCCACCACGAACAGCACGCCCATAAACGCCAGCAACAGCTTGCCCGGCAGACCGGCGAACATGTCCACATGCAGACGCAGAATGACCATCAGGATGCCGCCGTTGGCCGCTGGCATTTCCACCGCCTCGCCGCTGCGTGCATCGAGCATAAAGGTGTGCGAAGAGTTCGGTTCGGTGCCGGCGGTGGCAGCGGTAATCGCCACCACGCCATTGGGCTCATCCTCGTCATAGCCCAGGTACTGGATCACCTCGCCCTGGCGATGGTGCTCGGCAGCATCCACCAACTGCTGCAGGCTCAGGTGCGGCGCGTCCACCGGCATCTCGCGTAGCTGCGGCGCTTCGCCAAGCAGGTGTTCCAGCTCGTGGTGGAAAATCAATGGCAGCCCGGTCAGGGCCAGCATCAACAGAAACAGGGTGCAGATCAGGCTGGTCCAGGTGTGCACCTGGGACCAGCGGCGGATGGTGGTGCTTTTCATTACAACTCCAGAAATACCAAAGGCCGCGTTAGGCGGCCTCGGCTACTGCACAGAGGTTTACCAGGCGTAGTTGAGGCTGGCTGTTACGCGGCGTGGGTCGCCGGCGTAGCAATAGAAACCGTCGCAGGTGGCCAGGTATTCCTTGTCGAACAGGTTGCTGGCGTTAAGCGCCACGCTGGCGCCATTCAGGCTGCTGTCGAGGTGGGCGAGGTCATAACGCACTGCGGCGTCGTAGACGGTGTAGGCGTTGGCGTGACCATCTGATGTGTCACGCACAAAGCCGATGCTGCCGACAGAAATATTGTCGGTGGAGCCGACGTAGCGCGCGCCGAAGCCAACACCGAAGCCGGCCAGCGGACCCGCTGCCCAATCATAGTCGGCCCATATTGCCGCTTGATGCTCGGGGGTCAGCGGCAGCGCGCGGTTCTTGTCGCGCGGGTCGCCGACTTTGGTCATTTTGCTGTTGGCGTAGGTGTAAGAGGCGGTCAGCTTGAAGTTCTCGGTCACGTTGCCGATCGCTTCCAGCTCGAAACCACGGACTTGCACTTCCTCCAGAGGCTGGGTGGCCCCCAAGGTGTTGGTGCTGACGATGTCCTGCCGTTTCAGGTCATACGCCGCGGCGGTGAACAACATGTCGCTGCCAGGCGGCTGATACTTGATCCCCAGTTCATACTGTTTGCCTGTGCTCGGCTGGAATGCTTCGCCCTCACTGCCACCCGCTTCGGCCTGGAAGGATTCGGCGTAGGAAATGTAAGGGGTGAAGCCCGACTCGAACACGTAGCTCAGTGCTGCGTTACCGCTGAAGGCGCTGTCGCGACGGCTGTCTTTGGCATCATTGGCGTTGTAGAACACCGAGTTGGTATCCAGCCTGTCCCAGCGGCCGCCCAGGGTCAGGCGCCAGGCGTCGAGGGCCATTTGGTCCTGCAGATAGAGTCCGGTGTTTCTGCGCTTCTGGTTGTAGTCCTGGAAGGCGGTGTAAGCGACGCCGCTGAAGTCCTGGCCGTAGATCGGGCGAATGATGTTGCTGCTGGGAGCAGTACCGTACAGCCAGCGGTAATCGGTGTTGACGCGCAGATAATCCACGCCGAGTAATAGCGTGTGCCCGATTGCGCCAGTGTTGAAGTCGGCCTGGAGGTTGTTGTCCACAGCGAAGTGGCTGATGTTTTCGTCGTACACGTTAGCACCGCGCGCAACCGTGCCGTCATCGGCAACCGCGGTGGCCCAGCCCCCAGCGGTGATGATCTGGTTATCCAGTTCGAGCTTGCTATAGCGCAGGTTCTGATTGAACTGCCAGATATCGTTGATGCGGTGCTCGAAGGCGTAGCCCAGTGCGTAGAACGTCTTGTCGTAGAACTCCCAGTCAGGGTCGCCAAGGTTCTTGTTGTAGTCGATCTTGCCGGCTGGGGTGCTCAGCTTGGTGCCTTGCAGTGGCAGGAACTGGCTGGTGCCGCCGGTATCGTCTCGGTTGAACTGGCCGAGGAAGGTCAGTTTGCTGTCGTCGGCAATGTTCCACGTCAGGCTGGGCGCGAGGTTGAAACGCTGGTCGTCCATATGCTCGATAACGGTGCCACTGTCACGGCCGGTACCGCTGAGACGGTAGAGGAAGCGACCTTCATCGTCGATCTTGCCGGTGCTGTCGAAGCTGATCTGCTTGTGATTGTAGTTACCGACTTGCACCTGCACTTCATGGCTGCTTTCGGTCTGCGGGCGGCGGCTGACGGCATCCACCAGGCCGCCTGGCGGGGTCTGGCCATACACTGCCGAGGCCGGGCCGCGCAGTACGGCGACGCGTTCCAGGTTCCAGGTTTCCAGCTTGGCCATAGTGTAACTGCCCTTGGGCAACGGCAGGCCGTCGAGCATCTGGATCGGCTCGAAACCGCGAATCTTCATCCAGTCGGCGCGGCTGTCGCTGCCGTAACTGCTGGCAACTACGCCAGGCATATAGCGCACGGCATCATCCAGGTTCTGCACCTTACGATCCTGCATCTGCTCGCGGGTGGCCACCGAGATCGAGCGCGGTGCTTCCAGCAGCGGTGTGTCGGTCTTGCTGCCAGCCGCGGTGCGCGAGGCCAGGTAGCCGGGCGCAGGGCCCCAGGCGCTTTCCACGTTCTGCGCGGCGGTCACGGTGACATCCGGCAACGCCACGGCCGCTTGCGGCACGGGGGCCAGGTTGTAGGTGCCAGCGCTATTTTGCTGCAGTTGCAGGCCGCTGCCTTGCAGCGCCTGTTGCAGGGCGCCGAGGGCGTCGTAATTACCTTCAACCGGGGCTGATTGTTTGTTGGCAGTCAGCGCGGGGTCGATGCTCAGGACGATGCCGGCCTGGCTGGCGATCTGCGTCAGGGTGCTGGCCAGCGGTGCGGCCGGCAGTTGGTAGCTGTCCGCAAGGGCGGGAGCGCAGACGCTGGCGAGGCTGATGGCGACGGCCAGTAGGCCGGGGCGGAACAGGGGCAGGGCGCGGGTCATTACGAAACTCTCCTAAGCGGGAATGTATCTCAATGACCTGTTGCCGAAGCAGAAAGAAAAAGTGACAGGGCTATTTGAAAATAATTTTCAAACGCCCTGGCGCAGCATGCGGCGGCGCAGCGCGACACTTACTGCGCTGCAGGTACGACCCTGGCCCACCAGTTGCCAAAGCGCTCGATACGCACTGGCAGGCTCGGTGGCAGGGCGGCCAAGGCCTTGTCGCTGTCGTGCAGGGGGAAACTGCCGCTGATGCGCAGGTCGGCCAGGCTTGGGTCGAGGCCCAGGTAACCGCTACGGTATTCGCCCAGGGCGTCGAGCAGGTCGGCCAGGCGCAGGTTATCGGCCACCAACATGCCGTGGCTCCAGGCCGCGGCGCTGAGTGGCGCAGGCTGCACGCTGCCGAGGCGCTGGCGCTGCATCAGCACCTGCTCGCCGGTCTGGATAATCCGTTCGCTGCTGCTTTCGGCCGGGTGCGCGGCGACGGCCGACTGCAGCACGGTCAGGCGTGTGCTGTCACCTTCACGGCGCACCAGAAAGCGCGTACCGAGGGCGCGCAGGCTGCCGTGTTCAGTGAGCACCACAAAGGGTCGCGAATCGCCGTGAGCGGTCTGCACCAGGATTTCGCCGCTGTGCAGGCGCACCGCGCGCTGGCTGTCGCTGTATTCGATATCCACGGCGCTGGCGCTGTTCAGGTGCACCAAGCTGTGGTCGCTGAGCAGCAGCTCGCGCTGTTCGCCACGGCCGGTGTGTTCATCGGCCAGGTAATCGCCGAGCGGGCGTTGTTGCGCCAGCAGGCCGAGCAGCAGCGCGCTGCTCAGCAGCAAGCCCAGTGCCGTACCGCCCACGCGCCGCAGGCCTTTGTTGCGCGCGCTGTGCAGCAAGGCCTGACGCGCGGGTGCGGCGGCGGCCGAGGCCAGGCGAATGTCCAGGCCATTCAGTTGCTGCCAGACCCGCGCATGTTCGGGGTGCGCCGCCAGCCATGCGGCGAACGCGTGCTGCTGTTCGGCGCTGACCGTGCCTGAGTCCAGGCACAGTTGCCATTCGATGGCTGCATCCAGCACCTGGGCCGATACCGCGCTCATTGCGGCGCTCCGTACAGGGCGATGTAGCACTGACGTAGGCCCTGGGCCAGGTACTGGCGCACGCGGGATACGGAAACGCCGAGGCGCTCGGCGATTTCTGCGTGGCCCATGCCGTCCAGGCGGTTATGCAGAAAGGCCGCGCGGGCGTTGCTCGACAGCTGGCCGAGCAGACGGTCGATCTCGCGCAGCGCATCCAGGGCCAGCGCCTGTTCTTCGGCGCTGGGTTGTACGTCGTGCGGTTGCTGGCCTAGTTCTTCAAGGTAAGCCCGTTCCAGCGCGCTGCGGCGGAAGTGATCGATCAGCAGACCCTTGGCGATGGTGGTCAGCAGCGCGCGTGGCTCGCGGGCCTGCTCCAGATCGCTGCGGCCGAGCAGGCGGACAAAGGTGTCCTGGCTGAGGTCTTCGGCGCGTTCCGGGCTGTACAGGCTTTTGCGCAGCCAGCCGAGCAGCCAATCGCGGTGATCGCGATAGAACAGGCTGACAAGTTGCTGGTGGGTGGAATCGCCGGCCGACACGCGGACCTCGCAATAGGAGATAGGAAGCAAATCGAGAATTATTCGCATATGATGACAGGGCCGCCCCTTGCGCTGCAATCAGCCGTTGGGCTGCCGCGATGGGTGGTTGCACCGTGCCATGACACCGCCATGGCATAGATGCAGATCAATAGCTGCCGACAACAGCCGCGCTAGAGTGACCGGCCCTGTTGGCTGAGCGCTTTATCCATGGCACCGACTCCGCGTTACCCCGAGCTGCTCTCGCCAGCCGGCACCCTGAAGAACATGCGCTACGCCTTCGCCTATGGCGCAGATGCGGTGTACGCCGGGCAGCCGCGCTACAGCCTGCGGGTGCGCAACAACGAGTTCGACCACGACAACCTTGAGGCGGGTATCCGCGAGGCCCATGCCCAGGGCAAGCAGTTCTATGTGGTGGTCAACATCGCGCCGCATAACGCCAAGCTGAAGACCTTTTTGCGTGACCTGCTGCCGGTGGTGCTGATGGGCCCGGATGCGCTGATTATGTCCGACCCCGGGCTGATCATGCTGGTGCGCGAGCACTTCCCGCAGATGCCGATTCACCTGTCGGTGCAGGCCAATGCGGTGAACTGGGCTAGCGTGCAGTTCTGGAAGCAGCAGGGCTTGAGCCGGGTGATTCTGTCGCGCGAGCTGTCGCTGGAGGAGATCGCGGAGATCCGCAGCGAAGTGCCGGGCATGGAGCTGGAGGTGTTTGTCCACGGCGCGCTGTGCATGGCCTATTCCGGGCGCTGCCTGCTGTCGGGTTATATCAACAAGCGCGATCCCAACCAGGGCAGCTGCACCAATGCCTGTCGCTGGCAATATCAGGCGAAGCCGGCCGGCGAGAACGAGCTGGGCGAGGTGGTGCAGATTGTCGAACCGACCTTAGGCGTGGGTGCGCCAACCGATCAGCTGTTTCTGCTGGAAGATGCCAGCCGCCCCGGCGAACAGATGGCCGCCTTTGAGGATGAGCACGGCACCTACATCATGAACTCCAAGGACCTGCGCGCGGTGCAACATATCGAGCGTCTGGTGCAGATGGGCGTGCATTCGTTGAAGATCGAGGGCCGTACTAAATCCCACTACTACGTGGCGCGTACCGCTCAGGTGTACCGCAAGGCTATCGATGATGCGGTGGCCGGCAGGCCCTTCGACAAATCCCTGATGAACACCCTGGAGTCCCTGGCCCATCGTGGCTACACCGAGGGTTTTCTGCGCCGTCATGTGCACGATGAGTATCAGAACTACCAGCGTGGCAGCTCAGTCTCCGAACAGCAGCAGTTTGTCGGTGAACTGACCGGCGAGCGTCGTGGCGAACTGGCCGAGGTGCGGGTAAAAAACCGCTTTGCTGTCGGCGATGGCCTGGAGCTGATGACGCCCCAGGGTAATCTACGCTTTACCCTCGCACAGCTGGAAAACAGTCGGGGCCAGGCGGTGGCAGTCGCGCCCGGTGACGGTCATGTGCTGTATCTACCGGTGCCGCCTGAGGTGCAGCTGGAATATGGCCTGCTGATGCGCGATCTGTAGGCGCAGCCCTTACATCGAATGCGCGCGCTGGCGGCGACGGCTGTTGAGTTGCTGCAGCAGTGCCGGCAGGTTGTCGAGGTGCTGCTGGCGCGCCTTGCTGAATAGAATCAGCGCCAGCTCTGCAGTCACCAGCGCATCGGCGCTGGCGTGGTGGCGTTGTTGCACCTGCAGGCCGAAATGCTGTGTCCAGTCGTCTAGCCCTGCATGGGGCAGTTTGGCCTTGGGGCAGACCAACGGGGCGATTTCGGCGACATCGAAGAAGGCATGCTGCAAGCGGTAGCCCAGGCTCTGCTTGAGGGCGCGGGCGAGCATGCGCTGGTCGAACTCGGCGTGGAAGGCCAGCAGCGGGCTGTCGCCGACAAACTCCATAAAGCTCAGCAGGGCTTCGGCCGGGTCCTCGCCATTGGCGATCTCGTTGGGCGCGATGCCGTGGATCAGCGTGCTGGCGCTGGCCTGATGGCCGTCGCGTTGCAGGGTGCATTCGAACTGCTGGCTAAGGTCGATGGCGCCGTTGTCGATTACTACTGCGCCGATCGACAGCACCTGATCGCGGCGCATATTCAGCCCGCTGGTTTCCAGATCAAGGATGACAAAGCGCTGCTGATGCAGCGGACGCTCATCCAATGCGCAGGGTTCGGCCAGTTTGCAGCGCCGCTCCAGCTGCAGTTGAGTTAGCGCCGGGCCACGCCCGCTAAACCAGGTGAACTTGCTCATAGTTGATACCTCACTGCCAGGCTGCTCTGTAGCCGCTGCGCCTGGCGGAAAGATTCACGCAGGATGCGCCGGTCGAGGTGGTTGAGGTTATCGGGATCGACGCGGTTGGAATAGGCTTGGCCATTGCGTGCCTGCAGCTGATGCTGCTGCATACGCGCCTGCTGAATGTAGTGGTAGGCCTCTTCATAGGCCGCGCCATCTTGAGCTTCGATCACCCCTTGCTGAATCAGCGCGCGCAGGCGCTCCAGGGTGTTGCAGGCGTCCACACTATGGGCCAGAGCGAGCAGACGGGCACCGTCAACAAAGGGCGTCAGGCCTTGCACTTTGAGGTCCAGAGTGTCCTTTTCGGCACCTGTGCGGGCCACTACAAAATCGCGAAAAACCCCAACCGGCGGCCGCTGGCGCAGGGCGTTCTCCGCCATCATGCGCTGAAATAGGCTATTACCGGCCACCTGCTGGAGTAGACCCTGGCGCAGCTGCTCGCAACCCTCGGTCTCGCCCCACACGGCGCGCAAGTCGAAATAGATGCTCGAAGCCAGCAGGTTCTCCGGGGTGGCTTCCTGCACAAAACTGCTGAAACGCCGTGACCACTCCTGGCGCGACAGGCACAGCTCGGGGTTGCCGGCCATGATATTGCCCTTACACAGGGTAAAGTCGCACTGCGCCAGGCGCAGGTTGATTTCATGGGCCAGCGGCAGCAGGCGGCCGCGAATGGCAGCGGCCTCGGCTGCGTCGGCGGCCTCGAAGAGAATGCCGTTGTCCTGATCGGTATGCAGGGTCTGCTCGCTGCGTCCCTCGCTGCCGAATACCAGCCAGGTAAACGGCACGCCTGGGTCGCCCAAGTCTTCCAGAGTCAGCTCGATCACCCGGCAGACGGTGTGGTCGTTAAGCAGGGTGATCAGCTGGGTGATCTGCGTCGAGCTGGCGCCGTGGGCGAGCATGCTGTCGACCAGCTGGCGCACATCGCTGCGCAGCGCTGCCAGGGTTTCCACCCGTCCCGCATGGCGAATGGTGCGCGCCAGATGCACCAGATCGACCCGCTGCAGGCTGAACAGATCACGCTCGGAAATCACCCCGCATAGTTGGCCATGTTCAACCAGGCAGACATGGGCGATATGCCGCTCGGTCATGGCCATCGCCGCATCGAAGGCGCTGGCATCTGGCGGCAGATGGAACGGTGATTGGGTCATCAGGCGGTCGATGGGCTGGGTCAGGTCGACGCCATCGGCCACCACGCGGCGCAGGTCGCGCAGAGTGAAGATGCCCAGCGGTTTCAGCGTGGGATCAACGATCACAATGCTGCCGACCTGCTGCTCGTGCATCAGCTTGACCGCATCGCGCAGCGGCATGTCCGGGGCGCAACTGATCGGGTTGCGCATGGCCAGCTGGCCAAGGCGGGTGTCGAGGGAGTACTGCGCGCCGAGGGTTTCCACCGCGCGCATCTGCACCTGCTGGTTGACCTGATCGAGCAGGCTGCTGACCCCGCGTAGGGCAAAGTCGCGCAGCGGGTTGGACAGCGAGAACAGCTTGATAAACGCCGGCTTGTTCAGCAGCAGGCAGAAGGTGTCTTCGGCAGCCAGGTGTTCGGTGCGGGTGGCGCGCTCGCCGATCAACGCGGCCAGCGGGAAGCATTCGCCGGTGGTGATCTCGAAAGTGGTTTCCGTACCGCGCCGCGCCGAATGCGGGCGCTCGCCATGCACGCGGCCCTGTTTGACGATAAAAAAGTGCTCAACCGGGCCGTCGGTCGGCTTGATGATGGTTTCGCCTTCGCCATAGAAACGCAGCTGACAGTTCTCCACCAGATACGCCAGGTGCGCGGTATCCATCTGGTTGAACGGAGGGAATTTCTGCAGAAAGGCCATGGTGCCATGGATGTTCTGCAGCACCGCCGTCTTGCCTGCCTGGGCGATTGCGTCCGCTGTGCTCATGGGCCGCCTCGGGAATTATCTGTATGGCTATGGTCGGCCGCCCTTGTCGAATCGGCTATTGGACATAAGTCTAGGCAGCTGGCCGGGTGCACCAGGATATGGCCGGATTTGCTGGGTTAACGCCGCGGATTTGCCTGGATCTACCGTTAAATCGCGTATTTGCGCACGGTTGCCCTGGATGGGTGCGACTAAAGCCCGGGCCTGCACTAAAGTGAAGTGCACATGACAGCGGGAGGCACGCATGCGCGCGGTAATCGCCCTGGTCTGGTGCTTGAGTGGCTGCGCCCTGGCCTCCGAGCCGATGCAGGCAGCTCTGGCCGAGCTGCAGCCCAGCTCGTTGAGCCGCAGCGCTCAGCAGGCCGAATTGCAGTGGTTTGTCGATGCCGCCAAGCCTTATCAGAATGTGCAGATACGGGTGATCGCCGAACGCATCGTCACCCATTGGTATGAGGCCAATGTGCTGGCGCCGCTGTTCAGCCAGCTCACCGGCATTCGCGTGATCCACGAAATCAGCGGCGAAGATGACGTAGTCAACAAGCTGCGCGCCCAGCAGCAGACCGGTCTGCCGCTGTATGACGCCTATATCAGCGACAGCGACCTGCTCGGCCAGCACTTTCGCGATGGGCAGGTGCTGGTGCTGTCTGACTTTATGCGCGGTGAAGGTGCGGCGGTGACCCTGCCTAGCCTCGATCTGGACGACTTTATTGGCCTGCCCTTCGTCACTGCGCCGGACGGCAAGCTCTACCAGTTGCCCGACCAGCAGTTCGCCAACCTCTACTGGTACCGCCAGGACTGGTTCGCCCGTCCCGAACTGCGCAAGGCTTTCCGCGAGCGCTATGGCTATGAGCTGGACGTACCGCAGAACTGGTCGGCCTACGAGGATATCGCCGCTTTCTTCAGCGAACAGGTGCAGGAAATCGACGGCCAACGGGTCTACGGCCATATGGATTACGGTGCTTTCGACCCCTCTCTGGGCTGGCGCATTTCCGATGCCTGGCTGGGCATGGCCGGGGTGGCCGATGTCGGCCTGCCCAATGGCCTGCCGGTGGACGACTGGGGCATCCGGGTCGAGGGCTGTCGTCCGGCGGGTGCCGGCATGAGCCGTGGTGGCGCCCTGGACAGCCCCGCGGCGGTTTACGCACTGCAGCGTTATATTGACTGGCTGAAACGCTATGCGCCGCCCGAGGCGCAGCGCATGAGTTTTAACCAGGCCGGCAATGTTGCCGCCCAGGGGCAGATCGCCCAGCAGATCTTCTGGTACACCGCCTTCACCTCCGACTACACCCAGCCGGGCAGCGCGATGCTCGATGAGCAGGGCATGCCGAAGTGGCGGGTGGCGCCTTCGCCGCGCGGCGCCTATTGGCGCGATGGGATGAAATCCGGCTATCAGGATGTCGGTGCCTGGACCTTGCTGCGCGCCACACCGCTGAAGCAGCGCCAGGCGGCCTGGCTTTATGCGCAGTTCGTGGTGGCCAAGTCGGTATCGCTGCGCAAGACCCTGGTCGGCCTGACGCCGATTCGCCGTTCCGATCTGGATTCCCCGGCGCTGCTTGCCGCGGCGCCCAAGCTCGGCGGCCTGATCGAGTTCTATCGCAGCCCGGCGGCGCAGCGCTGGACGCCCACCGGCGCCAACGTGCCGGACTACAGCGGCATGGCCAATCTGTGGTGGCGCCACCTGTATCCGGCCGTCAATGGCCAGCTTAGCGCCAGCCAGGCCATGGGTAACCTGGCGACGGCCTTTGACCAGCATCTGCAGCGGCTTACCCTGCGCCAGTTGCACGCCTGTGGCCCGGTGATGAACCTGGCGCGCAACCCCGACTATTGGTTGAAAAATCCGGGAGCGCCTTGGCCGGCCCTGGCCGATGAGCGCCCAGTGGGGCGTACGTTGCCCTATCAGGAGGCGTTGCGTGCTTGGGATTAACAGGTCGTTGAAAAATTACTGCGCTCGCCTATGCGGCGTTGAAAGCGGCCTCGGAATGCTCATGTACAACTCGTACACTCCGCTTCCTCGGCCGCTTTCGCCTTGCATAGCCTTCGCTCGCTACATTTTTAAACGACCTGTTGGCCTGCTGGCTTTGCTGTTGCTCAGCCCGTCGCTACAGGCCGAGGTGCAACTGTTCGCCTGGGAGCGCCCGCCATTGGTGCAGCAGGGCGCGGATGGGCGTGGCAGCGGGTTGGTGCCGGAACTGACTGCCGAGCTGTTTCGCCGGGCGGAAAGCTCCTACCAGCTGCGCTTTATGCCCTTGCAGCGGGCCTTGCGTCAGGTGCAGGCGCAGCCCAATAGCTGTGCGCTGCTGGTGGAGCGCCAGCAGGAGCGCGAACCGGGCTATGTGTGGGTCGGGCCGATGCTGATTTCCCGCCTCGGGTTGTATGCCCGGGCCGAGGACGACGTGCAGTTGCTCAGCCTGGAGCAGGCACGTGGCTTGAGCATCCTCAGCCACCAGGGCTCCGGCGCCGGCGAGTACCTGCAACTGGGCGGCCTGCAAGTGCTCTATTCGAATAACGAGGCGCTCAATCTGAGCATGCTGCAGCGCCAGCGGGCTCGTTTGTGGGCCACCAGTGCCGCAGTGGCGCGGGCGCGAGCAGTCAACCCGCCGCTGCGCGAGGTGCTGCCTTTTCTGACCCTGATGGAAGATATCGCCTGCCACCCGCAGTTCGACCCAGTGCTCTTGCAGCGCCTACAGGCGGAGTTGCTGCAGATGTACCGCGATGGCTGGGTGCAGTCGCTGTATCAGCGTTACGACGTCAGTCTTTACTAGTCGCCGCTTATGGCGATGGACTCAAGGGAGTGAGTGAGGGGTAAGCGTTAGCGGCTGAGCCGCTGGCGGCCTATTTAGCTGTGTAAGCCGAGGTGCAACATGGTTTCGCTTAAGACCATCCAGTCGCGCTATACCCTGATTTTTATTGCCTTTCTCGCCGTGATCTTCCTGCTGACCGAGGAAGGCATCCGCCATTTCATCACCCCGCAACTGAAGACGGCGGAAGAGCAGCTGGTGCTCGGTAAGGTCAACAAGATTGCCGAAACCATCCTTTTCGAGCTGGCCAAGGTTGAGGCGCAGTCGCGCAGCATCACCCAGACCATTCCGCTGCTCGACAGTGACAGCATCGATCTCGTGGTGCCCGGTCTGGTTGATCAGTACGGCGATGCCAAGGTGTTCGGCGGCGGTATCTGGCCGCTGCCACAGCAGCGCTCGGAGCGCGACAAGCACAGCACCTTCTTCCACCGCGACGGTAGCGGCAAGATGACGGTCAACACCTATTGGAACTCCGCGGAGTCGCTCAAGTATTACGAGCAGCCCTGGCACCGTGCCGGCATGCAGGCGCCGCGTGGCCAGTGCACGTGGGCCGCCGCCTACAAGGATGACGCCAGCGCCCAGCCGCGCACCAACTGCGCTATGGCTATCAGCAAGGATGGTGCGCCGTTCGGCGTGTCGACCATCGACGTGACCCTGGGCTTCTTCAATAGCCTGGTGGCCGAGAAGGAGAAGGAAATCCAGGGCGAGGTGATGATTGTCGAGCCCGACGGCAAGGTGCTGAGCAATCAGGGACGCATCAGCGGCGAGATCGTGCTGAAGAACGTTTCCGAGTTGGCCGGCCAGTCGCCGTTCGTTGCCGAGATCCAGAGCGGCCTGGGCAAGATTGGCAGCACTACATTGCTCAAGCACGAATACCAGGGCAGTGATGGCAGCGACTGGACCTTCTTTCTGCAGCCTATTGCGGGCACGCCCTGGCTGCTCGCCGCAGCTTTGCCCAGCCGGCTGTTGACCGAGAACAGCAGTGAAGTGCTGCAGACCCTGGCCATGATCCAGATTCCCATGGTGATCCTGCTGCTCGCCGTGACCCTGTTCGCCATCCGCCAGTTGATGCAGCGCCTGCATGTACTGCGCGGCAGCATCGATTCGCTGTCGGCCGGCGACGCCGACCTGACCCGGCGCATTGCCCTCAAGGGCGAGGATGAGATGGATGCGGTGGGCCGTTCGGTAAATAAATTTATCGCCTACCTGCAGGCCATGATTGTCGATATTAGCCAGGCCAGCGCGGTGATCGCCGACGAGCTCAAGCAGCTGCAACAGCAGTCGCGGCACAGCAACGAGGTGCTGGCGCGTCACGCCAACGAAACCGACCAGACCGTTACCGCCATCACCGAGATGGGTGCCACCGCCGATAGCGTGGCGCAGAGCGCCAGCGAGACGGCTAGCTTCACCCGCACCGCCAACGACAATGCCGAGAAGTCCAAGCTGGTGGTGGCCGAAGCGTCGGCCAGCGTGCTGGCCCTGGTCGAGGAGGTGCAGCGGGCCACCGAGCGGGTGCAGGAGATGCAGCAGGATGCGCAGCGCATCAATGACGTGCTTGGGGTGATCGGCGCCATAGCCGGGCAGACCAACCTGCTCGCGCTCAACGCCGCCATCGAGGCCGCCCGGGCCGGCGAGCAGGGCCGCGGTTTTGCCGTGGTGGCCGACGAGGTGCGCGCGCTGGCCGGGCGAACTCAGCAGAGCACCTCGGAGATCAATGAGATGCTTAGCAAGCTGCAGCAGGGCGTCAGCTCCGCAGTGCTGGCCATGGAGCAGACCAAGGCCAGTTGCGAGGCCACCGCAAACACTACCTCGCGGGTTAACGTCAGCCTGGACGACATGGCTTCGGCGGTGGGGCGCATCCATGATCTCAGTGCGCAGATTGCCACTGCCGCCGAGCAGCAGAGCGCCGTGACCGAGGAGATCAACCGCAATATGGCGGCGATCCGTCATATGGTCGACGAGCTGGTCAGCAGTGGCCTGCAGGCCGATAAGAGCACCGAAGCGCTGCTCGGCTCGAACAACCGGCTGCTGCAACTGATGAACCGCTTCAAGGTGAAGTAGCGTGCGCCGCGCTTAAATCGCAGTGATAAAAAACCGCCCCGAAGGGCGGTTTTTTATGGGGCTACAGCTGCGGGTTACAGGCCGTTGGCGGCTTTGAACTCACGGCGGCGGCGGTGCAGAACCGGCTCGGTGTAGCCGTTCGGCTGCTTGGCGCCTTCGACCACCAGTTCCAGGGCAGCCTGGAAGGCGATGTTGCTGTCGAAGTTCGGTGCCAGCGGACGGTACAGCGGATCGCTGGCGTTCTGGCGGTCAACCACCGGGGCCATGCGCTTGAGGCTGGCCACGATCTGCTCTTCAGTGGCGATGCCATGACGCAGCCAGTTGGCCAGTAGCTGGCTGGAGATGCGCAGGGTGGCGCGGTCTTCCATCAAACCGACGTCATTGATATCCGGCACCTTGGAGCAGCCTACGCCCTGGTCGATCCAGCGCACTACATAACCGAGGATGCCCTGCGAGTTGTTGTCCAGTTCGTTCTGGATCTCCTCGGCCGACCAGTTGGTGTCTTTGGCCAGCGGGATGCTCAGGATGTCGTCGATGGACGCGCGAGCACGTTTGGCCAGTTCGGCCTGACGGGCGAACACGTCGACCTTGTGGTAGTGCAGCGCGTGCAGCGCGGCGGCGGTCGGCGACGGCACCCAGGCGGTGTTGGCACCGGCCAGTGGGTGAGCGATCTTCTGCTCGAGCATGCCGGCCATCAGGTCGGGCATGGCCCACATGCCTTTACCGATCTGCGCGCGACCTTGCAGGCCGGTGGCCAGGCCGATGTCGACGTTCCAGTTCTCGTAAGCGCTGATCCACTTCTCGGCTTTCATGGCCGCTTTACGCACAACGGCGCCAGCTTCCATGGAAGTGTGGATTTCGTCACCGGTACGGTCGAGGAAGCCGGTGTTGATAAACACCACGCGCTCGCTGGCAGCCTTGATACAGGCTTTCAGGTTGACGGTGGTGCGGCGCTCTTCGTCCATGATGCCGACTTTCAGTGTGTTGCGAGTCAGGCCGAGGACATCTTCAACGCGACCGAAGATTTCGGTGGTGAAGGCCACTTCTTCCGGACCGTGCATCTTCGGCTTAACGATGTACACCGAGCCGGTGCGGGTGTTCTTGCGGCTGGTGTTGCCATTCAGGTTGTGGATGGCAATCAGGCTGGTGAACAGCGCGTCCTGGATGCCTTCCGGGATTTCGTTGCCCTGGGCATCGAGAATCGCCGGGTTGGTCATCAGGTGGCCGACGTTACGCACGAACAGCAGGCTGCGACCGTGCAGGGTCAGCTCGCTACCGTCGGTCTTGGTGTAGACGCGATCCGGGTTCATGGTGCGGGTGAAGGTCTGGCCGCCTTTGACCACTTCTTCCGCCAAGTCGCCCTTCATCAGGCCGAGCCAGTTCTTGTAGATCACCACTTTGTCGTCGGCATCGACGGCGGCTACGGAGTCTTCGCAGTCCATGATGGTGGTCAGCGCAGCTTCCATCAGTACATCTTTAACGCCGGCAGCGTCGGTCTGGCCGACCGGGGTGTTGGCGTCGATCTGGATTTCGAAATGCAGGCCGTTGTGCTTGAGCAGTACGGCGATAGGCGCGTCGCTGGCGCCCTGGAAACCAACCAGCTGCGCGTCGTCACGCAGGCCGCTGTTGCTGCCGCCTTTAAGGCTGACAACCAGCTTGCCTGCTTCGATGCGGTAAGCGGTGGAGTCGACGTGAGAGCCGGCAGCCAGCGGCGCGGCTTCGTCGAGGAAGACGCGGGCGAAGGCAATAACCTTGTCGCCGCGAACCTTGTTGTAGCCACGGCCTTTCTCGGCGCCGCCTTCTTCGCTGATCACGTCGGTGCCGTACAGGGCGTCGTACAGCGAACCCCAGCGGGCGTTGGAGGCGTTCAGGGCGAAACGCGCGTTCATCACCGGTACTACCAGCTGTGGGCCGGCCAGTCGGGCGATTTCTTCGTCGACGTTCTGCGTGGTGGCCTGGAAGTCAGCCGGCTCTGGCAGCAGGTAACCGATTTCCTGAAGGAAGGCTTTGTAGGCAGCGGCGTCATGGGCCTGGCCTGCGCGGGCCTGGTGCCAGCCGTCGATCTGCGCCTGAATCGCATCGCGTTTGGCGAGCAGCGCACGGTTTTTCGGGGCCAGGTCATTGATGACCGCTTCGGCACCCGCCCAGAACGCCTCGGCAGCAATGCCGGTCCCGGGGATGGCTTCGTTATTCACGAAGTCGAACAGCACTTTGGCAACCTGCAGGCTGCCTACTTGAACGCGTTCAGTCATCACTTGCCTCACTCTGCTCAGCTCTACTCAATAGCCGCGTCGGACATGGGAAATACGTCATGTAGTCCGAGGCGCGGCATACTACATCAAGATCCGGGGAAAATCAGTGGGTGCGCGTCGCTCTGCGACCAAGAAGTGCTTTGCAGTCACTATGTGTGGCGTATTGTCGCGGTTAACGTTGAATATTGTTTCATAAAAGTTAAAAAACAGTACACAGTTTATTGCGTGTGTTTCTCGATCTGCTTGCTCAAGGCGCGCCTGCCTATACTGCTGCTCCACCGTTCTGGAGAGTGATCACCATGCATATACAGGCAGCCACTGCTGCGGATCTGGACGAGCTGGCCGAGCTGTTTGGCGCGTATCTACGCTTCTATGAGGTGGCCAAATCTCAGGCGCAGGTGCGGGATTTTCTCGCCGCGCGCCTGCGCAACGACGATTCGACCATTCTGCTGGCCCGTGATGCGCAGGGTGCGGCTCAGGGTTTCGTCCAGCTCTATGCGTTTTTCTCCTCACTGGCGCTACAGCCGGCCTGGCTGCTGAGTGACCTGTATGTCAGCGAAGCGGCGCGCCGCCAGGGCGTTGGCGAGGCGCTGATGAACGCCGCTCGCACCCATGCCGAGGCCACAGGCGCATGCGGTTTGCAGTTGGAGACGGCAAAGAGCAATCTGCCAGGACAAGCCCTCTACGAACGCCTGGGTTATGTGCGTGATGAGGTGTTTTTTACCTATTGGCTGGCGCTCAAATAAGCCTCGAATAAGGAGTAGTTCATGGACCATCTGGTATTGACGGTTATTGCCCAGGATCAGCCGGGGCTGGTCGAGCGCATCGCCCAGTGCATCAGCGAGCACGGCGGTAACTGGCTGGAAAGCCGCATGTCGCGCATGGCCGGGCAGTTTGCCGGGATCCTGCGGGTCGATGTACCGCTGGATGCGCACTCCGGGCTGGTCACGGCGCTGGAGGAGTTACAGGCTCATGGCATCCGTGTGCAGATCGCTGCCGGCGGCACCGAGCCGGCAACCGTTTGGCAGGCCATTCGCCTGGAGCTGGTGGGCAATGATCGTCCGGGCATCGTGCGCGATATCACCCGCCTACTCAGCAGCCACGGGGTCAACCTGGAAAGCCTGAACACCGAAGTGGTGCCGGCGCCCATGAGCGGCGAGCTGCTGTTCCAGGCCCAGGCTGTGCTGGGCGTGCCGCAGAGCCTGAGCCTGGAGCAGTTGCAGACGCACCTGGAAACCCTGGCTGATGATCTGATGGTTGAGCTGAAGTTGCAGGCCGAAGAGTAACGTCGAGGCTTATCCACGATCCATGTGGATAACTCTGTGCGTAGCATGAGGAGCCCCGGAGCACTGCCTAGTGGCCCGGGGCTTTTTGCTAAGTGCTTATTTTTTAAGCACTTAGCAACTGGTTGTGCACAAAGGTCGGGGATGCTTCTGTGGATAAGCCGGGGGCAACTGGCTGCAGGCCAGGTGTCCTCTGCATTACGGCTCGCTGGTTGTTTTTTAGCCAGCCTGACGTTTACGTAGGCTCAGCCAGGCATCCACGCTATAGATCGCCAAACCCGCCCAGATGCAGATAAAGGCCAGCAGTTTGCTCGGGTCGAAATGCTCATCAAACAGAAAGATCGCCTGCAACAGCACCAGGGTTGGCGCCAGGTACTGCAGAAAACCCAGGGTGGTGTAGGGCAGATGGCGGGCGGCGGCGTTGAAGCACACCAGTGGCACCAGGGTGATCGGCCCGGCGGCAATCAGCCAGAGGGCTTCCGGGGTGCTCCAGAAATCGGCCTGGGTGCTCATTGCCGCTGGGTGCATAAGCAGCCAACCGAGCGCCAGTGGCAGCAGCAGCCAGGTTTCCACCACCAGGCCGGGCAGCGCGGCAACCGGCGCCTGTTTGCGAATCAGCCCGTAGAAACCGAAGGTCAGTGCCAGTACCAGGGATACCCATGGAATGCTGCCGACCTGCCACAGCTGCTGCAATACACCCAGCGCGGCCAGGGCCACGGCCAGCCATTGCAGGCGGCGCAGACGCTCGCCAAGAATCAGCATGCCCAGCAGCACGTTGACCAGCGGGTTGATGTAGTAGCCCAGGCTGGCTTCGAGCATGCGCTCGTTATTCACCGCCCACACATACACCAGCCAGTTGCTGGCGATCAGCACGCCACTCAGGGCCAGCACGGCAAAGCGTTTGGGATTGTTGAGCAGCTCGCGCAGCCAGCCGGGGTGCTTCCACACCAGCAGCAACAGCGCGCCGAACAGCGCGGACCAGAGTGCGCGATGGACGATGATTTCCAGCGCTGGCACGCTCTGGATAGCTTTGAAATAGAGCGGGAACAGGCCCCAGATGATGTAGGCGGTCAGGCCGAGAATATACCCGCGGCGCGGGTTGGCGGTGGCCATGAAGGGTCCTTGCTTAGGCTGCTAACTAGAGGCTCGGAATTCTAGTCGGGGCAGCAGGGACTTGTCTGGCCGTTCAGCTTTGTTATTAACGCCCCGCGGGCAATTAGCGTAAGCCTGGCTTTACAGGGCGTCGGTAACTGTTATGGCGTGTGGTCGCGCGACTCGGTTGTCGCGCTGTCCAGTTGCAGCGCCCCGCTATAGCTGAGCAGGTTGCCGAGCAGGGGCAGGCTGAAGCCTACGTGGAAGTGATAGCGGCCATCTTCAATACGTTTGTAGGCCTCGGTACGCGGCAGTAGCCATAGTGGAATGCGCACACCGTGCAGCCAAGCCTTGAGCGGCCGCCAGTACCAACCGCCTTGGCGAATATCTACCGCCAAGGCCAGTGTCAGTGCCCCAGTGGACTCCAGCCAGTAACCGTCCGGCCAGCTGCCACTGGGCTGAAAGCGTGAGTAGAGCACGGCGGAATCGGCGAAACAGCGGTTCCAGTGCAGGCTGTCATCTGTGCCATGGATATCCACTTGGAATGCGACACGTGTGTGTTCCGTTGGAATGCCCAAACGCGTCGCCAGGCGTGCACCGACGATCCCGGCAAGACCTCGACCCAATTGCAGATCGACCTGTCCGTGCAGCTTGCCGCCCTGCTGGTGTAGCTGTTGTAGCAACGGGTTTAGTTGAACAAAGCCCGCACCAAACCAGCGTTCGACGATAGACATAGAGAGCTCCTTTCTCGATTAGAGGTGTTGCCGGTTTAGAACAGCTTTAGCGGCTCTTCATCCAGCGCCGACAACTGCTCGCGCAGGATCAGGATCTGCTCGCCCCAGTAACGCTCGCTGCCAAACCAGGGGAAACTCATGGGGAAGGCCGGGTCGTCCCAGCGCCGCGCCAGCCAGGCGCTGTAATGCATCAGGCGCAGCGTACGCAGGCCTTCGATCAGCGGCAGCTCGCGCGGGTTGAAGTCGTGAAACTCCTGATAACCATCCATCAACTCCGAGAGCTGGCCGAGGCGTTCGTGGCGGTCGCCAGCCAGCATCATCCACAAATCCTGCACCGCCGGGCCCATGCGGCAATCGTCGAGGTCGACCATATGGAAGGTGTCGTCGCGGCACAGCAGGTTGCCTGGGTGGCAGTCGCCATGCAGACGAATCGCCTGCACCGGGTGGGCGGCGAACAGCACATCCAGGCGCTTGAGCAGATCCCGCGCCACCGACTCGTAGGCCGGCAGCAGGCTGCGCGGAATAAAGTTGCCCTCGAGCAGGGTGGCCAGCGATGCATGGCCGAAGTTGCTCACCTGCAGAGCTTCACGGTGGGCAAACGGCTTGAGTGAGCCGACCGCATGCAGGCGGCCGAGCAGCTGGCCGAGGCGATACAGTTGGTCGAGGTTGCCAGGCTCCGGCGCTCGGCCGCCACGGCGCGGAAACAGGGCGAAGCGAAAGCCCTGGTAACTGAACAGGGTTTCGCCGTCGCGCACCAGTGGCGCAACCACCGGTACTTCGCATTCGGCCAGCTCGAAGGTGAAGCTGTGCTCCTCGCGAATCGCTTCATCGGTCCAGCGGTCCGGGCGATAGAACTTGGCGATCAGCGGCGTTTCGTCCTCAATGCCCACCTGGTAGACGCGATTTTCATAGCTGTTCAGCGCCAGTACGCGGGCGTCGCTGAGGTAGCCGATGCTCTCCACGGCATCCAGCACCAGGTCGGGTGTGAGTGCGGCAAATGGATGGGACATGGGTGACTCCAGCAGGTGGGCCGCAAAGTGTACCGCTTAGAGCCTGTCCAAAGTCTGCTGCGCGTCGGCCCTGCTGCGTTAAAAACAGGCTCGGAATGCTCATTTACACCAGTAAACTCCGCTTCCTCGCCTGTTTTTGCCTTGCATGGCTCTAGCTCGCGAGCCTTTGAACAGGCTCTTTCCTGCAACTAATTACTCAGTCGCCTGGCTTGGGCGTGCGCGCCAGGCAGTACACATCAACCCGCGCTGCGCCGGCCTTCTTTAATAGACGCGCCAGGCTTTCGGCGGTGGCGCCGGTGGTCAGTACATCATCGACCAGTGCCAGATGTATGCCGCTGACTGCACTGTTCGGTGCCAGGGCAAAGGCCTTGCGCAGGTTGCGTTTACGGGTGGCCGCATCCAGCTGCTGTTGCGCCGGTGTGTCGATAATTCGCTGCAGCCAGTCTTTCTGCAGCGGCAGTTGCAGCAGAGGGCTTAACCATTCACAGAGCAGGTTGGCCTGGTTGAAACCGCGCTGGCGTTGGCGCGGGTCCGCCAGTGGTACGGGCAGCAGCAGGTCTGGGCGCGGCAGCCCTTCATCGAAGGCATGTTGCAGATGGTGTGACAAAAGCTCGCCGAGCAGACGTCCCAATGGCCACTTGGCCTGATGCTTGAACCGGGTGATCAGGCTGTCGATGGGGAAGGCGTAGCGCCAGGGCACTTCAACTTTGCTAAAACTCGGCGGCTTCTTCAGGCAGGCCCCGCAAACCAAGCCTTGGCTGGGCAGCGGCAGGGCGCAGACCTGGCAATGCCCGCCGAGCCAGGGCAGCTCGGCTTCGCAGTTGCTACAGATGGCCAGCTCGGCGTCTGCGGCTTCATCGCAGAGCAAACAGGTTTGTTTGTTTTTTAGCCAGTTGTAAACCTGGTGTCGCTGGTTGGGTTGACAGCGCATACGCCTTCCATAACTATGCCGAACATCCGTGTCGCGTCCGCTGAATCTAGCAGGGCGTAGCCAACAATAAGGAATTACCGATGAGCGCAACCACCGCCGCCAACCTGCGTCACGACTGGACCCTTTCCGAGGTCAAGGCGCTCTTCGAGCAACCGTTTAACGATCTGCTGTTCGCCGCACAAACCGTGCACCGCGCGCATTTCGACCAGAACCGCGTGCAGGTCTCGACCCTGCTGTCGATCAAGACGGGCGCCTGTCCGGAAGACTGCAAGTACTGCCCGCAATCCGGCCACTACAACACCGGTCTGGAGAAGGAAAAACTGCTGGAAGTGCAGAAGGTGCTGGAGGCGGCCGCCGAGGCCAAGGCCATAGGCTCCACCCGCTTCTGCATGGGTGCGGCGTGGAAGCATCCGTCGGCCAAGGACATGCCCTACGTGCTGAAAATGGTTGAGGGCGTTAAAGCCCTGGGCCTGGAAACCTGCATGACTCTGGGCAAGCTGGATAAAGAGCAGACTCAGGCCCTGGCCGCTGCCGGCCTCGACTACTACAACCACAACCTGGATACCTCGCCGGAGTTCTACGGCAATATCATCACCACCCGCACCTACGCCGATCGCCTGGAAACCCTGGCCTATGTGCGTGATTCGGGGATGAAGATCTGCTCCGGCGGCATCCTTGGCATGGGCGAGTCGCTGGACGACCGCGCCGGCCTGCTGATCCAGCTGGCCAACCTGCCGGAGCATCCAGAGTCGGTGCCGATCAACATGCTGGTGAAAGTCAAAGGCACGCCGCTGGCCGATGAGCAGGACGTCGATCCCTTCGACTTTATCCGCATGCTCGCCGTCGCGCGGATCATGATGCCGCAGTCGCATGTGCGCCTATCCGCCGGCCGCGAGGCGATGAACGAGCAGATGCAGGCTCTGGCGTTCTTCGCCGGTGCCAACTCGATCTTCTACGGCGAAAAACTGCTGACCACTGCCAACCCGCAAGCCAATCAGGACATGCAGCTATTCGCTCGTCTCGGCATCAAGCCGGAAGAGCGCGAAGAACATGCTGACGAAGTGCACCAGGCAGCCATCGAGCAGGCCTTGGTCGAGCAGCGCGACTCCAAGCTGTTCTATAACGCCGCAGTCTAACTTCTTCGAACCTGTAGGAGCCAGCTTGCTGGCGATCTTGTTTGCCGCTGATCGCGAGCAAGCTCGCTCCTACAAAAGCCAACCGGGCTGCCATGAGCTTCGATCTGTCCTCTCGCCTTGCCGAGCGCCGCACCGCCAACCTCTATCGCCAACGCCCCCTGCTTGAGTCACCGCAGGGGCCGCTGGTTACGGTCGACGGCCGTCAACTGCTAGCCTTCTGTTCCAACGACTATCTGGGCCTGGCCAATCACCCGCAGGTGATCGAAGCCTGGCGCGCCGGTGCCGAAAAATGGGGCGTGGGCGGCGGCGCCTCCCATCTGGTGATCGGCCATAGCACCCCGCATCACCAGTTGGAAGAGGCCCTCGCCGAGTTCACCGGGCGGCCGCGCGCACTGCTTTTTTCCACCGGTTATATGGCCAACCTCGGCGCAGTCACCGCGTTGGTCGGCCGTGATGACACGGTGCTGGAAGACCGCCTTAATCACGCTTCGCTGCTGGATGCCGGGCTGCTTTCTGGTGCGCGCTTCTCGCGCTATCTGCATAGCGATGCCGTCAGTCTGTCGAGTCGGCTGCGCAAGGCCAATGGCAATACCCTGGTGGTGACCGACGGCGTGTTCAGCATGGATGGCGACCTAGCCGACCTGCCGGCGCTGTGTGGTGAGGCGCGCCTGAAAGGCGCCTGGGTGATGGTTGATGATGCCCACGGCTTCGGCCCGCTGGGTGCGACCGGCGGCGGTATCGTCGAGCACTTCGGCCTGGGCGTAAATGACGTGCAGGTGCTGGTCGGTACCTTGGGCAAGGCCTTCGGCACCGCCGGCGCCTTTGTCGCTGGCAGCGAGGAGCTGATCGAAACCCTGGTGCAGTTCGCCCGTCCTTATATCTACACCACCAGCCAGCCGCCGGCGCTGGCCTGCGCCACTCTGAAAAGCCTGGAGCTGCTGCGCAGCGAGCACTGGCGCCGCGAGCATCTGCAGGCGCTGATCAAACGCTTCCGCGAAGGTGCGCAGGCTATCGGTCTTGAACTGATGGACAGTGCTACGCCGATCCAACCAATCCTGATTGGCGACAGCGGACGTGCGATGCAGCTGTCGCAAATGCTGCGCGAGCGCGGCCTGCTGGTCACCGCGATTCGCCCGCCCACCGTGCCGGCTGGCAGTGCCCGCCTGCGCGTGACCCTATCCGCTTCCCACAGCCTGGAACAGTTGGAACTGCTGCTGGAAGCCCTGGCCGAATGCTGGCCATTGTTGACGGCCGAGGGCGCAGGCCATGCGTGATCGGCTGATTCTGCTACCCGGCTGGGGCCTGGGCATTGCACCGTTGCAGCCGCTGGCCGAAGCCTTGCGCGGCCTCGATCCACGCTTACATGTCGAGATCGAACCGCTGCCTTTGTTGGTTTCCAGTGACCCGGCCGACTGGCTGGATGAACTGGACGCCAATCTGCCACAGGACGCCTGGCTTGGAGGTTGGTCCCTCGGTGGCATGCTCGCCGCTGAACTGGCGGCACGCCGTGGCGAACGTTGCAGCGGCTTGCTGACACTGGCCAGCAATCTGCGTTTTGTTGCTGAGCCAAGCTGGCCTGAGGCTATGCCGGCCGAAACGTTTAATGCTTTCCGTCAGGGCTGCGCAGCCGATGCGTCCGCTACGCTGAAGCGTTTTGCCCTGCTTTGCGCTCAAGGAGCGGTGGATGCACGCGGCCTGTCGCGGCAGTTGCTCGGTGCGGCTCCGTTGCCGCAGTCCGCGACTCTGTTGGCCGGGCTGGATCTGCTCGCCAACCTGGATACGCGGGCGGCGCTGCAAGCCTTTGTCGGCCCGCAGCTGCATCTGTTCGCCGGTCAGGATGCTCTGGTTCCTGCGAGTGCCGCGCAGGCCTTGCTGGCGCTGTTGCCTGATGTGGAAATTGGCCTGATTGATAACGCCAGCCATGCCTTCGCCCTGGAACGCCCGCATGAAATTGCCGCAGCGATTCAGGCTTTTCTGCATGAGGCCGGTGATGACTGATCTGGCCCATGATCCACTCGGCGGCCTGCCGGATAAACGTCAGGTGGCGGCGTCGTTCTCCCGCGCAGCGGAAAGCTACGACAGCGTCGCCGCCTTGCAGCGCAATGTTGGCCAGCAATTGCTGGCGCAGTTGCCCGACTCAGTCAGCCCTGCGCGTTGGTTGGATCTGGGCTGCGGCACCGGCTATTTCAGCCGCGCCTTGGGCGAGCGTTTTCCGGCTAGCCAGGGCGTAGCTCTGGATATCGCCGAAGGTATGTTGCAGCACGCCCGGCCATTGGGCGGCGCGCAGCAGTTTATTGCTGGCGATGCTGAGCGTTTGCCGCTGCAAAGCGCGTCTTGCGATCTACTGTTTTCCAGTCTGGCGTTGCAGTGGTGCGCAGACTTTGCCGCCGTGCTTAGCGAAGCCAAGCGTGTGCTGCGCCCTGGCGGCGTGCTGGCCTTTAGCAGCCTATGTGTCGGCACCCTGCAGGAGCTGCGTGACAGCTGGCAGGCAGTGGATGGCTTTGTCCACGTCAATCGCTTCCGGCGCTTTGAGGACTATCAGCTCCTGTGCGACGGTAGCGGCCTGACGCGACAGAGCCTGCAGACCACCCCGCAAGCCCTGTACTACCCGGATGTGCGCAGCCTGACCCATGAGCTGAAAGCCCTCGGTGCACATAATCTCAACCCCGGCCGGCCAGGTGGTTTGACCGGGCGCGCGCGGATGTTGGCGCTGCTCAATGCCTATGAACAGTTCCGCCAGCCACAAGGCCTGCCGGCAACCTATCAGGTGGTTTACGGCGTACTGCGTAAGGATTGAGATAAGCGCGGCGGTCCTGAGTTACCCCAGAGCGTCGCCACTACCCCTCGTCAGAGAGCGTTATGAGCCAAGCATTTTTTGTTACCGGCACCGATACAGAAATCGGCAAGACCACCATTGCCGCCGGCCTGCTGCATGCGGCGCGGTTAAGCGGCTTGTCCACGGCTGCAGCTAAACCAGTGGCATCCGGCTGTGTGCGCACAGTGGACGGTCTGCGCAACGACGACGCCCTGGCACTGCTCGGCGAATGCACCCTGGCGCTGCGCTACGACGAGGTCAATCCGCTAGCATTCGAGCCGGCCATTGCCCCGCATCTGGCCGCGCGCGAGGCGGGTGTATTGCTGGATGTTGCTGCGTTGCAAGGGCCGGTGCAGGCGATTCTGGATAAACGTGCGGACTTTACCCTGGTCGAAGGCGCGGGCGGTTGGCGCGTGCCGCTGGCTGGGGATGCGGCGCTTTCGGACCTGGCGATTGCCCTGCAGTTGCCGGTGATTCTGGTGGTCGGCGTACGACTGGGCTGCATCAATCAGGCGTTGCTCACTGTCGAGGCGATCCTGCGCGACGGCCTGCAGTTGGCCGGCTGGGTAGCCAATCTGGTCGACCCGCAGACCTCACGCCTGCACGACAACCTGGCGACCCTGGCTGAACGTCTGCCGGCTCCTTGTCTGGGCTATGTGCCGCGCCTGGCCGAGGCCACGCCGGCTGCGGTTTCTGGCTATCTTGATCTCGATTTATTGCACCGCACGCTATAAGCAGGCCAAGGGCCATAGCCTTTTGCTTGTACGTTTTTCGAGCAATTTCTGCTTCAATTGAAGCTGTTAGTGGTTTGCCATAGCGGGAGCTTGGGCATGGAAATTTCTGGAAGCGCCTTCAATTCGGGCATCAGCACCATTCAGTCCGGCCAGCGCCGGGTCGATCAGGCGGCAGCGGATATCGCCAGCAATGCGGTTACTCAACCGCAACAGCCGACCTCCACGCCGCCGGCCAATCAGGTCAACCCTTCCCCCAGCTCAGCTGAGCAGACGCGTCCCGATCTGGCGGAAAGCTTGGTCGCTCTGCGCCAAGGTCAGAATGAGGCGGAAGCGGGTGCCAAGGTGGTGAAAACTGCCGATGAGGTGCTGGGCACCTTGATCGATACCACGGCTTGATACGCTTGCCCCGAGCGTAGTCCGGCTCTGTTGCGGAGTTTTAGCAGTCAGGGGCGAGGAGTCATTGCATGCAGATTGGCGGCGCAACGTCTTACCCTGCGCCTGCAGCAAATCTACTGCCGGCTCGGCCTCTTGCGTCCAGTGTTTCCCCTGATGTGTCCCCCGATATCACTCGCGCCGCCCAGGCGCCGGTAACCGCAGCCCAGCCGCTGGCTGATGAACAATCGGCTTCTGCTCGTGAAGAAGCGGACAAACCTGCCGATTCCTCGGCCAATCCCGGTCAAGCCAAAAGCAGCGAAGGCGAACCCAGCCCGCAGCAGCAGCGCCTTGAGCAACTGGAAATCGCCAAGCTGGTCAGCCGCGATCAGGAAGTGCGCGCTCACGAGCAGGCGCACGCTGCCGTGGGCGGCCGCTACGCTGGCGCGCCGAGCTACACCTATGAACGTGGTCCGGATGGCAAGCGCTATGCGGTGGGCGGTGAGGTTGGCATCGACACCAGCCCGATCCCGAACGACCCCGAAGCCACCTTGCGCAAGATGGAGGTGGTGATTCGCGCGGCCTTGGCGCCTGCCGAGCCGTCTGCGCAAGACCGTCAGGTGGCGGCGCAAGCCATGGCGCAAATGTCCGAGGCGCGCGCCCAGTTGGCGCAGCAACAGAGCAGTGAGGCGCAGGCTGCCAGTGAAGCGCGTGCCGAGCGGCGCAAGGAGGATGAGGAAGAACCCGCCGAGGAAGATAAATCCGTCGCGCCTGCTCGGCAGGATCTGCCGCCGCCACCTAGTCTTGATCTGTACAAGCAGCTCAGCGGTTTGCAGGCGCCAGCCCCGGTTGTCGATCTGGTGGCCTAAACGGCGCTTGGGGTGCTTGACATTAAATAGGCATAAACGTATGTTTCAAACGCTTGTTTGATTAGCTCGGTTGCCAAGGGGCAGGCGAGCGCCGGGATTGCTCCCGAAAACGACCGAATATCCGGTCACCTACACACTAAGAATCCACCGCAGAGGTTAACCGCTATGCCTGATTACAAGGCCCCCTTGCGTGATATCCGTTTCGTACGCGACGAACTGCTCGGCTACGAAGCGCATTATCAGAGCCTGCCTGGCTGCCAGGACGCTACTCCGGACATGGTCAGCGCCATCCTTGAAGAAGGCGCCAAGTTCTGTGAGCAAGTGCTGTCTCCGCTGAACCGTGTAGGTGACACCGAAGGTTGCACCTGGTCCCCGGAAGGCGTGAAAACCCCTACCGGCTTCAAAGAGGCCTATCAGCAGTTCGTTGAAGGCGGCTGGCCGAGCCTGGCCCACGACGTTGACCACGGCGGCCAAGGCCTGCCTGAGTCCCTGGGTCTGGCAATCAGCGAAATGGTTGGTACCTCGAACTGGTCGTGGGGCATGTACCCAGGCCTTTCGCACGGTGCGATGAACACCATCTCCGAGCACGGCACCGACGACCAGAAGCACACCTACCTGACCAAGCTGGTATCCGGCGAGTGGACCGGCACCATGTGCCTGACCGAGCCGCATTGTGGTACCGACCTGGGCATGCTGCGTACCAAGGCCGAGCCGCAGGCTGATGGCTCGTACAAGGTTTCCGGCACCAAGATCTTTATCTCCGCTGGTGAACACGACATGGCCGATAACATCGTCCACATCGTGCTGGCCCGCCTGCCCGACGCGCCACAAGGCACCAAAGGCATCTCGCTGTTTATCGTGCCGAAGTTCTCGGTCAACGCTGACGGCAGCATCGGTTCGCGCAACGCCGTTTCCTGTGGCTCGCTCGAGCACAAGATGGGTATCCACGGTAACGCCACCTGCGTAATGAACTTTGACGGCGCCACCGGTTACCTGATCGGCCCAGCCAACAAAGGCCTGAACTGCATGTTCACCTTTATGAACACTGCCCGCCTGGGTACTGCTCTGCAAGGTCTGGCTCACGCCGAAATCGGTTTCCAGGGTGGCCTGAAGTACGCTCGTGAGCGTCTGCAGATGCGTGCTCTGACTGGCCCGAAAGCGCCGGAAAAAGCCGCTGACCCGATCATCGTCCACCCGGACGTACGTCGCATGCTGCTGACCATGAAAGCCTTCGCTGAAGGTAACCGTGCGATGGTGTACTTCACTGCCAAGCAGGTCGACATCGTCAAGTACAGCCAGGACGAAGCCGAGAAGAAGCAAGCCGACGCACTGCTGGCTTTCCTCACTCCGATCGCTAAAGCATTCATGACCGAAGTTGGCTTCGAAGCCGCCAACCACGGCGTACAGATCTATGGCGGCCACGGCTTTATCGCCGAGTGGGGCATGGAGCAGAACGTTCGCGACAGCCGTATCTCCATGCTGTACGAAGGCACCACCGGTATCCAGGCACTCGACCTGCTGGGCCGTAAAGTGCTGCAGACTCAAGGCGAAGCGCTGAAAGGCTTCACCAAGATCGTGCACAAGTTCTGCCAGGCCAACGAAGGCAACGACGCTGTCAAAGCGCTGGTTGCACCGCTGGCCAAGCTGAACAAGGAGTGGGGCGACATCACCATGAAAGTGGGCATGGCCGCCATGAAAGACCGTGAAGAAGTCGGTGCCGCTTCGGTGGATTACCTGATGTACTCCGGTTACGTCTGCCTGGCTTACTTCTGGGCTGACATGGCTCGCCTGGCTGCCGAGAAGATTGCTGCTGGCGCTGAAGACGCGGCTTTCTACAAAGCCAAGCTGCAGACTGCCAACTTCTACTTCGCTCGTATCCTGCCGCGTACCCGTGCGCACGTTGAAGCCATGCTGTCTGGCGCCAACAACCTGATGGACATGGCCGAAGAAGACTTCGCCCTGGGCTACTAAGCCTTAGTCCTTTCCAGGTCAAAAAAACCGCTGCCCCTTGGGGTGGCGGTTTTTTTATGTCGAATTAAAAGTCCCAGGCAACTTGTCGAATTGCCTGTCAGGTTCCGTGCGAAACACTCTCTTTACATGCAAACTGCGCGACGTTATCCACTTTTCATCGCTGTGTGGAGCCCGTCTTGTCGCGTCTTGCTGCTGTGCGCTTCAGCCATTTTCTGCCTTCACTGCTGCTTCTAATCAGCGGCTTGCTATTGGCGCGGCTGGCGGTGCTGAGCGAGTTTTTCACCTCGCTGTTCAATGTGCTGCCAACCCTGCTGCTGTTGCTCGGCGGGGCGTTCTGTTTGGTGTATGGCCGTCAGCGCGAGGTGTTTCTGCTGCTGACGCTGTACCTCGGCTACTTTCTGCTCGATACCCAGGTCGATCATTTTCGCGCCTCGGGGCAAGTGCGCAGCGATGCAGCTCTGATCTTTCATCTATGCAGCCTGCTGCTGCCGCTGCTCTATAGCCTGTATGCCGCCTGGCAGGAACGTACCCATCTGCTGCAGGACCTGATCGCTCGGGCCGCAGTTCTGCTGGCAGTCGGTGCGGTGGCGGCGGGCCTGGCACAGCGTTATCCCGAAGCATTGCTGCACTGGTTGTCGCTGGTGCGCTGGCCGGCGCTGCAGGTCGAGTGGCTGGCGCTGGTGCAGCTGGCCTATCCGGTATTTTTCCTCGGTCTGATTCTGCTGCTGGTGCAGTACTTGCGCGCGCCACGGCCGCTGCATGCAGCCCAGCTGCTGGGGCTATGCGGCCTGCTGTGGATGCTGCCGAACACTTTTATTCTGCCTAATGCGCTGAATGTGATGAGCAGCCAGATCATGCTGATCCTGGTTGCCGCCGTGGCGCACGAGGCCTATCAGATGGCCTTCCGTGACGAACTTACCGGCCTGCCGGGGCGCCGCGCATTGAATGAACGCCTGCAGCGTCTGGGTCGCAGTTATGTGATCGCCATGGCCGATGTCGATCACTTCAAGAAATTCAACGACACCCACGGCCACGATGTCGGCGATCAGGTGCTGCGTCTGGTCGCGGCTCAGCTGCGCAAGATCGGCGGCGGGGGCAAGGCCTACCGTTATGGCGGCGAGGAATTCACCTTGGTGTTCCCCGGCAAGACGCTTGACGAGTGTCTGCCGCACCTCGAGGTGGTGCGTCAGGCCATCGAGGTCTACCGCATTCAACTGCGCGACAAGCAGCAGCGCCCGCAGGACGATAAACAGGGCAGGGCGCGGCGGGCCGGCAGCGCGGCCAATCAGGTGTCGGTGACGGTCAGCATGGGCGTGGCCGAGCGCGGGCTGGAGCAGCGCAGCCCGGAAGAGGTGCTCAAGGCCGCCGACCAGGCGCTGTATAACGCCAAGAGTGCCGGGCGTAACTGCGTGCGCAGTTATGGCCAGCGGCGCGGGGCGGTCAAGCTGGATACCGCGCGGGGTTAAGACTGCCGGCGAATGGCAGTGTATTCAGCATTTGCACTGTGATTGTTGAGGCGGCGCGTGAGCCGTAGCGTAGGGGGCTAATCCACGCTCTAGCTGACGGAGATGCCAGCATGCCCGAGTACAAAGCCCCCCTGCGCGATATGCACTTTCTGATCGACGAGGTCTTCGACTTTCATGCTGGCTACGCCGCGATGGGTGCCAGCGACGCCACCCCGGATATGGTCAGCGCGATTCTTGCCGAAGGTGCGAAGTTCTGCGAGCAGGTGCTGGCCCCGCTGAACCGCTCCGGCGATGAAGAGGAATGTCAGATCAATGACGGCGTGGTGACCACACCCAAGGGCTTCAAGGAAGCCTTTGCCCAGTACGTTGAGGGCGGCTGGAATGGCCTGGCTGCGGACCCGGCCTACGGCGGCCAAGGCCTGCCGCATTCCCTCGGCTTGCTGATCGGCGAAATGGTCGGCGCCAGCAACACCTCCTGGGGCATGTACCCCGGTCTGACCCATGGCGCGATGTCGGCGATCCACGCCCACGGCTCTGAAGCGCAGAAGCAGACCTACCTGAGCAAACTCACCGAAGGCAGCTGGACCGGCACCATGTGCCTGACCGAAGCTCATTGCGGCACCGACCTGGGTCTGATCAAGACCCGCGCTGTGCCCCAGGCCGACGGCAGCTACGCGGTCAGCGGCAGCAAGATCTTTATCTCTGCCGGCGAGCACGATATGAGCGAGAACATCGTTCATCTGGTGCTGGCCAAGCTGCCCGATGCGCCGGCTGGCACCAAGGGCATCTCGCTGTTTATCGTGCCCAAGTTCCTGCCCAGCGGGGAAGGTCAGGCAGGGGAGCGCAATGGCGTCAGCTGCGGCTCGATCGAACACAAGATGGGCATCAAGGCCTCGGCCACCTGCGTGATGAACTTCGACAGCGCCACTGGCTACCTGATCGGCGAGGCCAACAAGGGCCTCAACTGCATGTTCACCATGATGAACCACGCGCGCCTGGGCACCGGCATGCAGGGTTTGTGTCTCGGCGAGACCAGTTTCCAGGGCGCGATCAAGTACGCCACTGAGCGTCTGCAGATGCGTGCGCTGACCGGGCCAAAAGCGCCGGATAAAGCCGCCGACCCGATCATCGTGCACCCCGATGTGCGACGCATGCTGCTGACCATGAAGGCCTTCAACGAAGGCAATCGCGCGCTGGCCTATTTCACCGCGCAACTGATCGACCAGGCGCATCGCGGCAACAGCGCAGAGCAGCGTGAAGAGGCAGAGAACCTGCTGGCCTTCCTCACGCCGATCTGCAAAGCCTTTATGACCGAGACCGGCCTGGAGGTGACCAACCACGGCATGCAGGTGTTCGGCGGCCATGGTTTTATCCGCGAGTGGGGCATGGAGCAGCTGGTCCGTGACTGCCGCATTGCGCCTATCTATGAAGGCACCAACGGCATCCAGGCCCTCGACCTGCTCGGGCGCAAGGTGCTCGGTAGCCAGGGCAAGTTGCTGCGCGGCTTTACCAAGGTCGTCCACAAGTTCTGCGAGGCCCAGGCCGAGCATCCGCAGCTCAAGGGGTATGTCGCGCAACTGGCGACGCTCAACCAGCAGTGGGGCGCGCTGACCCAGAAGATCGGCATGGCGGCGATGAAGAATCCGGACGAAGTCGGCGCGGCGTCGGTGGATTACCTGATGTACTCCGGATACATCACCCTGGCGTACTTCTGGCTGCGCATGGCCCTGGTGGCCGAGCAGAAGCTGACGGCGGGCGCCGGCGAGGCGGCGTTCTACCAGGCCAAGTTGGCGACCTGCGAGTTCTACTTCAAGCGCCTGTTGCCGCGTACTGCCACCCACCTGGCCGGTGCCGAGGCAGGCAGCGAATGCCTGATGCGTTTGCCGGCGGAACACTTCGCCCTCTGACAGGCGGTTGTAACCCAGGCAAAGCCCGCCACCCGGCGGGTTTTGCTGTTATTAAGGCGCTCGTTAGCCTAACAAACGAATGGTGACCATTTGGTCACGACGCGACGCTATGTGTCTAAAAAGTTGTTCGGTTAGACTCCGCGTACATCTTTACACCTACTGCTTCACATCTGCTGCTCGTTCGAGGAATTGCCCCATGGCTGACTACAAAGCTCCCCTGCGCGATATGCGCTTCGTGCTCAATGAAGTGTTTGAAGTTTCCAAGCTGTGGGCCCAGTTGCCGGCCCTGGCTGAAGTGGTTGATGAAGACACTGCAGCGGCCATTCTCGAAGAAGCCGGCAAGGTCACCGGCGGCGTGATCGCCCCACTGAACCGCAGTGGCGACGAAGAAGGCTGCTCCTGGGTAGGCGGCTCGGTGAAAACTCCAGCCGGCTTCCCGGATGCCTACAAAACCTACGCCGAAGGCGGCTGGGTGGGCGTTGGTGGTGATCCGGTATTCGGCGGCATGGGCATGCCCAAGGCGATCTCGGCCCAGGTCGAGGAAATGGTCAACTCGGCCAACCTGTCGTTCGGCCTGTACCCGATGCTGACCGCCGGTGCCTGCCTGTCGATCAACGCCCACGCCAGCGAAGAGCTGAAAGAGAAATACCTGCCGAACATGTATTCCGGTGTCTGGGCGGGCTCCATGTGCCTGACCGAGCCGCATGCCGGCACCGACTTAGGCATTATCCGCACCAAGGCCGAGCCACAGGCTGATGGCAGCTTCAAGGTGTCCGGTACCAAGATCTTTATTACAGGCGGCGAGCACGACCTGACCGAGAACATCATTCACCTGGTACTGGCCAAGCTGCCGGACGCCCCAGCGGGCCCGAAAGGCATCTCGCTGTTCCTGGTGCCGAAGTTTATGGTCAATGCCGACGGTTCCCTGGGCGAGCAGAACAGCCTGTCCTGCGGCTCCATCGAGCACAAGATGGGCATCAAGGCCTCGGCCACTTGCGTGATGAACTTCGACGGCGCTACCGGCTGGATCGTCGATGCGCCGAACAAGGGCCTCGCCGCGATGTTCACCATGATGAACTACGAGCGTCTGGGTGTAGGTATCCAGGGCTTGTCCCTGGGCGAGCGCAGCTACCAGAACGCCGTGGAATACGCCCGCGACCGTATCCAGAGCCGCGCGCCGACCGGCCCGGTAGCCAAGGACAAAGCCGCCGACCCGATCATCGTGCACCCGGACGTGCGTCGCATGCTGCTGACCATGAAAGCGCTGAACGAAGGCGGCCGTGCCTTCTCCAGCTACGTGGCCATGCAACTCGACACCGCCAAGTACAGCGAAGATGCCGCCACCCGCAAGCGCGCGGAAGAGCTGGTGGCTTTGCTGACCCCGGTAGCCAAAGCCTTCCTCACCGATATGGCGCTGGAAACCACCACCCATGGCCAGCAGATTTTCGGCGGCCACGGTTATATCCGTGAGTGGGGCCAGGAGCAGCTGATCCGCGACTGCCGCATCACCCAGATCTACGAAGGTACCAACGGCATCCAGGCGCTCGACTTGGTCGGCCGTAAAGTGGTTGGCAGCGGCGGCGCGTTCTACAAGCACTTCGCTGAAGAGATCAAAGCCTTCACCGATTCCGCCGACAGTAGCCTGGCCGAGTTTATCGAGCCGCTGAAAGGCGCCATCGCCAACCTGGAACTGATGACCAGCGATCTGCTGGAACGCGCCAAGGCCAACCCGAACGAAGTCGGCGCTGCCTCGGTCGAGTACCTGCAGGTGTTCGGTTACACCGCCTACGCCTATATGTGGGCCCTGATGGCACGCACCGCCCTGGCCAAGCAGGATCAGGACGAGTTCTACGTGAGCAAACTGGGCACCGCGCGCTTCTTCTTCGCCCGCCTGCTGCCGCGTATCCACTCGCTGACTGCTTCGGTTAAAGCTGGTAGCGAGTCGCTGTATCTGCTTGACGCCGCACAGTTCTAACGGCCTTTGTTGTAAAGCAGAGCCCCGGCCCAGTGCCGGGGCTTTTGCGTTTAAGGGCCTGGGTTTGCCTGGCGCTAAATCCAGTTGTCGCTTAGCAGATCAATGGCTTCCTGCCCGGCGCTGGCCGGCTCCAGTCGCGCCAGGTAGAGGCCGCTGCGGCCATGGCTGGTCAGCCGCCAGGGGCCGGCTTCGTCTTCCAACAGCAAGCCTTGCCCGGCGTTCAGGCTCACGGGTGCGGTGTCGGCCCTGGTGCACGTCAGGCCTGCGCCGCTGCAGCAGTAGATAAACAGTACGGCGCTGCTGTCGAGCCACTGCTGGCCCTGCAGTTCGCGGTATTCCAGGCGGTGCTGCCAGCTGTTACGACGGCTCATCAGATTGAAGTCCTGCACCGGACCATCAAGCAGTTCGGCCTGCACATCCAGCTCGCCGGGAAAAGCCACCACCGGGGTGTGGCTATCGAGCTCGAGGCTGATCTGCTCGGGCAGATTCAGGCGCAGGCCCGCGCCGCTGAGCAGGCCCAGGCTACGGTCGATGCCGGGGTAATGAGAGAAGGGGGCGGCGCTTTCCACCCGCGCGCTGCTGATACGCCACTCAAAGTTGCTTAGGCCCGCGTCAGGCGGTGCGATGGCCAGTTCTAGGGTCACGCCCTTGCCGTTCTTCCACGGCAGTTGGCGGGCGGTGCTGCTGTCGATAATACGGATGCTCACGGCGGTTGCTCATACAGGCTGTTTGCATATGTATATACATTAACGTTTTGCGGCTGCCCAGAGGCTGGGCCAGCCGAGCGCTGCCGTTCGTCTGCTGTTGGACTTTGCTGCTGAACAGCATGCGCCGTCTATCTCGGTGATTCTTTGGTTATGCCTTAGCGCGGGCATATGACGGTTGTAGCACGGCAGTGATTTTTCGGTGACGAACGGGGTTGACGACTGCAGGGTCGAATTCTATTGTATATACAAGTTCGCTCAAGGAGAGTCCCATGTCCCCGTCCGCCCCGCGCCTGCTTTGGCGTGAGCTCTGCCTCTTTGATGGCCTGACGACGCTGGCTGAGCCGATCAATCTGCTGGTGGCGGATGGCAAGGTAGCCGGCATGTGGCCAACCAGCGCGTTTCCTGAAGCTATGGCTGAGGGCGCGGTCGAAGCCGGGCGTGGCGGGGTGATGACCCCGGGCCTGGTGGATTGCCACACGCACCTGGTGTACGCCGGCAACCGCGCCGCTGAATTCGAACAGCGCCTCGAAGGTGCCAGCTACGCCGAGATCGCCAAGGCCGGCGGCGGCATCCTCAGCACCGTGCGCGCCACTCGCGCGGCCAGCGAGGACGAGTTGCTGGCGCAGAGTCTGCCGCGTTTGCAGGCGCTGCTGGACGACGGCGTGACCACCCTGGAAATCAAATCCGGCTACGGCCTGAGCACTGCTGATGAATTGAAGATGCTGCGCGTCGCCCGCCGCCTCGGCGAGTTGTTGCCGCTGCGCATCACCACCACCTTGCTCGGCGCCCACGCCTTGCCGCCGGAGTTCGCTGGCGACAGCGATGGTTATATCGCCCTGGTGTGCAACGAGATGATCCCGGCGGCCGTTGCCGAAGGCCTGGTCGATGCGGTGGATGTGTTCTGCGAAAACATCGCCTTTAGCCCTGCGCAGTGCGAGTTGGTATTTCAGGCTGCGCAACGTCACGGCCTGCCGATCAAGGTGCACGCCGAGCAGCTGTCCAATCAGGGTGCCAGCGCCCTGGCCGCGCGTTATCAGGGCCTGTCGGCTGACCATATCGAGTTTCTCGACGAGGCCGGGGTGCAGGCCATGGCCGCTGCCGGCACCGTGGCCACCCTGTTGCCAGGGGCCTTTTATACCCTGCGCGAAACCCAGTTGCCGCCCATTGCATTGCTGCGTCAGCACAAAGTGCCGATGGCCCTGGCCAGTGATGCCAACCCCGGCACCTCACCGATCTGTTTCCCGACCCTGACCCTTAACCAGGCCTGCACCCTGTTCCGTTTGACCCCGCGCGAAGCCCTGGCCGGTATGACCACCCATGCCGCCCGCGCCCTCGGCCGCCCTGACCTGGGGCGGATCGAGGTTGGGGCCCCCGCCGATCTGTGCCTGTGGGATGTGCAGCAACCTGCCGAGTTGGCCTATGCAGTCCAGCCGGGCCGGCTGCGTCAGCGCATCTTCAGCGGCGTCATTAGCTACAGCAAAGAGGCCAATACCCATGCACGCTGATCGCAACTCCATGGACCTCTGGCAGGGCCGCGTCGACCCGGAAGCCGACAGCCCGCGCTGGCATCAGCGCATTCAGGCCCTGAGCGCGGACAGCCAGCCTGGCGTCGCCCTGCTCGGTTTCGCCAGCGACGAAGGCGTGCGCCGCAATCATGGCCGCG
>NZ_JBNXUH010000106.1:0-203 GCF_050563605.1 Pseudomonas peli | reverse complement strand
AGCAAAAGCCGGCATACGATTTCGCTCTGTTCGTCTCGTGGGCTGGGATATGTGTATAAGAAACGGGGTCAAGGGCGTGCAGTTCGAGAACATCCGCGATGCCGGCGACCCGGTGGAAATCGCCCGCCGTTACGACGAGCAGGGCGCTGACGAGATTACCTTTCTCGACATCACCGCCAGCGTCGATGGCCGCGACACTACGC
>NZ_JBNXUH010000105.1:0-224 GCF_050563605.1 Pseudomonas peli | reverse complement strand
AGWTGTGTAAAAGAGACACCCCTCAAGCCGGGCCTGAACATCATCGTGCSGGTGAKGGACAAGGTCGGCCGCAAGCTCAACGTGATGGAAAACGTGCTGGATATTCCGCCACAGGAAGTGATCACCGCCGATAACGCCACGGTGCAGATCGACGCCATCTGCTTTTTCCAGATCATCAACTCGGCCCAGGCGGCTTACGAGGCTGTCTCTTATACACATCTGAC
>NZ_JBNXUH010000104.1:0-213 GCF_050563605.1 Pseudomonas peli | reverse complement strand
TTAAAAGAARAAGCSGGCATAGGAGCCCCCTCGTTTCTTCTGGGGGGCGGGGAGTTGTAAAAAAGAGACNCCCCTTCCATWTGCGKGCGSGGGGCCGTTSGWTGTAGTCGAAGYTGTAACCGCCTCTGTTTTTCAGCTCATCGATCACGTCCTTGTCGATGCCGGCGCCGTTTGAGTAAAGGTAGCCAGCTTCGTAAAAGGCGACCTTGTAGG
>NZ_JBNXUH010000103.1:0-230 GCF_050563605.1 Pseudomonas peli | reverse complement strand
CGCCCCCCCCAAMKACCTACCACCKCGGGGSGCGCCGCCGCCRGCGTSAGWTGTTTAAAAGAGCCRGGCCCACCCCCCCCACCCCCACAKGGGGGGCGKTGGGGYCGCGGAACAGGAAACCCGCCACTTCCACCGCATTACCGCCGTAGCGCAGAGCATTCTCGATCAGGTTGACCAGCAGCCGCTTGAGCGACACCCGGCGCAACGGGAAGGCTGGCACGGACTCCAGG
>NZ_JBNXUH010000102.1:0-232 GCF_050563605.1 Pseudomonas peli | reverse complement strand
TTGTGGTTTTTTTTTTTTTTTTTTAAAAGAAAAAGCCGGCATAGGAGCCCSCTCKTTYCGTCGGGGGGGCGGGGAGWTTTANAAAAAGAGANGAAGGTASGCGCCCCCCAAAAACCGCCACAAAAACCCGCTCAACTGCTGAACGACCTGGAGTCGATCCGCCAACTGCTGGGCGATGAAAACCTTGAGCCACCACTGCTGATCGACTCGCTCGATCCAGACAGCATCCCCC
>NZ_JBNXUH010000101.1:0-245 GCF_050563605.1 Pseudomonas peli | reverse complement strand
TTGTTTTTTTTTTGTTCTTCAATAGCCGCCCCCCCCACTCACCTCCACCCKGGGGGCGCGSCGCCGCSGCMGCATAAAATGTATAAAARACGRCRGTATGGACACCCCAAAACCGCCACAAAAACCCGCTCAACTGCTGAACGACCTGGAGTCGATCCGCCAACTGCTGGGCGATGAAAACCTTGAGCCACCACTGCTGATCGACTCGCTCGATCCAGACACTGTCTCTTATACACATCTGACGC
>NZ_JBNXUH010000016.1:0-113823 GCF_050563605.1 Pseudomonas peli | reverse complement strand
CGACCATAGAGCATTGGAACCACCTGATCCCATCCCGAACTCAGTAGTGAAACGATGCATCGCCGATGGTAGTGTGGGGTTTCCCCATGTGAGAGTAGGTCATCGTCAAGCACCTATACCAAAACCCCCGATCGTGAAAACGATCGGGGGTTTTACTTTGTGCGCGATAAATTCAGGAGTGGCCTTCTGTCAAGACGCGCTCGCTAGAGCGCGCCTAATGTTGTTCAGTTGATTGCGTCGCTCAGTGCTTTTGCCGGTACGTATTTGACGACTTTCTTTGCTGCAATTTGCAGGGTTTGACCGGTTTGAGGGTTGCGGCCGGTACGCGCAGGGCGTTCGCTCACTTTGAGTTTGCCAATACCCGGCAGAGTAATTTCATCACCGTTTTCCAGCGCATCGCTGACAATTTCGCTCAGCTGTTCGAGTGCTGCGCGTACGGTGCTTTTCGGCGTGTCGATGGCTTCTGCAATATCGCTAATCAGTTGGTCTTTGGTCATCGCCATGGTGCTGCTCCTTAGGTCAGATAGGGGGAATAGAAATGTGCCATAAGCTAGCGAAATGAAGCGGCAGGAGGATGGGCTGAGCTTTATTCCGGCCTGCAATCGGTAGTCTATGCTGATGTTACTTGGCCATTGTCCTGGAGAGCCAGCATGCTTCGTGCCTTCGCTGATTTAGGGTTTCGTTGGAAGATTGCGCTACCGATTATGCTGCTCGCGGTTTTGTTGGTTTCTATGGGTGTCCTGGGGATGCGAGGCATTACTCAGGTTGCAGACTCAAGCACAAAGCTGACCAATCGTTTCTTGCCGGGAATCAGCCTGCTGCTCAATGCAGACCGTGATCTTTATCAGGCTTTTGTTGCTGAGCGCAGCTTACTTGATGAGGGGGTAGGGGCGCATGCCGAGGCGCTGACTGCCGCGCATGCAGAAAATTTGCAGCAGGCTTATGACCGCGTGCATAAGTTTGCGGATATGCAGCCTGGTAGCGAAGCAATGCAATTGGTTGCGCAGTTTGACGTGGGCTTTGAGCGCTGGAAGGCAACCTCACAAAAGGTTTTGCAGCTGGCGGCTAATGATCCACAAGCAGCCAGTGTGTTGAGCTTCGGTGGCAGTGAAGAGCAGTTCGAGGCGATGCGTACAGCTATCGATAAGCTCGGTGAGATGGATGATGCAGCGGCGAATGCTGAAGGGCTTGCGGCTATTGCGTTGGGAGAAACCTTGAGCTGGCAGCAGGGTGTGATTATTGCCATCGGTTTGGGTGTTTGCCTTGTCTTGGTGGTCGGTTTTCCAATTTTTGTGACTGGGCCGCTGCATAATTTACTTAATCGTATTGAGCAGATTGCCGATGGTGATGGTGATCTGCGAGTGCGCCTGGATGTTCTATCCAACGATGAGCTGGGAAAGCTCAGCCATGCGTTCAACCGCTTTCTTGATAAATTGCAGCCATTGATCAAGGAGGTTGGGCGGGTTACGGGGGAGGTCGAAAGTTCTGCACAAAGTCTGGCAGGTATGGCTGCAGCCAATGACCGGTTGATTAGCAGCGAGCATGCGGCAGTCGATCAGGTAAGCACTGCTGCAACGGAGATGAGTTCTGCTGTACATGAAGTGGCACGTAATGCACAAAATGCAGCTGACGCTGCGCGTAGTGCTGAGGCGCAATCTCGTGAAGGTGCGCAGGTTGTAGGTGCCACGATCAATTCGATTCGCCAATTAGCGCAAGAAGTCGAAAGCGCATCGGCAACCATTCAGACCCTGGAGCAAGAGGCAGCCAATATCGGCGCGGTATTGGCGGTAATCAGGGGTATTGCCGAGCAAACCAACTTGCTGGCACTGAATGCGGCTATTGAGGCTGCCCGTGCCGGAGAACAGGGTCGCGGTTTCGCAGTTGTGGCTGATGAGGTGCGTGCTTTAGCGGCGCGTACTCAGGAGTCGACCAAGGATATCCAGGTTATGATCGAGCGACTGCAAATTGGTGTGCAGAATGCCGTTAAAGCCACCCATTCAGGGAGCAGTAAGGCGCGGCAAAGTGTTGAGCAGGCGGCAGGTGTAGACCAGGCGCTTACTGATACCAGTGATTCGGTGCAGCGTATCAATGATATGACCGCGCAGATCGCAACAGCCTGTGAAGAGCAGAGTAGTGTGACCGAGGAAATAGCACGCAACATCAGCGACATTCGTGATCTCTCCAACGAAGCCGCGCAAACCTCCGAGCAGAGTGCCCAGGCTAGTCAGCGTCTATCTGAGTTGTCGCATGGTTTGAGCGCGCTGGTTGGTCGGTTTCGCGTGTAGTGTGCGTTTCGATGGGCTAAGTGTTTGAAACGGTTGTAACTTCGATTCAAGCCGGTACAATGGCGCGGCTCGCTTATGGTGAGCTGCGTTATGGTGGCCCTGCCGGTCCCCTCGCAACGATCAGCCGTGAACCCGGTCAGGCCTGGAAGGGAGCAGCCGCAGCGGTGACATTGTGTGCCGAGGTGTGGCTGGTGGGGTTGCCTCCAATATCTTATGTGCCGACTTATTCCTTTGGGTCGGCCTGCTGTTCTGCTTAAACCCCCTATCTGTTCGAACACCCACTTGCTGGTGAGCTGTGGTGTGGCTTTCGTGCATTCCTTTCCAGAGCTTCTGAGTTGTCGATATCTTGGCTTTGCTGTCGGCCGACTAACGTTCGTCAGTGCGATAGTTTTCACACAATTCTGTGGCTAATTTGAAGTGTATGGTAGGCGGCCCTGCTGTTATACAGGGCGCTGGTGGCTCTTAGCTTGTGTGGTAGCTAAGTACGCTGTCCTGCTCCTTCAAGGCTTTACGCATATCCGCTGGGATGCTGCCGGAGCGCATGGCAAGTTCCAGGCGGATGTCTTCCAGGCTTTGAGCGAAGGCTTGCGGATCGGTGCGCTGTGCTGTGCTGAGCACGCGGCTGTATGCGGTAGCGTCGCTGGCATCCAGTAGGGAGAGGACGACCCCGCCATCAGGGCGGGGTGAGCTGAATGTGGCGCGCAGCGGGGCAAACAGCTGTTCAACGAGTTTGCGGTTGATGTTATCCATGACCATGCTCCATCCTGAGGGTGATAGTTTCAGACCTCAAAGATGCTCGATGGTTCGCTGGATTCCGCAATCAAGCTGCGAGTGACTGCCGGGCGCGCTCGATAACTTGCTCAAGGTGTGCACCGCTGTACTGGCCTGGGTACAGGCGCTGGCTGTGCTTGGCGATGCCGGCATCGTTGACGATGGTGAAGCTGAAGCTGCCTTTGCGAGCAGCCAGGATGCGGCAATCAAACGGTGCAAATGCACTGGAGAGGGTGCGAATGGCATCCTGAATTTGGTGTTGAGTGTTCATTTTTTTGGTGTTTCCTAAAACAGCGGGCGCGTCATTGCGCTAAATAAAGCTCCAGGCTGTCGACTTAATGTGTCGATTGCATGTGCAGATAGGAGCTGGACTGCGCGCACAAGTTCCCATAATGGTTACGGTGTGCGGGTCGGTACGTCGGAGGCAGGCTTGAGTCAGCGCTTGCGCGGGACGGCCAGATCAGTCAGCAGGTTGGGATATGGGTTAGAGCTGTGCGGCATTACCCGTGGGTGATGCGCTCTTACCTGGAAACCATCGAGGGGGCCAAAAGGCCTGATTGACTTACAGCGTGGTACTAACGGGGCGGATGATACCCGTCTGGTTAATTTCTCGCCAGTTTATTTGCAAGCAATGCTGCAGGTTGGCCATTCGTAGGCTGCGCATTGGATGCAATTTGCCCCATGCTCCGTTAGGATTAGCCCCACTTTGGCTTTCCTCTCGTGACGGGTTTCGATGAGTTATCAGGTTCTTGCACGCAAGTGGCGTCCGCGCTCGTTCAACGAAATGGTTGGCCAGACGCATGTGCTCAAGGCGCTGATCAATGCGCTCGATAGCCAGCGATTGCACCATGCCTATTTGTTCACGGGCACCCGTGGTGTTGGCAAGACCACGATTGCGCGGATTATTGCCAAGTGCCTGAATTGCGAGACCGGCATCAGCTCGACGCCTTGTGGCGTTTGTTCTATTTGCAGGGAGATTGATGAGGGGCGTTTTATCGACCTGATCGAAGTCGATGCCGCCAGCCGTACCAAGGTTGAAGACACCCGCGAGTTGCTCGACAACGTGCAGTATTCGCCTAGCCGTGGACGCTTCAAGGTCTACCTGATCGACGAAGTGCACATGCTTTCCACGAGCTCTTTCAACGCATTGCTGAAGACCCTGGAAGAGCCGCCGCCCCACGTCAAATTCCTCCTGGCGACCACGGATCCGCAGAAGCTGCCGGTCACGGTGTTGTCGCGTTGCCTGCAGTTCTCGCTGAAGAACATGCCGCCGGAGCGAGTGGTCGATCACCTGACGCATGTCCTGGCTGCGGAAAACATCCCGTTCGAGAATGACGCGCTTTGGTTGCTAGGCCGCGCGGCCGATGGCTCGATGCGCGATGCTATGAGTCTGACCGATCAGGCGATTGCCTTTGGTGAGGGTAAGGTGCTGGCCGCCGATGTGCGGGCCATGCTTGGCACCCTCGACCATGGCCAGGTCTACGGTGTGCTGCACGCCCTGCTGGAGGGCGATGCGCGCGCTTTGATTGAGGCTGTGCGTCATCTGGCTGAGCAGGGGCCTGACTGGAATGGCGTGCTGTCCGAGATACTTAATGTGCTGCACCGAGTAGCCATTGCCCAGGCGCTGCCTGAGGCGGTGGATAACGGCCAGGGTGATCGTGAGCGGGTGCTTGAGCTGGCTCGGGTGCTGCCTAGCGAGGACGTACAGTTCTATTATCAGATGGGCTTGATAGGGCGCCGCGATCTGCCGTTGTCGCCCGACCCGCGCAGCGGCTTCGAGATGGTGCTGTTGCGTATGTTGGCATTCCGCCCGGCGGATACCCACGATGCGCCGAGGGTGGCGCTAAAGCCGCTGGGGATTAGCCAGGCCACTGCTGATCCCGCGACCAACCCAGTGGCCGGTGCGGCTATCCCGTCACCGGTGAGCATTCCTGTTGCGGCTCTGCCTGCGCCGCCGGCTCCTGTAGTTGAAGTTGCACCTGTAGTGCCGGTAGCAGCGCCTGAAGCGGCTGTGGCAGTCCTGCCGCCCGCACCGGAAGTGGTCAGCGAACCCGCTGCGCAGCCTTCATCGACTGAAGCGACAACTGCCCCTGTAGCATCCGCGCCTGTGGTGGATCTGCCCTGGGAAGAGCAGGTTAATCTGCCTGTTACTCAAACGGCTGAGCCTGTTATAGAAGTCGCAGAGTCTGTCGTTGCTGTGGCAGAGTCCGTCACGCTAACTACCGAGCCGCCACAAGCTGCAGAGCCTGAGCAGCAACTGATTGAGCAACCTACTCCGTCCGCCGATACGGATGACGATGAGCCGCCGCTCGGCGACTACGACTATGTCGAGATGGATGCAGAGTCGTTTGATTATGATTTTGATGCAGTTGAGCGTGCCGTATCTGCTGAGCCTGAGGTCTTGCCGGCGGCGCAACCGGCGACAGGACTGGCGGCCGACTGGTTGGAGCTGTTCCCGAAGCTCGGCTTGTCCGGGATGACCGCTAGCATCGGCGCTAACTGCACTCTGATAAGCGTCGAGGGCGACAACTGGTTGCTGCACCTGGATCCGGCGCATTCAGCGCTGTTCAACCTAACCCAGCAGCGGCGCCTGAATGATGCGCTCAACCAGTTTCACGGGCGCGAGCTCAAGGTGTTGATCGAGTTGTGCAAGCCTGAGCAGGAAACACCTGCGCAGGCTGCGGCGCACAAGCGGGCCAATCGCCAGCGTGAGGCCGAAGCCTCGATCCATCAGGACCCGGTTATTCAACAAATGATTCAGCAGTTCGCTGCGGTTATCCGCGCGGATAGCATTGAACCCCTGGACACTCCCGTTAACCCCTAATTACCGAGGACTTACACCATGATGAAAGGTGGCATGGCCGGCCTGATGAAGCAGGCACAGCAGATGCAGGAAAAAATGCAGAAGATGCAGGAAGAGCTGGCGAACGCCGAAGTAACTGGTCAATCCGGTGCTGGGCTGGTCAGTGTGGTCATGACTGGGCGTCACGACGTCAAGCGTGTCAGCCTGGATGACAGCCTGATGCAGGAAGACAAGGAGATCCTCGAAGACCTGATCGCCGCTGCGGTAAATGATGCCGTGCGCAAGGTTGAGCAGAACAGCCAGGACAAAATGTCCGGTATGACTGCCGGCATGCAGTTGCCTCCAGGCTTCAAAATGCCGTTCTAAAAAGCATCGGGTCAGCGCACATGGCTGCGCTGAAGCAGGTGTGGGTATCCTCAGCCCGCGCCTGCCTGAGCTTTGATCTGTCAGGGCTCAATAGCCCTGTCGGGTTTTGTTGGTAAGCGTTACTAGTCATCGAGTATTTCCCATGAGCTTCAGTCCGCTGATCCGCCACCTGATCGATTCCCTGCGCATTCTTCCCGGTGTTGGGCAAAAGACTGCTCAGCGTATGGCCTTGCAGATGCTTGAGCGTGATCGCTCCGGTGCCCTACGCCTGGCACAAGCGCTGACGCAGGCGATGGAAGGTGTGGGCCACTGCAAGCAGTGCCGCAGCCTGAGCGAGGACGAGGTGTGTCAGCTGTGTCTGGATCCGCGGCGCGACGACAGTCTGCTGTGTGTCGTTGAGGGGCCGATGGATGTTTATGCGGTCGAGCACACCGGGTTTCGCGGGCGCTACTTTGTGCTCAAGGGTCACCTGTCGCCGCTCGACGGTCTTGGCCCGGAGGCGATTGGTATTCCCGAACTGTTAGCGCGGATTGCTGCAGGCAGTTTCACCGAGGTGATTCTGGCAACCAATCCGACGGTTGAAGGTGAGGCCACAGCGCATTACATTGCCCAGCTGTTGGCGGGCAAAGGCCTGATTGCCTCACGTATTGCCCATGGGATGCCGCTGGGCGGCGAGCTGGAGTTGGTGGACGGTGGCACCCTAGCGCATTCTATTGCCGGACGTCGACCTATCCAGTTGTAGGTTCCTAGCTGGTATGCGGCTTGATTGCCCTTGCGCATGGCGTAATCCTCTTCTTGTAAACCAAGCAAGCGCTTGGTAATTTCCCTGAAACCTCAGTGGGAATACCTCATGTCTGCCTTTCAGGAATATTTCGATGAATCCCACCAGTTGGTGCGTGATTCAGTCAGGCGCTTTGTCGAGCGCGAAATTCTGCCGCACATCAATGATTGGGAAGAAGCCGAGGAGTTTCCTCGCGAGCTCTACCTTAAGGCCGGGGCGGCGGGGATTCTCGGTATTGGTTATCCGGAAGCGTTTGGCGGCAGCCATGAGGGCGATGTATTTGCCAAGGTCGCGGCCAGCGAGGAGTTGATGCGCTCAGGCTCAGGCGGTCTGGTGGCAGGGCTTGGCTCCCTGGATATTGGTTTGCCGCCTGTGGTGAAGTGGGCCAAGCCGGAGCTGCGCGAGCACATCGTGCCGCAGGTCCTGGCCGGTGAAAAAATCATGGCGCTGGCGGTGACTGAGCCGTCCGGTGGCTCGGATGTGGCCAATCTGAAAACCCGTGCGGTACGGGATGGCGACTTCTACCGCGTTAGCGGCAGCAAGACTTTTATCACCAGTGGTGTACGTGCCGATTACTACACCGTTGCCGTGCGTACCGGGGGCGATGGCTTTGGCGGTGTCAGCTTGTTGCTGGTGGAGAAGGGCACGCCTGGTTTCACCGTGGGGCGTAAGCTGAAGAAGATGGGCTGGTGGGCGTCGGATACGGCGGAGTTGTTCTTCGATGACTGCAGGGTGCCGGTAGGCAACCTGATAGGTGCCGAGAACATGGGCTTTGCCTGCATCATGGCCAATTTCCAGAGCGAGCGGTTGTCGCTGGCGATCATGGCCAATATGACGGCGCAGCTGGCGCTTGAAGAAGCACTGACGTGGGCCAAAGAGCGCGAAGCGTTCGGCAAGCCGATCGGCAAGTTTCAGGTGCTCAAGCATCGCTTGGCGGAGATGGCGACGCAGCTCGAGGTGTCGCGCGACTTTACTTATCGGCAGGCAGCGAAGATGGCGGCGGGTAAAAGCGTGATCAAGGAAATATCCATGGCCAAGAACTTTGCCACTGATATTGCCGACAGACTGACTTACGACGCGGTGCAGATAATGGGCGGCATGGGCTATATGCGCGAAAGCCTGGTGGAGCGGCTGTATCGCGATAACCGCATTCTGTCGATTGGCGGTGGCTCGCGTGAAATCATGAACGAGATCATCAGCAAGCAGATGGGCTTATAGAGTCTAGGTTTTACAAACGCCAGATAAAACAAACCCCGCGAGCGCGGGGTTTGTTTTAAAGCAGGACAGGGGCTTAGGCCACCTGTACCTCTTCAGCTTGCATACCTTTCTGACCGCGGGCGGCCACGTAGGTAACAGTCTGGCCTTCTTTCAGGCTTTTGAAACCGTCGCTTTGGATAGCTTTGAAGTGAACGAAGAGATCATCGCCGCCGTTAGTCGGGGTAATGAAGCCGAAGCCTTTCTCATCGTTGAACCATTTGACGGTGCCAGTTTCGCGATTTGCCATGGTGTGTCTCTTAAATCGATACGAAGTGCGGTGCCAGAGTGCTCATAGCACCTATGCGGTTTTGCTGATAACTACAAGTCAGCTCAGCCATAATAGGCCGTTTTTACGGGAAGTGTTGGGTTTAACGTTAATTATTCATATTTTTCTCTGTTAAAAACCAGCCAAGGCCCTATTTACCTGGGCTTTAGGGCGGTTAAACATCTGAAAATTGCTGTTGTCGTGATCGAATTTGGCCAGTTTTGCCTGCAAAACCTGTAATTAGACCCATGCAAAACGCCCCGGCGCTCTTGAAAAGCGCCGGGGCGTTTGTGTTTTAGCCTGCTGTCATAGGTCGATTTTTAGCCGTGCTATGCCGAACTGCGCAAGCGGGCCAGATCGCGCAATGGTGGCGCGCCGAACAGGCGGCTGTATTCGCGGCTGAACTGCGAGGGGCTTTCATAGCCGACGCGATAACTGGCTGAAGCAGCCTCTAGTCCTTCGCAGAGCATCAGGCGCCGCGCTTCCTGCAGGCGTAGCTGTTTCTGATACTGCAGGGGGCTGAGAGCCGTGACGGCCTTGAAACGGTGATGCAGGGTTGAGGTGCTGAGGTTGACTTCGCGGGCCAGGTCCTCGATGCGCAGGGGCTGGTCGAAATGCAAATTCAGCCATTCGATTGCTCGGTTGATGCGCTGGCCCTGGCTGTCGGCAATGGCAATTTCGTGCAGGCGATGACCTTGTGGGCTGTGCAGCAGGCGGTAAAAAATCTCGCGCAGGGCCAGCGGCGCAAGCATGACGATATCGCGCGGAGTCTCCAGCAGGCGCAGCAGGCGCAATACCGCGTCGAGCAACTGGGTATCCAGGCGATCCAGATACAGCGCCCGACGTGGGCCAGGATTAGGCACGCCGATGGGGCCGATGTCGGCGATCAGGCTGGTGATCAGCGCCGGGTCAATATCCAAACGCAGGCTTAGATAAGGCTGCTCGGGGGTTGCGTCGATCACCTGGCCGGTAACTGGCAGGGTGACGGAGGCCACCAGGTAGTTCAGCGGGTCGTAGGTGTACTGCTCATCGCCGAGGCGCACATCCTTGCGGCCCTGGGCAATGATGCACAGGCATGGCCGGTACAGCGTCGGTATGGGCAGGCTGGGCTGGGTTGCGCAGGCCAGATCGAGGCCGGCAATGGCGCTGCTATGCAGGCCATCAGCCGGGCACTGGCGTTGAATCAGCGCGGCCAGTTCGGCTTGGCGCAGCGCCAGGTTGTCGTCGAGGACTGAGGGGCTGATGGAAGATGTCATGGGCGTGGCTCCTGCTGCTGGCTTGCAGGTTATCCCGGTTTTTCAGGCAAGTCAGCGTTGCCCAGAATGCGTTGCAGGATCAGGCAATAATTCACCAGCAATAGGCAATAAACCCTGTTCTAAAGGCGAGCAATGCAAATCTGAACTGATGATATGTGCCGCAGGGTAATTTTTATGAGTTTTGAGCGTTGCAGGTTTAGGCAATAATTCGCCATAAATCGTCTAACGCTGAGCACGCCATCTGACGGAATCTGTTGCTGTCGCGGCAGTCCTTGCCGCTTACCAGCAGAGGATTCGGCCATGTTGAATATCCAAGACAAAGTCATTCTGATCACCGGCGCCAGCAGCGGTATCGGCGAGGCCTGTGCGCGCTTGCTGGCCGAGAAGGGCGCGCGGCTGTTGCTCGGCGCACGGCGTACCGAGCGCCTGGAGCAGTTGGTCAGCGAAATCCGTGAGGCGGGCGGTAATGCGGATTACCGCCGCCTGGACGTAACCAGCCAGGCCGACACCCAGGCGTTTGTCGACGCCGCCCTGACGCAGTACGGTCGCATTGATGTGCTGATCAACAACGCCGGAGTCATGCCGCTGTCGCGCCTGGATGTGCTGAAGGTCGATGAGTGGAACCGCATGATCGACGTGAACATCCGTGGCGTGCTGCACGGCATCGCCGCCGCGTTACCGGTGATGCAGCGTCAGCGCAGCGGTCAGTTCGTCAATATCGCTTCCATTGGCGCCTACAGCGTGGTGCCGACCGGTGCGGTGTATTGCGCAACCAAGTACGCGGTGCGCGCGATCTCCGAAGGTTTACGTCAGGAGGTGGGCGGCGATATTCGCGTGACCCTGGTTTCGCCGGGCGTGGTCGAGTCTGAACTGGCTGAGAGCATTTCCGATGCGTTGAGCCGTGAGGCGATGAAGGCGTTCCGCAAGGTCGCCATCACCCCGGATGCGATTGCCCGAGCCATCGCCTATGCCGTCGAGCAGCCGGCGGATGTCGACGTCAGCGAGTTGATCGTGCGGCCGACAGCCAGCCCTTATTGAGGACGCGACCATGAGCGCTAAATGGGTATTACCGCCACTGGCGGTGTTGTTTCTTTCGACGGGTTGTCTCGACGCGCATGCAACTGAGGACAGTCGCAGGAGTAAAGGCGAGGCCGTGATCACGGCGCTGAGTGGTGGCGCAGGGCAACCCGTGCTGCAGGCCATGCATGCGGATTTTCCCTTTCTAGCCAGCGCCACCACCGACTTTGCGCTGGGTGAGGTCTGGGGGCGCAGCGAGCTGGATGCCCGCACGCGCCAACTGGCGACCGTGGCCGTGTTTGCCGCCCAAGGCAATTTGCCCCAGATGAAAATCCACGCCGGTTATGCATTACGCGCGGGTGTGCCGCCAGCCGAACTCAAAGAAATGATTTATCTGACTACGGTTACTGCTGGTTTCCCTCGAGCCATTGATGCGGCTCAGGCGTTACGTGAGGTGTTGGCCGCGCAGCAGGCCAGTGAACGTTAGGGCATTCCACAGATACTTGAGGGTAGCGATTATGTTCACCCATACGACAAGAGTGCGCGCCGTTTGTGGGCGCTCTGAGCAGTTGGGGCAGTGCCTGTGTGCATTGCAGGAACCTATGCAAAAGATGACCGGATGCCTGCGTTTCGAGGTGACGCGTGTGCCGGAGGACCCAGCGCTGTGGCAGCTGCTGGGGAGCTGGCAGTCGGACGCGGCTCTGCACGCATTTTTTGCCGCCCCCCGGTTGCAACAGGTGCTTGATCAAGCCATCCGGCAACGTCTGCTCGCCAGTTTGGAGTGCTAGCGCTTTCCTGGGTTTCGCTTTGCTAGGGGATGTGCGTTCGTGCAGATAGCGCAAAACGCCCCGGCACGCTAAGCGTGTCGGGGCGTTTTGTTGTAACGCGGGTTACTTGAGGTTGGCTTTCAGCGCTGCTGAGGCTTGTTGCATGGCGCTTTGCGTGCCGGGGATCTGGCTGATCACGTTGAGCAAACCGAAGTCGTGGATCATGCCGTTGTAGCGCACGGAGGTGACGTTGACCCCAGCTGCATCCAGCTTGCGTGCATAGGCTTCGCCTTCATCACGCAGCACGTCGAACTCGGCGGTTTGCACCAGGGCTGACGGTAAGCCTTTTAGTTGCTCCACCGATGCCTGCAGAGGCGAAGCGTAGATGTCGGCGCGCTGTTTCGGGTCGGTGGTGTAGTTATCCCAGAACCACTGCATCAGGCTTTTGCTGAGGAAGTGACCGTCGGCGAACTGGTTATAGGAGGCGTTGTTGAAGTTGGCGTCGGTTACCGGCCACAGCAGCAACTGGAACTTGATCGCCGGGGTGCCTTTGTCCTTGGCCATTAGGCTGACCACGGCAGCCATATTGCCGCCCACACTGTTGCCGGCCACTGCCAGACGCTTGCCATCGACACCAATCTGCGCGCCGTTCTGCGCCACCCACTGGGTTGCGGCGTAGGCCTGGTTGATCGCGGTCGGGTACTTGGCTTCTGGAGACGGGGTGTAATCGACATACACCGCCGCCGCGCCAGAGCCCACTACCAAGTCATGGATCAGGCGTTCGTGGGTCGGGTAGTCGCCCAGCACCCAGCCGCCACCGTGGAAGAACATAAACACCGGCAGCGTGCCCTTGGCATCGGCCGGGCGCACAACTTTGAGCTGGATCGACTGGCCATCGACCTCGATGGTCTTGTCGGCCACTTTGATGTCCGATACATCGACCTTGACCCCAGCCTGCGCGCCGACCAATACGGCGCGGGCATCTTTCGGGCTTAGCTGTTCGAGGGGCTTGCCACCGCCAGCGGCGAGGGCATTGAGGAAACCTTGAGTATTGCGTTCCACCCCGGGGCTACCAGCGGCAAACGCGCTGTTGACGGCAAGGGTGAGTACGGCGATCGACAAACCTTGTTTGATGTTCATGTGCGGCCTCCTGGGGCGGGCCGCTGACTGGCAGCGGCCGGATGGTGGGTAGTTTGGGCTTAGTCGATCAGCGTCAGGGTGACGTCGATATTGCCGCGGGTGGCGTTGGAGTAAGGGCAGACGAGGTGCGCACGGTCGATCAGGGTTTGCGCTTGCTCGCGGTCCATACCTGGCAGGCTGATGCGCAGTTCGACTTCGATACCGAAACCGTTGGGGATCGCGCCGATACCCACTACACCTTCAATCGAGGCATCTGCCGGCATCGCAAGCTTGTCGCGGCCAGCGACGAACTTCATCGCGCCGATAAAGCAGGCCGAGTAGCCCGCAGCAAACAGCTGCTCGGGGTTAGTGCCCGCACCGCCGGCACCGCCGAGTTCTTTCGGGGTGGTCAGGGCGACGTCGAGTACGCCGTCGGAGGAGATGGCACGGCCGTCACGGCCGCCGGTGGCTTCTGCGTAGGCACGGTAAGCAATGGTTTGAATCGACATGCTGGTAATCCTCTGGAGCTGTTTGGGTTGGTTTGTTTAAAGCGTTGCGGTGTCAGGTGACGATCAACCTTCGTGGTTGATCAGCCAATGCGGGTAAAGGCCTTTACCGTCTGCCTGGCTGTCGTCAGCCAGAACCGGGGCGGAAAGAGCAAGCAGGGCGGTGAATGCGATCAGGGTTTTCATAACGGTTCTCCACGAATGTCAGGGCTGTTGGGTTGGGTGAAGACAACTGCAGGTCTCCGCGGTCTTTTCGCGCTAATATTTTGTGCGCTAATCAGTTCCATGGAGCGAACTCTAGTTCGCATTAATTTAGTGCGCAAGATATATTTTTGAACATTTAGCGATAAGCGCTGCTTTGTTCGTGCATAAGCGAGGATTGGCGGGCTGTTGCGCGATGTTTTCGAGGACGACGGCAGGGCGAAATTGTTGTACGGAGCGGGGGAATGCTGGGGGAGCGTGACGCTATTTGTGCGGCAAGATCGCTGGGGCGGGCGACAGGTCTGTCGCCCAGGTGCTTATACGGCCTGTTGCAGGCTGCTGCGCAGGGCGACCAGCTCAGCCCTCAGGGCGCCGAGCTCCGCGGTGGATTGCTGGGTCGCGGTAAGGATACAGCTGGGAACGCTTTTGGCTTGTTCGCGCAGGTCGCGGCCTTTGTCGGTGAGGAACAGCTCGACTACGCGCTCGTCGACACTGCTGCGGGTACGCTTGAGCAGGCCTTCGGCTTCCAGGCGTTTGAGCAGCGGGGTGACGGAGCCGGGGTCAGTGAGCAGACGGCTGCTGATGTCGCCCACGGTGATGCCATCGCCTTCCCAGAGCACCATCATCGCCAGGTACTGCGGGTAGGTCAGGCCCAGCGCCTGCAGCAGCGGTTTGTAGACCTTGGTCAGTAGCAGCGAGGTCGAATACAGGGCAAAGCACAGCTGGTTATCGAGCAGCAGTTCGGCGCAAGGGTCTTGCGTGTGCATAGCGTTCTCCAGCGGTACAGGACAGTTGGCGATAATTTATCGCGCTAACTACTGTTATGCCAATTGAATGCTCGCGGCATTCATCCCGCGCAGACAAACGCCAGGCGTTAAAAATGGTCGGGAGCCATTTTTAACGTCGCATAGCGACGGCCCGCAGGGTGGCGGCCAGGGATGGCAGGCATAAAAAAGCCCCAGGCACCCGCGGTGCCTGGGGCTTGTGGACTGGCCGATTACTCCACGGCAGCCTGGGCTTTCTTGCTCGAACCTTTCGGTGCAAAACGCGCGGCCAGGCGCATGGAGGCGGTCACCAGGCGCTGGTAGAACGCTGGCAACAGGCGCTGCATGCCATCCAGGGCGTAGGCATCCGGGCCGATCAGGATGCGCCGCTTGTTTGCCAATGCGCCGTTGATGATCACCTGGGCGGCTTTCTCCGGAGTGGTGCGCAGCAACTGGTCGTTGAACTGCTGGCGGGCCTTGTCGGCATCCTGGCCGGTGACGCTGCTCAGGCTGGCGTTCATCCGCGCGGTTTTGGCGATATTGGTCTTGATCCCGCCGGGGTGCACGCAGCTGGCCGATACACCGCAATCGGCCATGTCCAGCTCCTGGCGCAGCGACTCGGTAAAGCCGCGCACGGCGAATTTGCTGGCGTTGTAGGCGCTCATGCCCGGTTGAGCGAACAGACCGAACACGCTGGAGACGTTGACGATATGGCCGCTGCCGGAAGCCTTGATATGCGGCAGGAAGGCTTTGGTGCCGTTGACCACGCCCCAGAAGTTGATGTTCATGATCCACTCGTAGTCGGCGTAGTCATTGCCTTCCACGGTGCCGCCCTGGGCTACGCCGGCGTTGTTGAAGATCGCATTGACCCGGCCGAACTCGGCCACCACCTGGTCCGCCCAGGCATGCACCGCTTCACGGTCGGCGACGTTGACCAGGGTTTCGCTGACCTGCACGCCCAGCTTGCGCGCCTGGGCGGCGGTTTCCGCCAGCCCTTCGGCATTCACATCGGAGAGCGCCAGTTGGCAACCCTGGCGGGCCAGACCGAAAGCCAGGGCGCGACCGATGCCGGAACCGGCGCCAGTGATGGCGGCTACCTTGTTTTCAAACGACTTCATGCGCTGGCCTCCTGGGCAGTCAACTGGATAGCGCTGTTCTGCGCCGGGTGTGCCGCGTGTTTACGGCTGAAATGATAGGCCGCTGGGTCAAAGTTGCGCGTCAGCAGGCGGAAACGCCAGGTAAAACCGGGCCATACCGTGCAGTTGCGGCCACTGACCGGATGCAGGTACCAGCTGGTGCAGCCGCCGGCATTCCACACGGTATTGCCCAGGCTGCCCTGCAACTTGCCGTTGAATTTGTCTTGCACGGCCTGCTTGACCTCAAGGCTTTGCAATTCTTGCTCACCAACCAGCTTGAGCGCACCAAGCACGTAATGGATCTGCGACTCGATCATGTAGACCATCGAGTTGTGGCCCAGGCCGGTGTTCGGCCCCATCAGGAAGAACAGGTTGGGGAAGCCGGCGGTGAGGGTGCCCTTGTAGGCCTGCGGGCCTTCCGGCCAGGTGTCGAGCAGGTCGACGCCGCCACGGCCAAACACCACGCCGCGCGGCAGCGGGTCGCTTGGGGTAAAACCGGTGCCGAATATGATCGCGTCGATCTCGCGTTCTTTACCGTCCACGGTGCGGATGCTGCCGCTGCGGATTTCCTCGATGCCATCGGTGATCAGGTCGACGTTGGGCTGAGTCAGCGCCGGGAAGTAATCGTTGGAGATCAGCACGCGCTTGCAGCCCATCAGGTAATCCGGGGTGACCTTGGCGCGCAGCACCGGGTCCTTGATCTGCTTGTTGATGTACCACTTGCCGACTTTCTGGGCGAGGGTCATCACCTTGGGCAGCATGGCAAAGCCGATCACCCGACTTTCCAGCAGGGCGTAGATGGCGCCGCGCCAGAGTTTCTGCAGCAGCGGGAAGCGCTTGAAGCGGTTGCGCTCGCGCTCGCTGATGGCGCGGTCGGGCTTGGGCATGATCCACGGCGCGGTGCGCTGGTAGAGGTCTAGCTGGCTGACCTGTTTCTGGATCTGCGGCACGAACTGGATCGACGAGGCGCCGGTGCCGATCACCGCGATGCGCTTACCGGTGAGGTCATAACTGTGGTCCCACTGCTGCGAGTGGAAGATCTTGCCGGTGAAATCGCCCAGGCCCTTGAGCGCCGGAATCGATGGGGTGGACAGTGCACCCATGCCGGAAACCACGAACTGCGCGGTGTAGCTGTTGCCGGCGCGGTCACTGATCTGCCACAACTCTTGCTGCTCATCCCAGGCCAGGCGGGTGATCTCGGTATTCAGCTGGGTGTGGTTCTGCAGGCGGTACTTGCTCCAGCAGCCTTCCAGATAACCCTGAATCTCTGGCTGCTTGGCGAACATGCGCGTCCAGTCGGGATTCTGCTCGAAGGAGAACGAATACAGGTGCGATTGCACGTCACAGCCGCAGCCCGGGTAATTGTTCACACGCCAGGTGCCGCCGACGCCGGCTTCTTTTTCGAACAGCAGGAAGTCATGTTCGCCGGCCTGCTTCAGGCGGATGGCCATACCCAGGCCGGAGAAGCCCGTACCGATAATGGCAACCTTGCAGTGGCGGGTGGCAGAAGGGGGTGAGACGGGTGCATTCATGGCCAAGCTCCTGTTATGTTTATTGCTGGCGTATACAGCTGTATACCAAGGTAGACAAATGTATACTCGCCAGCAAGTGCCATTCTCACAAGCCAACTTTTAGGTAGGGTTCGTCATGCAGGCAGACGCCAGCGAGCAGCAGCCAGCCGCAGAAAAAGCCACCGAGGCCCCCGGCAAGACCCTGTTACTGGAGGCCGCGTTACGTCTCACCTCAACCAGCCGCAGCCTGAGTAATCTGGGCCTGCGTGAGTTGGCGCGTGAGGCGGGGCTAAACCCCAATACCTTCTATAGGCACTTCAAGGATGTCGATGACCTGGGGCTGACGGTGATCCGCCAGATCTCCACCCAGTTGCGTCAGCCGCTGCGTGACCTGCGCCGTGAGGCCGCCGAGCGCGCCGTGCAATCGCCCAGTAAAAGCGTGGCCTTGCTGTTTGGCATCGACCTGGATCGCGGCCGGCGGGTGTGCCATGAAACCGTGCAGCTGTTCTTCGACTTCGTCGCGCAGAATCCAGCGGCCTTCATCATCGGTGTGCGTGAGCTGCATGGTGCGTCTGCGGTGCTGCGCGCGGCGTTGCAGGAGGTCATGGATGAGTTTGGCGCGGACATGGCTGAGGACATCGTGGCCTTCAAACTGCTGCCGGGCATCGTCAATCCCAGTGTGGTGCTACAGGTGTCGAACCTGATCAGCCGCAACTTATTCCAGCTGTCGCTGGACTACATCGGCCAACCCGAGCGGCAAGCGGCGATCTGCGCGCTGGCCGAAGAGCAGATTGTCATGCTGTTTACCGGCGCTAGCGTGTTGCAAAGCCTGGGGCAGTTGAAGTTGCCCGTTGAGTAAATACGGCCGCAACTGAGGCGAATCAATGCGGCGCCATCTACGGGCGTTATGCTAAGCCGGCATAGTGCTACCGTGCAGCTCCCACGCTTGCCCCATTAAGGATCCTTATGATCGAAGCCACCTGGATTGCCTTTGCCTTTTTCATGGGGCTGGTGGCGCGGGGTATTGGTCTGCCGCCGCTGGTGGGCTACCTGGGGGCTGGCTTTGCCCTGGCCGGTTTCGGCGAGCACATTGGGGTTGGCCCGCGTGACAGCGCGGCGTTGGATCACATCGCTCACCTGGGCGTGCTGTTGCTGCTGTTTACCGTGGGCCTCAAGCTGAAAATCGGCAATCTGCTGCGGCGCGAGGTGATCGGCGGCGGCCTGCTGCATTTCGCTATTTCCAGCCTGATCTTCCTCCCGGCGATTCTGTTGCTGCTGGAGCTGCCCTGGCAGCAGGGGCTGCTGTTGGCCATTGCGCTGTCGTTTTCCAGCACGGTGCTGGCGGCCAAGGTGCTGGAGAGCAAGCGCGAGCTGCGCGCCTTCCACGGGCGGGTCGCGATTGGCGTGTTGATCATCCAGGACCTGATCGCCTTGGTGGTGATGAGCCTGGCCAGCGGCAAGGTGCCTTCGGCCTGGGCGCTGCTGCTGTTCGGTTTGCCACTGCTGCGCCCGTTGCTGTTTAAGCTGCTCGATGCCAGCGGCCACGAGGAGTTGATGGTGCTGCTCGGCCTGTTGCTGGCGCTGGTGCTGGGCGGTTACGGCTTCGAGCAACTGGGTCTGAGTTCCGAGCTGGGCGCGTTGGCCTTCGGTGCCATGCTGGCCAAACACAAGCGCGCCACCGAGCTGGCCAACTCGCTGTGGGGCATCAAGGAAATCTTTCTGGTCGGCTTCTTTCTACAGATCGGCATTGGCGGGCTACCGGATGCCGATGCCTTAAAGTTCGCCCTGGTCATGGCGCTGCTGCTGCCGCTCAAGGGCGTGTTGTTCTTCTTCCTCTTCCTGCTGTTCCGCTTGCGCGCGCGCAGCGCCTTTCTTAGCAGCGTAACCCTGACCAACTACAGCGAGTTCGGCCTGATCATGGCCAGCGTGGTGCTGCCGGAGTGGATGATTCCCCTGGCGATTACCGTCGCGCTGTCCTTTGTGATTTCCGCGCCGCTCAACCGGGTTGTCCACCCATTATACGAACGCTTGGCGACGCGCCTGATTGCCCTGGAACGCAATATCCGTCATCCCGATGAGCAGCCGGTTTCGTTGGGGCTTTCCCAGGTACTGGTGATGGGCATGGGGCGCACCGGGCGTGCGGCCTATGACTACTTGCGGGAGAAGGGCTATCAGGTGGTGGGCCTGGATTCCGACCCGGTGGTGATCGAGCAGAGTAACCAGGCGGGGCGTAGCGTGCTGTTCGCCGACGGCGAAGACCCGATGTTCTGGCAGCACCTGCAGATGCCTAATATCGACGCGGTGATCCTTGCGCTGAATGACGAAGAGGCCAAGGTGATTGCCACGCAGAAGTTGCGTGAGCGCGGTTTTAACGGTTTGGTGGTGTCCCATGCGCTGTACGAGGATATCGCCATGCGTATCCAGCAGGCCGGGGCCGACCGTACTTACCTGACCATGAGCGAGGCGGGTGCCGGTCTGGCCGAGCATGTGTTGCGCACGCTGAAAAGCCGTGCCGAGGCTGACGCGGATTAGCGCTCAGCCTCGGTGAGCTGGGTTTAGTTGAAGCCCAGACGCTGGCGCCAGCGCTGTTCCAGTGCCTTGCTGTCGTGGTCCAGCGGGTGGAAGCCGGGGCGGTAGTAATCCAGGTACGGCAGGAGCAGTTTGGTCAGGAAGCCGTTGCGTGGGCCGAACAGGGTTTTCAGGCCCTTGCCCCAGCTGCGCCAGTTGAACAGTTGGCCGTCCTTGCGCAGCAGGTGCAGCTGGAACCAGCCGATCACGCCGAAGAAGATCACCGTGGAAATCGCCATCATGCCGACGCGAGTGAAATAGCCGCCGTAGACCTTCTGGTACACGTCGTAGCAGACCGCCTTGTGCTCGTTCTCTTCAATCGCATGCCACATCCACAGCTGATACAGCTTGGGGTCGTTCATCTGGGTGGTTAGGTCTTCGCGCTGCAGCAGTTGCTCGGCCATGGTCGCGGTGAAGTGCTCCAAGGCGCAGGTGGCGGCCAGGCGCTGCTTCTTGGTGGTGATCTTGGTCACCCACTCGAGCAGCACCTTGATGCGCAGCTCCAGCAGCTCCAGATCGATATTGTGCTCGGCGGCGTAGTCGTTATAGGCCGCGTGTTCCTTGGAATGCATGGCTTCCTGGCCGATAAAGGCGCTGATGTCCTTCTTCAGCTGCGGCTCGGTGACCTGTTCGCGCACGGCGCGCACGCTGTCGACGAAGAACTTTTCGCCATAGGGAAACAGCGACGACAGGTTGTTCATGAAGTGGCTCATAAAGGGGTCGCCGGCAAACCAGAACTTCTGGCTTTCATCGAAGGTGAAGTCCATGCGACGTACGGGAAAGCTGGCGGTAGGGGTACTGGTTTTGGCTGTCATAAAGGGCGACTCCTCGGCATCTTGGTCGCGTTCGCGACCGCTCTTGTTATGGGGCTTGGGACGACAGGCTGGGCTGTCTTGGGCCGTGATTTATCTTTAGCCGAGGGCGTTTTAGGCGCGAGGTCATTCCTGGCCAGGGCGGCCGGAATTGCGCCAACTTATGGATAGTTGTCGGACAGTTCGTCAGGCTCAGGTCCGTCAAGGGCGCGAGCTAGCAGCGAGTGGGCTGGTCGGGGCGGGGTGCTTCGATACAGCCCTGCTGCGCCAGGAAGGCGCGGCAGGGCTGCTGGTTATCGATGTTTTAGGGAGCTCAGCGTTGCTGGCGCAGCTCGGCGACTTCCGTGCGCAGGGCGCGCAGTTCATCGAGCAGCAATTGCTCGGTCGGCGAAGGCGGCGCCAGTTTGGCTTCCTGTTCATGGGTGGTCTGCATAGCATTGACCACCACGGCGATAAACAGGTTGAGCATCATAAAGGTGGCAATCAGGATAAACGGCAGGAAATACATCCACGCCAGCGGGAAGGTTTCCATCACCGGGCGCACGATGCCCATCGACCAGCTTTCCAGGGTCATCACCTGGAACAAGGTATAGAGGCTGGCACCGAGGCTGCCGAACCATTCGGGGAAGGCCGCGCCGAACAGTTGCGTGGCCATTACCGCTGCCACGTAAAACACCAGACCGAGCAGCATGGCGATGCTGCTCATACCTGGCAGCGAAGATAACAGTGCTTCGACCACCCGGCGCATGTTCGGGTTGATCGAAATCAGCCGCAGCACCCGCAACACGCGCAGCGCACGCAGCACGGCGAATGGACCGCTGGACGGCACCAGAGCTACGCCCACCACCAGGCAGTCAAATACCGCCCACGGATCGCGCAGCAAGCCCAGGCCGCGGGCGACAAAGCGCAGCGCCAGCTCCAGGATAAATACCGCGAGAATCAGCTGATCCAGCGTCAGCAGCAATTCGCCCCACTCGGCCATTAGCCCAGGGTAAGTCTGGATGCCGAGAATTGCGGCGTTGAGGATGATCAGGGCGGTGACCAGGCGGGTGATGGCTGTGCTTTCCATCAGCGCGCCGAGGCGCAGACGCCAATGAGTGGATGGCGGGTTCATGGGTGTTTCGTTCATGGTCTGTGTGGTTCTTGTGTAAGCGGTGAGCGAATCAGTTCGCGAGGGACAGCCTGGCCCGGACATGCAACGCTGCCGTCAGGGCCGTGGAGCAGAGTTATTGATCGGTGAGGGCGAAGCTGGTCAGGGCAAAGGTGGGGATACCGCTGTCCTGCAGTTTTTGCGAACCGCCCAGTTCGGGCAGATCGATGATCGCGGCGGCTTCGATGATGCTCGCACCCATGCGCCGTACCAGTTGTGCGGCGGCCAGCAGGGTGCCGCCAGTGGCGATCAGGTCATCGAAAATCAGCACCTTGTCGCCTTCGCAGAGGCTGTCGGCATGGACTTCCAGTTTGGCTTCGCCGTACTCGGTCTGGTAGCTCTCGCTGAGCACGTCGGCGGGCAGCTTGCCTTGCTTGCGGAACAGGATCAGTGGTTTGTTCAGCTCATAGGCGATGATCGAGCCGATCAGAAAACCGCGCGCATCCATGGCGCCGATATGGCTGAAATCCGCTTCGACGTAGCGCTGGATAAAGCTGTCGGCCACCATGCGCAGAGCACGTGGCGACTGAAACAGCGGGGTGATATCGCGAAAGATCACCCCCGGCTTGGGGAAGTCCAGCACCGGGCGGATCAGGGTTTTGATAGTGAATTCGTCGAAGATCATCGGCTAGGTCCTCAGGGCGGGTCGATCAGCCCTCGAGGTTACCGCCGGCCAGGGCGCACAACTCGATGGGATCGAGGATATGCACTTCCTTGCCTTCGGCTTCGAGCAGCTTGTTCTGTTGGAAGCGGGTAAATACCCGCGATACGGTCTCCACCGCAAGGCCCAAATAGTTACCAATTTCGTTGCGCGACATGGCCAGGCGGAATTGATTGGCCGAGAAGCCACGTGCACGGAAGCGTGCCGAGAGGTTGACCAGGAAGGTGGCGATGCGTTCATCGGCGGTTTTCTTCGAGAGCAACAGCATCATCTGCTGATCGTCGCGGATCTCCCGGCTCATGATGCGCATCAGCTGGCGGCGCAGTTGCGGCAGCTGCACCGACAGCTCGTCGAGGCGCTCGAAGGGGATTTCGCACACTGAGGTGGTTTCCAGAGCCATTGCTGACACCGGGTACGCGTCACTGTCCATGCCAGACAGACCGACCAGCTCGCTGGGCAGGTGGAAGCCGGTGATCTGTTCGTCGCCGCTGTCGCTCAGACTGAAGGTTTTCAGTGCACCGGAACGTACCGCGAACACCGAGTTGAAGGCATCGCCCTGGCGGAACAGGAATTCGCCCTTTTTCAGCGGGCGGCCGCGTTTGACGATTTCGTCGAGCGCGTCCATGTCTTCCAGGTTCAGGGACAGCGGCAGGCACAGACTCGCCAGGCTGCAATCCTTGCAATGGGCTTGGTGTGGGGTATGCAACTTGATGCTTTCGGACATCGCTGGTGATCCTGAGGGTAAACACACAATAGCCGTAAGGTTACAGCAGGGTGCAGGCTAGGGCCACTAGGGCGCAGTCTGATCGAATGTTCAAGTTTTATCCGGTGCGGCCGATAAACGAGGTTGCTTTCAATATCTGCAAGGAGCATTCGTATGCGTCTGGAATCGACTCAATTGAGCACCCGCATGAACCTTGCGCTGGAGCGTAAGAGCGCTGCGGCTGAGGGTGTTGCAGAGAGTGGCGAGGCGGATAAGCAGGCGTTTCGCGTCAGTCTGCGGGTAAGTCTGTCAGAGCAGGGAAAGGCTCGCTCTGCTGCGGCACAGAAGAACCGCGATATTGATGAGAGCAGCCTGCCGGATGTGGTCAAGGATCTGCTCAAGAGAATCCGCGAGCTCAAGGCGCAGATCGAAGCGAAGAGAAACGAGCTGAAAGAGGTCATGCAGGACCAGAGCCTCGATCCCGAGGCCAAACGCATAAAGATCGAGACGCTGCAGGGCGAGCTGGCCTCGCTGCAGGGCGCGTTGAGCAGCGCCAACGCGACGCTGATCAAGACCCTGCGTGAGCAGGACCTCAGTGATCAGCAGATGCAGGAAGTGGCCAGCCTGGTCATGAAATAACCCCCGGCTTTTTCGGTCCGCTGGCTGCTATATCACCCGGGAAAAACGCTGCTGGTTTAGCTCGCTAAGGTAGCGATCAAACAGCATGCACAGCGAGCGCACCAGCAGGCGGCCCGCTGGCCGTACCTCGATGCCCTGGGCATTCAGCTCGATCAACCCATCACTGGCCATCTGCTGCAGCTGCGGCCAGACCTCGGCGAAGTAATTGCGAAAGTCGATGGCGTAGGCCTGCTCGATATCGGCAAAGCGCAGCTGAAAATGACAGATCAGCTGTTGAATCACCGCCCGGCGCACGCGGTCGTCGGCATCGCAGTGCAGGCCGCGCAGGGTGGCCAGTTCGCTGTGGCCAAGGCTGTCCTGGTATTTGCTCAGGTCGCTGTTGTTCTGGCAGTAAAGTTCGCCAATCTGGCTGATCGATGAAACACCCAGGCCAATCAGGTCGCAATGACCGTGGGTGGTGTAGCCCTGGAAGTTGCGTTGCAGGCTGCCATCTTCCTGGGCGCTGGCCAGTTCGTCGTCGGGCAGGGCGAAGTGATCCATGCCGATATAGCGGTAACCGGCGGCGCTCAGTTGCTCAATGCTGGCCTGCAGCATGGCCAGCTTGTCGCCAGGACTCGGCAGTTCACTGGTGTTGATCCGCCGCTGCGGCATAAAGCGCTCCGGCAGGTGCGCATAGTTGAACAGCGACAGGCGATCAGGTTGCAGGGCAATCACTTCGGCCACGGTACGGGCGAAGCGCTCCGGTGTTTGCAGCGGCAGGCCGTAGATCAGGTCGATGTTCACCGAGCGGAACTGCAGGGTGCGCGCGGCTTCGACGATGGCGCGGGTTTCCTCCAGGGTCTGCAAACGATTGACCGCGCGCTGTACGGCAGGGTCGAGGTCTTGCACGCCCAGGCTGACGCGGTTGAAACCCAGTTCACGGAGCAGGCCCATGGTCGACCAATCGGCTTCGCGCGGGTCGATCTCGATGCTGTAGTCGCCGCTGTCGTCATCCAGCAGGTTGAAGTGCTGGCGCAGGTGTCCCATCAGGTGGCGCAGTTCATCGTGACTGAGAAAGGTCGGCGTGCCGCCGCCGAAGTGCAGCTGCTCGACTTTCTGCTGTGGGTCGAGGTGACGGCTGATGATCTCGATTTCGCGTTCGAGTTTTTCCAGATAGGGCTGGGCGCGGCCGCGATCCTTAGTGATTACCTTGTTGCAGGCGCAGTAGTAGCAAATGTGCGCACAGAACGGGATGTGCACATACAGCGACAGCGGGCGCAGCGCTTTGCGGCTGTCACGCAGGGCGTGCAGCAGGTCGAACTGGCTGATGCGCTCATGGAACTGCACAGCCGTCGGATAGGATGTATAGCGCGGGCCTGCTTGGTCGTAGCGGCGGATTAGCGAGCTGTCCCACTGGATGGCGTTGAGCATGCGGGTATTCCCGGTTTGGCTTTCAATACCGGGCAGTCTATGAGCGGTGCGCCTGAGGTGTTTTGACTTGTATCAAGCGCCCGCTGATCGCTTAGTGGCCCATCAGCCAGTGCTGGTGCGGTCCAGGCAGGGTCCAGAGACCAAAAAGGATTACCAGAATGCCGCCGGCCATACGCACGCCCTGCTTGCGCAGTAGGGCGGTCAGACGTTCGGCGGCCATGCCGGTGGCCAGCAGCACCGGCAGGGTGCCGAGACCAAAGGCAAACATCAGGGCAGCGCTGTCGATTGCATTACCTTGGCTGGCGGTCCACAGCAGGGTGCTGTAGACCAGGCCGCAGGGCAGCCAACCCCACAGGCTGCCGAGTATCAACGCGCGCGGCAGGCTGGTGACCGGCATAAAGCGTCGGGTTAGCGGTTGGATATAGCGCCAGAGGCCTCGACCGAGGGCTTCGATCCGGGTCAGGCCACTCCACCAGCCGGCGAGATACAGCCCCATGGCGATCAGCAGCAACGCCGCAATCACCCGCAGGCCCATGACCAAAGGGCTATTGGCTAATGCCCAGCCCGCCAGGCCAAGCAGCAGGCCGGCCAGGCTGTAACTGAAGATGCGTCCCAGGTTGTAGGCCAGCAGTAGCTGAAAGCGTTGTGCGCGCTGCTCGGGTGGGATGGCCAGGGTCAGCGCGCCCATCAGGCCGCCGCACATGCCCAGGCAGTGGCCGCCACCGAGCAGCCCGAGGATCAGCGCTGAAACCAGCAGCGGCAGTAGCTCAAGCACCGGGCTTGTCCTGCTGCGAGTCTTTGGGCTGGTCTTGTTGCTGCTGCTGGCTTACGGCTGCGGTGTGCTTGGGGTCTTCATCGTCGAACAGGATGCTGTGGGCCGGGCCGTCGAGGTCGTCGTACTGACCGCTGTCCACCGCCCAGAAGAACAGCCAGATGGCAAAGCCCACCAGGGCAATGGCGACCGGGATCAGGATATAGAGGGCGGGCATGGCTTAGTGGCTCCGGCGCAAGAGTTGCCGCAGATCGAGACTGGCAACTGGGAAGAGTCTGTCAGGGCTGCGGCCGGTCAGCGCTACGAAGGCAAACAGAGCATTAAGGAAAAGTATGATCAGGGTATCCGGCAGACTGTCAGTAAACAGGCTGCTGAGTGTGGTCTGCTGACGGATCAACGCGGTGGCAAAGTGGTAGGCCATAAACAGCTGCAGGCTTAACAGCATTACGGCTAATAAGCGCACCCACCAGGCAATCTTGCCAGTCACGTTGTTTCGCATAAGACCTCGCCGAGCGTTTTAGTGGGCTGTTTGACAGCTTACTGCCGGGACAGGCGAGTCAGACGCAGCGCGTTGACCACCACCACCAGTGAGCTGACTGACATACCCAGCGCGGCCCAGATCGGAGTGATCCAGCCAAGGGCGGCGAAGGGCAGTACCAGGCCATTGTACAGGCTGGCCCAGGCAAGGTTCTCGATGATGATGTGGCGGGTTCGTTGCGCCATGTGTAGAGCTTGCACCAGGCTGCTCAGACGGTTGGATAGGAGCACGGCATCAGCGCTGGTTTTGGCCAGGTCGGTGGCGCTGCCCATGGCTACGCTGATGTCGGCGGCGGCTAACACGGGCACATCGTTAACCCCGTCACCCAGCATCAGTACCCGACGGCCTTGGCTGTGCAGCTGCTTCAATACCTCCAGCTTGGCATCTGGCGTGAGACCACCACGGGCATCTGTGATACCCAGCTGGCGTGCCACTTCGCCGACCATGGGCGAGCTGTCGCCGGACAGCAGCATGATCTGCCAGCCCTTGGTTATGGCCATGTCGATCAGTTGCGGCGCATCTTCGCGCAGGCGGTCATTCAATACAAACCAGGCCAACGGCCCTTGCTCATCACCCAGCAGCAGCCACTGGCCATGCTCACTGGCAATCTCTGGCACGGGCTGAGCACTCAACGCACAGACGAAACTGGCTTCGCCAATACGCAGTACTCGGTTGCCAACCCGTCCTTGCAGGCCCAGGCCCGGATGGCTGTCGACTGCTTCGGCGGCTTCTGGTGCCTGGCCGAAGGCGCGGGCGATTGGATGTTCAGAGCGGTTTTCCAGCGCGGCGGCCAATGCGAGGCAGCTGTCAGCATCCAGTTCGCGTAGAGGGTGAATGGCACCAAGGGTCAGGCGACCTTCGGTGAGGGTGCCGGTCTTGTCCAGCACCAGGGTGTCAATCTGATTGAGCCCTTCGAGTACATGGCCGCGGGTCAGCAGCATGCCCAGTTTGTGCAGAGAACCCGTGGCGGCGGTTAGTGCTGTTGGCGTGGCCAGGGCGAGCGCGCAAGGGCAGGTGGCGACCAGCAAGGAAAGCACGATCCAGAACGCGCGTGACGGGTCGAGTTGCCACCAAACCAGACCGACGATGGCGGCTACCACCAGAACGATCAGCAGGAACCACTGCGCAACATTGTCGGCCAATACCGCTAGGCGTGGTTTGTCGCTCTGCGCGCGCTCCAGCAGGCGGACGATAGCCGACAGGCGCGTAGCATCACCAAGCGCCTGCACTTCAATCTGCAGCGGGCCTTCGACGTTAAGGGTGCCCGCCGTGACGCTGTCGCCCGTGTTACGCGGTTGCGGCAGGTATTCACCGGTCAGCAACGATTCATCCACGCTCGACTGGCCCTGAATAATGCGCCCATCAGCGGGCAGCAGGGCGCCGGGGGGGACCAGCACCTGATCGCCGACGTGGAGCTCGCTCAGCAGAATTCGCTGGCTCTGGCCTTCGGCGTCCAAGCGCAGGCAGGAGGCTGGCAGCAGGTTGACCAGCTGAGCGGTGGCGGCTGCTGTGCGCTCACGGGCGCGGCGTTCCAGGTAGCGGCCTGCCAGGAGGAATAGGGCGAACATGCCCACTGCGTCGAAATACAGTTCACCCTGGCCCGTCACCGTTGACCAGATACCGGCGATATATGCACCGCCAATCGCCAGGGATACCGACACATCCATGGTCAGGTGGCGGGTGCGTAAGTCACGCAGCGCCCCCCTGAAGAATTGCCCGCAGCAGTAGAAGACTATCGGCGTGGTGAGAAACAGGCTGACCCAACGCAGGATCTTGTCCAGCTCGGGGCTGAGGTCGATGTTGAATTCCGGCCAGGTGGCCATGGTTGCCATCATCACCTGCATCCACAGCATGCCGGCCACGCCCAGTTCACGCATGGCGCGGCGGTTCTCGCGCTGCAGCTGTTCAGCGGCGGCATCGGCATGCCAGGGGTGAGCGGCGTAGCCGATCTTGCGCAGCGTTTTGAGCAGGCTGCTGAGCGGCAGTTGACTGTCGGCCCAGCGCACCTGCAATCGGTGGTTGGATAAGTTGAGCCGCGCTTCGCTAACACCCGGCAGGCTGCGCAGGTGTTTCTCGATCAGCCAGCCACAAGCGGCGCAACTGATCCCTTCGATCAGCAGGCAGGTTTCGCTGAGTTCGCCATCGTGCTCGACAAAGGGTTGTTGCACGTCGCGGCGGTCATACAGCGCCAATTCATCCGGTAACGCCTGAGGCAGGCTTTGCGGATTGGCGGCGCTTTCGCTGCGGTGTTTGTAATAGTGTTCCAGGCCGCCGCCGACAATAGCTTCGGCCACTGCCTGACAGCCCGGGCAGCACATCTCGCGGGTTGCGCCCAGTACCTGGGCCTGGAAACGGCTGCCGGCGGGTACCGGCAGGCCACAGTGGTAGCAAAGAGTCGGGCTGGCCATCGGTGCGCTTATTGAGCATCCCCGAGGAGGATTTTCTGCCCGCTTTGCACGTTTTCTTCTTCAAACAGGCGCCAGTCCTTGCCGCCTTCCTGGCCGATCAGCTCGACAAAACGGCGGCCCTTGACCGCGTCGATCATCTGCCCGCTGTAGCTGCCATCGGCCTGTGGTTGCAGGATCACCCGGCGATCGCGCTCGGGTTGGGTCGGCGAGATCAGGTTAAGCACCAGCTGCTGCGGACGGCTGTTGCCGTTCAGCTGCAAGGTGGCGGTGCCGTTGTCATCGTTGAGCAGCAGGCTGGCGTGCAGCTTGAGGCGAATGGCGTGATTTTCTCGCTCCAGGGACTGGTTGATGCCTTTGCCGACGTCGTAATAGTCATCGGAGATCAGCCCCGGTGGGTTCTTCGTGGCGATGGTCAGCAGAGTTAGCCCCTGGACCACTGAATAGGCCAGCAGGCCAATCAGGAACCAGGGCCAGAATTGCTTGTACCAGGGCTTGATGATCTCGGGGCTTTGCTCTGTCATGGTCTTCTCTGTTCAGCGCACGCTGGGGCCGATAAAGCGGCTGGCTGCGTCGGTTTTGATGCTTAGGTCATCCGCCGAGTGCAGGCGGAAGGTAATTTCATTGGTGCTCGAAGGCAGTTTTTCCGGGTCGATCGACAGCTCGACAGGCAGTGACAGTACCTCGCCAGCGATTGCCTTGATCTCGCGCTTGCCTTCGTACACCAGGCCGTCGAGGCCGTCAGCTTCGATCAGGTAAGTAACCTCGTGCTGGGCCTTGTTCATGATCTTCAGGGTGTAGACGTTCTCGATCCGGCCTTCTTCATTCTCGCGGTAGAGCACGCGGTCCTTGAGCACATCCAGCTCCACCAGCGACCGGTCGGCGATGGCCCAGGCGAACACGCAGAACATCGCTAGCAGGGCGATGGCGTAACCGATCAGGCGCGGCCGCACCAGGTGGGTCTTTTGTCCGGAAAGGTTGTGTTCGGTGGTGTAGCTGATCAGCCCTTTCGGGTAGTTCATCTTCTCCATGATGCTGTCGCAGGCATCGACGCAGGCGGCGCAGCCGATGCATTCGATCTGCAGACCGTCGCGGATGTCGATGCCGGTAGGGCAGACGTGCACGCACATCTTGCAGTCGATGCAGTCACCCAGGCCTTCGGCCTTGTAGTCCGCATCGCGCTTACGCGGGCCACGGTGTTCGCCGCGGCGTGGGTCGTAGGAAACGATCAGGGTGTCCTGGTCGAACATCACACTCTGGAAGCGCGCATAGGGGCACATGTAGATGCACACCTGCTCGCGCAGGTAGCCGGCGTTGCCGTAGGTGGCGAGGGTAAAGAAGCCGACCCAGAACAGCGCCCAACCGCCGGCTTGCAGGGTGAACAGCTCGGGGATCAGTTCGCGAATCGGCGTGAAGTAGCCGACGAAAGTTATCGCGGTGACCAGCGATACACCGACCCAGATGCCGTGCTTGGCCAGCTTGCGCAGGAATTTCTGCGTGGTCATCGGGCTCTTGTCGAGCTTCATGCGCTGGTTGCGATCACCTTCGGTGACCTTTTCCGCCCACATAAATACCCAGGTGAATACGCTCTGCGGGCAGGTGTAGCCACACCACACGCGGCCGGCGAACACGGTGATAAAGAACAGGCCGAAGGCGGCGATGATCAACAGCGCCGAGAGCAGGACGAAATCCTGCGGCCAGTAGGTGGAGCCGAAGATGTAGAACTTGCGCTCCGGCAGGTTCCACCAGACGGCCTGACGGCCATTCCAGGTCAACCATACGGTGCCGAAGTACAACAGAAAGAGGGCTGCGCCACCGAGCATGCGCAAGTTGCGGAAGATGCCGGTGAAGGAGCGGGTGTAGATTTTTTCGCGGTTGGCGTACAGGTCAACAACTTCGACCTTGGCCGGGGCAGGGGTGACGTCTTTAACTGGAATCTGTGCACTCATCAGTTCGTACCACGGCGGTTGATTGGCTGCCCTGGTCGATACGTGCCGGCCGGGGTCATACGGGCTCTTGCGCTATGGTACGCCTGACGATTGCCTGACAGGTGCGACCTGCGGTCGCGCCTGTCAGGCCGGAGAATCACTTCTCGATTTTTTCTTGCGACAGGCTGTACACGTAAGCCGCCAGCAGATGCACCTTATCGTTGCCCAGGAAGTCAGCCTGGGCTGGCATCTTGCCGTTACGGCCATAGCGCAAAGTTTGTTGTACCTGAGCAAAGCTGGAGCCGTAGAGCCAGGTTTTGTCAGTCAGGTTGGGTGCGCCCATGGCCTGTTGGCCCTTACCTTCAGCGCCATGACAGACTGCACAAGTAGTCGCGAAGATGTCTTGACCTGCGGCAAGGTCAACCTCGATACCTTCCGGGTTTTTCAAACCGGACAGGCTGCGGATGTAGCCAGCCACGTTACGGATACCTTCCTCACCGATCACCGGCAGCTGCGCAGGCATTACGCCCTGGCGGCCAGCCATGATGGTGGTTTTGATGGTTTCCGGTTCGCCGCCATGCAGCCAGTCGTTGTCGGTCAGGTTCGGGAAACCATATGCGCCTTTGGCGTCGGAGCCGTGGCAGACCGAGCAGTTGGAAGCAAACAGGCGGCCGCCCATTTTCAACGCTTGCTCGTCCTGGGCCACTTGTTCGATTGGCATGGCAGCATATTTGGCGAAGATCGGGCCGTATTGGCCTTCAGCTTTAGCCATTTCCTTTTCCCACTGGTGCACGCCGGTCCAGCCCGCATTGCGCTCTACGCCACCAGCGATTTCGATATTAGTGGCGAAGGGGGTTTTGGCCTCGGTGTCGAGGTAGTCGTAGCCTGGCAGCAGACCTTTCCAGTTACCCAGGCCCGGGTAGAGCACCAGGTAGCCAAGGGCGAAGATGATGGTGCCGACAAACAACATAAACCACCACTTGGGCAGCGGGTTGTCGAACTCTTCGATACCGTCGAAGGAATGGCCGACGGTTTCTTCGGTGGTTTCTTCGCGCTGGCCCTTACGGGTGCCGAAGATCAGCCAGGTCAGGGCAAAGATGGTGCCCAGAGACAGAATGGTTACGTACCAACTCCAGAACGTGGTCATTGGTTATTGCTCCTGGAAGATTGCTCGTCACGCTCAGTGGGTTTGGGATCATCGGCGAAGGGCAGGTTGGCGGCCTCGTCGAAGCTGGATTTACGCTTGCTGCTGTAGGCCCAGAGCACCACGCCAATAAAGGCGATGAACACCACTGCTGTGCCTATGCCGCGAATCATCCCGATATCCATGTGCGTTACCGTTTGTTCTTGATGGATGTGCCGAGAACCTGCAGGTACGCAACGATCGCGTCCATTTCGGTCTTGCCTTTTACTGCGTCCTTGGCCCCGGCGATGTCTTCATCGGTGTAGGGGATGCCAAAGCCACGCATGACTTCCATCTTCTTGGCGGTGTCCTTGCCGTCGAGCTTGTGCTCAACCAGCCAGGGGTATGCCGGCATCTTCGACTCAGGCACCACGTTGCGCGGGTTGTACAGGTGCGCACGTTGCCATTCATCCGAGTAACGACCGCCGACGCGGGCCAGGTCCGGACCGGTACGCTTGGAACCCCACAGGAACGGGTGGTCCCAGACGCTTTCACCGGCTACCGAGTAGTGGCCGTAACGTTCGGTTTCGGCGCGGAACGGACGAATCATCTGCGAGTGGCAGCCGACACAGCCGTTGGCGATGTACACATCGCGGCCTTCCAGTTCCAGCGCGGTGTAAGGCTTGAGGCCTTCCACCGGCTCGTTGGTAACGTCCTGGAAAAACAGCGGCACGATTTGAGTCAGGCCGCCGATGCTGACGGCCAGAACCATCAGCAGCGCCATCAGGCCAATATTCTTCTCAATGATTTCGTGTTTCATCAGTGCGCTACTCCGACTGGAATCTGTGCAGCCGCTTCGTATTCCGAAGCCTTGGCGGCACGCACGGTGCGGTAGGTGTTGTAAGCCATCAGCAGCATGCCGGCGACGAAGAAGGCGCCACCAATCATGCGCACCACGTAACCCGGGTGGCTGGCTTCCAGCGCTTCAACGAAGGAGTAGGTGAGGGTGCCGTCTTCGTTGACTGCACGCCACATCAGGCCCTGGGTGATGCCGTTGACCCACATCGAGGCGATGTACAGCACGGTACCGATAGTGGCCAGCCAGAAGTGCGCGTTGATCAGGCCAACGCTGTGCATCTGTGGGCGACCAAAGACTTTTGGCAGCAGGTGGTACAGCGCGCCGATGGAGATCATCGCTACCCAGCCGAGCGCGCCGGCGTGTACGTGGCCGATGGTCCAGTCGGTGTAGTGGGACAGGGCGTTGACGGTCTTGATCGCCATCATCGGACCTTCGAAGGTCGACATGCCGTAGAACGCCAGGGAGACGACCAGGAAACGCAGGATTGGGTCGGTGCGCAGCTTATGCCAGGCGCCCGATAGGCTCATCATGCCGTTGATCATGCCGCCCCAGCTTGGTGCCAGGAGGATGATCGACATCGCCATACCGAGGGACTGCGCCCAATCCGGCAGGGCGGTGTAGTGCAGGTGGTGCGGACCGGCCCAGATGTACAGGGTGATCAGCGCCCAGAAGTGCACGATGGACAGCCGGTAGGAGTAGATCGGACGCTCGGCCTGCTTGGGTACGAAGTAGTACATCATCCCCAGGAAGCCGGTGGTCAGGAAGAAGCCCACGGCGTTGTGGCCGTACCACCACTGGATCATCGCGTCAGTCGCACCGGCGTAGGCCGAGTAGGACTTGAACAGGCTGACCGGAACGGCCGCGCTGTTGACGATGTGCAGCATCGCGGTAACCAGAATGAAGGCACCGTAGAACCAGTTGCCGACATAGATGTGCTTGGTCTGGCGCTTGACGATAGTGCCGAAGAACACCACTGCATAGGCGACCCAGACGATACCCAGGAGGATATCGATTGGCCACTCCAGCTCAGCGTATTCCTTGGAACCGGTGAAACCCATTGGCAGGGTGATCACCGCAGCGACGATCACGGCTTGCCAACCCCAGAATACGAAGGCGGCAAGGCCATCGGAGATCAGGCGTACCTGGCTGGTGCGTTGCACCACATAGAACGAGGTTGCCATCAGCGCGCAGCCGCCGAAGGCGAAGATCACCGCGTTGGTGTGTAGCGGCCGCAGACGGCCGAAGCTCGTCCATTCCATGCCCAGGTTGAGTTCAGGCCACACCAGTTGCGCGGCGATGAAAACACCCAGGCTCATGCCAATGACTCCCCAAATCACCGTCATTACGGCGAACTGGCGAACCACCTTGTAGTTATAAGCAGTCGGACTGATTGCTGTGCTCATTATGGGTTCCACGGTTAATGGATTTTTTAGGGGCAAAAATCGGCGGCAAGTATGTAGAAAGCATGTGCTCATTGCAACGACACAAGCCGGCGCAATAAGGCTTTCAGGGCTGTTGGCAAGCATGCATGGCCGCTTATGCAGGGCATTACCGCGAGCATAAAACGCCTTTAATAGGCGTAGCGCAAAGATGGGAATCGCCTTGGAGTTATGACAGGTGGCGACTGTCGACAAGATTAGCTCAAGTCAAAGGTCGCGCATGCACTTGGTCGGAAGGGTGCGACCTTGGGTCGCATGGCTCGGACGGCTGTCCGGGCGCGGAAGAGGCTTGCTTGAGTGGCTGGCGACCTGGGGTCGCCAGCCGGTTGCTGCGTTTCTAGCGATTACTGTGCGGCGGCGTTCTGTTGTTTCTGGCTCAGGCTCAGGACATAAGCGGCCAGCAGATGCACCTTGTCGTTGCCCAGATACTGCTCTTGCGCCGGCATTTGGCCGTTGCGGCCGTGGCGGATGGTCTGCTGCAACTGCACCAGGCTGCTGCCGTAGATCCAGCCAGCGGGGCTGGTCAGGTCGGGCGCGCCGAGCATGGCCATACCTTTGCCTTCTGCGCCGTGGCAGGCTAGGCAGTTGGTGGCATAAATGGCGGCGCCTTTTTCCAGATCGACGCTCTTGTCGGCGGGCAGTGGCAGCCCGGCCAGATCCTTGCGCACGAAGGCTGCGACCTGTTGCACTCCGTCTTCACCAATGATCGCCGCCCAGGCCGGCATGGCGCCCATGCGACCATTGAGGATGCTGGTCTTGATCACATTAGGCTCGCCGCCCCAGCGCCAGTGGTTGTCGGTGAGGTTAGGGAAGCCCACTGCGCCCTTGGCGTCGGAGCCGTGGCAGACCGAGCAGTAGGTGGCAAACATGCGTCCGCCCATTTTCAGCGCCTGCTCGTCTTTGGCGACTTCTTCCAGGGGCATGGCCGCGTATTTGGCGAAGATCGGCCCATACAGCTCGTCCGCCTTGTCTACTTCACGCTGCCATTGCTTGACCTGGGTCCAGCCGTCTTCATAGCCCGGCAGTACGCCTTTCCAGTTGCCCAGGCCGGGGTACAGCGCCAGGTAGCCAATCGAGAAGACGATGGTGCCGATAAACAGCATGAACCACCACTTGGGCAGCGGGTTGTCATATTCCTCGATGCCGTCGAAGGAATGACCCATGGTCTGCTCGGTTGGGTTCTTGTGCACTTCGCTTTTACGGGTGGCGAAAATCAGCCAGAACAGGGCGAGCAGGGTGCCGACGGTCAGCACTGTGATGTACCAGCTCCAGAACGTGCTCATGGGGTGTTGCTCCTCGGTGCAGCCAGCTTGGGTTCATCGGCAAATGGCAGAAGGGCGGCCTCATCGAACGCCGTGCGGCGCTTGCCGCTGTAAGCCCACAGGGTGACGCAGACAAAGGACAGCAGAACCAGTGCCGTACCAATGCCGCGCAGGGTGCCGGTATCAATAAATTCGAATGACATGGCTCTACCTCTTGTTCTTCACGGCAATGCCGAGCACTTGCAGGTAGGCGACCATGGCATCCATCTCGCTCTTGCCTTTGACGGCAGCGGAGGCGCCGGCGATGTCTTCCTCGCTGTACGGCACGCCGAGAAAGCGCAGGGCCTGCATCTTCTTGGCGGTGTCCTGGCCATCCAGGGTGCTTTCCACCAGCCACGGATAGGCCGGCATCTTCGACTCCGGCACCACGTTGCGCGGGTTGTACAGGTGCGCGCGGTGCCATTCATCCGAGTAGCGGCCGCCGACGCGGGCCAGGTCCGGCCCGGTGCGCTTGGAGCCCCAGAGGAAGGGGTGGTCGTATACGCTTTCTCCGGCCACCGAATAGTGGCCGTAGCGCTCGGTTTCGGCGCGGAACGGGCGGATCATCTGCGAATGGCAGCCGACGCAGCCTTCACGGATATAGATGTCACGGCCTTCCAGTTGCAGCGCGGTGTAGGGCTTGAGGCCGGCCACCGGCTCATTGGTAACGTCCTGAAAGAACAGCGGGACGATCTGCGTCAGGCCGCCGATGCTCACGGCCAGCACCATCATTAGCGCCATCAGGCCGATGTTCTTCTCGAGTATTTCGTGTCTCATCAGTGGGCTCCCTCAAGCGAAAACTGCGCGGCGGCGTCCATCTCAGCAGCCTTGGTGTGACGCACGGTCTGCCAGACGTTCCAGGCCATCACCAGCATGCCGGCGAAGAAGATCGCGCCGCCGATTACCCGCACCACAAAGCCGGGGTGGCTGGCTTCCAGCGCTTCGACGAAGGAGTAGGTGAGCGTGCCGTCTTCGTTGACTGCGCGCCACATCAGGCCCTGGGCGATGCCGTTGACCCACATCGAGGCGATGTAGAGCACGGTGCCGATGGTGGCGAGCCAGAAGTGCACGTTGATCAGGGCGATGCTGTGCATTTCGTCGCGGCCGAAGACTTTCGGCAGCATGTGATAGAGCGAGCCGATGGACACCATGGCAACCCAGCCGAGCGCGCCGGCATGCACGTGGCCGATGGTCCAGTCGGTGTAGTGGGACAGGGCGTTGACGGTCTTGATCGCCATCATCGGACCTTCGAAGGTCGACATGCCGTAGAACGCCAGGGACACCACTAGGAAACGTAGGATCGGATCGGTGCGCAGCTTATGCCAGGCCCCGGAGAGGGTCATCATGCCGTTGATCATGCCGCCCCAGCTTGGCGCCAGCAGAATCAGCGACATCACCATGCCCAGGCTCTGCGCCCAATCCGGCAGCGCGGTGTAGTGCAAGTGGTGCGGGCCCGCCCAGATGTACACGGCGATCAGCGCCCAGAAGTGCACGATGGACAACCGGTAGGAGTAGACCGGGCGACCTGCCTGCTTGGGCACGAAGTAATACATCATCCCCAGAAAGCCCGCAGTGAGGAAAAAGCCCACGGCGTTGTGGCCGTACCACCACTGGATCATCGCGTCCGTTGCCCCGGCATAGGCCGAGTAGGACTTGGTCAGGGTGACCGGCACTTCCAGGTTGTTGACCAGGTGCAGCAGCGCCACGGTGAGGATAAATCCACCGAAGAACCAGTTGCCCACGTAGATATGGCTGACGTTACGCTTGATCACCGTGCCGAAAAACACGATGGCGTAGCTGACCCAGACAATGGTGATCAGAATGTCGATCGGCCATTCCAGCTCGGCGTATTCCTTGGAGCTGGTCCAGCCCATGGGCAAACTGATAGCCGCCAGGACGATCACCAGTTGCCAGCCCCAGAAGGTGAAGGCCGCGAGCTTGGGCGCGAACAGGGTGGCTTGCGAGGTGCGTTGCACCGCGTAATAGCTGGTGGCGAACAGCGCGCAGCCACCGAAGGCGAAGATCACCGCGTTGGTGTGTAGCGGGCGCAGACGGCCGAAGCTGGTCCACGGCAGGTTGAAGTTGAGCTCGGGCCAGGCCAGTTGCGCGGCGATAAACACGCCGAGCCCCATCCCGACAATGCCCCACACCACCGTCATGATGGCGAATTGGCGAACCACCTTGTAGTTGTAGGCGGAACTGGTTGCTGTGTTCCTGGTTATGTTCATTTCAGGGGCTTCCATCCACGGTTATAGACCGATCATCGAAAATCCATGGCTGCGCACCTGTACGATCAGCGTCGCAGTCCGAATGGTTTTTAAGCGAGGCAAGCATGAGCAAAGGGCGTGAGGCGGGTATTGACGGGGATCAATGCGCGCAGTGGCAGGGTGATGGCAGTTGGTTGTGGGATCGCCCGCTTGGCGAGGCGCGCGCTACCTTGATTCTGGCCCACGGCGCCGGTGCGCCGATGGACAGCGAGTTCATGCAAACCATGGCGCAAAGCCTTGCCGCGCGTGGGATTGCCGTACTGCGCTTCGAGTTCGCCTATATGGCCGCGCGTCGTCTGGACGGCAAAAAACGCCCACCCAACCCCCAGGCCAAACTGCTTGAACAGTGGCGCGAGGTCTATGCGCAGGTGCGCCAACAGGTCGCAGGGCCGTTGGCCATCGGCGGCAAGTCCATGGGCGGGCGCATGGCCAGTCTATTGGCCGATGAATTGGGCGCCGATGCGCTGGTGTGCCTGGGTTATCCCTTCTACGCCGTCGGCAAGCCGGAAAAGCCACGGGTCGTGCACCTGGCCGAGCTGCGCACGCCAACGCTGATTATCCAGGGGGAGCGCGACGCCTTGGGGGATAGGCAGGCGGTGGCGGGTTACGCACTGTCTGAGTCGATCAAGCTGCACTGGCTGACGGCGGGTGACCATGACCTAAAGCCGCTGAAAAGCTCAGGCTTCAGCCATCAGCAGCATATGCAAACGGCGGCCGATGCGATTGCGCAGTTCCTCTGCGCATAGTCGGCGAGGGCTGGCGTTTAGCGAATAAGTGTTATTCCTACTAAAACACTAGGACTTTGCCGGCGCTGGCGAGTGGCGTACACTGCGCGCATGTTTGCGAGGAGTTGCCATGAGCACCATTACCATTACCGACGCTGCCCACGATTATCTGGCTGACCTGCTGAGCAAGCAGAGCACCCCGGGCATCGGCATCCGCGTATTTATCACCCAGCCGGGCACCCAGTACGCCGAAACCTGCATTGCCTACTGCAAGCCAGGCGAGCAGAAGGCCGAAGACACCGCACTGGGCCTGGCCAGCTTCACCGCCTGGATCGATGCTGTCAGCGAGCCGTTTCTGGAAGACGCCGTGGTCGACTACGCCACCGACCGCATGGGCGGCCAGCTGACCATCAAGGCGCCGAACGCCAAAGTGCCGATGGTCAATGAAGACAGCCCGATCAACGAGCGCATCAGCTACTACCTGCAGACTGAGATCAACCCTGGCCTGGCCAGCCACGGCGGCGAAGTCAGCCTGATCGACGTGGTCGACGACGGCATCGCCGTATTGAAGTTCGGCGGCGGCTGCCAGGGCTGCGGCCAGGTTGACCTGACGCTCAAGGAAGGCATCGAGAAAACCCTGCTTGAGCGCATTCCCGAGCTTAAAGGCGTGCGTGATGTGACTGACCACACCAACAAGGAAAACGCCTACTACTAAGTAGATGGCTAAACAAAAATGCCCGCGATCTGCGGGCATTTTTTATGGCGCTTACTTTGTGTGGGTGGGGCTTTAGCCGCGACGCCAACAGTGCAGTCATCACTATGCGCGGCTTTTGCGCCGATCCAGCACCTCGGTCGCCCGTGCGCGCAGTTGCCCGCAGCCGCCATCAATGTCCTGGCCCGCCGAGTTGCGCACCTTGGTCAGCACGCCGCGGCTGTGCAGGTAACGCACGATCTGTACGATGCGGTCGCCATCAGGGCGCTGGAATTCATCGGCTTCCAGGCTGTTGTAGGGGATCAGGTTCATGATCGCGTACTTGCCCTTGAGCAGGCGCAGGATGCCGTCCATTTCTTCCTGGCTGTCGTTGATGCCCTTGAGCAGCGTCCACTGATACTGGATCGGGTAATCGATCTGCCGCGCGTAGGTTTCGCCCAGCTCGACCAGCTCTTCAGGATCGATGCGTGGCGCGCGCGGCAGCAGCGTCTGGCGCAGTTCGGCATCGGTTGTATGCAGCGACAGGGCCAGGGCCGGCTTGATCTGCTGCTGTGGCAAACGCTCGAACACCCGCGGATCGCCGACGGTGGAGAACACCAGGTTGCGCTGGCCTATACCGCCCTCGGTGCCGAGCAGGTTGATCGCTTCGAGCACGTTATCGAGGTTATGCGCCGGCTCGCCCATGCCCATGAAGACTACTTTCTTCACCGCTCGGAAGCGCCGCGCCAGGGCTACCTGGGCAACGATCTCAGCGGTGCTCAGCTGACGCAGCAGGCCGCTCTTGCCGGTCATGCAGAACACACAGCCCACCGCGCAACCAACCTGACTGGACACACAGAGACCATCGCGCGGCAGCAGCACGCTTTCCACCATCTGCTTGTCGGCCAGCTCCACCAGCAAGCGCGCCGAGCCATCGCTGGCCGGGTGCTCGGAACTCAGGCGGGCCAGCGCATCGAGCTCGCTGCTTATCTCGGGCAGGGCATTACGTACTGCCAGCGGCAGAAAATTCTCGGTCTTCTGATTACGCGTGCCGGTATCCAGCGGCATGCCACGCAGCCAGGCACGGGTAATCCGACCGATGTGCATGGGCTTGGCACCGAGATCGGTGAGGCGTTGGTGAAAGTCGTGAATATGCATGGGGCGCGCATGCTACCACTGTGCGCTTGGGCGGCGAAGCGTGACCGGCTCGGCGGACCTGAGTCCGCGAGCGGTGTGGCTTACTGGGCTTGTACGCGCAGAGCGAGCGCCGAACTCAGGCGAATGACCACCTGGCGATTGAGGTGTTCGGTTTTGAGCTGCACGTCTGGTCGGACTTGTACCGTCTTGCGGGTGCCGTCAGTGAACTCAAGGGTGGCGGTTTGCAGGGTGGTATCGATGGCCTTGACCACTGCGGTGATCTCGACGCTATCGGCAACCAGCATGCCTGGCTTAGTACCAGCAGGCGCTGTGGCGACCACGGCAGCGGCGCTGTCTGCACTGGACTCGCCTGGCTCACGCAAATACACCACTTGTTCTAAAACAACGGTGGCATTGACCTTGTCGCCGACTTTCAACTGCGGGAAGTTGATCATTTCCGGGCTGGCGGTGAAGCTGCGCTGATGGCCCTGCGCATCCTCCAGGGTGACGCTGCTGGTGGCGTAGTTGATAGCGCTGACCACGGCGTTGATCTCTTCGACTTGAGTGGCCACGCCACCCGGTACGCCTTTCTGAGTGACCTGGCCGGTGCGGGCTTCGCTCGTCAGCGCTTCGTTCTGCCCCTGGCTGCTGCAGGCGCTGAGTAGTGACGCGCTGAGCAGTAGAAGTCCCAAATCTTTGATGGTGAGCATGCAGGTTCTCCTCAGGCTATTGCGGCTTGGTGTGGCGAATTTCGTAGACGGCGTCTTCGCTGCGCATCGGCGTCAGGCGGATGTTATAGCGGGGCCCGGGTTGGCCCAGGACCATTTCATCCAGCTGGTACTGCACATTCAGCTTCAGGTAGGTAATTTGTGCCGGTTTAAGAGTGAGTGATTGCTCTATATCGCGGGGTTCCCACTTGGCTGCTGGGCTCAGCCCGGTTATGCGTACGCTGTGCTTGCCTGGTGCTAGCTCTACATGCCGATGGCTGTTGAATTTCAGCGTGCCAATGCTCTGGCCGTCGATAAATACTTCCGGGTAGTCGTAGCGCAGCGGTTGCATCAGTCCTGGGTTGCTGGCTTCCGGGCGATACAGGTAGAGCACCGCCTGCTGCGGGCTTGACGGCTGCACAGCCTCGAAGTGACTGGGTGTACTGCAACCGCTAATAAATAGAGGGATAAGCAGAGGGAGAAGCAGCAAGAGCCGACGGGGCATGGGAGCATCCTTGTCCGGGCGTGATTGATAATGAGGAGATTACCGGCTTAGCTACCGCCGGTCGGCTAAGGTTAGCATGGCGATCCATCAGCGTGCCGACGTGCGCCTGTGCTATGGTCGCGCCCCGGAAAAATGTGTGGGGACACAGCATGAAATTCATACACCAGCGTGAACACCTCAACGAAGACGACGTGGTCGTCATCGAGTGCTCGCAGACCTGCAATATCCGCCTGATGAGCGATGCGAACTTCCGCAGCTTCAAGAATGGCGGCCGACACACCTACCACGGCGGCGCGTTCGATACCTTTCCGGCGAAGATCACCGTACCTAGCAGCGGTTTCTGGAATATCACCATCGACACGGTGAGCCGCAAGGCCATCAGCGTTACGCGCAAGCCGACGCTCAAGCATTCGATCAAGATCATCCGCAAGTCGACTTCGCGCCTGAGCTGAAGCCTTGGTGGGACGCTTAAGCGTCGCTGTCCCCGTCCTTCTACCGCTGCGCAGCCCGCTCTGCATGAGCAGGACTCTTGGCCGGACGCGAACGTCCGAACGGGTAGCTGAGCAGGCCGCGAATATCGTGCTCATCAGGCTGCTGGGCGCTGGCCTTTACACCCAGCGCGACAGGCTCGCCGCCGCGCCAGCGAAAGGTGCCGAACAGTTGGTCCCAGAGCGGTAGCGCGGTGCCGAAATTTTGCGCCTCGGCGATATTCACGCTGTGATGCCAGCGGTGCAGTTCGGCACTGCCAATCAGATAGTTCAACCAGCCCAGGGTGCCGCGGCTGTTGGCGTGAGTAGCGAACGACTGGGTCTGCGAGAATAGCGCCGCCAGGGCGATGGCCATGGGCTCGAAGCCCAGCAACCAGAGCGGCAGCATATGCACCGACTTGCGCAGCAGCAGGTCCAGAGGGTGTGTGGTGAAGTTGTTGCTGACGTTCAGGGCGCTGGGGCGGTGATGCACGAAATGCACGCGCCACAACCAGCCACCACGATGCTTGTAGCGATGCAGCCAGTAGTCGCCAAACTCCCCCAGCAGCGCCGCCGCGGGTACCGCTAGCCACAGTGGCAGCCCCGTGGCGAGACCCTGGGCGTCGGCGTTAAATAGCATCACGAGGCTGCGTATCAACGTATCGGCCAGGGCATCGGTGGCTAACAGCGCCAGCATAAATAGCCCATCACGCTTGCGGTCGGCGGGCCGGGCTTGCCAGTCCGTGCGGTGCGGCCAGCGCCATTCCCACAGGGCGAACCAGAGCAGCACCAGAAGCAGGCCGCCGCCCAGCAGCACGAAGCTGCTCCAGTCCGCGTAAAGCCCCAGCGTTGCCCAGGTCGCGATCAGTAGCAGGGCGCCGAGGTGGGCCCAGTTCAGGCCGCTGTGTCGCGGTTTCATGTCGGTATTTAAGGGGGCGGATTGTTTGGGCGGGTGCATGTGAGGTGTCATCCAGAACGAGGTGGTGCTAGCTTCATGCCTGCGCCACCGGCTGCGCATTAACCTCGGTTTATCAATGTCCTCAGATTCCCTCTATGACTGCCTGGCCTGTGCGCCGCAGTTGCTCGGCATGCTCGAGCAGTACCCGCAACTCAGCGAACTCTGGCAGAGCCTGCCGCGCCAGAGTTATGGGGCCAATCAGACGGTGCTACGGCCGGGGCAACTCAGTGACCGCTGCTGGTTCGTGGTCAGCGGCCTGCTGCGTGTGGTGCACCTGTCCGAACAGGGGCTGGAGCGCAATGCGGCTTTCCATGAAGAGGGCAGTTGGGTCGGTTGGGGCACACCGCCCTACGCCGTCACCAGTGCGGTGGGCATCGTGACTCTGGAGCCGACCGTGCTGCTGGAGTTGCGCTATGAGGTGCTGCGCCGTTGGCAGGCTGAACTGCCGGTGGTACAGGAAATTCTCAGCGACGGCATTCGTGCGGTGTTGGAGCGCAGTACCCAGCGGGAAGCCGAGCTGCTGTTGTTGGATGCGGGGGAACGCTACCGCTTGTTCCTGCAGCAGCGCGCCGCCCTGGCGCCGCGTATTGCGCTGCAGCATGTGGCCAGTTACCTGGGCATCACCAATGTGGCGCTGTCACGCATCCGTTCGCGTATGGGCCTGGTGCAGGGGCGCAGCAAGCCACAGTAGCACTGCCGAGCACTCGTAAAAACACGAGGCTCGGCAGTCATTGGGCTTTATTCGCGGTTTGGGCTGCTTAGTTGTCGTAGCCCAGGTTCGGCGCCAGCCAGCGTTCGCTGACGTTCAGGTCCTGCTTTTTGCGCGCGGTGTAGCTTTCCACCTGGTCTTTGTCGATCTTGCCGACGGCGAAGTACTGCGCCTGTGGGTGGGCGAAGTACCAGCCGGACACCGCTGCCGCCGGGAACATGGCGTAGTGTTCGGTGAGGAACACGCCGCTGGCGCCGGCCTTGTTAAATTCGGCCGCTGGGTCGAGCAGGGTGAACAGGGTCTTCTTCTCGGTGTGGTCAGGGCAGGCAGGGTAGCCGGGAGCGGGGCGGATGCCTTTGTAGGCTTCCTTGATCAGCTCGTCATTGCTCAGTGCTTCTTCTGGATCGTAACCCCAGTAGTTGGTGCGCACTTCGCGGTGCAGCCATTCGGCGCAGGCTTCGGCCAGGCGGTCGGCCAGGGCTTTGACCATGATCGAGTTGTAGTCGTCGCCGGCGTCCTGATAGGCCTTGGCCACTTCTTCGGCGCCGATACCGGCGGTGGTGATAAAACCGCCGACGTAATCGGTAATACCGCTGTCTTTCGGCGCAACAAAGTCGGCCAGGGAGTAGTTCGGCTTGCCGTCCGGTTTGATGGTCTGCTGGCGCAGGTGGTGCAGGGTGGCCAGGGGCTTGCCGTCGTCGCCGTAGACGTCCAGATCGTCGTCCTGCACCTGGTTGGCCGGCCAGAAACCGAACACGGCGCGGGCGCTGATCAGCTTCTCGTCGATCAGCTTGTTCAGCATTTCCTGGGCGTCGGCATACAGCGCCGTGGCGGCTTCACCGACCACTTCATCGGTGAGGATGCGCGGGAACTTGCCGGCCAGGTCCCAGGAGATAAAGAACGGCGTCCAGTCGATATATTCGGCCAGCACCTTGAGGTCGATATTTTCCAGCACCTTCACGCCAGTAAAGCTCGGCACGGTGGGCTGATACGTCGCCCAGTCGAACTTGGGTTTGTTTTCCACCGATTTGGCGTAGCTCAGGCGTTCGGTGCGGGCGCTGCGGTTGGCAGTACGTTCGCGCACTTCGATGTAGTCGAGGCGGGTGCGCTCGACAAAGTCGGCTTTCAACTCTTTGGACAGCAGCTGAGTGGCCACGCCGACCGCGCGCGAGGCGTCGGTGACGTAGACCACCGCATCGTTCTGGTACTTGGGCTCGATCTTCACCGCGGTGTGGGCTTTGGAGGTGGTCGCGCCACCGATCATCAGCGGCAGGCTAAAGCCCTGGCGCTGCATTTCGCGGGCGACATGCACCATCTCGTCCAGCGACGGGGTGATCAGGCCGGACAGGCCGATGATGTCGCACTTCTCGGCAATCGCCGTTTGCAGGATTTTCTCCGCTGGCACCATCACGCCCAGATCGACGATGTCGTAGCCGTTACAGCCGAGCACCACGCCGACGATATTCTTGCCGATATCGTGCACGTCACCCTTGACCGTAGCCATGAGGATCTTGCCCTTGGCTTCAGGCTTGTCGCCTTTTTCCAGCTCGATAAAAGGGATCAGGTGACCGACCGCCTGCTTCATTACGCGGGCGGATTTCACCACCTGCGGCAGGAACATCTTGCCGGCGCCGAACAGGTCGCCGACCACGTTCATCCCAGCCATCAGCGGGCCTTCGATGACTTCGATGGGGCGCGCGCACTGCTGGCGGCATTCCTCGGTGTCTTCGATGATATGGCTGGTGATGCCCTTGACCAGCGCATGCTTGAGGCGGTCGACCACGCTCCAGGTACGCCATTCTTCGGTTTCGACTTCCTTGACGCTGCCGTCGCCCTTGTAGTTGTCGGCAATCGCCAGCAGCGCTTCGGTGGCGCCTTCGTGGCGGTTAAGCACCACGTCTTCCACCGCATCACGCAGCTCTTTGGGAATCTCGTCGTAGATTTCCAGCTGGCCGGCGTTGACGATGCCCATGGTCAGGCCGTTCTGGATCGCGTAGTACAAGAACACCGAGTGGATGGCTTCACGCACCGGGTTGTTACCACGGAAGGAGAACGACACGTTCGACACGCCGCCGCTCGACAGGGCGTGGGGCAGGTGGTCGCGGATATAGGCGCAGGCCTCGATAAAGTCGACCGCGTAGTTGTTGTGTTCCTCGATGCCGGTGGCCACGGCGAAGATGTTCGGGTCGAAGATGATATCTTCCGGCGGGAAGCCCACTTCGTTGACCAGAATGTCGTAGCTACGCTGGCAGATCTCGCGCTTGCGCGCGGCGGTGTCGGCCTGGCCGGCTTCGTCGAAAGCCATCACCACCACGGCGGCGCCGTAGCGCTTGCACAGCTTGGCGTGGTGCTTGAACTGCTCAACGCCTTCCTTCATCGAAATCGAGTTGACGATGCCCTTGCCCTGGATGCACTTGAGGCCGGCTTCGATCACTTCCCATTTGGAGGAGTCGATCATGATCGGCACGCGCGAGATATCCGGCTCGCCGGCAATCAGATTCAAGAAGGTGACCATGGCCTTCTGTGAATCGAGCATGCCCTCGTCCATGTTGATATCAATCACCTGGGCGCCGGCTTCCACCTGCTGCAGGGCGACTTCGAGGGCTTCGGTGTAGTTGTCCTCACGGATCAGCCGGGCGAACTTGGCCGAGCCGGTGATATTGGTGCGCTCGCCGACGTTGATAAACAGCGAGTTGCGGTCGATGGTGAAGGGCTCAAGACCCGACAGGCGGCAGGCTTTGGGGATATCCGGAATCACGCGCGGCGGGTATTTGCTCACCGCTTCGGCAATCGCCTGGATATGCGCGGGCGTGGTGCCGCAGCAGCCGCCGACGATGTTCAAAAAGCCCGAGGCGGCGAACTCTTCAACCACCACGGCCATTTCCGACGGAGTCTCATCGTATTCACCGAAGGCGTTCGGCAGGCCGGCGTTGGGGTGCGCGGAGACGTTGGTTTCCGCCTTGGCGGCCAGCTCTTCCAGGTACGGGCGCAGGTCCTTGGCACCGAGGGCGCAGTTCAGACCCACGGAGATCGGGTTGGCGTGGCGCACGGAGTTCCAGAAGGCTTCGGTGGTCTGCCCGGACAGGGTGCGGCCGGAGGCGTCGGTGATGGTGCCGGAGATCATAATTGGCAGCTCGAAACCTTGCTGCTCAAAGACTTCCTGCACTGCGAAGATCGCCGCCTTGGCGTTGAGGGTGTCGAAGATGGTTTCGATCAGGATCATGTCCGCGCCGCCTTCGATCAGGCCGCGGGTGGCTTCCACGTAGTTTTCCACCAGCTCGTCGAAGGTGACGTTGCGGTAGCCGGGGTTGTTCACGTCCGGGGAGATCGAGCAGGTACGACTCGTAGGACCGAGCACGCCAGCCACGAAACGCGGGCGATCCGGAGTTTCAAGTGTCTTGGCATCGGCCACGCTACGGGCCAGGCGCGCGCCTTCGACGTTCAGCTCATACACCAGGCTTTCCATGCCGTAGTCGGCCTGGGACACCTGGGTGGCGTTGAAGGTGTTGGTTTCGAGGATGTCCGCGCCGGCATCCAGGTAGGCCTTCTCGATGGCGCCGATCACATCAGGACGGCTCAAGATCAGCAGGTCGTTGTTGCCCTTGACGTCGCTTGGCCAGTCGGCGAAGCGCGCGCCTCGGTAGTCCTCTTCCTCCAGCTTGTAGCTCTGGATCATGGTGCCCATGCCGCCGTCGAGGATCAGGATACGTTCCTTCAGGGCTTGCTGAAGTGCGTTAAGGCGGGCGCTGCGATCGGACAGAGACATGGAGATAACTACCTGGGACGCGTGAAAAAAAGATGCGCGATGATAACAAAGCTGCACGCTTTTGCAGTGGGCTGCGCTTTTACATGAATCTGGCTCATGTTTGCGGATTGGCTTTGGCCAGCCGGCGCCAGCTAGAATCGGCGCTTAAGCCATTTTAGAGACGTTTCCATGTTCTGCCGCTTACTGCTTGGCGTGTGTTTAATGTTCATCGGCTCACTACAGGCGGCTGAACCCATCTCCTACAGCCGCGATATCCAACCGATTTTTACCAAGAACTGCGTGGCCTGCCATGCCTGTTACGACGCCGCTTGCCAGCTCAACCTGGGCAGCGGTGAAGGCGTGCAGCGCGGTGCCAGCAAGGCCACGGTGTACAACGGCACGCGCACCCAGGCGCAGGCCACCACGCGCTTGTTTGTTGATGCCCATGGCGCAGCAGCCTGGCAGCGCAAGGGCTTTACCTCCGTGCTGGACTCGCAGGGCAGCCAGGCCGCGCTGATGGCGCGCATGCTCGAGTTGGGCCACCAGCAGCCGTTGGCCGCCAACAGCAAATTGCCGGCGACGCTTGATATCAGCATCGACCGGGTCAACCAATGCCCATTGCCGCAGGAGTTCGACGAGTTTGCCCGGAAGAATCCACAAGCCGGCATGCCGTTCGCGGTGACTGGCTTGAGCGAGGCCGACTACCAGACGCTGCAGGCTTGGCTGGAGCAGGGCGCGCCGGTCGATCAGCAAGCGCTGCAGGCCAGCACAGCCGAGGCGCAGCAGATCGCCACCTGGGAAGCCTTTATGAACGCCCCCGGCGCTCGCGAGTCGCTGGTTTCACGCTGGCTCTACGAGCATCTGTTTCTCGCCCATCTGCATTTTGCTGACGGCGAGCCAGGGCATTTCTTCCAGATGGTGCGTTCGCGTACGCCCAGCGGTGAGCCGGTGGATATCATCGCCACGCGCCTGCCCAATGAAGACCCGGGTAGCGAGTTCTATTACCGCCTGATACCGGTGCAGGGCGTGATCGTGCACAAGACCCATATCACTTATGGGCTGAGCGCGGCCAAGCTGGCGCGGGTTAAACAGCTGTTTTTTGCCAGCGATTGGCAGGCGGACGCCGTGCCGGGATATAGCCTGCTGCGCCGCGCCAACCCGTTCGAGACCTTTGCCGCGATTCCGGCGCAGGCGCGTTACCAATTTATGCTGGATAACGCTGAATACTTCGTGCGCACCTTTATTCGCGGCCCGGTGTGCCGTGGGCAGATTGCCACGGATGTGATTCGCGATAACTTCTGGGCGGTGTTCCAGGACCCGCAGCACGATCTCTATATCACCGATCCCGAGTACCGCGAGCAGGCCAAGGATTTACTGGCCATGCCTGGTCAGCTGGACAGCATCGGCGATCTGCTCGGTCTGTGGCGCACCTACCGCGACAAGCGCAATGAGTACGAAGCGCTGCGCATGCAACGCTATGCCGATGCGCCCGCGCCGAGCTGGTCGCATATCTGGGCCGGTAACGACAATGCGCTGCTGTCGATCTTCCGCCAGCACGACAGTGCCTCGGTGCGCAAAGGCTTGATTGGCGAGGTGCCGCAAACCCTCTGGTGGCTGGACTTCCCGCTGCTGGAGCGTACCTATTACCAACTGGTGGTGAATTTCGATGTGTTCGGCAACGTGTCGCACCAGGCGCAAACGCGGCTGTACTTCGATTTGATCCGTAACGGCGCTGAGGTCAATTTTCTTCGGCTGATGCCAGCCGAGTCGCGCCAGGGCTATCTGAGCGACTGGTACCAGAGCAGTGGCAAGCTGAAGATCTGGCTCGATTACCAGGCAATCGATAGCAAAAGCCCGAGCGCCCTGCGCCTGCCCGGCAACGACCCCAAACGCAGCTTTGTCGAGACTCTGCTGGAACGCTACGGCAGCCTGAATGCACGACCCGATCCGATCAACCGCTGTACGGGCGCGCATTGCCATCGCCCGGGGCTGGACGCCGAGTTGCAGCGCGCCGAACAGTCGCTGAGTCGCCTGACGGCAAAACCTGCGGGCACGCTCAAGGTGATCGAGCAACTGCCGGAGGCAACCTTGCTACGGCTGGAAATGGCCGATGGTCAGCGCGAGGTGTACAGCCTGCTGCGCAACCGCGCGCACAGTAACGTGGCCTTTATGCTCGGCGAAGAACTGCGCTACCAGCCGGCGCTGGATACCCTGACGGTGTATCCGGGGGTGCTCAGCAGCTACCCGAACTTTATCTTCAATGTGCAGGTGGAGCAGGCGGCGGAGTTTGTCTCTGCGCTGGAGCAGGCGCGTGACGCAGCGGCCTTTGAGAAAGTTGTCGAGCGCTGGGGCATTCGCCGTACGCATCCAGAGTTCTGGCGCTATTTCCACGATATGTCGGCGTATATCCAGCAAACCGAACCGCTGGAAGCCGGTGTGCTGGATATGAATCGCTACGAGAATCTGTAACAGCGGGGAGGGCCGCGCACTGCAGGGCAGTGCGCCTTTGCGGCCTAGAACCTGTTCACGATCTTGCGAGCTAGAGTCCTGCAAGGCAAAAACAGGCGAGGAAGCGGAGTGTACTTTTGTACATGAGCATTCCAAGCCGGTTTTTAACGCCGCAGGGCCGACGCGCAGCAGATCGCGAGCAGGTTCTTAGCGGTTGAAGCGTTCCACCAGGGCATACTGACCATTGGCGGTCGCCGTCAGGGCCTCGCTGAGGCGGGCGGTGTCATGCGCTTCGCCAGCGGTCTTGTCGGCCAGTTGGGCGATGGTGGTGATGCTGCGGTTGACCTCATCGGCCACTGCGCTCTGCTCCTCGGCTGCTGCGGCGATCTGGTTGGCCATATCGGCGATATTGGCCACTGCGTCGCTGATGCCGGCCAATGCTTCGTCGGCCTGCTGCACGCGCTCAACCCCTTCATCAGCCTGTTTACGGCCGATTTCCATAGTTAGCACTGCTTCTTCGGCGGTGCGCTGCAGCTTGGCGATCAGCTGGTGAATCTGCCCGGTGGATTCGGCGGTACGCTGCGCAAGTGAGCGCACTTCATCGGCCACCACGGCAAAACCACGGCCCATTTCACCGGCGCGTGCGGCTTCGATGGCGGCGTTGAGGGCGAGCAGGTTGGTCTGGTCGGCGATGCCTTTGATCACATCGACTACGCCGCCGATTTCATTGCTGTCCTGTGCCAGGCGGGTCACCGTTTCACCGGTATCACCCACCGATTGCGATAGGCGCTGAATGGCCTGGCGGGTTTCTGCAGCAATGCCACGGCCGGCGCTGGTCAGGCGGTTGGCATCCTGAGTGGCGATGGCAGTACGGGCGACGTTGCTCGCCACTTCCAACGTTGTGGCGGCCATTTCGTTGATTGCGGTGGCAACCTGATCGGTTTCGCTGCGCTGGCGTTCAAGCCCGGCGGAGCTGCTGTGTGCCAGGGAATCGGCCTGTTTGGCTTGCTGAGTGAGCTGCTCGGCGGTGTCCTGCAGGCGTGTCAGGCAGGTTTTCAGGCGCGCTTCCTGGCTGAGGATGGACATTTCCAGACGGGCTTGAGCGCCGCGGCTGTCGGTGTACATCTGCGCGATCAGCGGGTCGGAAGTGGTCTGGTCGGCCAGGCGCAGCAGGCGCTTGAGGCCGCGTTGTTGCCAGTTCAGCCCGGCCAGGCCCAGCGGCACCGACAACCCGGCAGCGATGGCAAAGCCCCAGCTGGAGTCGAGCCACACGCCGATCAGGAAGCCGACCTGGCTGACCAGGATAAACGGCAGCCAGTCCTGCAAGATCGGCATCCAGCGATCACTGCTGGGGATCGCCGATTTGCCGCTGTTGATGCGCTGGTACAGCGCCTCGGCGCGGCGTATCTGCTCGGCAGTCGGCTTGACCCGTACCGATTCATAGCCGACTACCTGGTTATTTTCCGTCACTGGCGTGACGTAGGCGTTGACCCAGTAGTGGTCGCCAGTCTTGCAGCGGTTCTTGACGATGCCCATCCACGGCCGGCCCTTCTTCAGGGTGTCCCACATATGTTGGAACACCGCTGCCGGTACGTCCGGGTGGCGCACCAGGTTATGTGGCGCACGAAGCAACTCATCGCGGCTAAAGCCGCTGATCTCGACAAAGGCGTCATTGCAGTAGGTGATCTGGCCTTTGACGTCGGTGGTGGAGATCAGTCGTTGCTGCGCGGGGAAGGTGCGCTCGCGCTGAGTAATAGGTTGGTTATTGCGCATGGCGTTCTTTATTCCTTTAAACGTTACCGGTACTTCGGCCGTTGCTGGCGGAAGTTTAGCCCGTGAATTCAGGTGTGACCGATAAGGAGGCAGGTTGTGGCCGAGTACCGCGCTGTTCTGCTGGTGCGGCCGATGATCGGTTGGCAGGCTCTAGAGCCCTGCGCAGAGGCGTCAGTCTAACCTGCAGATCAGGAAAAGGCCGATGCAAAGCAAGCACAGGCGGGTGACTCGGCTATGATGCGCGCCTTGAGGAGAGTCGCTGATGAATACGTTGTTGTTGCACTGCCGTCCCGGTTTTGAAAACGAGGTGTGTGCGGAAATCGCCGAGCACGCCGCGCGTCTGGATGTTGCCGGTTATGCCAAGGCCAAGCCGAGTACCGCCTGCGCGGAATTTATCTGCACCGAGGACGATGGTGCCGAGCGCCTGATGCGTGGGGTGCGCTTCAATCAGCTGATCTTCCCGCGGCAGTGGGCGCGCGGGGTATTTATCAACCTGCCGGAGCTGGACCGCATCAGCGTTCTGCTCGGCCATCTAGCGGATTTTCCGGTATTCGGCAGCCTGTGGCTGGAAGTGTTGGATACCAACGATGGCAAGGAGCTGTCTAATTTCTGCAAGAAGTTTGAGGCGCCGCTGCGCAACGCCCTGACCAAGGCCGGCAAGCTGGTCGAGGATGCGCATAAGCCGCGTCTGCTGCTGACCTTCAAAAGTGGTCGCGAGGTGTTTGTCGGCATGGCCGAGGCGAATAACTCGGCGATCTGGCCTATGGGCATTCCCCGTTTGAAGTTCCCCCGTGAAGCGCCAAGTCGCTCGACCCTCAAGCTGGAGGAGGCCTGGCACACCTTTATCCCCCGCGAGCAATGGGATGAGCGTTTGTCTGATGAAATGACCGGGGTCGACCTCGGCGCCGCGCCGGGCGGCTGGACCTATCAACTGGTCAAACGCGGCATGCTGGTGACCGCCATCGACAATGGGCCGATGGCTGAAAGCCTTATGGACACTGGCCTGGTCACCCACCTGATGGTCGACGGCTTCACCTGGAAGCCCAAGCAGCCGGTGGACTGGATGGTCTGCGATATCGTCGAAAAACCCGCCCGCAGCGCCGCCTTGCTGGAAACCTGGATCGGCGAAGGCCATTGCCGTGAGGCGGTGGTCAACCTCAAATTGCCGATGAAGCAGCGCTATGCCGAGGTGCGCCGGCTGTTGCAGCGCCTGGAAGACGGCTTTGCCGAGCGCAAGATCAAGGTCTCGATCGCCTGCAAACAGCTCTATCACGACCGCGAGGAAGTGACCTGCCACCTGCGCCGGTTAAGCAAATAGTTTCAATGCCGGGCGAGTTGCGGCTGTAACGGCAGCAACTGCGGCACCTCAATCGTCCCCTGCAGGGTGCTGCTGGAGAGCTGCCAGGAACTATTGAGCAGGTATTGGCTGCTAAAGCCGCTGATACGCAGGCCCAGCACATCACCAGGCTGCAGTTGCGCGCTGACGGCCGCCAGTTCGGTACTGGCCTGGCCCTTGAGCGGGGTGACCTGCTCACTCAGCACTTCACTGCTGCCATCGGCGCGCCGAACCACTAGGGCGGCAAACAGCGTCGGCAACTGTGCGGTGTTATCCAGATGCACACGGGGCACGCCGATCAGGGCGCTGCTCGCCTGTACCTGTTGCAGTGGGATAAAGCGCGACGGCTGCAGCAGCCCGCTGCTAAGCGGTCGAATCGCCGTAGCAGGCAGCTCAATCCGCTGATTGGTCGGCAGTTGCTGCAAGGCTACGCCCTGATCCAGATCGAGACTGACGCAGAAATCGGGAATGCTCGCCGCCACGCCCTTGCGGCCGCGCAGCTTGTCTTCATACCAACTGATGATGCTCTGGTAGAGGTTGATCGCTCTGCCGTCGCAATGCAGCACCGCCTCATTATTGAACGGCGGCAGGCCGCTCCAGCGTTGCATGGGCGGTGGCAGGATATGCCCGCCCTGCATGCCGAGCAGGCGCACGTCGCGCTCACCCTGTTGCAGGCAATCACGAATCGCCAGGCCCTGGTTGAGCGGGAACAGGGTGTCGCGCATGCCCTGAATCAGCAGGGCATCGGCCTGCGGGCGCTGGCCGCGTGCGCAGTAGCTGGTCAGGCTGTGGGCCTTGAGTTCGGCGCGCACCGACTCGCGCATACGACCGTCAGCGCTTTTCAGGTAGGGCGCCTGAACGAACTTGCCCAAGTCATAACCGGTAGACAGGCCGAGGCTGAGCAGCACGCCGGTCCAGCCGACTTTCATATGGCTGTCCGGGGCCAGGGCTTCGCTCAGGTCATACCAGGTGGCAATCGGCACAATGGCATCGATACGCGGGTCTGTTGCCGAAGCCAGCAGCTGCACCGCGCCGCCGTAGCTTTCGCCGAGCATGCCGACCTTGGGATCGTTCGGTGCGTCCATGCTCAGGCGTGGCAGGTTGGCGGCGGCCCAGTCGATAATTGCCAGGGCATCCTGCACTTCATATTCGGGGTCCATCATTTCGATGTCGCCTTCGCTGCCGCCCCAGCCGCGCTGGTCATAGCTGATCACCCAATAACCGGCTTGCCAGGCTTTTACCGCCGCGCGGCCGGACATCATCTGGGTGCCGTAAAAACCGTTCGGTCGGGTTACGCGCCAGCCGCCCCAGCCGTGGGTATGCACGATCACCGGTGCCTGTTCGCCGACCTTGAGCGCGGGCTGGAACACCGTGGCCGATAGGCGTGTGCCGTCGCGACCATAGATAACGGCATCGAAGTATCTGGCAGGCAGGTCCTGCTGCACGCTGGCGCTGAAATCCGGTAATTGATCGCGGGCGGCGCAGCCGCTGAGCAGCAGGGAGGCGAGTAGCAGGGCAAGGCGCATAGATGGCTCTTATTGGAATGGTTGGCGCTGCGCAGCCTGCCTGATTGAGCCGCCGTCGGCTGCCCATCCAAGGTTGTGTTGATCTGCATGCCGGGCTAGTGAACTTCCGTTTAGCCGAGCGGCGGATTTACTGCGACATGCTAGATGACCTCAGGGTCAGCTTTGCGCCAGAATAGCGGCCTGCAATTGGAGCCCGCTGATGTCTTTGCAAACCACCGCCATTCCCGATGCCACCCTCGACGCCACCGGGCTCAACTGCCCGGAACCGGTGATGATGCTGCACAACAAGGTGCGCGACCTGCAGGCCGGTGGCCTGCTCAAGGTGATTGCCACCGACCCCTCGACCCGTCGCGACATCCCCAAGTTCTGCGTGTTTCTTGGCCATGAGCTGGTGGAGCAGGCGGAAGAGGGCGCGACTTATCTGTACTTAATCCGCAAGAAGCTTGATTAATGAATTGGTACTTCGCCTACGGCTCGAATATGAATCCGGCGCGCATGCAAGCTCGCGGCTTGACGGTGCTGGAGGCGCTGCCTGGGCATTTGCCGGGTTACAGCCTGTGCTTTAACAAGCGGGCAGCGGATCGGGCGCCCGGGCGGGCCTACGCCAATATTCGGCACCAGCGCGAGGGGCGGGTGGAAGGCGTGCTCTATCGTCTGCAGGACGCTGGCGAGATATCCAAGCTGGATCACTTTGAAGGCACGCCGATCTTTTACAGCCGCGAGTGCCTGCCGATTGTCGCGGCTCATGGTGTGCAGCCGGCCTGGGTGTATATCGCCAACCCGGCTTTTCGCGAAGAGGGTCTGCTGCCTAGCTCCGACTACTTGGCCCATCTGTTGGCGGGTCAGGCGTTGTTGTCCGAAGCCTACTGGTCGGCGCTGGCGGCGTTGCCGTTCCATCCCGACTGACCGGGCGCCAGGCCGCAGCTATTAAGCAGCTCCTGCCAGCTGCGCACATGCCGCGCGGTGGCCTGCTGAAAGTCCGCCCATAACGACGCCTCTTGGCCGCTCAGGCGCTGCAAATACTGCTGAGTGGCCGGCGGTATCTGCGCCACGCGGCTGAGGCTGCGCAGGCTATTACTCCAGGTTTGCCCGCGTTGATCTACCTGCGCCAGATAGGGCTGCAGGCTACCGGCGTAATACTTGACGAAGATGTTCTGCACAATGCGCCCACGTTCTGTGGCCTTGCCCGTGGGGCAGAGCGGCCGCTGCTGTTGCCGACTGTTCAGCATCTCGCTGCCTTGATTGAGGCTGTGGGTCAGGCTGGCGAGGCTGCTGATCAACTGGCCGCCTTGGGCGCTGGCATGCAGGGTGAAAAACAGCGGATCAAGCTGCTCGGCACTCGGCGGCAGCCTGGCGGGCAGGGCGCTGCCGATAGCGGCCAGCTGCGCCAGAGCATCTAGCGCCGCGTTATCCTCGCCTGCATTTGGCGCCAGGGGCTGCTCGGCAAAGCGCAGGTAGCGTTCGACCTCCGGGCTGGCATTCAGAGCATTCCAGAATACGCCGGGCAGTTGCGCACGTTTTTCCTGCGCCAGTTGTTCAAGGGTGTTGCGCAGGGGTTGCTGGTCCTGATTGCGCAGGTGTTCGCTGCAGGCATCCAGGGCGCGCAGCAGATCACCTTCGTAAGCCAGGCGGCTGCTGGGTGTCAGCTGTTTGCCGAGGCTGTTGTTGCGCTGGCTGATCTGCTGTTGCAGGGCGGGGCAACGGCGCACATCGACCAGCAGGTCCAGCAGGCTGATGCGCAGTTCGGCAATCTCGATCAAGCGTTTGCGGCGGGCTGGTAGGCGGTAGCGGGTCAGTTCGCTGGGGGCGAAGGCGGTTGCCGGTTCGACATCCAGGGCGTTACTCAAGCGTTGCAGGTAATCGGCCTGCAACGCCAGGCCATCATCGGCGGGCGTGCAGGCGCACAGGCAAAGTGCAGCGAGTAGAAGCAGCAGACGGGCGTTCATCAGGCCATCTTAGCGGCTCGAATCCGTTTGCGCGCGCTGCCGGCCAGGCGCACGGCGAGCATGCCACCGGCGCAGGTCAGGCCGACCACCAGGCCTTGCCAGAGCCCGCTGGGACCGCTGGGTTCGCCGAACCAGTCGGTCAGACCGAGCACATAACCCACCGGCAGGCCGATGCCCCAATAGGCAAACAGGGTCAGGATCATGGTTACGCGGGTGTCCTGATAGCCGCGCAGCGCGCCGGCAGCCGTTACCTGAATGGCATCGGAGAACTGGAACAGCGCCGAATACACCAGCAGCGTGGTGGCCACCGCAATTACTGCGCGGTCCGGGGTATAGATCTGCGCAATCTCTTCGCGCAACAGCAGCATCAGGCTGGCCGATAGGCAGGCGTAACCCAATGCCGCCGCCATGCTCACCCCGGCAGCAAAGCGCGCTTCACGCGGCTCGCCACGGCCCAGCGCCTGACCGACGCGCACGGTGGCAGCCATGCCTAGGGAGTAGGGGATCATAAACACCATGGAGCTGAAGTTCAGGGCGATCTGGTGCCCGGCCACCACAGTGGCGCCCAGGCCGCCAATTAGTAGAGCGATCACCGCGAAGATGCTCGATTCGGCAAACACCGCGATACCAATCGGCAGACCGACCGAGAGCAGGCGCTTGAGCACCGGCCACTGCGGCCATTCGAAGTGGTTGAAGATTTTGCTCGGCTGATAGAACGGCGCCCATTTCACCCACCAGAGCATGCTCAGGAACATAAAACCCATCACCAGGCCGGTGGCCCAACCACAGCCAACGCCGCCCATGGCCGGTAGGCCGAGCTTGCCGTAGATAAAGATGTAATTGAGCGGGATATTCAGCGCCAGGCCGCACAGGCCGATGACCATGCTCGGCCGGGTATGCCCCAGGCCGTCGCTGAAGCAACGCAGCACGTGGTACAGGGCTACGGCTGGAAAACCGCAGGCCACGGCACGCAAGTAACCCATGGCGGGCTCGATCAGCGCCGGGTCGACGTTCATCAGGCTGAGGACGATTTCTGCGTTCCACAAAATCACCGCCGCCGCGATGCCCACCGCCAGGGCCAACCACAGTGCCTGACGCACCAGTGGGCCGATCTCGGTATGCGCACCTGCGCCGAAGCGCTGGGCGACCTTGGGCGTGGTGGCCAGTAGAATGCCGGTCATCAGCAAAAACACCGGCACCCAGATCGAGTTGCCCAGCGCCACCGCGGCCAGATCCTGCGGGCTGACCCGGCCGGCCATCACGGTATCGACGAAGCCCATGGCGGTGTTGGCCAACTGGGCAATGATGATCGGCGTTGCGAGCTTCAGCAGGCTGTAGAACTCGGTGCTGGCGCGTTGCAAGCGGGTTTGGGCAAGCATTGTGGGTGTGTCCGGCAGTGTGTCAGGAAACCGCGCAGTCTACGCCCTGACGGCTTGGTCAGGAAACCTTGTTGCACAGTGTTTCAGCGCGACGGGCGCATTGCGCTACTCAGCGTAGCCAAGCGGTGCAGGCAGGTTAGAATGCCGGCCTGATTTGCGGAGCATCGCCATGCGCATCGTTGCTGATGAAAATATCCCCCTGCTTGACGAATTCTTTGCCGGTTTTGGCGAAGTTCGCCGCCTGCCCGGCCGCAGCATCGATGCGGTTGCGGTCGCCGATGCTGACCTGTTGCTGGTGCGCTCGGTTAGCCAGGTTAGCCGCGCGCTGCTAGACGGCTCGACAGTCAAGTTTGTCGGCACCTGCACCATCGGCACTGATCACCTGGACCTCGACTATTTCCAACAGGCCGGCATCGCCTGGGCCAGCGCGCCGGGCTGTAACGCCCGTGGCGTGGTCGACTATGTGCTGGGTAGCCTGCTGGTATTGGCCGAGCAGCAGGGCGTCGATCTGACTACGCGCACCTACGGGGTGATCGGAGCAGGCCAGGTAGGCAGCCGTCTGCTTAAGGTGCTGCGCGGCCTGGGCTGGCGTGTGCTGGTCTGCGATCCGCCGCGTCAGGCCGCCGAGGGCGGTGATTTCGTTAGTCTGCAGCAGGTGCTGGAGCAGTGCGATGTGATCAGCCTGCATACGCCGCTTGAACGCATCGGCGAGCATGCCACTCATCATCTATTCGATGCGGCGCGCCTGACTGCACTCAAGCCGGGCAGCTGGTTGATCAACGCCAGCCGCGGCGCGGTGGTGGATAACCAGGTATTGCGCGAATTGCTGACGCAGCGCAGCGATCTGCAGGTGGTGCTGGATGTCTGGGAAGGTGAGCCGCAGGCGGATGTTGAACTGGCCGCATTGTGCCGCATCGCCACGCCGCATATTGCCGGCTACAGCCTCGACGGCAAGCTGCGCGGCACGGCGCAGATCTATCAGGCGCTGTGTCAGCACCTGGGTGTTGCGCCCAGCGTTGAACTGGAGCAGCTGATGCCGTCCGCCTGGCTGAGTGAGCTGACTATCGATGCTAGCGCTGATCCGGCCTGGGCCCTGGCCAGTATCTGCCGCGCGGTGTATGACCCGCGCCGCGATGATGCGGATTTTCGCCGTAGCCTGCAGGGCGATGCCGCAACCCGGCGTGCGGCTTTTGATGGCCTACGCAAACACTACCCAATGCGCCGGGAAGTCGACGGGTTGGAAGTCTGCGTAAAGGGTGATGCGCCGGCGTTGGCCAGCCTGGTGCAGGCGTTGGGTGCGAGGTTGAATCAGCTGTAGCGAAGGGCAGCGAATGCTGCCCTGATGGGACGCTTAACGTTTAGCGGCTTGTTGCTGGGCTTTTTCCAGTGCGTTGCAGGCTTGCTGGATCATCTCTTCGGTGATCGGGATTTCGCGGCCCTGGGCGTCGATGACAAAGCCACCAATCGGCATTGTTGTGGCTTTTTGCGAATTCTGTTGTTGGCTGTGCATGGCGTGTCTCCTCATCGGTTAGCGCGATTTTATGAGTGTTAGATGAAGGCGCTATGACAACTGCGACGGCAAAAAACCGCCGCAAGACACAGGGCAAGTCAACCGTTGCAGGCACTGTGCCAGGGCCTGCGGGTATTGAGCAGGCAGGTATTGAATTAGAGGGTGTTATGGGTTTTTTCCATATTGGCTTGATCATCAACCCATTGGCCGGGCTGGGCGGCCCGGCTGGGTTCAAGGGCAGTGACGGCATGGCCGAGCAGGCCTTGGCTTTGGGCGTTGAGGCCAAGTCGGCGCTGCGTACGCAAACTGCCCTTGAGGTGCTGTTGCTGCTACGCGAGCGCCTGGAATTCGTCACCTTTCCCGGCGCCATGGGCGCCGATCTGCTGAGCGAGATGGGCTTTGCCCATCGCGTGGTCGGTGAACTGGGCGCCGGCCCCAGCAGTGCGGCCGATACCCGCCAGGCCGTTGAACGGCTGCAGGATGCCGGCGTGGCGCTGATTCTGTTCGCCGGTGGCGATGGTACGGCGCGGGATATCTGCGCGGCGGTGCGCGAAGGTCAACCCGTACTGGGGATTCCGGCCGGGGTGAAGATTCAGTCCGGCGTTTACGCCATCAGCCCGCGCGCAGCCGGCGAGCTGACCGCGCGGCTGATCGAAGGCGGCCTGGTGCGCCTGAGCAGTGGCGAAGTGCGTGATATTGATGAAAGCGCCCTGCGCGAGGGGCGCGTAACCGCGCGCTGGTATGGCGAGCTGACGGTGCCGCAGGAGGGTGGCTATGTGCAGCAGGTCAAGCAGGGTGGCGTGGAGTCCGAAGAGCTAGTGCTAGGTGACCTGGCCGACTGGTTGCAGGACAGCTGGGAAGCCGATGTGCGCTATGTGTTTGGCCCCGGTTCGACCCTGCATGGTTTGGCGCAGAACCTCGGCTTGCAGACCACCTTGCTCGGCGTCGATGTAATCGAAAACGGCCAGTTGCTGGCCTGCGATGTAACCGAAGCGCAGCTATTCGAGCTGATTGATGGCCATCCGGCGCGGCTGTTGGTCACCGCCATTGGCGGGCAGGGCCATATCATCGGCCGCGGCAATCAGCAGATCAGCCCACGGGTGCTGCGCGCCATCGGCCTGGAAAACCTGCGGGTGGTCGCCACCAAGCGCAAGCTTGGCACGCTTGAAGGCCGGCCGCTGCTTGTGGACAGCGGCGATACGGCGCTGGACGATGCCTTTCCCGATGTTGTGCGCGTGTGGGCTGGTTATAAGGAAGAGCTGCTCTATCCCGTGGGTAAGTAGCAGCTGAACTATTAAGGAGATGTTATGCGGGTGATTCTACTGTTCGCGCTGAGTATTCTGCTGAGCCCCCAGGCCTGGGCGCTGCAGGCTGATGCCCTGGTCGCAGCTGCCCGCGAGCAGGTCGGCGTGACTTTGAGTTATGACCCCGCCTATCGTCGCCTGAGTTACCCCAATGGTGATGTGCCGCTGACTACCGGCGTGTGTACCGATGTGGTGATTCGCGCGTTGCGCCAGCAGGGTCTCGATTTGCAGCAGGCGGTGCATCAGGACATGCGTGCGAATTTTCGCCTGTATCCAAAGAACTGGGGGCTAAGCCGGCCCGACAGCAATATTGATCATCGCCGCGTGCCGAACTTAATGACCTGGTTCAAGCGCCAGGGCTGGGCGCTGCCGCTTGGCCAGGATGCCGAGCGCTATCGCCCCGGCGATATCGTCACCTGGGATCTGGGTGGTGGGCTGACCCATATCGGTATTATCAGCGATCTCCAGGCCGGCAGTGGCGTACCTCTGGTGCTGCACAATATCGGCCGCGGCACCCAGGAAGAGGACATTCTCTTTAGCTTTAAAATTACCGGTCATTACCGTATTCCCGCCGCCTGAGGGCTGCACAGAAGGAGTTGGTTATGCAGGAGCAAATACCTCCACCCTTTATTCAGCCCGGCGAGCGCGTGGTGCTGTTTGATGGGGTGTGCAAGCTGTGCAACGGTTGGGCGAAGTTTCTGATTCGCCATGACGCTGAGCAGCGCTTTCGTCTGGCTTCGGTGCAATCGGCCGAGGGTCAGGCGCTGTTGGACTGGGGCGGCTTGCCCACCGAGCGCTTCGATACCATGGCGTTGATCGAGAACGGCCAAATGCTGCTGCGTTCGGATGCGGTGCTGCGCATCGTCGCGCAATTGCCTAATCGATGGCGTTTGCTGGCCTGGCTGCGGGTCATTCCACGGCCTGTGCGTGACTGGTGCTATGACCGTATTGCGCTCAATCGCTATCGGCTATTCGGTCGTTACGACAGTTGCCTCATACCAAACGCCGACCATGCCCGGCGCTTCTTGCATGACTGATCCCCGTCTACAGCAGATTGCCTGGGTCGCGCGTATCGCCTTGGCGCTGGTGTTTATCTGGCACGGTCTGGTGCCGAAGATCCTCTGGTTAAGCCCGGATGAGCTGGCGATGATTCAGGCCCATAACCTGCCAGCCCCCGAGTGGGTGGCCCGTATCGCTGGTCTGGCGGAAATCATCCTGGGTTTGTTGCTGCTTTGGCGGCGTCAGCGCTGGCCATTGTTGCTGGCGGGTGTGCTGTTGATTGGGCTGCTGCTTGATGTGGCGCTATTCAGTCCCCATCTACTGCTGCAGGCGTTCAATCCGCTGTCCACCAATCTCGCCGCTTTGGCGCTGTGTTGGGTGGCTTGGCGGGCGGAAACGCCGCAATCGCCTCCTCATTAACGGGCGTCAGCGCCCCAGCGAGACTCCATGCTTTCGATCCTGTCTTCCCGTCAGCGCAATGCCTTGCGTATGGCCTGGCGCTTTATCGCGCCGTATCGCGGTCGCGTGTTCGGGGCCTTGCTGGCGCTGATGTTTACCGCGGCCATCACCCTGTCGATGGGCCAGGGCATCAAGCTGTTGGTCGATCAGGGTTTGGCCACTCAGTCGCCAGCGGCGCTGCAGCAGTCCATCGGACTGTTCTTCGTGCTGGTGCTGGCGCTGGCCATCGGCACCTTTACCCGTTTCTATCTAGTGTCGTGGATTGGCGAGCGCTTTGTCGCCGATATCCGCAAGCGCGTGTTCAACCACCTGATCGAACTGCACCCGGGCTTTTATGAGAGCAACCGCAGCTCGGAGATTCAGTCACGCCTGACCGCCGACACCACGCTGCTGCAATCGGTGATCGGCTCGTCGCTGTCGATGGCGCTGCGCAACCTGATCATGCTGGTTGGCGGCAGCGTGCTGCTGGTGGTGACCAACGCCAAGCTCAGCGGCATCGTGCTGATGGCGCTGCCGCTGGTGGTCGCGCCGATTTTGATATTCGGTCGCCGCGTGCGCGCGTTGTCGCGGCAGAGCCAGGACCGGGTGGCGGATGTTGGCAGCTACGTTGGTGAGGTGCTGGGGCAGATCAAAACCGTGCAGGCCTACAACCACCAGGCTGAGGACAAGCGTCGCTTCGGCCTGTCCGCCGAGGCCGCCTTCGACACTGCGCGTCAGCGGATTGCCCAGCGCGCCTGGCTGATTACTGTGGTGATCGTGCTGGTGCTCGGCGCGGTCGGGGTGATGCTCTGGGTAGGCGGTATGGACGTGATCGCTGGGCGGATTTCCGGCGGTGAGCTGGCGGCCTTTGTGTTCTATAGCCTGATTGTTGGCTCGGCCTTTGGCACCTTGAGTGAGGTGATCGGCGAGCTGCAACGCGCCGCAGGCGCCGCCGAGCGCATCGCCGAGCTGTTGCAGGCGCGCAATGAAATCACCCCGCCAGCTACGGATGCTTTGCATCTGACTCAGCCGGTGCAGGGCCGTATCGGGCTGCAAGGGCTGCGTTTCGCTTATCCTTCGCGCCCCGGCAGTTTCGCCGTGGACGGTATCGATCTACAGGTTGCAGCAGGGGAAACCCTGGCGCTGGTCGGGCCGTCTGGCGCAGGTAAATCGACGCTGTTTGATCTGCTGCTGCGCTTTTTCGACCCGCAGCAGGGCAGCATCCTGATCGACGGCGTGCCGATTCAGCAGCTCGACCCTCGCGAGCTGCGCAGTAGCTTTGCCCTGGTGTCGCAGAATCCGGCGCTGTTCTTCGGCTCGGTGGAAGACAATATCCGCTACGGCAAAACCACTGCCAGCCTGGCCGAGGTCGAGGCAGCAGCCAAAGCCGCGCATGCCCATGAATTTATTATGAAGCTGCCGGACGGCTACCAGACTCACCTCGGCGATGCCGGGCTGGGGCTTTCTGGCGGTCAGCGTCAGCGCCTGGCGATTGCCCGCGCGCTGCTGGTAGATGCGCCGATTTTGCTGCTTGATGAAGCGACCAGCGCGCTGGATGCCGAGAGCGAGCATCTGATTCAGCAAGCCTTGCCGCCGCTGATGCAGGGCCGCACCACCCTGGTTATCGCCCACCGCCTGGCCACGGTAAAAAGCGCTGACCGTATCGCAGTGATCGAGCACGGCAAGCTGGCGGCTATCGGTACCCACAGCGAGCTGGTCAACAACAGCCCGCTGTATGCCCGCTTAGCCGAGTTGCAGTTCAGTAACGAGGCTGACGCCGCAGTTTAAAGCGGCTTGGCTTTCGGTTTGATGGTCGCTGCAGCACCGGCCGAGGCGAGGATGATCGCGCTGATCGCCAGCCATTGGCTGAGCGTCAGGCGTTCGCTAAGGAACAGCAGGCCGGAGAGGGCGGCAATCGCCGGCTCCATGCTCATCAGGATGCTGAAAGTGCGCGCGGGCAGGCGGGTCAGGGCGACCATTTCCAGGCTATAGGGCAGGGCCGAGGAGAGCACGGCTACGGCCAAAGCGATGGGCAGCAAGTCCACTGAAAACAGGCCGCTACCGGCTTGCCACAGACCAATCGGGAACACCAGCAGTGCCGCGACTATGGTGCCTAGGGCCACGGTTTGCTTGCCGTGTTCAGCGCCGGCCTTCTGCCCGAAGACGATATACAGCGCCCAGCACAGGCCGGCCGCCAGGGCCAGGGCCATGCCGACGGGGTCCAGCGGTACATCGCTTTGCCCGGTGGGCAACAGCAGCCAGAGGCCGAAAACCGCCAGGGCGATCCAGACGAAGTCCACCAGGCGGCGTGACGACAACAGCGCCAGGCCGAGTGGGCCGGTGAATTCCAGGGCTACCGCGATGCCCAGTGGAATGGTTTTCAGCGAGAGGTAGAACAGCAGGTTCATGCCGCCCAACGACAGCCCGTAAGCCAACAGGGAACGGCTGGACTTCAGCGTCAGCTTGGCCTGCCAGGGCCGCATCAGAATGCACAGGATCAGCGCGCCAAGGCTCAAACGCAGGGCCGTGGTGCCGCTGGCGCCAATTTCCGGAAATAGCTCCTTGGCCAGGGACGCGCCGCTCTGGATCGAGGTCATGGCGATCAGCAGCAATATGATCGGCAGGATCACCAGGGAGAATTGCGTCGAGCGCGGCATGGCTGTTCCTTGAGGTTTAATCCGTAATAAAAAAGCCGGCCATTGAGGCCGGCTTTCAGGCGCTCTATGACTTAGCGATATTCACACAGGTAAGCGGTATCAGCCGCGACCTTGAGCTGAAACTTGCTGTTGGCCGGTACGGTGAACTTGCTGCCGCTGGTGAAGGTTTCCCAGTTTTCGCTGCCTGGCAGTTTGACGGTCAGGGCGCCAGCGACCACGTGCATGATTTCCAGCTGGTTGGTGCCGAATTCGTACTCGCCTGCAGCCATCACGCCAATGGTGGCCGGGCCTTCAGCCATGCCGAAGGCGATGGATTTGACGGTGCCGTCGAAGTATTCATTGACCTTGAACATCTGCAGTTCCTCGAGAAGGGGATTTAAAAGGCTGGTTGCCAGTAGCGGCAGGCCATAGAAAAAGGCTCGCCAGTATGCCCAAGCGGTTTTTCTTCGTCATCTGCTTTGCACAGGCAAAACCAGCGGCAGCAGCCGAGCGGTATTGCGCGCATCGGTCAGAGCGCGGTGCTGCTGGCCCTGGAACTGCAAGCCAGCCAGACTCAGCGCCATTTTCAGGCCAATCGGGCTGGGCAGCTGGCGGGCTTCGGCGAAGCGTTTTTTCAGGTTGATATGCGGGATCTGGCTCAGGTAGCTCTCCAGGCCATGGGCGCGCCATTCCTGCTCGAACTGGCGACGGTCATAGTCACCCCAGCTGGCCCAGCCCGCCAGTTGCGCTTGATGGGCCAGCAACCAGCGTTCGAATTGCGCCCACACCGCACTCAGCGGCGCCGCGGCATCGACATCGGTCTGGCTGATCTGCGTGAGCTGCCGGCAGAAGTGCGTCAGGTGTGGGCGCCGGGTGGGTCGCACAAAGCGTTGGAAATACTCGATTTCATGGCCGCCAGCGTTGACCAGGCTGGCGCCGATTTCGATGATTTCCATATCTGTGACCGGCCAACCGCCTTCTTCGGTGGTGGCTTCCAGGTCGATTACCAGCCAATGCTGCATAAGCCCTCCTTAGCGTGCCGCGAGTATGGAAGCAGTTTCGGCGTTGGGTAAAGCCTGTTGGTCGGGTGCATCCATACAGTTTTGCCCTATGGCTGTACTGGCGCTGGCCCCATGTGGCGGGCATGCTTGCAGCCGGGTTCGTATCTGCCGTACAGCGGGGATATGGGGTTAAGCAGAAACGTGCGCTGTCGATGGCGTATGAAGGTAGAGGTGGATATGGCAAAGCTGGCGTTTATCGGGCTGGGCGTAATGGGTTACCCGATGGCCGGGCATCTGGCGCGCGCCGGGCATCAGGTGTGTGTGTACAACCGCACCGCAGCCAAGGCTGCGCAGTGGGCTGCCGAATATGCCGGCAGCCACGCGCCAACCCCGCGTGAAGCGGCCGCGGGTGCTGAGTTTGTGATGGTCTGCGTGGGCAATGACGATGACCTGCGCGGCGTGGTGCTGGGCGAGCAGGGCGCCTTTGCCGGTATGCAGCCCGGCGCGGTGCTGGTCGATCACACCACTGCCTCGGCGCAGGTAGCACGTGAACTGGCCGAACAGGCCGCTGCCCGCCAACTGGGTTTTCTCGATGCGCCGGTATCCGGTGGCCAGGCAGGGGCGCAGAACGGCGCGTTGACCATCATGGTTGGCGGTGAGGCAGCGACCTACGCCAAGGCTGAGTCGATCATTCAGGCTTATGCACGTATGGCCCGCTTGATGGGCGAAGCCGGCAGCGGCCAGCTGACCAAGATGGTCAACCAGATCTGCATCGCCGGCCTTGTGCAGGGCTTGTCCGAGGCGCTGCATTTCGCCGAGTGCGCTGGGCTCGACGCCCATGGTGCGATGGAAGTGATCAGCAAGGGCGCTGCGCAGTCCTGGCAGCTGGAAAATCGCCACAAAACCATGCTGGCCGGCGAGTTCGAGCATGGTTTTGCTGTGGACTGGATGCGCAAGGACCTGTCGATCCTGCTGGCCGAGGCCCGTAGCAATGGCGCGCAGCTGCCGGTAACGGCGCTGGTCGATCAGTTCTATGCCGATGTGCAGGGCATGGGCGGCGGCCGTTGGGACACTTCCAGTCTGTTTGCCCGCCTGAACAAGCGCTAACTGGCGGCTGAGAACAGCCGTCTATACTGGGCTCAAAGCCAGTTTGGATTCGGCGCTGTTCTCACTCTTCCAGGCACGTGGGCATTCTTCATGGATGATCAATTTGCATTCAGCGACGACGACCTTCCCGGCACCTCCCGTCAGCCTGTATGGCGAGTGCTGGCAGTCGATGATGATGCCGACTTTCAGCGCGCCACCGCCTTTGCCCTGAGTGAGCTGGAACTGCTGGGCGGGCGCATTGAGCTGATTCAGGCGTTCAGTTGCCGTGAAGCGTCGATGCTGCTAGCCAAGCACCATGACATCGCCCTGGTGTTGCTCGATGTGGTGATGGAGACCGAAGACGCCGGCCTGCGCCTGATCAAGGCGCTGCGCGAGGTAATTGGCAACCGTGAAACCCGCGTGGTAATGCTTACCGGTGAGCCCGGTATGGCGCCGGCCCATGAAGTGATGCGTGATTACGACATCAACGATTACTGGACCAAGAGTGAACTCGGCGCCGAACGCTTGCTCACCGTCCTCACGGCCGCAGTGCGCGGTTATGCCCAGCTCAAGGCTGTAGCCAGCGCCCGCCGTGGCCTGCAGATGATCGTCGAATCGAGCAATGCGCTGTTCTGCTCGAAGAATACCCGCGAGTTGTCAGCCAAGATTCTGTCGGAAATCACCTCGCTGCTTAACCTGCAGACCGAGGGCATCGTTTGTGTGCGCGCCGATGAGGGGGACGCCACTACCGAGCTAAATGCGCGGATTGTCAGCGCCAGCGGGCGCTTCTTCGACAGCATCGACGCCAATCTGGACGTGCTGCAGCCGCAGGTCGCGGCGGCGGTGCGCCAATGTTTGCAGGCGCAGCAGACCCTGCGCCTGAGCGACTGCACGGTATTGTTCTTTCCGCGCTTTCAGGCGGGCTCCGACTACGCCTGCTATATCGACAGCGCGCGGGCGCTGGATGACACAGAACTGGAACTGCTCAAGGTGTTCAGCGCCAGTATCAGCCGCGGGCTATATAACGTCGCGCTGTTCAGTCGCCTGGAGGAAATGGCCTACCAGGACGACCTGCTGAAGATCCCCAACCGCAATGCGCTGATTCGCATGCTGGACATGACCCTGAAGTCCGAGGCCAAGGATCAGCGGGTGTTGGTACTGATCGATATCGACAACTTCTCCGGGGCCAATACCGCCTTTGGCACCGGTTATGGCGATTTTATTCTCGGCCTGGTGGCGAAGAAGCTGCGCGAAGCCTTCAGCCCTGACGTGCTGATTGCGCGGGTGCGCGATGACCTGTTTGCCATCCTCGGCCCGCAAACCCAGGTCAATGCCGCAGAGGTGGTGGCGCTGTTTCGCCGGCATAAACGCCCCTATGAGCTTGGCCAGGTGCACAGCCTGAGCAGCGTGACCATGCACCTGGCCGACTTTACCGGTACTGCCAGCGTGGCCTTGCAGGATGCGCTGCTGACCCTGAAACAGGCCAAACGCCTGGGGCATGACCAGCACTGCGTATATGACCCGCGCCTGCAGAGCGCGCATGCCGAGTCATACCGCATGCTGCTGGCTTTGCGCGATGCGGTGGAGGCGGGGCAGATCAGCGTCGAACTGCAGCCGCAGATCGACCTGCAGACCCACCGCGTCACCGGTGTGGAGGCTCTGGCGCGCTGGCGCAAGGCCGACGGCAAGATGGTCCCGCCGCTGAGTTTTATCCCCCTGGCCGAGGCCACCGGTTACATCCTGCCGCTGGGCGATCTGCTAATGCGTCTGGCCCTGCAGGCGGCGAAACAGCTGGCCGGTGCCGGTTATGCGCATATTCGCGTGGCCGTTAACGTCTCCGCGCCGCAGCTGCTACAGCATGACTTTATCGAACGGTTTACTACTCACCTGCAGGCGGCCGGGGTCTTGCCTGAGCAGATCGAGGTAGAAATTACCGAGTCGGTGGCCATGCGCACCTTCGACACCGTCTGTGAAAAGCTGCGCGCACTGCGCGCCATGGGTGTGGAGGTGGCCATCGACGACTTCGGCACTGGCTTCTCATCGCTCAGCTATCTGCGTTTACTGCCAGCCGATCGGCTGAAAATCGACCGCAGTTTCGTCCTGGAAATCGGTGAGGTCAGCGACCAGCAGATGATTGCCGAGGCGGTGATCCAGATTGCCGCGCGGGTCGGCATGCAGGTAATTGCCGAGGGCGTAGAGACCCAGCAGCAGGCCGATTGGATTCTTGGGCATGGCTGCCGGCAGGCGCAGGGCTATCTGTTTGCCAAACCGATGGCCTGCGCCGACTTACTGAACTGGCTGAGTGACTGGTCGGAGCGCACGGCCTGATGCAGCAATCCTGGCGCAGCAAGCTGTTGTCGCAACCAGTCAGACGCAACCTATTGCTGCTATTTGTGCCGTGGACCCTGCTGATTCTGCTGCTGATGGCGCTGCTCTACGAACGCCTGCTAGATGCGCGGCTTGAGCCGCTGCTGCGCAATCAGCAGATCAGCCTGAACGAGGGCGTCGGCGTACTCAATCGGCACCTGGCAACCTTGCGTGGCAATCTGCAGTTTCTCACTCAGCAGCCGTTGTTGGCCGAGGTGCTGCAAGACCCCAGCGCAGACAATCGGCGCGCCCTGAGTCAACTGTTTGTCGAGTTCGCCCGCAGCAGCAGGGTCTATGACCAGATTCGTTGGCTGGATGAGCGTGGCGCGGAGCAGGTGCGGGTCGATTGGCGCGATGGCGAGCCGCTGGCGCGCGACCAGGCGCAATTGCACAACCAGGCGCAGCATTACTACTTCGTGGAAACCATGAACCTGCCTCAGGGTGCGTTCTACCTGTCGCGTTTTGACCTGAATACCGATTCCGGCACTGTCGAACAACCACTCAAGCCGACTCTGCGCGGTGCTGAGCCGATCTTCGATGGTGAGGGCAAGCGACGTGGCATCCTGGTGCTCAACTACCTGGGGCAAGTGCTGCTGCAGCGTCTGGCCGAGGTGTCCAGCAGTTACGGCAACAACCTGACGCTGGTCGATCATGAAGGCTACTGGATGCTCGCTACCGATGAGCAGGATGCCTGGGGCTTCGCCCTGGGCAAACCTGAGGCGACGCTGGCCAGCCGCTTTCCCGGCAGCTGGCGGCGTATGCAGAGCGCACGCAATGGGGTGTTCAGCGACAGTGCCGGTTTCTGGGCATTCAATCAGTTCGACCCTTATCAGCGCGGTGACAAGACCTTGGAGGCTGGCGAGCACTGGCTGCTGGTTTCGCATATGCCCCACGAGCAGGTCCAGGGTTTGCGCATGCAGGTGCTCTGGCAGGTGCTGCTGTTTGTCTGCGTGATGCTCTCTCTGGGCTTGCTGGTGGTGTTGCGCCTGGGCTTAGCGGAGTTCGAGCGTAATCAGGTGCGTCAGGCGCTTGAGCTCAGCAGTCAGGCATTGCAGCAAAGCAATACTGAGCTGCGCGACACGGTGGAGCAGCTACAGCGCACGCGCGGCGCATTGATCCAGGCGGAAAAGCTGTCCTCGCTCGGTACTCTGGTTGCCGGTGTGGCGCATGAGCTGAATACGCCGATTGGCGCTGCCAGCATGGCGGCCTCAACCCTGGATAAGGGCAATCAGAGCATGCAGAAAAGCTTCGGCGAAGGCCTGCAACGTTCCGTGTTGGAGCGCTTTCTGCAGCGCAATGATGAGGGTCTGGCGATCATCCTCAATAGCCTGGCGCGCATGGCGCAGCTGACCCGGGCCTTCAAGCAACTGGCCAGCGACCGCGCGAGTACCGAGCGACGCAGCTTTGATCTGGTCGAGCTGGTAGGCGAGGTCATGCTGCTGTTTACCCCCAAGCTCAAGCAGTCAAACCATCGGGTGCAGCTGGAGTTGCCGCAAAGCCTGCAGCTCGACAGCTATCCAGGGCCTTTGGGGCAGATTCTGCAGAACCTTATCGATAATGCGCTGATCCATGCCTTCGACTCCGGCATGAACGGCGTGGTGACTGTGCGGGTTGACCATGACGAGATGCGCCGCGAATGCGTGATTGAGGTCAGTGATAACGGCGACGGCATGAGCGAGGAGGTGCTGGGGAAGATCTTCGACCCGTTCTTCACGACCCGTCGTGGGCGCGGCGGCACCGGGCTTGGCTTGCATATCACCCATCAGCTGGCCGTGGATATTCTCGGGGCTGAACTGCAGGTGCGGAGCGCGCCGGGGCAGGGCACGCAGTTTCGCCTGCGCCTACCGCTCGCCTGAATCTGCGCTATCTGGGCTGCTAAATTCGGGCTTGCCAAGTAAGATCGGCGCCCATATTCGTACCCTGCTGTGTTTGAGGCTTCCCTCTGATGAATTGCCGTGCCGGCTGCGGCGCCTGCTGCATTGCCCCTTCGATCAGTTCCCCCATCCCGGGTATGCCAGATGGCAAGCCGGCGGGTGTGCGCTGCGTGCAGCTGGATTCGAATAACTACTGCCTGATTTTTGGCCAGCCTGAGCGGCCGGCGGTGTGTTCGGCGTTTCATGCCGCCGAGTATGTGTGCGGCAGCAATAGCGCAGAGGCTCTGCAGTTGATTGGCTGGCTGGAGCAGAGCACGGCGGTTGCAGTCTGATACTGTACCCAGGGTTATCGGCTGCCGGAGGCATGATGGTGCGGTTTACAGGGCTGCTCTTGGGGGTTGCCGCGTTGCTGGCGGTGAGCGTGGCGCAGGCGGGGCAATGGCGTCTGGTCAAGGATGAGGCGGGTATTCAGGTCTATTTGCAGCAGATTCCGGGCTCAAGTTTTCAGGCGTTTCGCGGTGTCACTCGTATACGAGCCGATATGCCACGCTTGTTGGCCCTGCAGGATGATGTCAGCGCGGCCTGCGCCTGGATTCATGCCTGCAGCGAACAGAAGCTGCTCAAGCATGAGGGCGATCTAAGCTGGGCCTACAGCCGTTTCCATACGCCCTGGCCGGTGCAACCGCGTGATTCGATCCTGCAGGTGACTACCACGCGCGATGCCGATGGTCGGGTAACTCGAACTTTGCATGGGGTTGCCGACTATTTGCCGCTGCAGCAAGGCTTTGTGCGGGTGAGCAAGGTTGAGGGTTTCTGGAGCCTTACGCCACGCGAGGGCGAAATCGAGGTGATCTACCAGGTGCATTCCGAACCGGGCGGCAGTGTGCCGGCCTGGTTGGCCAATAGTTTTGTCGTGGATGCGCCGTTCAATACCTTGCAGGGGCTGCGTCAGTTGGCTGAACAGCCGTAAAGCTGGCTTATTCAACGCAATAAAAAAGGCTGCCCGAGGGCAGCCTTTTTGTGCGGCGAGAACTGAATTACTTCTTCAGGTCGCGCTGCGGGTAGCCGGTGTACAGCTGGCGCGGACGGCCAATCTTGTACGGGCTGGAGAGCATTTCTTTCCAGTGCGAGATCCAGCCGACGGTCCGCGCCAGGGCGAAGATCACGGTGAACATGCTGGTTGGAATACCGATAGCCTTGAGGATGATGCCCGAGTAGAAGTCGACGTTCGGGTACAGGTTGCGCTCTTTGAAGTACGGGTCGGTCAGGGCGATCTCTTCCAGGCGCATAGCCAACTGCAGCTGTGGATCGTTGGTGATGCCCAGCTCTTTCAGTACTTCGTCGCAGGTCTGCTTCATCACGGTGGCGCGCGGGTCGCGGTTTTTGTAAACGCGATGACCGAAGCCCATGAGTTTGAACGGATCGTTCTTGTCCTTGGCCTTGGCGATGAACTTGTCGATGTTCGAAACATCGCCAATCTCGTCCAGCATGCTCAGTACGGCCTCGTTGGCACCGCCGTGCGCTGGGCCCCAGAGGGCGGCGATACCAGCTGCGATACAGGCGAATGGGTTGGCACCCGAGGAGCCAGCCAGACGTACGGTAGAGGTAGAGGCATTCTGCTCATGGTCGGCGTGCAGGATAAAGATCTTATCCATGGCCTTGGCCAGCACCGGGCTGATCGGTTTGATCTCGCACGGGGTGTTGAACATCATGTGCAGGAAGTTTTCCGCGTAGTTCAGGTCGTTGCGCGGATACATCATCGGCTGACCCATGGAGTACTTGTAGGTCATGGCGGCGATGGTTGGCATCTTGGCGATCAGGCGCATGGCCGACACTTCGCGGTGATGCGGGTTATTGATGTCCAGGGAGTCGTGGTAGAAGGCAGAGAGGGCGCCGACTACACCGCACATGATGGCCATCGGGTGAGCGTCACGGCGGAAGCCGTTGAAGAAGGTCTTCAGTTGCTCGTGAACCATGGTGTGGTTCTTGATGGTGCTAACGAACTTGGCTTTCTCTTCTGCGTTCGGCAGTTCACCGTTGAGCAGGAGGTAGCAGGTTTCCAGGTAATCGGATTGCTCTGCCAGCTGTTCGATGGGGTAGCCGCGATGCAGCAGGATGCCCTGGTCACCGTCGATATAGGTGATCTTCGACTCGCACGAGGCGGTGGACATAAAGCCAGGATCAAATGTGAAACGGCCCGTGGCGGTTAAGCCCCGCACGTCAATTACATCGGGACCAACGGTGCCGGTTAAAATGGGCAGCTCGACGGGGGCTGCGCCCTCGATGATCAACTGCGCTTTTTTGTCAGCCATGTTTGGCCTCCTAGTTATGCTTGAAATCATCTGACTGCCCCCCACGCAGGGCCCGCACCACTATAGTGAGATAAATTCGAATGTCAATTTGCGAAAACCCAGGCGGCAGAAGGGTTTGCGGGTTGTTTTCGGGCTTTTAAAGCGGCTCTTTACGCCATTTATTAGAGGTGTGCAATGCGCTTTTAGGTAGGGGCCTTTGCGTTGTCATTAGTAACCTAACTGTCTATACTCTGCGCCCAGCTACCAAGGGCTTTAGCCTGTCTTTTGGTAGTTGTCACTCCTTGGGTGATGGGTACCTGACCAGTGCACTTCCCGACAACTTTGCCCTGATAGTTAGGGGCTCTCAGTGTGATAAAAAAGCCGTGAATAGCCAAAGACCTGTAAACCTAGACCTTAGGACTATCAAACTCCCAATCACTGCTTACACGTCCATTCTTCACCGTATCTCCGGTGTCATCCTCTTTGTCGGTATCGCCATTCTGCTGTATGGCCTCGACAAGTCGCTGTCGTCCGCAGAGGGCTTTGCCCAGGTGCAGGAATGCTTGACCAGCCCGCTGGCCAAGTTTGTGATTTGGGGTCTGTTGTCCGCTCTGCTGTACCACCTGGTGGCCGGTGTACGCCACTTGATCATGGACATGGGCATCGGTGAGACGCTGGAAGGCGGCAAGCTGGGTTCGAAAATCGTTCTCGTCGTGTCGACGATCGTGATCGTGCTGCTGGGGGTGTGGATATGGTAACCAACGTCACGAATTTCTCGCGTTCGGGTCTTTATGACTGGATGGCGCAGCGTGTATCTGCTGTCGTCCTCGCGGCTTATGTGCTGTTTCTGCTTGGCTTTATCTTGTGTAACCCGGGTCTGGGTTATGCCGAATGGCAGGCACTGTTCTCCAATAACGCAATGCGTATCTTCAGCCTGTTGACCCTGGTGGCGCTCAGCGTTCACGCCTGGGTTGGCATGTGGACAATTTCCACCGATTACCTGACGCCAATGGCGCTGGGTAAGTGGGCGACTGCCGTGCGTTTTCTGTTCCAGGCTGCGTGTGGCGTTGCCATGTTCGCGTTCTTCGTCTGGGGCGTGCAGATTTTTTGGGGTAACTGATCCATGACAAGCATTCGCACTCTTTCTTATGACGCCATCATTGTTGGTGGCGGCGGCGCGGGTATGCGCGCTGCACTGCAGTTGGCTCAGGGTGGTCATAAAACCGCAGTAGTGACCAAGGTCTTCCCGACCCGCTCGCACACTGTTTCCGCTCAGGGTGGCATCACCTGCGCCATCGCTTCGGCCGATCCGAACGACGATTGGCGCTGGCACATGTACGACACCGTCAAGGGCTCCGACTATATCGGTGACCAGGACGCTATCGAATACATGTGTTCCGTGGGTCCGGAAGCCGTATTTGAACTGGAACACATGGGTCTGCCGTTCTCCCGTACTGAGCAGGGTCGCATCTATCAGCGTCCGTTCGGTGGTCAGTCCAAAGGCCCGAACAACCCGACTCAGGCTGCGCGTACCTGCGCTGCGGCTGACCGTACCGGTCACGCCCTGCTGCACACTCTGTACCAGGCCAACCTCAAGGCTGGCACCTCGTTCCTTAACGAGTGGTACGCGGTCGATCTGGTGAAGAACCAGGACGGCGCCGTAGTTGGCACCATCGCCATCTGCATCGAAACCGGCGAAACCGTATATATCCGCTCCAAGGCCGTGGTTCTGGCCACTGGCGGTGCGGGTCGTATCTACGCTTCCACCACCAACGCCCTGATCAACACCGGTGACGGCGTGGGCATGGCCCTGCGTGCTGGCGTGCCGGTGCAGGACATCGAGATGTGGCAGTTTCACCCGACCGGTATCGCCGGCGCTGGTGTACTGGTTACTGAAGGTTGCCGTGGTGAAGGTGGTTACCTGATCAACGCCCATGGCGAGCGTTTCATGGAGCGTTATGCGCCGAACGCCAAAGACTTGGCCGGTCGTGACGTAGTAGCGCGCTCGATGGTTAAAGAAGTACTCGCCGGCAACGGCTGTGGCCCGGACAAGGACCACGTACTGCTCAAGCTCGATCACCTCGGCGAAGACGTGCTGCACAGTCGTCTGCCAGGCATCTGCGAGCTGTCGAAGACCTTCGCCCACGTTGACCCGGTGGTTGCTCCGGTTCCAGTGATTCCGACCTGCCACTACATGATGGGCGGCGTGCCGACCAACATTCATGGTCAGGCCATCACTCAGGATGCCAACGGCAACGACAAGATCATCGAAGGCCTGTTCGCTGTAGGCGAAGTGGCCTGCGTATCGGTACACGGTGCCAACCGTCTGGGCGGCAACTCGTTGCTCGACCTGGTGGTGTTCGGTCGTGCCGCCGGTATTCACCTGGAAAAAGCGCTGAAAGAAGGCGTGGAAGTCCGTGGTGCCAGCGAAACCGACATCGAGCTGTCGCTCAAGCGTCTGGCGGGTGTCAACGAACGCACCACCGGCGAAGATGTCGCGCCGCTGCGTAAAGAGCTGCAAAACTGCATGCAGAATTACTTCGGTGTGTTCCGCACCGGTGAGTACATGCAGAAGGGCATCGCCCAACTGGCCGACCTGCGTGAGCGGATCGCGACTGTCAAGATCGCGGACAAGAGCCAGGCATTCAACACTGCGCGTATCGAAGCATTGGAACTGCAAAACCTTCTCGAAGTGGCTGAAGCCACCGCGATCGCTGCCGAGGTTCGTAAAGAATCCCGTGGTGCTCACGCTCGTGAAGACTTCGAAGAACGTGACGACGAAAACTGGCTGTGCCACTCCCTGTATATCCCAGGTGAAAAGCGCGTGAGCAAGCGTTCGGTCAACTTCTCGCCGAAGACAGTTCCAGCGTTTGAACCCAAGGTCCGGACTTATTAAGGGTGCCTGATATGTCGCAAGCCAATCTGTTGCAAGTAAGCGTTTATCGTTACAACCCGGAAAAAGATGCTGCTCCGTTTATGCAGGATTTCCAGGTCGACACCGGCGGCAAGGACATCATGGTTCTTGACGTGCTGGCGCTGATCAAGGAACAGGACGAGGGTTTCTCCTATCGTCGCTCCTGCCGTGAAGGCGTGTGCGGTTCCGACGGCATGAACATCAACGGCAAGAATGGCCTGGCCTGCATCACGCCTATCTCGGCTGCCGGCCTCAAAGGCGGCAAGCTGGTGATTCGCCCGCTGCCTGGCCTGCCGGTCATCCGTGACCTGGCTGTTGATATGAGCATCTTCTACAAGCAGTACGAGAAGGTGCAGCCATATTTGCAGAACGATACGCCGGCTCCGGCCATCGAGCGTCTGCAGTCGCCGGAAGAGCGTGAGAAGCTGGACGGTCTGTACGAGTGCATCCTGTGCGCTTGCTGCTCCACCAGCTGCCCGTCGTTCTGGTGGAACCCAGACAAGTTCCTCGGCCCAGCTGCGCTGCTGCAGGCTTATCGTTTCCTGGCGGACAGCCGTGATACTCAGACCGAACAGCGTCTGGCGTCGCTGGATGATCCGTTCAGCGTGTTCCGTTGCCGCGGCATCATGAACTGCGTGAACGTTTGCCCTAAGGGTCTCAACCCTACCAAGGCAATCGGCCACGTACGCAACATGTTGCTGCAGAGCGGTACCTGATTCACGGTTGTTTGCTAGACCTGTAACACCTGCGGCGCTGCTTTCAACCCAGCGCCGTAGTTTTAGCCAGGGCTGCTGCTCACAAAGCGGTGGTTCTTAATTTGAAAAATATGACGACCAGCAGGGGCATCCGGGCTGGTGCCCGGACTATCTGCGGGATCCGTAGTGGCTTACCAGTCGCTGCTTCAGGACTGACGGCCATGCGGTTTCTTCGCCGGTGGTGTCCCCTTACCGAGGGTGACCAAGCATGCAAGAAAGCGTGATGCAGCGCATGTGGGACAGTGCCCACCTATCCGGTGGTAACGCTGCCTATGTGGAAGAGCTCTATGAGCTTTACCTGCACGATCCCAACGCTGTGCCAGAAGAGTGGCGCACTTACTTCCAGAAGTTGCCGACTGACGGCAGCGCCGCCACAGACGTATCGCACTCTACGATTCGCGATCATTTCGTCCTGCTCGCTAAAAATCAGCGCCGCGCCCAACCGGTGTCCGCTGGTAGCGTCAGCAGTGAGCACGAGAAAAAGCAAGTCGAAGTGCTGCGCCTGATTCAGGCTTATCGCATGCGCGGCCATCAGGCTGCCCAGCTCGATCCGCTTGGCCTCTGGAAACGTCCTGCGCCGGCTGATCTGGCAATCAATCACTATGGTCTGACCGATGCCGACCTGGACACCACCTTCCGTACCGGTGGGCTGTTCATTGGCAAGGAAGAGGCTACTCTGCGCGAAATTCGCGATACGTTGCAGCAGACATATTGCCGCACCATTGGCGCCGAGTTCACCCATATTGTCGATTCCGAGCAGCGCAGCTGGTTCCAGCAGCGTCTGGAAAGCGTACGTGGTCGTCCACAATTCTCGGTTGACGTGCAGAGCCACCTGCTCGAGCGTCTGACTGCAGCTGAAGGTCTGGAGAAGTACCTCGGTACCAAGTACCCAGGCACCAAGCGTTTCGGTCTGGAAGGCGGCGAGAGCCTGATTCCGCTGCTCGATGAGCTGATCCAGCGTTCCGGCTCCTACGGCACCAAAGAAATCGTCATCGGCATGGCCCACCGTGGTCGCCTCAACGTGCTGGTCAACACCTTCGGCAAGAATCCGCGCGACCTGTTCGACGAGTTCGAAGGCAAGAAAACTGAAGGCCTGTCTTCCGGTGACGTGAAATACCACCAGGGTTTCTCCTCCAACGTGATGACCGCTGGTGGCGAAGTGCACCTGGCGATGGCGTTCAACCCGTCCCACCTGGAGATCGTTTCGCCGGTGGTCGAGGGCTCGGTACGCGCCCGTCAGGACCGTCGTAATGACGCCATTGGCGAGAAAGTACTGCCGGTTTCCCTGCACGGTGACGCGGCATTCGCCGGTCAGGGTGTGGTCATGGAAACCTTCCAGATGTCGCAGACCCGTGGCTTCAAGACGGGCGGCACCATCCATATCGTGATCAACAACCAGGTCGGCTTCACCATCAGCAACCCGCTGGACTCGCGTTCCACCGAGTACTGCACGGACGTTGCCAAGATGATCCAGGCGCCGATCCTGCACGTTAACGGTGATGACCCGGAAGCGGTGCTGTTTGTGACCCAGCTGGCTGTCGATTACCGCATGCAGTACAAGCGTGACGTGGTTATCGACCTGGTCTGCTACCGCCGCCGCGGCCACAACGAGGCCGACGAGCCGAACGGCACTCAGCCGATCATGTATCAGCAGATCAGCAAGCAGCGCACCACCCGTGAGCTGTATGCCGACGTGCTGACCGCTGCGGCGCGTCAATCTACTGATGACGTGCAAGCCAAGATCGACGAGTACCGCACTGCGCTGGATAACGGTCAGCATGTGGTCAAGAGCTTGGTTAAAGAGCCAAACAAGGAACTCTTCGTTGATTGGCGTCCATACCTGGGCCACGCCTGGACCGCGCGTCACGACACGCGTTTCGAGCTGAAAACCCTGCAGGAACTGTCCAACAAGCTGCTGGAAATTCCAGAGGGCTTTGTGGTTCAGCGCCAGGTCGCGAAAATTCTCGAAGACCGCCAGAAGATGAGCGCAGGCGCCTTGCCGATCAACTGGGGCTACGCCGAAACCATGGCCTACGCCACCCTGTTGTTCGAAGGCCACCCAATCCGCATGACCGGCCAGGACATCGGCCGTGGCACCTTCTCGCACCGTCACGCGGTGTTGCACAACCAGAAGGACGCCGGCACCCACCTGCCGCTGCAGAACCTCTACCAGGGGCAGCCGCGTTTCGACCTGTACGACTCCTTCCTTTCGGAAGAAGCCGTACTGGCCTTCGAATACGGCTATGCCACCACCCAGCCGCAGTCGCTGGTGATCTGGGAAGCGCAGTTCGGCGACTTCGCCAACGGTGCCCAGGTGGTATTCGACCAGTTCATTTCCAGTGGCGAGCACAAGTGGGGCCGTCTGTGCGGTCTGACCATGCTGCTGCCGCACGGTTATGAAGGGCAGGGGCCTGAGCACAGCTCGGCGCGTCTGGAGCGTTATCTGCAGCTGTGCGCCGAGCACAACATGCAGGTTGCCGTACCTACTACCCCAGCGCAGATCTACCACTTGCTGCGTCGTCAGGTGATTCGCCCGCTACGCAAGCCATTGGTCGTATTGACGCCGAAGTCGCTGCTGCGCCACAAATTGGCCATCTCGACCCTGGAAGATCTGGCCGAAGGCTCGTTCCAGACCGTGATTCCGGAGATCGATGCAATCGATCCGAAGAAAGTCGAGCGTCTGATTCTGTGCAGCGGCAAGGTTTACTACGACTTGCTGGAGAAACGCCGCAACGAAGGCCGCGAAGACATCGCCATTGTGCGTATCGAGCAGCTCTATCCGTTCCCGGAAGATGATCTGGCCGAGGCACTTGCCCCGTACAAGAACCTCAAGCACATCGTCTGGTGTCAGGAAGAGCCGATGAACCAGGGCGCCTGGTACTGCAGTCAGCATCACATGCGTCGCGTGGCGACAGCGCACAAGAAAGCGCTGTTCCTCGAGTACGCCGGTCGTGATGCGTCTGCCGCACCTGCCTGTGGTTATGCATCGATGCACGCCGAACAGCAGGAAAAACTCCTGCAAGACGCCTTTACTGTTTAACGCCTTCGCGCAACAGGCGGCCAACTGGGCCGCCTGCTAGAAGAAACCGAATTTAAGGAACCACACACAATGGCTATCGAGATCAAAGCCCCTACTTTCCCGGAATCGGTTGCCGACGGCACCGTGGCCACTTGGCACAAGAAGCCGGGCGATGCGGTCAAGCGCGACGAACTGATCGTCGACATCGAAACCGACAAAGTAGTGATCGAAGTGCTGGCCGAGGCCGATGGCGTCCTCGCGCAAATCATCAAGAATGAAGGCGACACCGTTCTCAGCAACGAACTGCTGGGCACCCTGGGCGAGGGCGGCGCTGCTGCTCCTGCACCAGCCGTTGCCGCTCAGGCTGCTGCACCTGCCGCTGCCGCCGCTGCGCCGGCCGTTGCCGCAGGCGACGATCAGATCCTTTCCCCAGCTGCACGCAAGATCGCCGAAGAAAACGGTATCGACCCGAACAGCATTGCTGGCACCGGCAAAGGTGGTCGTGTAACCAAGGAAGACGTGGTTGCTGCCGTTGAAGCGAAGAAGAACGCGCCGGCTGCTGCACCTGTCGCCAAGCCTGCTGCGCCTGCTGCTGCCGCACCGGTATTCGCCACCGGCGACCGTACCGAGAAGCGTGTGCCGATGACCCGTCTGCGCGCCAAGATCGCCGAGCGTCTGGTCGAGGCTCAGTCCTCCATGGCCATGCTGACCACCTTCAACGAAGTCGACATGACTGAAGTTATGGCGCTGCGCTCGAAGTACAAAGACCTGTTCGAGAAGAGCCACAACGGCGTGCGTCTGGGCTTTATGTCGTTCTTCGTCAAGGCCGCTACCGAAGCGCTGAAGCGCTTCCCGGCAGTCAACGCCTCGATCGACGGTACCGACATCGTTTACCACGGCTACGCCGACGTCGGTGTTGCCGTATCCAGCGATCGTGGCCTGGTAGTTCCCGTGCTGCGTAACGCCGAGCTGATGAGCCTGGCTGAAATCGAGAACGGCATCGCCACCTTTGGCAAGAAAGCCAAAGACGGCAAGCTGTCGATCGAAGAAATGACCGGCGGCACTTTCACCATCACTAACGGTGGTACTTTCGGTTCGATGATGTCGACGCCGATCGTCAACCCGCCGCAAGCCGCGATTCTGGGGATGCACAACATCATCCAGCGTCCGATGGCCGTAAATGGTCAGGTGGTTATCCGCCCAATGATGTACCTGGCGTTGTCCTACGATCACCGCCTGATTGATGGTAAGGAAGCCGTGACCTTCCTGGTGACCATCAAGAACTTGCTGGAAGACCCGGCGCGTCTGCTGCTGGATATCTAAAAGCCAGTTTCTCCCACGGCGGCTCTGTAACCAGGGCCGTCCGGTTTATTCGAGAAGGAATACGTTATGACCCAGAAATTCGACGTGGTAGTCATCGGTGCCGGCCCTGGTGGCTATGTAGCCGCCATCAAAGCAGCTCAGCTCGGCTTGAAGACTGCATGCATCGAGAAGTACCAGGATAAAGAGGGCAAGGTTGCGCTCGGTGGTACTTGCCTGAACGTCGGCTGCATTCCGTCCAAGGCGCTGCTGGACAGCTCCTGGAAATACCACGAAGCGCACGAAGGCTTTGCCATTCACGGTATCGAAGCCAAAAGCGTCACCATCGACATCCCGGCGATGATCGGCCGTAAGGCCAACATCGTGAAAAACCTCACCGGCGGCGTCGCCGGCCTGTTCAAGTCGAATGGCGTGACGCTGCTCGAAGGTCACGGCAAGCTGCTGGCGAACAAGCAGGTTGAAGTCACCGGTTCCGACGGCAAGACGCAGATCGTCGAAGCCGAGAACGTGATTCTGGCCTCCGGCTCCAAGCCGATCGACATTCCGCCGGCTCCGGTTGATCAGGACGTGATCGTTGACTCCACCGGCGCCCTGGAATTCCAGAGCGTACCGAAGAAGCTCGGCGTGATCGGCGCTGGCGTAATCGGTCTGGAACTGGGTTCGGTCTGGGCTCGTCTGGGTGCTGAAGTCACCGTGCTGGAAGCTCTGGACAAGTTCCTCCCGGCTGCCGATGAGCAGGTCGCCAAAGAAGCGCTGAAAACCCTGACCAAGCAGGGCCTGAACATTCGTCTGGGCGCTCGCGTTACCGGTTCGGAAGTGAAGAAGAAGCAGGTTACCGTCAACTTCACCGACGCCGAAGGCGAGCAGAAGATCGTGTTCGACAAGCTGATCGTTGCAGTCGGCCGTCGTCCGGTGACCACCGACCTGCTGGCGGCCGATAGCGGCGTCGACATGGACGAGCGTGGTTTCATCTTCGTTGACGACCAGTGTGCCACCAGCGTACCGGGCGTTTACGCCATTGGTGACGTGGTGCGTGGCGCGATGCTGGCTCACAAAGCCTCGGAAGAGGGCATCATGGTTGCCGAGCGCATCGCCGGCCACAAAGCCCAGATGAACTACGACCTGATCCCATCGGTTATCTACACCCACCCGGAAATCGCATGGGTTGGTAAAACCGAGCAGCAGCTGAAGACCGAAGGCGTTGCCGTTAACGTCGGCACCTTCCCGTTCGCAGCCAGCGGTCGCGCCATGGCGGCCAACGACACTGGCGGCTTCGTCAAGGTGATTGCGGATGCCGCGACCGACCGCGTACTGGGTGTTCACGTGATCGGCCCAAGCGCTGCCGAACTGGTTCAGCAGGGTGCAATCGGTATGGAATTCGGCACCAGCGCCGAGGATCTGGGGATGATGGTGTTCTCCCACCCGACGCTGTCCGAAGCGCTGCACGAAGCTGCTCTGGCAGTGAATGGCCATGCCATCCACATCGCCAACCGTAAAAAGCGTTAACAGCAAGCGTTAAGTCGTTGTTTGTTTGAGCGGATGCCTTCACCGGCGTTGTGTACCGGTGAAGGTGCAGCTCAACAGGAAGAACCACGGCCGACTGCCCGCGTACAGCTCAGGTTTTGCGCGGAACGTCAGCCGGATTGCTCCAGAAGCAGTCACAGGTGGTGCGGCATCACAAGTGCAGCACCGTATGCGCAATACCTAAACGAAGACGGTAGACAAGCATGAATCTCCACGAGTATCAGGGTAAGCAGCTGTTCGCTGAATACGGCCTGCCCGTATCCAAGGGCTTCGCGGTAGACACCCCGGAAGAAGCCGCAGCAGCCTGCGAAAAAATCGGTGGCACCGAGTGGGTCGTCAAGGCTCAAGTCCACGCTGGTGGCCGCGGTAAAGCGGGCGGCGTGAAGCTGGTGAAGAACAAAGAAGACGCCAAAGCCTTCGCCGCCAACTGGCTGGGCAAGCGTCTGGTGACTTACCAGACAGATGCCAACGGTCAGCCAGTGACCAAGATCCTGGTCGAGTCCTGCACCGACATCGCCAAGGAACTCTACCTAGGCGCGGTCGTTGACCGTTCCAGCCGTCGCATCGTGTTCATGGCTTCCACCGAAGGTGGCGTGGACATCGAGAAAGTTGCGCACGACACCCCTGAGAAGATCCTCAAGGCGACCATCGACCCGCTGGTCGGCGCTCAGCCGTTCCAAGGCCGCGAGCTGGCATTCCAGCTGGGCCTGGAAGGTGATCAGATCAAGCAGTTCACTCAGATCTTCGTTGGCCTGGCCAAGCTGTTCCAGGACTATGACCTGGCTCTGCTGGAAGTGAACCCGCTGGTGATCAAGGCTGACGGCAACCTGCATTGCCTCGACGCCAAGATCAACATCGACAGCAACGCCATGTACCGTCAGCCTAAGCTGCGCGCCATGCACGATCCATCCCAGGACGATCCGCGTGAAGCCCACGCTGCCAAGTTCGAACTGAACTACGTAGCGCTGGAAGGCAACATCGGTTGCATGGTCAACGGTGCTGGCCTGGCCATGGGCACCATGGACATCGTCAACCTGCACGGCGGCAAGCCAGCCAACTTCCTCGACGTAGGTGGCGGCGCAACCAAAGAGCGCGTGACCGAAGCCTTCAAGATCATCCTGTCCGACAGCAACGTTGCTGCCGTACTGGTGAACATCTTCGGCGGTATCGTTCGTTGCGACATGATTGCCGAAGGCATCATCGGTGCAGTGAAAGAAGTCGGCGTGAAAATCCCGGTTGTCGTTCGTCTGGAAGGCAACAACGCTGAGCTGGGCGCTAAAGTCCTGGCAGAAAGCGGCCTGAACATCATCGCGGCAACCAGCCTGACCGACGCTGCTCAGCAAGTCGTCAAAGCTGCGGAGGGCAAGTAATGAGCGTCCTGATCAATAAAGACACCAAAGTTATCTGCCAGGGCTTCACCGGCTCGCAGGGTACTTTCCACTCCGAACAAGCCATCGCCTACGGCACCAAGATGGTTGGCGGCGTGACTCCGGGCAAAGGCGGCACCACTCACCTGAATCTGCCGGTGTTCAACACCGTGCGTGAAGCAGTTGAGCAGACTGGCGCCACCGCCAGCGTGATCTACGTTCCGGCTCCGTTCTGCAAGGACTCGATCCTTGAAGCGGCCATGGGCGGCATCAAGCTGATCGTCTGCATCACCGAAGGCATCGCGACCATCGACATGCTCGAAGCCAAGGTCAAGTGTGACGAGCTGGGCGTGGTCCTGATCGGCCCGAACTGCCCAGGCGTGATCACTCCGGGCGAGTGCAAAATCGGCATCATGCCGGGCCACATCCATTTGCCAGGCAAAGTAGGCATCGTGTCGCGTTCCGGCACCCTGACTTACGAAGCTGTTAAGCAGACCACTGACGCCGGTTTCGGTCAGTCCACCTGCGTTGGCATCGGCGGTGACCCGATCCCAGGCTCCAACTTCATCGACATCCTGAAGCTGTTCCAGGAAGACCCGAAGACTGAAGCGATCGTGATGATCGGTGAGATCGGCGGTTCGGCTGAAGAAGAAGCTGCTGCCTACATCAAGGCCAACGTAACCAAGCCAGTGGTGTCCTACATCGCTGGTGTGACCGCTCCGGCGGGCAAGCGTATGGGCCACGCCGGCGCAATCATCTCCGGCGGCAAGGGTACTGCAGACGAGAAGTTCGCAGCCCTGCAAGACGCCGGTGTGAAAACCGTGCGTTCCCTGGCTGACATCGGCAAGGCCCTGGCCGAGCTGACCGGTTGGGAAGTGAAAAAAGCCTAAGGCTTTTTGACCTGAGAAAAGGCCACCTTCGGGTGGCCTTTTTTATTGCGGCCAGGGATGAACTGTTGTCGATGCGACAGCTTTTTTCACCAGTCCGACAGCCTGACCTGTGCCAGTGCCGCTGGCGTGCCAATTTCGTTAGGCTTGCAACTATTAGCGCCTGCTCCGCCACAAGCGGCTCAGGGTGCTGCAGTGGCCCCGCTTAACCGGCTGGGTGACGTTTCCCCCGATCCATCGGGAAACCCTCGGAACTTTTAACCTTCTGCCTGTGGTATTCCCTTCTATGACTCGTTTGAAAGGCTCGGATCTCCTGGCCCTCGGCTTTATGACTTTTGCGCTGTTCCTGGGCGCTGGCAACATCATCTTTCCGCCCAGCGCCGGTATGGCTGCGGGTGAGAACATCGGCCTGGCGGCGCTGGGCTTTCTGCTCACTGGCGTTGGCTTACCGCTGTTGACCATCGTCGCCCTGGCGCGCGTAGGTGGCGGTATGGCGCTACTCACCGCGCCGCTGGGCAAGCGTGCGGGCGTAATGTTTGCGGTCGCGGTTTACCTGGCCATCGGCCCGCTGTTCGCTACGCCGCGCACTGCGGTGGTGTCGTTCGAAATGGGCGTCGCGCCGTTCAGCGGTAATAGCAGCACTGCGCTGCTGCTTTATACCTTGGCCTACTTTGCGGCGGTGCTGTTCCTGTCCCTTAATCCTGGGCAACTAGTTGATCGCATCGGCAAGTACATCACCCCGGTGCTGCTGGCGGCGTTGCTGGTATTGGGCGGCGCCGCGCTGCTGATCCCGGCGGGGGAGATCGGCCAGGTATCGCCTGATTACCAGAGCACGCCCTTTGTGCAGGGTTTCCTGCAGGGTTACCTGACCATGGATACCCTCGGCGCGCTGGTATTCGGCATCGTGATCGCCACCGCGATTCGCGATCATGGCGTGACCGACAGCAAGCTGATTACCCGCTACTCGGTGATTGCCGGCCTGATCGCTGCAGTGGGCCTGTCGCTGGTGTACCTGGCGCTGTTCTACCTCGGTGCGACCAGTCAGGGCATTGCCGGTGAAGCGCAGAATGGCGTGCAGATTCTCACCGCCTATGTGCAGCACACCTTCGGTACCGCTGGCAGCTTGCTGCTGGCCGTGGTTATTACCCTGGCGTGCCTGACCACCGCGGTGGGTTTGCTGACGGCTTGTGGTGAGTTCTTCAGCGGCCTGTTGCCGGTTTCCTACCGTACGGTGGTGATCGCGTTTGGCGTGTTCAGCCTGCTGGTGGCCAACCAGGGGCTGACGCAGTTGATCAGCTTTTCGATTCCGGTACTGGTCGGTTTGTACCCGCTGGCCATCGTGCTGGTGGCGCTGAGCCTGTTGGATGACCTGTGGTGTTCGCCGGCGCGGGTGTTCCGCCCGGTGATGGCGGTCACCCTGGTGTTTGGCCTGGTTGACGGTATTGCCGCAGCCGGCGGCAAGGCGCTGATCCCGAGCTTCTTCAGCCAACTGCCGCTGGCGGACCAGAGCCTCGGCTGGCTGTTGCCGGTGCTGCTGACCTTGGCCCTCGCTGTTGCAGTGGACCGCATGTTGGGCGCGCCGAAAACCGCCGCAGCCTAAGTTCTGCTGTTTAGCCTCTGTTGTTTACCCCAGGCCGCTCACTGAGCGGCCTTTTTGTTGGCCAGCTGAAAGCCAGGCCTGTCTATAATCGGCGCAGGTTAACAAGGAGTTTGCATGCCAATCAGTGACTACTACCTACCGCACCTGCTTGCCGTTCTCTGGTTTGTCGTCTGCTGGGCCGGTTACACCCGTTATGCCCAGGCCAAGGGCCGCACCACGCCATGCCTGGCCAGCGTGCTGCACCTGTACCGCGAAGACTGGATGCGCCGCATGCTGCTACGCGATAACCGCATCGCCGATGCCAACGTGATCGGCAACCTGGAGCGCAACGCCTCGTTCTTTGCTTCCAGTACGCTGATCATTCTCGCCGGTATTCTGACCGTGCTCGGCGCCTCTGATCGCGCAGTATCGCTGCTCGCCGATCTGCCCTTTGTCCAGGCCGCCAGCCGCGAGCTGTCCGAGGTCAAACTGCTGTGCCTGGGGGTGGTGTTCGTCTACGCCTTCTTTACCTTCAGCTGGTGCATGCGCCAGTACAACTTCGCCGCCGTACTGGTGGGTTCTGCGCCGATGGTGGGTGAGCGGCATGTCACGGAGCAGGAACGCAAAGCCTTTGCCGAACGCACCGCGCGGGTGATCTCGATGGCCGCCAACCAGTTCAACCAAGGTTTGCGCGCCTATTACTTCGGCATGGCAACCCTGTCCTGGTTTATCAACCCATGGTTTTTCATGCTGGTCAGCGCAGGTGTGGTATTGGTGTTGTACCGCCGCGAGTTTCATTCCGATGTACTGGAAGTAATGGTCTACACCCAGACCCCGGCGTTCGAATCGCCCAAGGAGAAAAGCGAATGAGCATTCCATTCTGGTGCATCTTTATCAGCGCATTACTGATCTTTATCGCCAAGGCCCCAGTGGCCAAGGCCATGGCGAAGGAGGGTGACGGTCATTACGACAATCACCATCCACGTGCCCAGCAAGCGCGTCTGACCGGCTTTGGCGCGCGTGCACTGGCCGCGCACCTGAACAGTTTTGAAGCGTTTCCGCTGTTTGCCGTAGGCGTGCTGATGGCGCACGTGACCAATAACCACGGCATTCTGGTGGATGTATTGGCGGTGACCTTCGTTGTGGCGCGGGTGCTGTATCTGTTTTTCTACTGGGCTGACCTGCACTGGCAGCGCAGTGTGGTCTGGGTGGTCGGGCTGCTGTGTAGCCTGCTGCTGATGCTTACGCCGGCGCTTTGATTGCGCCATAAACAAACAAGCCCACATTAAGCGGGCTTGTTTGTTTCAGCTGGAAGGCTTACTGGCCGTCGACAGCGTCTTTGACTTCATCGCCAGCATCGTCAATGGCATCAGCTGCATCATTGGCAGCATCTTCGATTTTCTCGCCAGCGGTTGGCTCGGTGCCCATCACTTCATCGGCTTTCTGCTCGATGGCTTCGCCGGTATCTTCAGCGGCATCACCCATGGATTCAATGGCTTCAGCAGCGGATTCCTTGGCTGACTCCAATTTGTCTTCCGGGGTTTTTTCGCAGGCTGCCAGGCCAAGCATGGCGGCAAGAAGCAGGGCATAGGTGAAAGGTTTTTGCACGGTTACGTCTCCATGTGTGATGCGGATGATGGCATGTGGCCTCATCCGTGCTACTTGGAGTTATCAAGTGAAACGAAGTTCCCGGCTGCAGAAAAACAAAGCCCGCGGGTAGACCGCGGGCAAGGTGAATCAGTAGCGGTTACTGATTGGTTTGATTGGTCGGCGCCGGAGTGATCGGGGCCGTTGGCACCGGCTCGTTTGCTTCCTCGGCTTCCTCCCGGTTTTCTTCAGCGCGTTCCCGGGCGGCTTCAGCTTCCAGCTTGGCCGCTTCATTACTTTGCTCGGTCGCGTCGTTCATCGATTCCTGTGCTTCCGATTGAGCCTCGCGGGCGTCTTCGCGCGTATCTTCGGAAGGCTTATCGCACGCGGCAAGACCCAGTGTGGCGGCTAGCATGAAGGCATAAGCGACTGTTTTCTGCATGGTGTTCTCCTTGGGAAAATGACATTACATATTTTCGAGAGAGCCAAGCGCCAATAAGTTCAGGTCATGTGAAGCGTATCCAAGTGTGCCGTTCACAGTGCTCGGCGTTATCATGCGCGGTTTTACGTAGGTATCTCGAGGCTTCATGATGAGCACCAACCCTGTTCTAGAGCGCGCCCAGCGCTTTCTCTCGGTACTGCGCCATTGCCAGGTGTTGGGCCTGCAGGTGCAGGATGCCACCGCTGAGGGCCTGACCCTGCGGTTGCCCTACAGCCCGCAGATTGTCGGCAACCCGGAAACCGGGGTGATCCATGGCGGCGCGATCACCACGTTGATGGACACCACCTGCGGCATTTCCACCGTGTGTGTGTTGCCTGAGTTCGAAATCTGCCCGACCCTCGACCTGCGCATCGATTACATGCGCCCGGCCGAGCCGAACAAGGATGTATTTGGTTTCGCTGAATGCTACCGGGTGACCGAGAACATCATCTTCACCCGTGGTTATGCCTACCAGGACAACCCCGACGAACCGATTGCCCATGTGGTCGGCGCGTTTATGCGCATGGGTAAACATGTGCAGAGCGGCAAACCGGTTACCAGCAGTGTTCAGGGAGGCAGCCAATGAGCACGCTAAACCTCAACCAGCTGGTGCGCGAAGCCCACGAGCAGAATAACTACGACCCACTGATCAGCCTGATTCCCTATGCCAAATTGCTTGGTATCGAGTGTCTGCGTCTTGGCGATGACATGGTGTTTCGCCTGCCGGCCAACCAGGACAATATCGGTAATCCGACCTTGCCTGCGCTGCATGGCGGGGTGATCGCCGGCTTTATGGAACACTCGGCGATGCTTCACCTGCTGATGTTTATGGGCATTCCACATTTGCCGAAAATCATCGACTTCTCGATAGATTACCTTCGCGCAGGCCATTATCGTGACACCTTCGTGCAATGCCAGGTGTGGCGACAGGGTCGCCGGGTCGCCAACGTGGCCATCACCGCCTGGCAAACCAACCAGACCGAGCCGATTGCCACGGCGCGGGCGCACTTCAAGGTCGATGAGCCTTGAGGTATGCCGGCCCGGCGGATAACCACTCGTTTAACCATCGCTAAGGAATACTGAATGGATGCGCTGCTGATTCTGGGTGGCTTGCTGCTGATACTCGCCGGGTTGGTCTGGCTGGTGATGCGCGCCTTTGCTACCGGCCTTCTGTGGGGCTGGGCCAGTTTCATCCCGCCGTTCACCTTGCTGTATGTGTTGCGTCACTGGCGTTCGGCGCGGCCGGCCGTGATATTGGCCTGTTTGGGGATTATTCCGCTGGTGGTCGGCCTGACGTTGTTGGCCAACCATGATGCGCAGCGTCTGGAGGCCATCCTCAGCCTCAAGTGGCTCAAGCCCGAGGTGCAGGCACCGGCCGAGCTGGCTATCGATCTGCGCGGCGAGTTGAATGGCCGGCCATTCGCGCCGCAACAGGCCGAGTTGCTCGATGGCGTATTGAGCTTGCGTGAGGGTCAGGATTTCTTCGCCCAGAGCGAGCTGGTGATCCGCCTGCCTAAAGTCGACAAGGGGCCGGTGCGGGTCGATGTGCTGCCGGCCGATGAAGGCATACTGCCGGAAGTGGAAATCAGCTGGTTACTGCCTGAGCAGGAGTTACCCGAAGCGCGGCGCTTGAGCCGTGGCTATACCCTGCATCTGGATCTGCAGCCGGTGCCGCCGAACAAGCTGGCCGGTGATTTCCACCTGGTACTGCCGCCGCAGTTCAAGACCACCCTGAGCGGCAAGCTTGAGCTGTTCCGCAACGGCCTGCGTTACCAGGGCGATAAAGTGGATCGCCAGTTCGACTCGGTCGATACCGTCAGCCACGTGATTCAGGACTACTTGGAGCGCCGCTTTGCCACTCGCCGGGTTGAGTTGCTGCCAATTGGCAACTTGAACTTCCCTCTGCAGAGGGTTGATCTGAACGTCCAGGCGCAGATAAACGGTGAACTGCAGCAGTTGCCGATCCTGCTGCAGAAGCAGGACAAACGTGGCTGGCAGGTCGCTGCCGATAGTTTTCCAGCATTGCCTAGCGCAGTTGCACCACCTGTTGCCGAAGCCAAACCGGCTGCAGTAGCGGCGGTTGTTCCGGAGCGAGTCAGCCGGCCTCTGGATCGGCGCGTGCGCTTCAGTCTCGACGGCTTGCTGCGCAGCCCCAACCGCTATGAAAACCTCAGCATGCGCGCGACCACCGAGCGCGGTAACAGCGCCGAGGGGCGTTTCCATGGTATCGACCAGGACGGGCGGATCATCCTGCGTCAGCGCATGAGCGGGCAGGGCGAGGTCAGCTACAGCCTGCTGCCGGAAGAGATTACCCGTATCGAGTTGCTTGAGCCCTGAGGCAAGCTGCAGCCAAACACTTGAAATCCCACAACATGCCCCCACCTGTATGACATCCGCCGCACTGCGGCTTCGTCAACAACGTGGAGTAAGAGAGCATGAGTGTGGAAACTCAAAAAGAAACCCTGGGCTTCCAGACCGAGGTGAAGCAGCTGCTTCACCTGATGATCCATTCGCTGTATTCGAACAAGGAAATCTTCCTTCGTGAGCTGATTTCCAACGCATCGGATGCCACCGACAAGCTGCGCTTCGAGGCGCTGGCCAAGCCGGAAATGCTCGAAGGCGGCGCTGACCTTAAAATCCGTGTCAGCTTCGACAAGGACGCCAAGACCGTCACCCTCGAAGACAACGGCATCGGCATGAGCCGTGAAGACGCGATCACCCACCTGGGCACTATCGCCAAGTCCGGTACCGCCGACTTTATGCAGCACCTGACCGGCGACCAGAAGAAGGATTCGCACCTGATCGGCCAGTTCGGCGTGGGCTTCTACTCGGCCTTCATCGTCGCCGACAAGGTTGATGTGTTCAGCCGCCGCGCCGGCAGCCCGGCCAGTGAAGGCGTGCATTGGTCGAGCAAAGGCGAGGGCGAGTTTGAAGTTGCCACCGTTGAAAAGCCTGAGCGCGGTACCCGTATCGTGCTGCACCTGAAAGCGGCTGAAGACGAGTTCGCCGATGGCTGGCGTCTGCGCAATATCATCAAGAAGTACTCCGACCATATCGCCTTGCCGATCGAATTGCCGAAGGAGTTCCACGGCGAAGAGAAGGACAAACCAGCGGAAGTCGAGTGGGAAACCGTCAACCGCGCCAGTGCCCTGTGGACTCGTCCGCGTACCGAGATCAAGGACGAGGAATACCAGGAGTTCTACAAACACATCGGCCACGATTTCGAGAACCCGCTGAGCTGGAGCCACAACAAGGTTGAGGGCAAGCTGGAATACACCTCGCTGCTCTACACTCCGGCGCGTGCGCCGTTCGATCTGTATCAGCGTGAAGCACCGCGTGGTCTGAAACTCTACGTGCAGCGTGTCTTCGTCATGGACCAGGCCGAGTCGTTTCTGCCGCTGTACCTGCGCTTTATCAAGGGTGTGGTCGACTCCAACGACCTGTCGCTGAACGTCTCCCGCGAGATCCTGCAGAAAGATCCGATCATCGACTCGATGAAGTCGGCGCTGACCAAGCGCGTGCTGGATATGCTGGAAAAACTGGCGAAGAACGAGCCCGAGCACTACAAGAGCTTCTGGAAGAACTTCGGCCAGGTGCTCAAGGAAGGTCCGGCAGAAGACTTCGCCAACAAGGAGAAGATCGCCGGCCTGCTGCGTTTTGCCTCTACCCGCACCGAAGATGGCGAGCAAAACGTTGGTCTGGGCGAGTACATCGCGCGCATGGCCGAAGGTCAGGACAAGGTTTACTACCTGACTGGCGAGTCCTACGCCCAGGTGAAGAACAGCCCGCACCTGGAAGTGTTCCGCAAGAAAGGCATCGAAGTACTGCTGCTCACCGACCGTATTGATGAGTGGCTGATGAGCTACCTGACCGAGTTTGGCGGCAAGCACTTTGTCGACGTGGCCCGTGGCGATCTGGACCTCGGCAAGCTGGATTCGGAAGAAGACAAGAAGGCTCAGGAAGAAGTCGCCAAAGCCAAAGAAGGCCTGGTTGAGCGTCTGAAAACCGCACTCGGTGAGCAGGTCGCTGAGGTGCGCGTATCGCATCGCCTGACCGACTCGCCGGCTATCCTGGCCATTGGTGAGCAGGACCTGGGCTTGCAGATGCGCCAGATTCTCGAAGCCAGTGGACAGAAGGTCCCGGAGTCCAAGCCGATCTTCGAATTCAACCCAAGCCACCCCCTGATCGAGAAGCTCGATGGTGAGGCCGATGAAGATCGCTTTGCCGACCTCAGCCATATCCTCTTCGATCAGGCCGCACTGGCTGCCGGGGATAACCTGAAAGATCCAGCCGCTTACGTGCAGCGTCTGAACAAGCTGCTGGTCGAGCTGTCTGCCTGACACCTGCCGTAAAGAATTAAGCCCGCGCAAGCGGGCTTTTTTCTTGGCGCGGCGCGCACAGAGGCTACTGTTGAGGACTACTCATTCAAGAGGGATTCGGGGCGATGAAAAAATCACTTTTACCCTTGGCGCTGGCCGGTCTGGTTGGTGTCGCCGAAGCTGCCGTGGTGGTTAAACCGGTGCCTTATGAGATCGACGGTGAAGCCTTCGAGGGTCTACTGATCTACGACGATGCGGTGACCACGCCACGTCCAGGCCTGCTGGTGGTGCCCAACTGGCTGGGCGTTACCGAGGATTCGGCGAAGAAGGCCGCCCGCGCTGCTGGCGATAAATACGTGGTGTTTATGGCCGACATGTACGGCAAGGCCGTGCGCCCGACCAATGCCGATGAAGCCAAGGCCGCTGCGACCCTGGTGCGTGGCGACCGGCCGCTGATGCGCAAACGTGCGCAAGCTGCCGTGGAGGTGCTCAAGGCGCAAACTGCGCAAGTGGCGCTGGATGTCAGCAAACTGGGGGCGATTGGTTTCTGCTTCGGTGGCGGTGCGGTGCTGGAACTGGCTCGCTCCGGCGCCGATCTGAAAGGCTTTGTCTCGTTCCACGGCAACCTGGATACGCCTAATCCGAATGACGCGCAGAACATCAAGGCGCCGGTTCTGGTTCTGCATGGCGCGGACGATCCGGCGGTGCCGCAGGAACAGGTCGATGGCTTTATTGCGGAAATGAAAGCGGCCAAAGCCGATTGGCAACTGGTCAGTTACGGCGGTGCGGTGCATTCCTTCACCAGCCCGGTGGCCAATGTGCCGGGGCGCAATGAGTACCACCCAGTGGTGGCCGCGCGCGCCTTCAAGGCCATGGATGATCTGTTTGCGGAAACCTTCGCCAAATAAGTAGCGAGCGGGAAGGCCGGGCGGCCTTCCCGCATGCGGATTTACATACCTGGTAACACGGCGATATCAATGATATTGCCCGGCAGGTCGGCAACTTCACCCAGGGTGGTCGGTTTACCCGTGGCCAGATCCAGGGTATGCAGCGTGGTGCCAGTCAGCAGGTAGGCGGTGTTGCCACCTTTGCCGTCGCTGGCGATATCCAGGGCCGCATTTTTCAGACCATCAACGATCTTGCCCACGGCTTGCTGAATGCCATCGTTCGGCGGGTTTTGCAGCATCAGGCTGCTGCTGGCCAGGTCGACGTTATACAGCGCGGTGGCCTGGGTGCCGGCATAAGCGTTGTTGTAGGCACCCGCTACTACCTGGGCGCTTTTACCGGCGTAGGGGCCTTCTGCGGCGTAGGCCACGCTGCCATCGACTACCACTTCACCGGTCTCGACATTGACGCGAAAACTGGTGCCATCGGCAGCGAGCATGCGCAGCTTATCGGCGACCGGATTGAAGTCGATGACCGCCTGGCCGCTACCTGGCAGCTGCTTGTTCAGACTGGCGACCTTGCTGGCTGCGCCAGTGGCCAGGTCCAGGGTGTAAAGCTGATTGTCGCTGCCTAGCGCATAGAGCATGCCGTTGGCCGGGCGCACATCGATGCCGCGCAGCGGGCTTGGGCTGCTGGCAGCCATGTTTGCGGTGATTTTCTGGCTGGCGCTGTCGATCTTGAACAGCTGACCGTCGGCACCCAGTGCCAGCAGCGTGGCCGCGCTGGCAGTGCCGGCGGCAAGGCTGAGGGTGGCAGTGGCAACGGCGGTGGTCAGCAGGGTATTGAGCCTGTTCATAAGCGTCCTCTCATCTGTAGTAATCCAGCATCGATGCAAGGCTGGCTAAGAACCTGCTCACGATCTGCTGCGCGTCGGCCCTACTGCGTTAAAAACAAGCTCGGACTGCTCATTTACAGTTCGTAAACTCCGCGTCCTCGCTTGTTTTCGCCTTGTATGGCTCTAGCTCGCTAGACCGTGAACAGGTTCTAAGGTCCGCCTTGCAGGTGCCTCGATGAAACACCTGATAGCTATACCCACGAGAGAACGTCTGGATGTCGCCGCCGGAAAATAAATTCGGCGGCGTGCTTAAACCCTGTCAGTTGGCCGAGGCCATCACCGCGCGGCCGATATACAGCACCTTGCCGGTTGGTCGATCCTTCGGCGAGCCGCCTGCCGGTTCCAGGGTCAGTTCGAACAGCTGGCCGGTTTGTACCGGGCCAATCTGTTCGGCAGACAGCTGCAGCGGTTTACCCGGTTCGACCAAGCCCAGGGAGCGTGGGCCGATGGCTGGATCGATCAGTGTCCAGAACTGCACCGAGCGGTCGGCCGGGATTTGATCTTCCAGCAGTGGTTGCAGGCGCAAACCACCTTCGCCATCGACATGCACCACCCAGCCGGGCTTGGCTGCTTCACCCGGGGCTTGCAGCACCACGGTGTAGCTATCTCCAGCCATGTCTGTGCGCCAGAGGTTAGGCAGCAGCGCGACGATCAAGGCAAGCGCCAGGGCGGCGCTGGTAAGTCGCCAGGTGGTCAGGCTTTGCCACCAGGTCAGCCAGCTGTTTACCCGGCTTACGGCTGGTGTCAGGCCGAGGCTGTCCTGCAGGCGTTGCCATAACTGCGCAGAGGGTGTTTGCGGCGGCAGCTGATCGCTCAGTTCGAGAAAGTGCTGTTGCCATTGCAGGGCCATTTGCGCGGCTTCGCTGTCGTGCTCGATCAACTCGCGCACCTCAGCGGTTTCGGCTTCGTCGAGCAGGCCCAGGACGTATTCGCCGATCAATGCGCGGCGTTCGGCAGGTTGCTGCGTAATCATGCTTGCAAACACTCCTGCAGTGCGCGCAAACCGGCGCGGATACGGCCCTTGATGGTGCCCAGCGGCGTAGTCAGGCGGTTGGCAATCTGTTCATGGGTCAGGCCGCGATAGAAGGCCAGCAGGATCGGGTGACGGCGGTTGCGTTCGATACTTTGCAGGCAGCGGCGCAGTTGCCGTTGTTCGCCCTGTTGCTCGAGCAGTTCGGCAGCCTGTGGGCTGTCGTCGGCGGCGCGCTCGATAAAGTCGTCATCCATCTCCACCGTGCGACCACGGCTGCGCAGCTGATTCAGCGCGCGGTAGCGCAGGATGCTGTAGATCCACGCACGGCCGCTGCCAAGCGCTCGTTGAAAACGCTGGGCGTTGCGCCAGATCTGCACAAAGGCATCGTGCACGCAGTCCTCAGCTTGATCACGGCGGCCGAGCAGGGTGATGGCCAACCCGAGCATTTGCGCAGCCTCCTGTTGGTAGAGCGCCTGGAATGCGCGGTCGTCCTGCCGGGCGCAGGCTTCCAGATGGCTTTCGTAATCAAACAGCGGCTGCGCCATGCACTGGGTTCCTGAGTGTGTGAGCGTGCCAAGGGTTATACCCGAGCACCTGCGCTTTGGATGTCTCGGGAGTGCAACAAATCTTCTCCGTCAGCGCGGCAGCTCGATGCGCTCGGTCTCGCCTGGGACTGTTGGCCAGTCCTCTGCGGCCCAGCGCTGGCGGGCTTGGTCGATCAGCGCCGGGTCGCTGGCAACGAAGTTCCAGTTGATCCGCCGTGGACCAATCGGCGCGCCGCCAATCAGCACCAGATGGCTCTCGCTGCATGCGCTGAGGGTGTAGGTTTCGCCTTCGGGTAGCACCAGCATGCCGCGCAGCGGCAGTTGCTGATCGTCCAGTGTGGCCTCGCCGTCAATCAGGTACAGCGCGCGTTCGGCATGCTCCGCAGGAATCTGCAGCGCGCTGCCTGCGGCCAGCTTGATCTCGGCATAGATAGTGGGCGACAGCACTGGCACTGGTGATTGCAGGCAGAAACCGGTGCCGGCAATCAGGCAGATGTCCACGCCCATGCTGGTGCTGCGCGGCAGGCTGTCGGCGGGGTGGTGGCTGTAGCTGGGCTCGCCTTGTTCCTCAGCGGCGGGCATGGCCAGCCAGACCTGCAGGCCATGCATGTGCGAGCCACTTTCCCACAGAGCCTGCGGGGTTCGCTCAACATGCGCCACGGCACGGCCTGCGGTCATCCAGCTAACTTCGCCGGGGCTGACCAGTTGATTCGAGCCGAGGCTGTCCCTGTGCTGCAATTGCCCCTTGAACAGGTAGGTGAGGGTGGACAGGCCGATATGCGGGTGCTGGTTGATATTCATGCCGCTGCCGGCCGGGTAGGTGTTTTCCAGAATATGGTCGAAGAACACGAACGGCCCGACGCTGCGGCACTTGGCCGAGGGTAGGGGACGCAGGATAGGTTGTCCGCCGAGGTTTTCCGGGCGCGGCTGGATCAGCAGAAAGTCGCTCATTACGCCTCCTCGCGCAGCTGGGTGCTGACCTGAACTTCGCTGCTGGTCATCAGCTTGTGGATCGGGCATTTATCGGCGACGCGCAGCAGCTGCTGGCGCTGCGCGTCATCCAGTGCGCCGTGCAGGGTCAGTTCGACATCCAGGCGGTAGATGCCTTGGCGCTCCTGGCTGTCATCGCGCTTGAGCTTCACGTCGAGGCCTTCCAGCGGTAAGCCGCGCTGTTTGGCATACAGCGCCAGAGTCAGCGCCTTGCACGCGCCCAACGCAGCGTCGAACAGGTCATGGGGTTCGGGGCCAGCACCTTCACCGCCCAGTTCCACCGATACGTCGCTGTGCAGGGTGTGCGGGCCGATGCTGATGCGCTGCAGCAGGCCTTTTTCGTTACTGATGCTGATCATTTGAGCTCCTTGGGCTGAAACCATAATTCTTTACGGGCAAATGGTGTGGCAGGGGGCAAGTCAGGGTTGTGCAGTTCGATGATGCGCCGCTTGTGCAGGTTGGCCTGGCGCAACGTGTCGCCGTGGTACTGCTCGAACAGGCGCTGAAAACTGCCATCGGCAATCATCGCTTCTAGGCCGCGCTCAATATCGGCAGCCAGATCCTGGCGGTTGCGTGAGGTGAAAAAATAGAACGCAGTTGGGTAATGTAGAACCAGTTGACTGTCGATGCTCAGCTTAAGCCCGCTTTCCGCCGCGCGCGCCTGCTCCTGCCAGGCCACCACAACTTCGCGGGGGAATAGGTCGAAGCGCCCTGCGGCGAGCATCTGGAACAAGCCGCGATAGTGCTGGCTGGTGACTACTTTCAGGCCATTGGCACGCAGGATCGCGGTGTCCGGCCAGTCGTGGCGTTGGCCGAAGCTGAAGCGCTTGAGCTCATCGAGGCTTTGTACCGAAGCCAGCTGCTCGGTAGCGTTGCTACGTTGCATCAGTACACGCCAGCCGATCAGGCCGCGGTAGATCGGGATGCGGATTGGCAGCAGGCGTTCTTCACGCTCGCGGGTAGTCATGGTCCACATCACCTGCACGCTTTTGCTGTCGTGCTCGATGGCCAGCAGCGCGCGGCTTTGCGCCATGGGCACCGGGGTGGGCTGCAGTTGGTAACGCCCGGGTGTACGTTCCAGCGCCGCCATCAGCAGCGCCAGGGCATAGGCTTCTGGCTCGATACCGTCCGAGTGCAGCGGGTAGTTCAGCTGTTCTGCCGCATGGACTGGTGGCAGATTGAAAAGGGCGAGAATCAGCAGTGCCTGCAGGTAGTTTGGCCAGGTGCGTTGCTGATGTGTCGGGGTTGAAGCCATTGCAGCAATCCTGGTTTCTGAACTAGACCTCAGTGTAGTGAGTCAATTGTGCTCACGTCTTCAAGGAGGATTGGGGTTTGAAGCGACTTGCATTGAGTCTTGCTGTTTTAGTCACCGTTTGCAGCCCGTTGGTGCTGGCCCGCGATTACCGCTTCAGCGATGCGCATCTGCACTACGTCGATTTCTTTCAGGAAAGCGCGGGCATGACCGAGCTGTTCGAGCAGATGGCCGCTGGCAATATCGAGCATGTGATGCTCTCGGGCATTCCGGTGGCGAAGAAGTGGCATGAGGACGAGCCCAAGCGCCCACGTTACTACGCCGGCGATGATGCCAATGCCTATTGGTACAGCGCCACTGATGTACTGGTGGCGCATGCCTATAAGCAGGTACCCGCCGAGCAGCGCAAGCGCCTGCACCCGTTTCTCTCCGGCTTCAACCCGAACGACAAGAATGCCGATGCACATATCCGCCGCATGCTCGAACTCGACCCCGGCCTGTGGCAAGGCATTGGCGAGGTTTTCACCCGACATGACGACCTTACTGCACTGATCCATGGCGATGCGCCGCGGGCTAACAACGAGGCCCTGGCGCGGGTCTTTCACCTGGCTGCCGAATACGACCTGCCGGTGATGCTGCATTCCAACATCACCTCCAAGCGCGAGCGCAATCCGCTCTACCTGCAGGAGATCGAGGACCCGCTGCGCAACCATCCGCATGTGCGGTTTATCTGGGCGCATGCCGGCACCAGCATGGAAATCCATCGGCATCAGGAGAAACTGGATTTCCTCCTGCCCACGCTTGAGCGGATGCTCAAGCAGTACCCCAATCTGTATATCGATCTGTCCTGGACCGTGCTCCAGCCGTACCTGTTGGATGCCGACGGCAAGCCTGATCCGGCCTGGGTGAAACTGGTCAGCAGTTACCCGGCGCGTTTTATGCTCGGCTCCGATGTGGTCGGTCGCTTCACTAGCTTGTCGGACTATATGAACGGTTTTAAACCGTTTCTCGACGCCTTGCCGGAGGATGTTGCCCATCAGGTGGCACGCGATAACTTCCTTGCGGTGTTGCCGCGCCGGGTGCAGGCCGAGCTGTTGGAGTAAGGCTGTCATAGCCCTGTCACACGGGTGTCATAGGCTCGCGCCATCTAAAAAAGGAGCGCGACATGCAATACACCCGTTTCAGTGCCCTGGCCGCACTTGTGTTGATCAGCAGCCTGGCGCAGGCCGAAGTCCGGGTAGAAGGCCCGGTTGAGTACGGCGTTTTCGCCAGCGATTATCAGGACTTCCAGGAAGGTGAGCGGGTGCTGACCCGCAGTAATCAGCAGATCGAACCTGGCGAGGTGATTCCTGCCAAGCTCGGCACCAAATTCGGCCTGCGCTACAGCCTGGCCGGCAAGGTCGCCGAGGACTCGCCGCTGACCCTGCTGTACCTCACCCCCGGAGTGGTGACCCCGCAAGGCACCCGGCATGACAAATTCGTCGTGACGCAAAAGCTGGTTCCTGGCGCGCCGCTGGATGTAATGGCCTTCGAATTCACCGAAATGCATGAAGTTGTGCCAGGTGAATGGCACTTTATGGTGTTCCAGGATGACCGCAAGTTACTTGAGCAGCGGTTTATCGTGCGCTGAGTTATCCGGCGTCGTTATCGCAAACCCGAGCCATTGCTCGGGTTTTTTTATGATCAAAAGATCAAGATGACTGTCTATAGGTCGATAGCTGTACCTGTAGGTGCTGGCCGAGGGACGTAGGCAAGCAAAAGCCTGATGGCCATATGCACCTCTATAACGCTTCAGACCGTAAAGGACTGCCGTAATGACCCTAAGAAACCTCAATATTGCGCCCAGAGCGTCGCTGAGCTTTGGCTTGGTAGCGCTGCTGGTCCTGATACTCGGCAGCTTTTCGCTGCTGCAGATGGCTGAAATGAATAAGCAGTCCGATGAGATAAACGGAAATTGGCTGCCAAGTATTCTGAGCCTGGGCGAAATGAATCAGGATGTTCTGCGTATGCGGGCATTGACCTTGCGTTTGATGCTGAATAGTGAAGAAGCCGCAACCAAGCAAAATATGGCACGTATTGATGAACTCGCCAGCAAGATGGACGTCGCGCAAAACCGTTATGAAGCACTGATAGCCAGTGACGATGAGAAGGCTCTTTTCGAGCGCTTTAAACAGGCTGAAAACAATTATCTTCAGGAGCAGCGCAAGATATTAGCAGCGGTGCGTCAGGGGGATCTGGACGCTGCCTTGGCAGTGGCGAATGGCTCACTTAACGGTCATGCCGACAGCATGGCCAAGGCGTTGACTGATCTTTCAGTGCTAAACCGCACAGGGGCTACCGCTGCGTCTGAAGCGGCCGACGCCGTATTTGCCAGCGCACGTTTTTGGGTGATGGCGATGATCGCATTGGCGCTTGTTCTCACGGTGATTCTGGCGCTGATGCTGACGCGCAGCATCGTCGCGCCGCTTACCGAGGCGGTGCGGGTTGCCGAAGTGGTGGCGAGCGGTAACCTGACTCAGTCAATCGATGTGCAGGGCAGTGATGAGCCGGCACGCTTGCTGGGCGCCTTGAAAAGCATGCAGCAGAGCCTGCGTAACACCATCCAGAATATTTCCGACTCCTCCACGCAGCTGGCCTCGGCGTCAGAAGAGCTCAGTGCGGTGACCGAGGATTCGACCCGCGGCTTGCACCAGCAGAACAATGAAATCGAGCAGGCGGCTACAGCAGTCAACGAAATGACCAGTGCCGTGGAAGAGGTGGCGCGTAACGCCGTCAGCACCTCTGAAGCTTCCAGCGAGTCCAACCGTACGGCGCAGCATGGCCGCGAGCAGGTACGCCAGACTGTGGAATCGATCAGCCACCTGGCTGATGACGTGACCCATACCGCCACCGAAGTTGAGCAGCTGGCGGGCCAGGTGCGTGATATCAGCAAGGTGCTGGACGTGATCCGTTCGATTGCCGAACAGACCAATCTGCTGGCGTTGAACGCGGCAATTGAAGCGGCGCGGGCCGGTGAAGCCGGGCGCGGTTTTGCCGTGGTGGCCGATGAGGTACGTGCCCTGGCGCACCGTACTCAGCAGTCGACGCGGGAGATCGAGCAGATGGTCAGCGGCATTCAGCAGGGCACCGACAAAGCGGTCAACGCCATGCAGAACAGCAACACCCGCGCCCGCTCGACCCTGGATATAGCCAAGGCTGCGGGCCAAGCGTTGGATGAGATTGCCGCCGCGATTTCGCAGATAAATGAACGTAACCTGGTGATCGCCAGCGCATCGGAAGAGCAGGCCCAGGTGGCCCGCGAAGTCGACCGTAACCTGGTGAATATCCGTGACCTGTCGATGCAGTCTTCGGCTGGGGCTAACCAGACCAGTGCGGCCAGCCAGGAGCTATCACGCCTGGCTGTGGACTTGAATGCACTGGTGGCGCGCTTCTCGGTCTAATCAAGGCAACGGCAGCCACAATAAAAAGGCCACCCCGAGGGGTGGCCTTTTTATCTTGCAAACAAACGGCTTGGGCTTATTTGCCAGCCCAGCGCTTGAGTACCAGGGTGGCGTTGGTGCCGCCGAAGCCGAAGCTGTTGCTCATTACGGTGTCGAGCTTGGCGTTCTCGACGGTGCTGCGCTGGATCGGCAGGTCGGCGATTTCCGGGTCGACCTCGTCGATGTTGACCGAGCCGGCGATAAAGTTGCCTTCCATCATCAGCATGCAGTAGATCGCTTCCTGTACGCCGGCGGCGCCCAGGGAGTGACCGGACAGGCTCTTGGTCGAGCTGATGGCTGGCGCCTTGGCACCGAATACTTCACGCACTGCGCGGCTTTCCGCGACGTCGCCGACCGGAGTCGAGGTGCCGTGGGTGTTCAGGTAGTCGATTGGTGTATCGACGGTAGCCAGGGCCTGCTGCATGCAGCGCACAGCGCCTTCACCGCTTGGGGCGACCATGTCATAGCCGTCGGAGGTGGCGCCGTAACCGACGATTTCCGCATAGATCTTGGCGCCACGCTTGAGGGCGTGTTCCAGTTCTTCGACCACAACCATGCCGCCACCGCCGGCGATGACGAAACCGTCACGCTTGGCGTCGTAGGCACGGGAGGCTTTCTCCGGGGTTTCGTTGTACTGGGTGGAGAGGGCGCCCATGGCGTCGAACAGGAAGCTCTGGCTCCAGTGCTCTTCTTCACCTCCGCCGGCAAACACGATGTCCTGTTTGCCCAGCTGGATCTGCTCCATGGCATTACCGATGCAATGGGCACTGGTGGCGCAGGCCGAGGAGATCGAGTAGTTGACCCCCTTGATCTTGAACGGCGTGGCCAGGCAGGCGGACACGGTGCTGCCCATGGTGCGCGGTACGCGGTACGGACCGACGCGCTTGACGCCTTTCTCGCGCAGGATGTCCATGGCCTCCATCTGGTTGAAGGTCGATGCGCCGCCGGAGCCTGCGATCAAACCCACACGAGGGTTGGAGATTTCTTCCGCGCTCAGATTGGCATCCTTGATCGCCTGCTCCATGGACAGGTAGGCGAAGGCTGCGGCATCACCCATAAAGCGATAGACCTTGCGGTCGATCAGCTCTTCCAGGTTCAGCTCAACCGAGCCGGATACCTGGCTGCGTAGGCCCATTTCTGCATAGGCAGGGTTGAAGCGGATGCCTGACTTGCCAGCACGCAGGTTGGCCGAGACGGTGGCTTTGTCATTGCCCAGGCAGGAAACGATGCCCAGGCCGGTAATCACGACGCGACGCATGCGATGAGTCCTTTAGAAATTGTCGGTAGAGGTGAACAGGCCAACCCGCAGGCCTTCGGCGCTGTAGATTTCGCGGCCATCAACGCTGACGGTGCCATCGGCAATAGCCAGGACCAGGGAGCGGGCGATGGTGCGTTTGATATGAATGTTGTAGGTGACTTTCTTGGCGGTCGGCAGGACCTGGCCGAAGAACTTCACTTCGCCCGAACCGAGGGCGCGGCCACGGCCGGGGTTGCCCTGCCAGCCGAGGTGGAAACCCACCAGCTGCCACATGGCATCAAGGCCCAGGCAGCCTGGCATCACCGGATCGCCTTCGAAATGGCAGGCGAAAAACCACAGATCAGGAGTGATATCGAGCTCGGCGACTATTTCGCCCTTGCCGTACTTGCCGCCGGTGTCGCTGATGTGGGTGATGCGATCGATCATCAGCATGTTCGGCGCGGGCAGTTGCGCATTACCTGGGCCGAATAGTTCGCCGCGACCGCAAGCGAGCAGTTCTTCCCGGGTGAAGGCGTTTTGTTTGGTCATGCGAGCTCCTCAATATGTCCCATGCGCCAAGGCTGGGCGAATCGTCCTGGCTGGCGGCGCAGTCTGCTGCGCCTGCCAACAGCCTAGTCATAGACTGTTGCGTTGTGGTGAAAGTCACAGCCTTGTGAGTACAGTTGTACTCCGCTCTCGTTGGCCTGTCATAGCGCCCATGCTCGTTAGCCTGCAGCAGTTGAGTCCTCTTGACTACCCGTCGAAGGTCGAGGGGGCAGCCAGCGCTGCAGGATTCGTTGCAAATCTGCCCGTTTAAAGGGTTTTGCCAGGTAGTCATTCATGCCCGATTGTAGGCAAGCCTCGCGGTCGCCCTGCAGGGCGTTGGCGGTCAGGGCGATGATCGGCAATTCAGCGCAGCCGGGCAGGCGGCGGATCTGCCGAGTGGCCTCGTAGCCATCCATGATTGGCAGGCGGCAATCCATCAGAATCGCTGAATAATGCTGCTGGCTAACCTGGTGCACCGCCTGGGCGCCATCGCCAACCAGGCTGACCTGATAGCCCAGGCTGCGCAGCATGGCCTCGATAACGGTCTGGTTGACCGGGTTGTCTTCCACCAGCAGCACTGGCTGGCCGTTGCCCTGGTCAGCAGGCAGCGAGGTGTCGCTGACAGCCGGTGCGACCTGCTGGGAAAACGGCAATGGCACTTCCAGGGTAAATATCGAGCCTTGGCCCTCTTGGCTGACCGCACGCAGGGTGCCGCCCATGCGCTCGGCGAGGGTGCGAGCAATGGGTAAACCCAGCCCGGTGCCGCCGTAACGTCTTGAAATAGAAGTGTCGGCCTGCTGGAAGGCATCGAACATATGTTCCAGCCGCTCGGGGGAGATACCGATGCCGCTGTCGTGTACCGAGCAGCTGAACCACAGCACCTGGTTGTCCAGCGCTTGCCAGGTGCTTTGCACGCGGATGCTGCCGCTTTCGGTGAACTTCAGGGCATTGCCGATCAGGTTGACCAGAATCTGCCGGATCCGCGTCGGGTCACCCTGTACCTGCAGTTGCTCCAGGCCGCTCTGGGTATCCAGCAACAACTGCAGGCCGCGCTGTTGGGCGCTGTGCTGGAACACCTGAATCGAGCTTTGCAGCAGATCGAGCAGGCTGAAGGGGATGCGCTCCAGTTCCAGCGCGCCGCGTTCGATGCGCGAGAAGTCGAGAATATCGTTGATGACTTTCAACAGATGCTCGGTGGACTCGGTAGCCAGTGCCGCGTACTCCGCCTGCTCCTGGGTCATTTCCGTGGTTTCCAGCAGCTGCAGCATGCCCAGCACACCATTCATAGGCGTACGCAACTCGTGGCTCATCATGGCCAGGAAGTCAGATTTGGCGCGGTTGGCCAGCTCCGACTGCTCGCGGGCCTGAATCAGCAGGGTCATGGCCCGCTGCTGTTCTTCACTGGCGCTGGCCAGGCCGTGGGCGAGGTTGTTGATATGCCGGGCCAGAGCCTGCAACTCACCTTCACCGACTTCAGGCAGGGTGGTCTGGTAGTTGCCGGCCTGGATCGCGCTGACGGCTTCACCCATTGCGCTGAGTGGTTGCGACAGATGGCGGGCCAGGCGCCGGGCGAGAATAAAAGTCAGGGCTAGGGCGAACAGAGCGAGCAGGGTGGCTTTGAAAAGGATTTCCTGCTGGCGGGTGTTGAAGGCATCGTTGGACATGCCCACCACCACATAGCCCAGGTAGTCATCGTTGAGTGTCTGCTGCGTGGGATTGTTCAGCGCCGCGCGTTGCAGATGAATGGGAGCCTGGAATACCTCGACCTGGCTACTGGCGTGGCCGCTGCCCGGCGTCTGTTCGACGTAGACGAGAATCTTGCCGGTGTGATCGCGTACTTCCAGAAAGCGCACATGCGGGGTCTTCAACGTGGCTTGCAGTAGGGCGTCGAGAACATCGAGGTTGCCGGAAATCACCCCGTAGGTGCTGGCCGGGGCCAACTGGCTGGCGATCAGCTGGCCGTTGTGGTTGAGCTCCTGACGCAGGTCCTGTAGGCGGGCAAAGGTGAAGAATCCGGTGAGCAGCAGGGTCAGCAACAGGGCGGGGCCGACACTGATCAGTTGGGTACGGGTATGGATATTCCAGCCGCGGCGCAGAATCATCGGGCCACTCCGCTGCTGCGCAGAACTTGCGAGCGCTGGAGGGCTGGCCGGCTTTTCGCGGTTTCAGGGTGAAGCCGGGCTTGGGTGTTGTCGATCACGCCACAACCTTGTTTGCGTTTGAAAGTCTGCATGTTAACTGAGCTGCTTGGCTTTGCCAGTGCTAGCCAACCTGCTAAAAGCTGGCTGCGTACGGGTGTCGCCGTATAATGCGAGCGATTCGCCACTTTCAATGGTTTACCACGGATACGTTATGACTGATCAGCAACCCATCGCAGTGCTCGGCGGCGGTAGCTTCGGCACTGCGATTGCTAATTTGCTGGCCGAAAATGGCCAACAGGTTCTGCACTGGATGCGCGACCCACAACAAGCCCAGGCGATTCGGCTGACCCGTGAGAATCCGCGTTACCTCAAAGGGATCAAGATTCACCCAGGCGTTGACCCGGTAACCGATCTGAGTGCGACCCTGAATGCCTGCCAGCTTATTTTCGTAGCCTTGCCCTCCAGCGCGCTGCGCCAGGCGTTGCAGCCGGTGGCTGAGTTGCTGAGCGGCAAATTGCTGGTGAGCACCACCAAGGGCATCGAGGCGCAGAGTTTTCTGCTGATGAGCCAGATTCTCGAAGACATTGCCCCGCAGGCGCGCATTGGCGTGCTGTCCGGGCCGAACCTGGCGCGTGAAGTAGCCGAGCATGCGCTGACTGCGTCGGTCGTCGCCAGCGAGGACGAAGACCTCTGCCAGCAGGTGCAGGCCGCGCTGCACGGGCGTACCTTCCGCGTGTACGCCAGTGGCGACCGTTTTGGCGTCGAGCTGGGTGGCGCGCTGAAGAACGTTTACGCGATTATCGCCGGCATGGCGGCAGCCATGGGCATGGGCGAAAACACCAAGAGCATGTTGATTACTCGCGCCCTGGCGGAAATGACTCGTTTTGCGGTCAAACTGGGCGCCAATCCCATGACCTTCCTCGGCCTGGCCGGTGTGGGCGATCTGATCGTCACCTGCTCCTCGGCGAAAAGCCGCAATTACCAGGTCGGTTTCGCCCTCGGCGAGGGCTTGAGCCTAGAGGATGCCGTGGCGCGTCTGGGCGAAGTGGCGGAAGGGGTGAACACCATCAAGGTGCTGAAGACCAAAGCCGAAGAGTTGCAGGTCTATATGCCTCTGGTAGCTGGCCTACACGCCATTCTGTTCGAAGGGCGCACGCTGAATCAGGTGATCGGCGCACTGATGAGCGGCGAGCCGAAGACCGACGTCGACTTTATTCCTACCACCGGTTTCTGAGTTTTACCTTTCTAGACCCTGCAAGGAGATGAGCATGAGTGATGACAATCAGGAACTGCAGCGCGAATCGATTCTGCTGCGCATCCTCTGGATGGTGATCTTTACCATCGTCTGGCAACTGGCGGAAATCCTCCTGGGCGCAGTGGTGTTGCTGCAGCTGGGTTATCGCCTGTTTTACGGTGCGCCGAATGCTGGCTTGCTGGGTTTTGGTGACAGCCTGAGCCAGTACCTGGCGCAGATCGGCCGCTTTGGCACCTTTAATAGCGATGAAAAGCCATGGCCGTTTGCCGACTGGCCAACCCCGCAAGCGCCGCAAGGTGAGACGCCGCACAGCATTCCGCCGGCGGCCCACCCGGTGCGTGACGAAGAGCCGAAGCTTTGAGTCGTCGGCTTATCGGGTTAAGCCTGTGAAGCTCTGGCTACTGCGCCACGGTGAAGCCGAACCGACTGCGCGCACTGATGCCGAACGCAACCTGACTGTCTATGGTCGGCAGCAGGTGCGCGAGGCGGCTGCGCAGTTGCTGGGCCGACCGTTGCAGGCCGTACTGGTCAGCCCCTATGTACGGGCGCAGCAGACGGCCGATCTGGCCTGCGAAGTCTTGGCCTTTAGCGGTATCCGGCAGACCGTGCCCTGGCTAACGCCGGAGAGTGATCTGCGCCAAACGCTACGGGAACTGGACGGCTATGCCTTCGATGAGCTGCTGCTGGTCACTCATCAGCCGCTGGTTGGCGCCTTGGCGGGCCTGCTAATACACGGCCATCGCCAGCAACCGCTGCCGATGAACACCGCCAGTCTGGCGTTGCTGGAAGGTGATGAACTGGCTGCTGGGTTGATGGAATTGTCTGCCCACAAGCATCCAAGCCGTTCCTGACGCCTCACTACACACCGAAACATTTCTCCTCTTGCGGGCCGCCTTTGTGCGTGGAATAGTCAAACCAAGCAATTGCTTGGTTGGCTCCACAAAAACAACAAAGGAGGAAGCCCTGTGGCTGATGCAATCCGTTTGCCGCTTGAGGTGTTTTATGAGCGTGAGGCTCGGCACCCGAATAAACGCTACATGGTGCAGCCGCTGCCGGGCGGTCAGCTGCAGGAACTGAGCTGGGCCGACGTCGGCGAGCAGGCGCGCCGTGCGGCCAACTGGCTGCGTAGCCGCGAACTGCCGCAGGGCAGCCGCATTGCGATCATTTCCAAGAACTGCGCGCACTGGATCGTCACCGACCTGGCGATCTGGATGGCCGGGTACGTCTCGGTGCCGCTCTATCCCAATCTCACCGCCGAGTCTGTCGGTCAGGTGCTGCGCCACTCCGAGGCGGCGCTGGTGTTTGTCGGCAAACTGGACGATTGGCCGGCCATGGCCCCTGGTGTGCCGCAGGATGTGCCGACCATCGGCCTGCCACTGCGTCCGCAGGGCGAGTTCAGTTTTACCTGGGATGACCTGCAGGCCTGCACGCCGATTCAGGACAACCCCAAGGCGGCCGCCGATCAGCTCGCCACCATCATCTATACCTCCGGTACCACCGGCACGCCGAAAGGGGTGATGCATCACTTCAGCAATTTCGGCTTTGCCGCCAGCCACGCCACTGAGCTGTTTGGTGTTGGCGAGAATGACCGGGTGCTGTCCTACCTGCCGCTGTGCCACGTGGCCGAGCGCATGTTTGTCGAGCTGGCATCGATCTACGCCGGGCAAACGATCTTCTTTGCCGAAAGCCTGGATACCTTCCTTGAAGACCTCAAGCGCGCGCGGCCAACCGTGATGTTTGGCGTGCCGCGGATCTGGACCAAGTTCCAGATGGGCGTCTATAGCAAGATGCCGGCGGAGAAGCTGGATTTCCTGCTCAAGCTGCCAATTATCGGCCGCATCGTCGGCAAAAAGGTGCTGGTCGGCCTGGGCCTGGATGCCGTGCGTTATGCGCTGTCTGGCGCGGCGCCGGTGCCTGAAGCGCTGCTCAACTGGTACAAGCGCCTGGGCCTGGATGTGCTTGAGGTGTACGGCATGACCGAGAACTGCGGTTACTCGCATGTGTGCCGGCCGGGCAAGTTCAAACAGGGCTGGATCGGCCAGAACAGCCCAGGCGTGGAAGTACGGATTGCCGAGGATGGCGAAGTACAGGTGCGCAGCGGCGCGACCATGCAGGGTTACTACAAGGATCCGGAAAAAACTGCGGAAACCATCACCCCGGATGGCTTCCTGCGCACTGGCGACAAGGGCGAACAGGATGCCGAGGGCAACCTGCGCCTGACCGGGCGGATCAAGGAAATCTTCAAGACCAGCAAAGGCAAATACGTTGCCCCGGCGCCGATTGAAAACCGCCTGGGTGAGCACTCGCGTATTGAGCAGGTGTGTGTGGTCGGCGATGGCATGGCCCAGCCCATGGCGCTGTGTGTGCTCTCTGATGTGGGTCGCAGCGAAGCCCTCAACGGCGCGCGTGGCGAGCTGGAAAACAGCCTGAAAAAGCTGCTGGAAGAGGTCAATCAACGCCTCGACAAGCACGAGCGCCTGCAGCGCCTGGTGCTGGTCAAAGAGGTGTGGGCGGTGGATAACGGCTTTCTCACGCCTACCCTGAAGATCAAGCGCGCGGTGGTTGAAGGCACCTATGGCGAACGCTTCGACGAGTGGACCGCTCGCAGCGAAGCGGTACTCTGGCACGAGTGATCAGGCGTGTGGCCGGCATGCAGTGTGTCGGCCACGTTCTGGCTGAATCGACCCTAAAGGACTGACTATGGCCCTCTGGCAGCAAACCCCGAATCTCGAACAGCTCAACGCGTTTCTGAAAAACACCATCGGCGAGCAACTGGATATCCGCTTTGACGCCTTCGACGACGAGTCGCTTACCGCCAGCATGGTGGTCGACGCGCGCACTCATCAACCCTACGGCCTGTTGCATGGTGGCGCGTCGGTGGTACTGGCGGAAACCCTCGGTTCCACCGCCAGCCATCTGTGCATCGACAGCAGCAAGTTCTACTGCGTCGGCCTGGAAGTGAACGCCAACCACCTGCGTGGCTTGCGCAGCGGTCGGGTCACAGCGGTCGCCCGCGCCGTGCATCTGGGGCGTACCACTCATGTATGGGACATCCGCCTGAGCGGTGAAGATGGCAAGGCCAGCTGCATTTCCCGGCTGACCATGGCCATTGTGCCGCTGGGTGAGAACGGCCCGGCGCTGCGTTAATCCGCAAAACCCGTCACTGCCGCTCCGGCTGGCGGGCCTCCCATCAGGTTTGGCTATAGTGCCGTCATTCACTGGCCGTTTTGTCATTGCTGCATCTCAAACACTGCCGGACAATCATTGGCAACTTTCCAGATAAGCCCGCCGCCATGACCCAGTCCGTGTTCTTCGCCCATGCCAACGGCTTTCCCTCGGCCACTTACGGCAAGTTGTTTGCCGCGCTGGCACCTGACTATTCGGTGCAGCACCTGGAGCAGCATGGCCATGACCCGCGTTTTCCGGTGAATGACAACTGGAGCAACCTGGTCGATGAGCTGATCCATCACCTTGAAGCCAACCAGCAGCCGGTATGGGGTGTTGGTCATTCGCTGGGTGGTGTGCTGCATTACCATGCCGCCTTGCTGCGCCCCGAGCTGTACCTGGGCGTGGTGATGCTTGATTCGCCGGTGCTGACCCTGGCCGACAAGATGGTTATTCGCGCCGCCAAACGCTTCGGCTTTATCGACCGCATTACCCCGGCCGGGCGCACCCTGGGCCGGCGTGAGGAGTTTGTCGACCTGGCCGAGGCGCGCGGTTATTTCGCCGGTAAAGGCCTGTTCCGACGCTTCGATCCCGAATGCCTGGATGCCTATGTGCAACACGGGCTGCAAGCGGCGGGCAATAACCTGCGCCTGCGTTTTGATCCAGCCACGGAAATCAGCATCTACCGCAGCGTGCCGCACACCAGCCCGGGTCGTCCGCAGCAGCTGAAAGTGCCGCTGGCCATGGTTCGCGGTCGTCACAGTCGGGTGGTTATGCCACATCACGCCCATCTGGTGCGGCGCGTGCCGAAAGGCGAGTACCTGACGCTGCCCGGCGGCCATATGTTTCCCCTGGAACGTCCGCAGGACACCGCCGAACTGCTGAAAAAGCTGTTCCAGCGCTGGGCCGGGCAACCTGCAAGCGAGCAAAGTGCATGAGCCTGAATTTCGAAGAAGTCCGTCTGCGTCTACCGCATATCGAGCTGGCCGCTCACCTGTATGGCCCCGAAGACGGCGTGCCGGTGATTGCCCTGCATGGCTGGCTGGACAATGCCGCAAGCTTTGCCCGCCTGGCGCCACTGCTGCCGGGGCTGCGCATCGTCGCCCTGGATTTTGCTGGCCACGGCCATTCCGATCACCGCCCGCCAGGTGGCAGTTACGCTATCTGGGACTATGCCCACGACGTGCTGCAGGTCGCCGAGCAGTTCGGCTGGCAGCGTTTTTCCCTGCTCGGTCATTCCATGGGCGCGATTGTTTCGGTACTGCTGGCTGCGGCGATGCCGGAGCGTATCGAGCGCCTGGCACTGATTGATGGGCTGATTCCCTATACCGGCGAGCCGGACACGGCGCCGCAGAAACTCGGCGAAGCGCTCAAGGCGCAGCTGGCTCTGGCCGGCAAGAGCAAGCCGGTATACGCGGAGTTTGCTCGCGCCGTGGAAGCACGGATGCGTGGCGTCGGTGCAGTCAGTCGTGAAGCCGCCGAGTTGCTCGCCCAGCGCGGCCTGATGCCGGTGCCTGGTGGCTACACCTGGCGCACCGACAGCCGCTTAACGCTGCCATCGCCGCTGCGTTTGACCCACGCCCATGCGCTGGCGTTTGTGCGTAACCTGCAATGCCCGGCCAAACTGGTGATGGCGCAGCAGGGCATGCTGCTCGCGCAGCCGAGCATTACTCAGCTAGTCGAGGGCCTGGCCATCGAGGTGGCACAGTTGCCTGGCGGCCATCATCTGCACCTGGATGACGACGTGGGCGCGTGCTTGGTAGCAGACTGTTTCAAAGCTTTCCTGGGCGCGCCTTGACTTGCTAAAGGCAACTGGGGAAAGGTGTGGGCGATACCCACGGAGATTCGCATGATCGACCTGTATACCGCCGCCACTCCCAACGGCCATAAAGCGTCCATCGCACTGGAAGAGTTGCAACTGCCGTACACCGTGCAGGCTTTGAGTTTCGACAAGCAGGAACAGAAGGCTGCGGCCTTTCTCAAGATCAATCCCAATGGCCGTATTCCGGCGATTGTCGACCGCGGCAATGATGATTTCGCCGTGTTCGAGTCCGGCGCCATCCTTCTATATCTCGCTGAGAAAACCGGCCAACTGCTGCCCAGCGACGCCAAAGGCCGCTCGCGGGTGATCCAGTGGCTGATGTTCCAGATGGGCGGGGTCGGCCCGATGCAGGGCCAGGCCAATGTGTTCTTCCGCTATTTTCCGGAGAAGCTGCAGGGCCCAATCGACCGTTATCAGCATGAAACCCGCCGTCTTTATGAAGTGCTCGACACGCGCCTGAGCGAGTCGCAGTACCTGGCCGATGACTACAGCATCGCCGATATCGCCACCTATCCCTGGGTACGCATTCATGACTGGGCCGGCGTCTCGGTTGATGGTCTTGAGCATCTGCAGCGCTGGATGGCTGAGCTGGCCGCGCGTCCTGCAGTGCAACGCGGTTTGCTGGTGCCGCAGCGCGAAGCAGACGGCGAAAAAGTCGTCAAAGCCGCGCAAGCGATGTTGATCAAATGAGCCGCCTTAATGGTTACTGCCTCGGCCTGAGCCTGCTGCTGGCCAGTGCCGTTGCCTGGGCAGACGTTGCTGGCAGCCAGGACCTGGAAGTGCTGCCGCGTTTCGCCGGGAGCAAGATTGTCAGCTTCAAGGATGTTGCCGAGCAGGAGCGTATTTACCCGCAAGGGGCGATTCGCCGTATTAGCGGCACCCTGCGTTACGAGCGCGAAGTGGCCGCCCAGGGCCAGTTGACCGCCCTGACCTATGAGCTGCCGCGCACCCACTCAGCCAATGAGGTATTCGCCAAGGCCCGGGGCGAACTGCAAGCCCAGGACGCCGAGTTGCTTTACTGGTGCGTGGGCCGTGAGTGCGGCTCAAGCAGCCTGTGGGCCAATGCGGTATTTACCAATGCCACTCTGACCGGCTCCGATGACCAGCAGACCTATGCACTGCTGCGTCTGGCCGAACCGCGCCAGGATAGCCTGCTGGCGCTGTACAGCATCACCCGTGGCAACAAGCGCGCTTACCTGCATGCCGAGTTGCTGACGGCCAATGCGCCGTTGGGTGAAGTGTTGCCGACCCCAGCCACCCTGCAGCGGCAGCTGAAAAGCACCGGTGAACTGCGTCTGGCCAAGCAGGTCGAACCCAGCGCTGCCTGGACCGAACTGCTGGCGCGTAGCCTCAGACTCGACAGCACCTTGCGTGTCACCATCAGCGGCGCACAAGCCGAAGCCTGGCGCGATGCGCTGGTTGAGCAACGGGTGCGCGCCAGCCGCCTGGAGCTGGGTGACGCAGATGTGAGCGGCGTACAACTCAACGTGCTGCGCTAAGACGCCACTGTCGGTACTCTTGTCGTTATTAATTGATCCGGCTCTGTCCCTCGTGGCAGAGCCTTTTTGCGTTGTGCAGGGAGCTGGTTGAATGGCCAATAACGATCGTTTGCTGGTGCAGATACTGCTGCTGGTCTTGCTGGGTGCCAGCCTGTGGGTGTTGGCACCGTTCTGGTCGGCGCTGTTCTGGGCCGCAGTGTTGTCGTTTGCCAGCTGGCCGGTGATGCGCGTGCTGACGCGCCTGCTCGGCGGCCGTCAGGCGCTGGCCGCAGGTCTGCTGACCCTGACTTGGACCGTGGTAGTGGCGGTGCCGKTGGTGGTGCTCCGGCTTCCACCCCGCGGGGCACATCMAAAAAGTCACCGCCCTTCTCMAANGAWTTTCCGGGNCGRCGGGSTGCCGCCCGCACCCCCCCCGCCTGGCCSGCGKACCMCCSGKTKGGGGGGGCCCG
>NZ_JBNXUH010000100.1:0-278 GCF_050563605.1 Pseudomonas peli | reverse complement strand
GTGGTGGACATGCGCTTACTCGGGCAGTGCAATAGGTTGAGAGTGGCGGTTATTTAAAAAAATGTCTCTTTTATACAACTCCCCGCCCCCCAGACGAAAAGAGGGGGATCGTATGGCGTCTTTTTCTTTTAAAAAAAAAAAAAAAAAAAAAAAAAANGTGGTGGACATGCGCTTACTCGGGCAGTGCAATAGGTTGAGAGTGGCGGTTATGCAATAAGTGGGCAAGCTCGCCGATATGGGTCAATACTCAAATTGTTCGGCATCGCTTTGGCGTAATG
>NZ_JBNXUH010000099.1:0-297 GCF_050563605.1 Pseudomonas peli | reverse complement strand
GCTCGGTACTGACCAACAAGTACGCCGAAGGCTATCCGGGCAAGCGTTATTACGGCGGTTKCGSATAAGKCGACATCGTCGAGCAACACGSCMTCCGTCTCTTTTAMACAWCTCCSCGCCCMCCRGAAGAAMAGAGSGATATCGTRTGCCGGCTTNGTACTGACCAACAAGTACGCCGAAGGCTATCCGGGCAAGCGTTATTACGGCGGTTGCGAATACGTCGACATCGTCGAGCAACTGGCCATCGACCGCGCCAAGCAGCTGTTCGGTGCCGGCTACGGCACCCTGGGCTACGGC
>NZ_JBNXUH010000098.1:159-309 GCF_050563605.1 Pseudomonas peli | reverse complement strand
GGCCCCAACAACGGCTTGCGTCTGTTTTTAGCCCGTCTTCCTCTGGGATTCAACCCTCCCGCCCTGTAAAGACAATACCCCCTTTCCCCTATGCCTGATTGCCCTCCTCGCCCTTAAATACCACTGACCACTCTGGTCTCCCTCCCCCAA
>NZ_JBNXUH010000098.1:0-152 GCF_050563605.1 Pseudomonas peli | reverse complement strand
GGAGATGTGTATAAGAGACAGGGCCCCAACAACGGCTTGCGGCGGTTACCAGCACGGTTTCGCCGGGCTGCAAACGCGCCAGCTCGCTAAAGCCAAACCAGCCGACCATCGATGGCAGATAGTGCACGGCGGCCTGTTGCGCAGTCAGGTTG
>NZ_JBNXUH010000097.1:0-334 GCF_050563605.1 Pseudomonas peli | reverse complement strand
GTCAGGCGCTGGCCGCAGGTCTGCTGACCCTGACTTGGACCGTGGTAGTGGCGGTGCCGTTGGGGGTGCTCGGCCTCAAACCCGTCTCTTTTAAACATCTCCCAGCCCACGAGACGAAATGAGGGGACTCCTATTCCGCCTTCTTCTTGANGTCAGGCGCTGGCCGCAGGTCTGCTGACCCTGACTTGGACCGTGGTAGTGGCGGTGCCGTTGGTGATGCTCGGCTTCAACCTGGCGGATCACATCAAAGATGTCACCGCCTTACTCAAGGATTTCCAGGTCGACGGGCTGCCGCCGGCACCCACCTGGCTGGCCGGCGTACCACTGGTTGGCG
>NZ_JBNXUH010000096.1:0-344 GCF_050563605.1 Pseudomonas peli | reverse complement strand
GGTCCCAGCGTAGCAACCTGGGGTTTGCCTGAAAAGAGTTCGCCGAGAAAACAGAAGAAGCGAGCAGCCCGAGCGGTGTCAGCCGTTCGAGACGCGCCAGACGCACAGCGTCATAGCCCTGATCGTAGCGCCCCTGATACTTGTCCAGGTAGGCATCCGGAGCCTGCAGTGGCCTATGCGGTGTTTTCTCTTGCTGTCTCGTTTACATATCTGACGCGTTCTCCTTTGCGTTACGAGTGTAGGACTCGGCTCGTGTGGGACCATTNGCCCTGATCGTAGCGCCCCTGATACTTGTCCAGGTAGGCATCCGGAGCCTGCAGTGGCCAATGCGGTGAGGTATAGGC
>NZ_JBNXUH010000094.1:0-349 GCF_050563605.1 Pseudomonas peli | reverse complement strand
CACAAAASCCCCCCCACCCSCSGCCGSCASCCCGCCCACGWTCCCATAAAAARACCACMAACAAAATCCCGKTCCCCACCCCCCCGCTGGKTKTTTTCCCCCCCTCCCCAAAATAAAAACCACCCCCCCCGCCACAAACGTGGTGACTGCAACGAAGTGGAAGCCGAAATCGACCGTAAACGCTWCGCCCTGACTGGCCTCTTTTCGTCTGGGGGGCTGGGAGATGTAAAAAAGACCCACCCCCCCGCTGGTTTTTTTCCCCCCCCACCCAAATAAAAACCCCCCCCCCCGCCACAAACGTGGTGACTGCAACGAAGTGGAAGCCGAAATCGACCGTAAACGCTTCGCC
>NZ_JBNXUH010000092.1:0-367 GCF_050563605.1 Pseudomonas peli | reverse complement strand
GCCGTGCAGTTGAGGTGTTTGCTGCTTCAGGTATGGCGGCGGGGTCTGTCTCTTCTTCCCTTCTTACCCTACCCTCTACCCCCCGGGCCCCCCCACTACTTCCGTGTCTGTGTGCTCCCGTCGCAAACATATCTAAAAATTCATTCGCGAGATGTGTATAAGAGACAGGTGTTACTGGATGCGCCGTGCAGTTGAGGTGTTTGCTGCTTCAGGTATGGCGGGGGAGATCATCGGCAGCCCCGAAAACCATGAAGCCAATCAACTCGCGTATATAAAGGCAGTTCGTAGCCAGCTCTACTTCTGTCTCCTTTACACATTTGACGCTGCCGACGACGCTCCACGACACTTAAAATAAGAATCATCTCTA
>NZ_JBNXUH010000015.1:0-66025 GCF_050563605.1 Pseudomonas peli | reverse complement strand
CATCGACTACACAGGATCCATCAACGTGTAAGGAGAAGACAGTGAATGGGTGGAACAGCGAAGGCCGGGGCAGTAAGTCAGCTTCAATAAGACTGATGAGGGCACACAGCGTTGGCAGCGTACCGAGCGCAAAAGCCAGTTGTTCTGGTGTTACTGGATGCGCCGTGCAGTTGAGGTGTTTGCTGCTTCAGGTATGGCGGGGGAGATCATCGGCAGCCCCGAAAACCATGAAGCCAATCAACTCGCGTATATAAAGGCAGTTCGTAGCCAGCTCTACTTGCAGGTTGTCTTCGGGCTAGGTAAGCGTGTCAGGCTCAACGATGGTGCTGAAGTTTCGCTGCATCACGCCATGCTCGCCAGCGAGTTGACCATGGCGTTTTTCGAACAGGCATACCTGCAGCCTTATCATCGCTACCTAGATGACTTAGGGGATCCCATCGCGGCGCTTGGACGTTTGGCCTTTGAGGGGCTGTTGCAGGGTGAGAATCGCTTTCCCATAACCTGGTCGGAGCTGCCAGATAAAGTTCAGCGGATCCGCGCATGGACGGTCAGTGATGAGCACCCTGCAGGTGATGCTGATGCAGCCAAGGCGATTTTGCAGTTTTGGACCAGTGATCTGCAGGCGCTGTCTGCGCAGCTCAAGCAGACGCCAAACATGCCAACGCCAAGACTGTACGAACGGCCATTTTACAAGATCGGCCGCTACAGCTTTCAGTTTCCCTGGGTTGCCGGCCGGCAGAACAGTTTGACGGCCGCGGTGAATAACCTGCGTCGTGTCGAGCAGCGTCGGCCTGAGTTACGCGGCGAAACCGAGCGTGTGGAGCACGAGCTCGCCGAGGCGCTCAGGCAGAGGGGGTTCCATGTGGTTGTTGGCTATCAGCCGCCCAGCGCTGAAGAGCCTGAAGCCGGTGAGATAGATTTGCTGGCATACCTGGACGGTGTGATGCTCTTGCTAGAGGTCAAGTCCGGATTTATCCGCTCAACACCGCACGAAGTCTGGCTACACCGGACGAATACCCTGCGCAAGGCTGCCAGGCAATTGGAGCGTAAGCAGCCTGCTGTACTCCAGGCCTTGCAAGCTGAGTCGGATTTACGTGCCCGACTTGGGCTCAGCGAGCACGATTCTATTTCAGCCCTACATGCCTGGGTTGTCGACACGTCGATTGAGCTTGATGGCGAGGTTGTTGATGGTTTTCGTGTCGTGTCGCGCGAAGTCATTGAAGTGGCATTGCGCGATGAGCAGCATTACCTGAGGGCGTTTGATCAGGACGAAGAGGAAGAGCCTGCATCGCTTTATCCTGAAGGGTTCAGCGCACGGGCGTTTGTCCAGGTCATTGAGCACAACGAGATTTGGCAGGGCGTGCTTTGACCATCGCTGCCAGGCCGGAACCTTTGTTGCCGCAGATCGCGCTCTTAGGTGCGCAGCTCCTTTCCTAATTAGCTCTGGCTTGTCGCTGTCGCCATCGTTATCATCATTTTTATCATGACTGATTGCGTAGTTCAGACAGGGACATTAATAGATGCCGACGATGGCGACAGGCGAGGCTTCACCAAACCAGCGCGAACGCCTGTGGCAGATCGATTTTCTGACACGCTTTCGTGGTCAGGTTACAAGGCAGGATCTGGTGCAGCGTTTTGGTATTGCCCTGTCTAATGCTACCCGTGACTTCGCGTTGTATCGCCAGCTGGCACCGGAGAATCTGGATTACGATCACAGTGACAAGGTCTATCGGCGTACTGATCACTTTCAGCCGCTGTTTACCTATGATCGCGAGCACACCCTGCAGACGCTTACCTTGGGGCAGGGGCTGGGGTTGGAAGCCTGTGCACAGCCAATCCTTGTCGATGCAGCGCCTAACCTAAACCAACCTAACTTGGAAACACTGGCAGCGGTATCGCGTGCCATTTATGCCGGCAAAGCCTTGTCTATCGATTATGTATCGATCAGTAGTGGCGAAACCAACCGTGAGATTCTGCCGCACAGCTTGGTCAATACCGGCCTGCGCTGGCACACCCGCGCCTACTGCCGGACTCACGCTGAATTTAGAGACTTTGTGCTGACCCGTATTACAGCGGTGGATGAAGCGCCTGCAGCGGTTAATGACGCGGTTGAATCCATAGTGCAGGATCACGACTGGCAGCGCACCGTCAGCCTCGAACTGATCCCGCACCCCAGGGCATCCTTCGCCCGTGCCATCGAGCTGGACTACGGTCTCGAATCCGGACAATCCATCAAGCGCTCGGTCCGAGCAGCAATGGCCGGTTATCTGCTGCGGCGATGGGGTGTTGACTGCAGTCCTGAGGCAACATTGAATCCCGATAAATATCAATTGGCGTTGCGTGATCCCAAATGGATTGCAACCCAAGTCAGCCTGGCCATTGCTCCTGGCTTCAGTGAAGAGGCCGGCTGCTGATGAATTCGATCGAGTCCCAACAGAAATTCGGCTTCAAGTTCGGCCGCAGCGGCGCTCACTCTGCCCGCACCATGATGCTGGCTGAAATTACTGAGCTGTTTCATGACCGCGGCGTTGAGGCTATTCCTGCCCAGTACCAGGAAGACATAGAGCTATTCAACGTCCTGCATAAGCCGACCGAAAAGGCGCGCAAGCTGACCTGGCGTCATCTCGTCGACCTTTATGGCATGGATACCAATATCCCGCTTTTCCGGACATTCCGCCGTCTGTGGGATAGCGATGAATCGGCGAGACCCATGCTCGTGTGTCAGATGGCATTGGCGCGAGATCCGCTGCTACGCCTCTCTCAGGACAAGATCCTTTCGCTTGTGCCAGGCCAATGGTTGCCCCGTGAAGATATGGAGCAGGCGTTGAATGAGCAATGTCCGGATCGCTTCAGTCAAGCGATGCTCAAATCACTGGCACAGAACGTCAACGGCACTTGGACTAATGCAGGCTTTTTGAAAGGGCGCATTAAAAAGCACCGTGCCGAGCCAGACGTGCGACCAGTCAACGTTGTGTTTGCCCTCTTCCTTGGTTATTTGCAGGGAGCAACCGGCAACCGACTCTTTACCAGCGAATGGGTGCGCCTACTCTGCTGCCGCCAGGAGCGACTGCTGGAGTTGGCCCGTCAGGCCAGCTACAGCGGGATGATTAATTTCAAACACTCCAGTGAAGTGGTGGAAGTGACCTTCCCCAACTACCTGAGCAAGGAAGAGGAGTCTTGGTTGCATGAGTAACCGACTGAACCGCCTGATCCAGAGCTACGCCAACCATATCAGCCTGCCCTGGATGAAGGGCTTGGCCAACGAGCAGCGGGTGTTGTTTGCCGTCTACCACAAAGAGGACGAGCTCAAACTTCGCGCCAGGGTTGAAGAGTTCCGGCTGGCCACTGAAAGCGCCGGCCACCCGTGGCTGGAGCTGGATATTACCCGCCTGTTCTCCGACTGGATGGCCAAGCAGAAATACCGTGAAGACTACTTTGAAGACCCGGACACCCTAGCCCCCAAATACAAGACCTTTGTCCGCCAATCGGTCGAAGAGCTGGCTGAGCGAATCCGCAGCCAGGCCGATGAGAAGACCGTCGTCGCGCTATTGGGTTGCGGCACCCTGTTTGGGTTCGCCTCAGTTTCCGACTTTGTTACACAGCTGGCCGAGCATGTTCCGGGGCGCCTGTTGGTGCTCTTCCCTGGCGAGTTCACTAACAACAATTACCGCCTGCTCGATGCGCGCGACGGCTGGGGCTACAAGGCCACGGCGATTACCGCTGATAACTGAATACAAACGCATAAAGACACTAACGCACAGATTGGCGCAGTAGGCGCAAAGGGAGAACGCCCAGGATGTTGAATCGCGAGATTTACCAGCTCGACCCGCAGCAGAACCGTCTGGAAAACAACGGCGTCGCCGAAGTAAAAGACGACCAGTCAGCCCAGGCACTCAAAACCCTGCGCTACGAGCTGCAAACCTTCGTCTGCGACGGTGAATACCAGGCCGGTCTCGACAAGATTCTCTCCGCCTACCTGCGCAATTTGGGCAGCCAGCACGAACAGCCCGGTGTCTGGATCTCGGGCTTCTTCGGCTCTGGTAAGTCTCACCTGGCAAAGATGCTGCGCGCGCTGTGGACTAACCAGCCATTCAGTGATGGCGTCTCGGCCCGCGATATTGCTGACCTGCCACCAGAGGTCAAAGACCACTTCAGAGAGCTGAGCAACGCCGCAAACCGCCACGGAGGCCTACACGCTGCCTCCGGTACGTTGGGCTCTGGTGCCAACAACAATGTGCGTCTTGCGCTGCTCAACATCGTGTTCAAGTCCGCCGGTCTGCCTGAGCAGTACCATCAGGCCCGCTTTGTGCTGTGGCTGAAAAAACAAGGCATCTTCGATCAGCTTAAAGCCAAGGTTGAGGCTGATGGCGACAGTTGGGCCGACGAGCTGGAAGACCTCTATGTTTCCCGCAGCATCGCGCGCGCACTGCTTGAGGTGGACAGCACCCTTGGCGGTGACGTCAAAGAGGTGCGTCAGCTGCTGCGCGAGCAATACCCCAATGTTCAGGATGTCACTAACCAGCAGATGGTTGATGCAATTTACGACGCCCTAGCCAAAGAGGGCCAGTTTCCGCTCACCCTGGTGGTGCTCGATGAGGTGCAGCAGTACGTCGGCTCCGATACCGACAAAGCGCACCAGGTTCAGGAAGTAGTCGAAACCTGCTGCAAACACTCCATCTTCCAAAACAAGCTGTTGTTCGTTGCCACTGGCCAGAGTGCCTTGTCGGGTATGCCTAACCTGCAGCGTCTGCTCGGCCGTTTCCAGATTCCGATTCAGTTATCCGACACCGATGTCGAGTCGGTAATCCGCAAGGTCATCCTGCAGAAAAAAGCCTCGGCCAAGCCCCAGCTAGAGCAGGTGCTGCAAACCCACTTGGGCGAAATTTCCCGCCAGCTGCGCGGCACCAAAATCGAACACCACCAGGATGACGAAAAAGTCATGCTGGCCGACTACCCGTTGCTGCCGGTACGCCGCCGCTTCTGGGAGCGGGTGCTGCGTATCGTTGACACCACCGGCACCGTCTCGCAGTTGCGTAACCAGCTCAAGGTTATCCACGAAGCCGCCCAGGCCACCGCCGATCTGCCGCTGGGTCATGTGGTGCCGGCGGACTTCATCTATAACCAGATCTCGGTCAATCTGCTGCAGACCGGCGTTATCTCTAAAGAAATCGCCGAAACCATCGGTCGTCTGTCTGCTGGTGACGCTGACGATAAGCTGAAATCCCGCATCCTCGGGCTGGTGCTGCTGATTGGCAAACTACCCAGTGATCCGACCGCCGACTGCGGAGTGCGCGCCACCACCGACATGCTGGCTGACCTGCTAATTGATGACCTCAATAACGGCAAAGACTCCATTCGCACCAATGTGCCCAAGTTGCTGCAGGCTTTGGCCGATGATGGACTGGTCATGGCGATGCAGACCAGCACTGGCACCGAGTACCGTCTGCAAACCCAGGAGAGCGCGCAGTGGTACGACACCCTGCGCCAGGAGGAAGCCGACCTACGCGGCAATATGCAGCGCATCGAGAACATCCGCGTTGATCTGCTGCATAAAGAGCTACGCCGCCAGGTGGCCCAGGTGCGCCTCATCCAGGGCAAGTGCAACGAGCCGCGTCAGGTCATTCCCAGCTTTGACGCTGAACTGCCCAAAGACGCCAAAGAAAAAATCTACGCGTGGGTACAAGACGGCTGGAGCATTGATGAAAAAAGCTTTCTGACTGATGCCCGCAGTCGCCAGGCCGGTGAGCCGACCATTTTTGTATTTGTGCCAGCGCGCAACCGGTCGGAGCTGACCAACGCCATAATCACTGAGCACGCCGCCCACGCGACCCTGGAAAAACGTGGCATCCCGAATACTGATGCCGGCAAAGATGCACGCAGCGCCATGGAAACCCGCTACCGCGATGCGCAAAAACAGGTACAAGCCCTGTTGCGCGAAATCTTCGACGGCGTGCAAGTGTTGCAAGCCGGTGGCAATGAAGTTGACGGAAACACGATTGCCGAGCGAGTAGAAACCGCAGCAAAAGCCTCGCTGATTCGCCTCTACCGCGAATTTGATACTGCCGACCACCCCGGCTGGGGCAAGGTCTATGACCGCGCCAGCAAAGAGGGCGGGCAAAACGCCCTGGAAGTGCTGAGCTACAGCGGTGATGCCGAGCAGCACCCCGTGTGCGCTGCCATCAAGCGCTATATCGGTGTGTCGAAAAAAGGAAACGAGATCCGCGAGCATTTTCTAGCCGCGCCTTACGGCTGGCCACAAGACGCTATCGACGGAGGTCTCGCCGTCCTGATGGCCTCCGGCATTCTCATTGCTTACGACAACCGCAATAACCCGGTCAGCGCGACCACGCTTGAGCGTAAGCAGATCACGCAAACCAGCTTCAAGCCGGAAAGCATAACCATCCGCCCGGTAGATCTGATCAAAATTCGCGGGGTGCTAACCAGTAGCGGTATCGACTGTCAGCCTGGCGAAGAAGCCACCAAACTGCCTTTGCTGGCCGAGAAAGGCCGCGAGTTAGCCAAGCGAGCTGGGGGCGAGGCACCATTGCCGAAAGTCCCTGACAGCCGACTGTTCGACGAGTTGGCGCGCCACTCCGGCAACGCCCAACTCAAGCATGTGCTGGATGAACAGGAAGCCATCAAGCAGGCAATCAAAGACTGGGCTGACATCGCCAAGCGCATCGATGCGCGACGCAGTGACTGGATGTTGGTTAAAGGCCTGCTCGACCTCAGTCGCGGTCTGTCCTTCCATTCCGCCATCCAGACCGAAGTGGATGCCATCGTCAGCCAGCGTTCCCTGTTGGATGAACCTAATCCGCTATCAGGCTTGACCCAGCAACTGGTCAACAAACTGCGCGATGCCATCCAGTTCCATGTACAGGCTTACTTGGCTCGCCATGCCGAGTGCCTGGCTCAACTGCAAACCGACAGCCACTGGCAGCAATTAAGCCCTGAGCAGCAACAGGCGATCCTCGATAAACGCAAACTGCTCAAGCTGGAGGAGCCAGCACTCAATGATGCAGCTGCCATTATCGACAGCCTCAACGACGTCAGCCTGGAGCAGTGGACCGACCGCACTGAATCGCTCGCCAGCAAATTCGATAACGCACGCATGGAAGCCGTGCAGCTGCTGCAGCCCAAGCTGCAGCGCATCATCCTGCCGCGTAAAACCTTTGAGACCGAGGCCGACGTCGACACCTGGTTGGCAGAAGTGAAGCAACAGGTTCTCGACAAACTCAACGATGGACCGGTGACCTTCTGATGACTCGACAGCCCCTCGAAAAAGCCCTGCGCCGTACGCTGGAAGCCACTGTCGTCAACGCCCGCGACATTGCTGAGCAAGCGGCTAACCAGGCCCTTAAGCGACTAAGTGTGGGTGATGCCAAACCGGCCGACTACCTGAGCGATGAGCAGCGCAAGCTACGTACTCGCCTGCGTGCCCACGGTCGCCAGCAAGGTGACAGCAAAGACGCCAACGGCCAGCAGTCGATCCACAAGCTGGTCTCCGAAGTCGCTTACGAACACTGGCACCGCATGCTGTTCGCCCGTTTCCTGGAGCAGAACCACCTGCTGATGTACGACGAGCGAACCTCGCTGACCCTGGCCGAATGCAGCGAGTTGGTGAAAGAGTCGGATGTGGCTCGCGACGAATTGGAACGCCGCTGCCAAAGCGGGTGGGATTTGGCTGGGGTGCTGGCTTCGAAGATGCTGCCGCAGATCTTCCGGATTGACTCGCCCGTGTTCGAGCTGGAGCTTGCCCCAGAGCATCAGCGCAGCTTGGAGCAGCTGGTGACTGGCCTGGCCTTAGAAACCTTCCAGGCCCAGGACAGCCTCGGCTGGGTCTATCAGTTCTGGCAAAGCAAGCGCAAAAAAGAGGTTAACGATTCCGAGGTTAAGATCGGTGCCGACGAACTATCGCCAGTCACCCAGCTGTTTACCGAACCCTATATGGTCAGCTTTCTGCTGGATAACAGCCTGGGTGCCTGGTGGGCCGGTCAGAACCTGAGCGACAGCGACTGGCAGCATGCCGGCAGCGAACAGGAGTTGCGCGACAAAGCCGCTATCCCCGGCGTGCCGCTGAGTTATCTGCGTTTCGTTAAAGATGAAACCACCCAGCAATGGCAACCGGCTTCCGGCACTTTCAATGCCTGGCCCAAACAGCTGAGTGAACTGAAAGCCCTCGACCCCTGCTGTGGCTCCGGCCACTTTTTGGTCGCCGCTTTCCTGATGCTGGTGCCCATGCGCATGCAGTCGGAAAGCCTCACGGCGCAGCAAGCCATCGACCGCGTACTCACTGACAACCTGCACGGCCTGGAGTTGGATCAGCGCTGTGTGGAGTTGGCGGCCTTTGCCGTAGCGCTGGAAGCCTGGCGTTACCCGCAGGCCGGTGGCTATCGCAGCCTGCCGGAACTTCATCTAGCCTGCAGCGGCCTGTCCATCACCGCTGCTCGCGATGAGTGGAAAGAACTCAGCCGTAAAGCCGGCAAACAGAACCTCACCATCGCCTTGGACTGGATGTACCAGACCTTTCAGGACGCACCGGTACTTGGTAGCCTGATCAACCCGCGTCGCAGCAAGGCCGCTCAAATCGCTCCGTGGAGTGAACTGCAGCAATTGCTAGGTGAGGCGCTGTCGCAGGAGCAAGCCAAGCAGCAGAGTGAGGCCGGCACGGAGATATCTCTCCATACTAACCGCCTAGAAGCGGGCATCGTCGCCCAAGGCCTGGTCAAGGCTGCCGAACTGCTGGCTGGTCAGTACGCCTGGGTGATTACCAACGTGCCGTACCTGGCGCGTGGCAAACAGAACGACAGCCTCAAAGACTATTGCGAAGCCTATTACCCCGCAGGTAAGAACGATCTAGCAACCGTGTTTCTTGACCGCTGTCTGGAATTTTGTACTCAAGGTGGCACGGCCAGCATTGTCTTGCCGCAGAACTGGCTGTTTCTAACAACCTACCGCAAGTTCCGCGAGAAGCTGCTGCAGAACGATAGCTGGCATTTGATTGCTCGCTTGGGGCCGGGAGCCTTCGAGACCATCAGTGGCGAGGTGGTCAAAGCGATTCTGATTAACCTGAGCCGCAGCATTGCTGGAGGCCAGTCAGGCGATTTGTTGCACAGTGGCGGGCAGGGTAACTGGATTCGTGGGGTGGATGTGTCCGAGCCGCGCACCGCAGCGGAGAAGGCGGCGGGGTTGATGGCGGATGACGTAAAGAGTGTGGAGCAGGGAAAGCAGTTAGAGAATCCTGATGCGCGGGTCGTTTTTGAGGCAGATAGTGAGCTCAAGCTTCTTGATCAACATTCAGACGGTTATAAAGGGCTTTCAACCGGTGACTTGAATAGATTTATTCACCAGTTCTGGGAGACCGTTCAAATATCGGATGGATGGGTACCTTATCAAGGCTCTGTGAAGCACTCATCATTTTTTGATGGTCGAAGCCAAGTGCTTTTGTGGGAGTCCGGAGAGGGGGCAATGGTCTCTGAGCCCTCTTGTTACATCAAGGGTCGCCAAGCATGGGGTAAAAAAGGCTTTTCAATTAGTCAGATGGGAGATCTTCCAGTAACCCTCTATGAGGGGCAGATGTTTGATGAGAATGCCGCGGCTGTTATACCGTTTGATGTGAGTAATAGAGCTGCCGTTTGGGCGTTTATTGAGAGTAGTGAGTATAAGGACCTTGTTCGATCAATTGACTCAGCATTGAAAGTGACCAATAAGACTTTAGTCAAAGTCCCTTTCGACCTAGTCCTTTGGACCAAAGCCGCCGAAGAGCAATACCCCAACGGCCTGCCTCTGCCCTACACCAACGACCCCACCCAGTGGATCTTCCACGGCCATCCCTGTGGTTCGGTGATCTGGAACGAACAGACCAAGTGGACCGCCCACGACGAACTGCGGATCGATGACAGCGTGCTGCAAGTCGCCGTCGCCCGCCTGCTCGGCTACCGCTGGCCTGCGGAGCTGGATACAGGCATGGAGTTGGCCACAGAGCAGCGTGAGTGGGTAAAGCGTTGCCAGGTGCTGGGGGCATATGCGGATGATGACGGCATTGTCTGCCTGCCCGCGGTGCGCGGGGAAAAGTCCGCTGACCAGCGCCTGGAAGCCTTGCTTCAAGCCGCCTACGCCGACGCCTGGACCACACCGCTAAATAACCGTCTGCTGGAAATCGTCGGCAGCAAGTCCCTTAGCCTCTGGCTGCGCGATAAGTTCTTCGAGCAGCACTGCAAGCTGTTCCAGCACCGGCCGTTTATCTGGCATATCTGGGACGGTCTCAACGACGGTTTCAGCGCCCTGGTCAACTACCACAAGCTCGACAAAGCAGGCCTCGAACGCCTCATCTACACCTATTTAGGCGACTGGATTCGTACCCAGCAAGCTGGCATGGCCAACGGTGAGGACGGCGCGCAAGAACGCCTCGCCGCCGCTGAAGCGCTCAAGGGTGAGCTGGAAGCCATCCTCGAAGGTGAAGCACCTTACGACATCTTCGTGCGCTGGAAACCCCTTGCCGAACAGCCCGTCGGCTGGACCCCTGATCTCAACGATGGCGTGCGCCTCAACATCCGCCCTTTCCTTTATGCCCGTGACGTCGGCAAAAAAGGAGCTGGCATCCTGCGTTGGGTGCCCAACATCAAATGGGCCAAAGACCGCGGCAAAGATGCCGAGTCCGCCCCCTGGTACACCCTCGGTCTGCAATATGACGAAGGCGAAGGTGCACGAATCAACGATCACCATCTGTCCTTGACTGAAAAGCAGGCGGCAAGGAGCTAGCCCATGATCAAGTCCGTTTACAACTACCCGGTTTCCACCCTGCTCGATATCGAGAGTGGAGTGGTCTATGCCATCCCCCGTTATCAGCGTGAATACACCTGGAGCCGGGCGCAGTGGGATGCGCTGTTCGAAGATTTGCTGGACAACGAGCTGCATTACTTCCTGGGCTCGATCATCTGCATCAACCAGTCGCAAGATGCTCTGACGGTGCAAAGCCTGGAGCTGGTAGACGGGCAGCAACGCATGACCACACTGTCACTACTGCTGGCGGCTATTTATCAGAGCTTTCGCGTGCTGCCGGAACTGAACATGGAGCAGCAGATCGAGCTGTATAACCTCAAGCACAAGCTGGTTCTGAAGAAAAAGCCTGATCAGCCTCGCCTGATTCCTCAGGTGCAGAACAACAATCAACAGGATTACTTCGCGGTGCTCGGCCAGACCAGTATTTTGGACGATGTGGATCCTGTACCGAATGCCGGCAACCGTCGGGTACTGAAAGCCTACCGGCATTTTCTATGGCGGATTGAGCAATACCTCGAGCAATGTGCTGATGCGGTCGGCGGCTTGATGGCTCTGTTGGAAAAAGTGAACACCGCGACCCTGGTGAAGATCGAAGTCGCCGGGCATTCAGATGCATATACCTTGTTTGAGTCGCTTAACAATCGTGGTGTACCGCTGACGGCCATTGACCTGATCAAAAACAAGTTACTGGCAGTTCTGGAGTCAAAAGACCCTGGCAGTATCGATAAGCAGTACAACCGCTGGAAGAAGGTGATTGACGCCCTGGGTGATGACTATGCCGTGCAGGAGCGTTTCTTCCGGCAGTATTACAACGCGTTCAAGCCCGACTTGAAGGACATCGTTTCGGTACCGGTAGCTACCAAGTCGAATCTGATGCAGGTGTACGAAAAGCTGATCGCCCATGATGCCGAGGACTTTCTAAACACCATGATTAGGTTGTCCAGCAGCTATGCGCAGATTGTTGGCTACCGTACGGTGCCTGAGCAGCCCAGACTCTCCAACCTATTGCTATCGCTGGATCGAATTCAGGGTGCAGCCGCTTATTTGTTGCTGATGGTGCTGATGGAGCGCCAAACTGAGCTGGAACTCACACATGAACACCTGGAGCAGATCGTCAACTTTCTGATCGCCTTTTTTGTGCGCCGCAACACGACTGATCTGCCACCTACCCGTGATCTGACGCGTATTTTCATGGATGTCGCTGAAACGATCTTGGTGCTGCGTGCTGGCGATGTGGTCAGTCATATTCAGCAACGGCTCAAAGCCGATAGCGCCAGTGATGAGCAGTTTGAGGGGAGCCTCAAAGGCCCTGTCTACGAAGACAATAAGGCTGTCTGCCGCTTTGTGCTCTGCGCTCTTGAAGAAAGCCGCATGACCCGTGAAACCCAGGTCGATCTTTGGGCACTGAAAGGCAAGCAGTATGTCTGGACCATCGAGCATATCTTCCCCCAGGGCGAAAACATCCCAAGCAGTTGGGTGCAGATGATTGCCGATGGCGATGCTAGTTTGGCTGAGCAGCACCGGCAGACCTACGCTCATTGCCTCGGCAACCTGACCATATCCGGCTACAACAGCGCGCTAGGCAACAAGAGCTTCGAAGAGAAGAAGAGCCGGACTGATAGCCAAGGCCGCAAGGTGGGCTACAACAACGGCCTCTATCTAAACCAAGCGCTGGCCACTGAGAGCAGTTGGACGTTGGAGAAGCTGAAGGCTAGGACGGAGCAGCTGGTGCATGAGGTGCTCGAGAAGTACCCATTGGATATCACTGCCACATGATCCAGGCCTTACACGAATTCCAAGGATTGACATGAAATTGATCGATTTGCTGGCAGCGGAAATCCGTGCCAGCGCAGCTTATAACTCCAATGTACAAGTTGCGCCCAGCGTGATCCTTTGGACGGACAAGCTGCGCCAGTGGGAGCCAGCACTTTCTCTGCTGCAGGCTGCTCTGCCGGAATTAATCGTGCTGGGCGACTACGCCCCCGAGAAGAAAACCGGGCCGGCTATCTGGATCAAGTGCGTGGTCGACAACGCACTGCCTGAAATCGAACTGCCATCGGATCGCATACCGATCTTGTATTTGCCAGGCGTGGAACGTCGTGATCTGCGAGCTATTGGCACTTGTCCGGATGCTCTCAAGCCGCTCGCTGAGCTGCAATATCGAGGCTGTTGGTGGATCTACAACAACTCTGGTCGGGACTGGGCGGTAAATGCCTTTCTGGTTTCCAGCAACGGTGGTGCCGGGTTGGATGTAGCTAAAGACGAAAAGACCCAGCAGGCCATGCTGAGGGTATTGAACGAGATCCTGGAAAGTGAGCGAGAAGAGCTGAGCAACCGGCGTCTTGAAGCCGCGGACTTTAATAAGCTGGTAAGCAGTGACCCAGTGCGCGACCTGCTCAGCTGGATGAATGACAGTAAGAGTTGCCGTGAGCGTTGGGATGTATCCCGTTGGCAGGCCCTGACGGGTATCTGTGAGACCGAGTACCACTTCAGCCCTGAGCAAGATGGCGAGCTAACAGCCGCTGAGCTGCTGTGCCAGGGGCAGGGGATCTGGAGCAGTGTATGGCAGCGTTACGCCGAGTCCTGCCAGCATTACCCGTTTTTGCCAAAACTCTTACTGAAGGTTCAGCCTGATTTGGCCGCCAGCGGTGAAAGCTATCCAGCCATCAATGTCAGTGAGGAGCAATACCTCGAGAAAGCGTTCCTGCAGCTGCTGGAGCAAGGGACTACCCAAGCCCGTCATAGCCTGCAGACCCTTGAGCAACAGCATGCCAAACGGCGTAATTGGATATGGTCTGAACTCGGCCTAGCCCCGTTGGCAGGCGTTCTCGAACACTTAAGCCAAGTGGCCGAAAAAACATCCAAGGTTTTTGCCGGCGCTGATGCCGGTGAAATGGCCGCGTTGTATCGGGAGCACTACTGGCAGGCTGACGATCAGGTACTTAAAGCGTTGGCTTTTCCGTTACCCGCGAGCCAGCAATTGCTGGTGCAACAGATTTTGGCGTTGGTTTACACGCCCTGGTTGGATGAGGTGACGCGTAATTTTCAGAGTTTGGTCAAGTTGAAGGGCTATCCGGGCAGCAATGAAGTCAATGAAGCCACAGCTGAATATGCAGTTAAGGGTGAGCTGGTATTTTTTGTAGATGGCCTGCGCTACGACATAGCCCAGCGCTTAAGCCAGGCTTTGCAAGCGGTGGGAAACGTTCGGTTATCAGCCAATTGGGCGGCTTTGCCCTCGGTAACGGCAACGGCTAAAGCAGCTGTTACCCCGGTACATGACCGCCTTACAGGAAGAACTACGGATCGCGACTTTGAGCCCAGCTTGCTGGACGATGACAAGGACTTCTCTGCCTACTACCTGAAAAAGTTTCTGCAGGAAAAAGGCTGGCAGTATTTGGATGAGGGTGACTCAGGCGACCCAGCTTCTAATGCCTGGGTGCAGAGCGGCGATATCGATAAAGAGGGCCACGTTAAGGGCCTGAAACTGGCGGCCCGGATTGATACCTTGCTGGCTGAGGTCGTGGAACGGGTTGAAGAGTTATTGGCTGTAGGGTGGCGCAAAATCCGTATTGTTACTGACCACGGCTGGATGCTGACCCCATCACCGATGGCCAAGGTCGAATTGGCTAAGCATTTGACTGAAACGCGATGGGGCCGCTGTGCTGTCATCAAGGATTCAGTGGACAGTGGTTATCAGCAGGTCGGTTGGTATTGGAACAGCGCCGTCAGCATCGCCATGGCCCCTGGTGCTTGTAGCTTCAAAGCCGGTCAGCATTACGACCATGGCGGCCTGAGCTTGCAGGAATGCCTGACGCCAGTGATTGAAGTTCTCAGCACGCAGAGCCCTGTAACGAGTCCGGCAAGCGCCGCCACGCTCTCTGATCTGCGTTGGCTTGGGCTCACCTGCAAGATTCAGGCACAGACCGCATCTGAGTCCGTGCTGGCTGTGCTCAGAACCCATGCGGGTGATGCGGGGTCTGAAATCACCAAGCGCAAGCCTCTTAAAGATGGCAAGTGCAGCCTGATGGTGGATGACCAATATGAACATGCGTCCGCCGTGCTGGTGTTGCTGGATGAGCAAGGTAACGTGCTGGCTAAGCAACCGACGCTGGTAGGAGGCGAATAGGTGGAATTGGATCTGTTGGACAACAAGGCGGCCTCGACCTTTGAAGGCTATATCGTGCGCAAAGACCTGGTTCGGACCTTTGCCCGCCAATTCCCGGTTCCGACCTATGTCGTCGAGTTTATGCTGGGCAGATACTGCGCCTCCACCGACCCCGTTGAAATCGAAGAGGGGTTGGAGATTGTTCAGCGCCAGCTGTCTGATCGCACTGTGCGTGCTGGCGAGGAAGAACTGTTTAAAGCGCGGGCCTATAAAACCGGATCTGCCAAACTGATCGATATTGTCAGCGTGCGCTTTGTTGAGAAAGAAGGTGGATACCTTGCCTCGCTACCCAGCTTGAACCTCAGTCGGGTGCGCATCCCTGACAAGGTTGTCGATGATAATGAGCGGCTGCTTACCGGGGGCTTTTATGCTGAGGTAACGCTGACATACGACAGCGTCATTGCGGAAGAAAAGGGCAACGCTTTCGGTATTGCCGAGCTACGCCCCATCCAGATGTCCAATCGCAATGTGCTGGATGTCATGGCCCAAGCCCGGACCCAATTCAGCAGCGAAGAGTGGCGGGATTTTCTGGTTCGCTCGATCGGTTTGGAGCCAAGTTCGCTCTCACAGCGTGCCAAAGACGCCATTCTGTTGCGCATGGTTCCGTTCGTTGAGCGTAACTACAACATGGTTGAGCTTGGGCCGCGTGGTACAGGTAAGAGTCACCTTTTCCAGCAAGTGTCACCTTATTCCCACCTGATTTCCGGCGGCAAAGCCACCATCGCCAAGATGTTTGTGAACAATGCCAGTGGGCAACGCGGCTTGGTGTGTCAGTACGACGTGGTCTGCTTTGACGAGGTCAGTGGTATCTCTTTCGACACCAAGGAAGGGATCAACATCATGAAGGGCTACATGGAGTCGGGCGAGTTTAGCCGTGGCAAGGAGAGCATTCGTGCCGATGGCTCTATGGTGTTTGTCGGCAACTTTGATGTCGATGTGGAGCACCAGCAGCGCGTAGGCCATCTGTTCGGCCCTCTGCCTGCCGAGATGCGTGACGACACCGCCTGGATGGATCGTATCCACTGCTACCTCCCTGGCTGGGATGTGCCCAAAATGAACAAGGATCTGACCACTGATCACTTCGGTCTGGTCAGCGACTTCTTCTCCGAGTGCATGAGTCGCCTGCGTTTTCAGAGTCGCGTGTCTGCTATGCAGAATCGCGTTCACTTGGGTGGGGCTTTAAGTGGCCGGGATACCAATGCGGTCAATAAAACAGTATCTGGATTGCTCAAGCTGATGTATCCGGATCAGGAAATGGCTGTATCCGACGAAGACCTGGAGTGGGCAACTCGCCTGGGCCTGGAAGTCCGCCGTCGAGTCAAAGAGCAACAAAAGCGTGTTGGTGCTGCAGAATTCCGAAATACCCATTTCAGTTACCTCATCGGCGATGACGGTGTGGAAAAGTTTGTCGCAACGCCGGAGCTGCGTGCCGACAATGCCATAGGTGAAGACCCGCTGGAGCCAGGTCAGATCTGGACGATCAGCGAAGGCGGTTCCGACATCGACGACAACGCCGGTCTCTATCGCATCGAGGTGAATGAGGGGCCAGGCTCTGGTGTGCGCATTCTTAATAATCCGGCACCTGCAGCCTTCAAAGAGTCATTGCGTTACGCAGAGCAAAACCTTTATTCCAGGGCCACTCAACTCATTGGTGATCGTGACCCACGTGCGCACGAGTTCTCGGTGCAGCTCAGAGCCTTCGATGCCGCTAAACGTGGCTCAAAGCTAGGCATGGCAGCGCTGATTGCCATGTGCAGCAGCCTGCTGAAGAAGTCCGTTAAAGGCGGCCTGATCGTAGTCGGCGAGATCAACCTCGGTGGTTCCATTGAGCCGATCAGCAGCGCTGTAAATATCGCTGAGCTGGCGGTAGAAAAAGGTGCCAGCGCACTGCTAATGCCGGTAACTGCTAGGCGTCTGCTGTATGACCTGTCTGATGACATGGCAACCAAGATCGACATCCAGTTCTATCAGGATGCGCGGGATGCGCTGTTGAAGGCGATTGTTGAGTAGGTTTAGAGAAACCACTGCCTACTGTGTGGCAAGTTTTTGATAAAAAAGAAAGTGGATCTAACACTCAGCGTGAGCGGCCCATAGGCTGTCCACGCTGAGTGCAGCTCACTATTCGCCAGCCCTGGTTTGGCTCTTGCTCTGTATTCGGCTGAAGATCCAGCAGGTCAGTAGCACGGCAACCAGCAGCACTGGAAAGCGCAGCATCAGGATCACCAATGCTAGCGCCGTCACGCAGCCGGCCAGGATGCCGACGAACACAAACAGCGCACCCAGTAGCTTTAGCACTGTCAGCGCAATCGTTTTCATAAGTACCCCAGCTCGGCCAGCGACACGCAGCCCTCACTCCCCACCACGATGTGGTCGAGCGTTCGGATATCAACCAGATTCAGCGCATCCTGAAGCTTACGCGTCAGGATGCGGTCAGCCTGGCTAGGCTCCGGATCACCTGAAGGGTGGTTATGAACCAGGATCACTGCGGCAGCGTTATGCTCAAGGCAGATTTTGACGACCTCTCTTGGGTAGACGCTCGCCCCATCTAGAGTGCCGCGAAACAACTCCTGAAATCTCAGCGTACGGTGTTTGCTGTCCAGCATGAGGAGGGCGAACACCTCGTGCTCGTAGCTCCCCAGTAGCGTCTGTAAGTGGCTGAATACCGCCGTGGGGGACGTGAGTGATCGCCCCCGACGAAGGCGTTTGCTGGCCAGTTGCTGGGCCATCAGCAGGATGTCGGCTTCACTCACAGGTGACTCAACCAGATAGGTACCAGTGGCTTCACCGGCTTTTAGCTTGTGCAGTTTCATCTCGTGCTCCATGGCCGGCTGGCCGGTTTCAGGTGTTAAGGGATTGGTGCTGGCATTGGCTTTACAGCTTCTCAGTCAGGCTGGGTTTGGCTGATGGCTGCTGTGTTGGTCTATGGGGAGGTTGCTCACTGTTTTCGGTGCCAAAGAACTCTTCGACGATTGCGCCGACGTCTTCCTCGCTGTCCTCGAATGCTCCATTGCCAAAACCACGTCGTGCCGCCTCATCCAGCGCAACCTGATCGAAGCCCGCCCCTTGCCGTTGTGCATCAAGATCGTTGGCACCACGCAGCGCCTCGGCCATATCCATGCCGCCGCGTACGGTCAGGTCGACGTAGAAGATCGGTGTGCCATGGCTCAGCCGAGTCGATTTGCCGCGCAGTCGTAACTCCAGCGGCAGGCATGCCAGGCGATTGCCGGAAATAGCCTGGAAGTAATGCAGGCGAGCAGCCAGGGTGCGGATGCTGTTGAAGCCGGTGGTGCGGAACACAAAGCTACCCAGCGGATCGTCATCACCGATCAGCACATTCAGCCGGCCATAAGGTTTGCAGGCACCGCCCTTGGCCAGTGGGCAGGCATCCGGCGACGGGCATGGCAGTGATTGCATGCCGTCCTGAGTGACGCGCTTGCAGGTCTCGCCATTACCCACGCACAGCGGTCGCCCAGATTGGCGGTCGAACAGCGTGTAGTCGGCGCGGAAATTCAGCTCCGGCGCATTGAACAGCAGGCGTACCGGGATGCTGCGCAATTTGTCTTCATGGCTTTTGCGCAGCTCGTCATTGAGTGGGTGCAGCAGCCAGCCGTCCTTGCCTTGCACTTGGGAGGTGATGGTGAACTGGTCATCTTTCTCCGGCAGGCGTTTGCCGTTTTTCTCGATGATTTTGCCGATAGAAATCCGTCCGAGTACCGGCGGGGTGATAGCGAGACCTTTGAGCATGGTGGTTCTCCTGCAAACGAAAAAAGGCCGGCCATACAGCGCTAACTGCATGGGCTGGCCAAGTAGAGGGAATGGTTGAACGGGGTGGGATTAGCCGACCAGGAAGCGTCGGCTGCCTTGTTTGAGCTTGGCGTAACGAACCTGCAGGTAGGGCTTGTCCTTCAGCATGGTTTGAACATCGAGCACGTTGCTGTCTTGGGATTTCTTCCAGCTGATAAAGCCGTGGCTGAACTCTGCGCGGGTGGCATCGCCCATGGCCTGTTGCAGCATCTGCTTGAGCTGGGCCTCGCGCGTTTCCTTCTCGCTGATGGATTGGCGCACAGCCTTGAGCTCCAGGTAGGCTGCAGCCAAACCGGCTCGGCCACTGAAATCGACGGTCTGGCCGTTGTCCTCCGGATAGAGTGCGCGCAGTGCGATTTCAGCAGATGCTGAGCCATCAGCAGGCGGTGGCGTGTCGGTCTCGACGTAGTGCCAGAACTTACGCTCCAGCTCGATCAGGCGAGCAATCATCTGCTCGTCCCGTTCGATGCGGTGGATCTCCAGCGTCTGGCCACCCAGCAGTACCGCGACATCTGCCGCCTGCTTGCCGGTGACGGCGAGCTGGTGCATCACCTGCAGCTGCACATACTCGGGCACGCCCTCTTTCCAGAGGCGTGCGCCGTTTATGCCGGCTGTCTTGCATTCAAGAATCTGCACATCGTCAGCACCGATCACCTCACGGTCGATGTTGGCCAGCATCCAGGGCAGCTCAGGGTCAGGGTGCTGCAGCACAGCGTTGATGCGCCGCACTTTGTTCTTTGTGCGTTTGCTGTAATGCCAAGCCACTACTGGTTCCAGCACATTGCCCCAGTACATCGGGCTTTCTTCGTCGTGGGGATCTGCTTTGGGCAATGTGGTGTCACGCCCGGTTTTCTCCATCCATAGTTCGAGCTGCGATTTATAGGGATTGAGGCCAACGGCCGCGCCAGCATCAGAACTGCCAATGCCCTGCTTGCGCACCGCCAACCAATCTTCACGCGGTAGTTCCTTGGTACTGATCAAGCGCAGCGCCGGGCGCGGCTTGCTGGTGCTGCTCAACGGAGTAGCTGTCATAGCGTTCACCTTACGGAAATAGAAACGCCCGATCAGCAACTAGGCTGATCGGGCTTTATGGGGTGGGTAAGTAAGCGGTCAGGCGACCAGTTGCAGGGCGGTGTCCAGGGCACGTTGCTTGATCTGCGCGCCCTGGCCGAACCAGGCCGAGTCCATGCGGTACTCATTGCTGCGTGCACGCCGCTCGTGATCGACAAACTCGGTCACGGAGTTGAGCAGGCCCCAGGCGGTTCCACGTGCCGAGTCGAGCTGACTGCCACGACCACGACCCTCATACAGCTCCTGGACTTTGCGCAGTGCACGTTCGTTGGGAAGAACCTCGGGCAGAGCACCGGTCGGATTGGTCTCGCACAGCACGTTCATAAAGAAGCCCAGTGCCTCATGCCACTGCACCTTGCGCTCGGCCAGCGCACGCATGCGGTACATAAAGTCGTCCCATTGCGAGACGGCGATGCCGAGCTGCTTCTTCACCACCGTTGAATCGAAGCGCGTGTTGTGCGGCACCTTGATCGCGCGGCTGGTGCCATCCAGTGCAATAGTCAGGGTGTTGTTGCACACCACACGAACGGTAGTGGGGGTTGCCGTGGTCGCGAGGGTGCCGTCGCAGGATGTGGCCAGTAGCAAGTAGCCGTTCACCTGGTCATTGCCCTTTATGGCTGCGCCCTGACCGGTACGCGCCAGCGCCCAGAACTTGCGACCACCTTTGAGTACGCCAGCCGTTTCCAGCTCATAGCCAGAGACCTCGGTGAGATCCCGGTAGAACTCCAGCACCTCGCGCGGTTGCACGGTGTGATAGCGGTTGGAGACCACTGACAGCGGTGCCTTGGTGTCCGAGCGGAAGAGCACCTTCTGTTCCGGGAACGAATGGATAGCACCCAGGTGCCCGATGGCGTCCGATTTGAAATGCACGGGGCTTTCCTGAATCTGCCAGTCCATGCCGGCTTCGCGTTGCCAGACGTCGATGGGTTGTTTTTGCGTGAGCTGATTACCCAGGCCGTGCCACGGAGCAGCGCCAGCGTAGGCCATAGTTTCGATGAGATGAGCCATGGTTGAGATTCCTTTAGGTGCCGGCCGGCATAAAGCGCCGCGCCCAGCGCAGCACCGTCCGGACGATATGGATAGAAAAGGTGTGGTGCGGCCAGATCAGGCCGGCAGGTTGAAGCGATGACCGCAGAGCAAGCAGAGGTTGTGGGCCAATACGTGGCGGTCGAGCGTATCGCCCAGCTGTGCGCCGAGCGCGCAACCACCAACCCCGCCGGCCAGGCCACCGAGGATGGCACCTGAAACGTAGCCGAGCGTGATGCCGAAAGGTCCTGCGATGGTGCCAACTAGCGCACCTGCTTGGCCGCCGGCCAGTGCAGCGCTGACGCCACGCGCTACACCGCCTACGGTGCCGATGGCTGCGCCGATTTTCATTGCTTGATGGAATGAGGCAACTTTGAGTGAGTGACAGCGAGGGCAGTGCAATGACATGGGTCGAACCTTCTTGGTGGTGATGTCATTGCAGTTATGTGTGGCTGAGATTTTTTTGAATTGAATGGTTCTGTTGAGCTCCTGAACCAAGACCGCTACCGGCTGCAGTCGGCTTCAGACGACTATCGCGTTAGCTAGCAACGGGCCGCCAGCAGTGCGCTACCCCGCTCCGGTACATCTCCTTGACCTGAGCCGTCTGGTTTCTGCCAGTGAAGAGCTTTCCTGATGGAACTCGGTATGGTTCTATCGCTGCATGAACAGATGTGAGCCTGCTAGACGTGTCGAAAAGAGTCGGCCCTGATCTGGTTTTTTATTTGCGCTGGCACTGCGCCAAGGAGGATGCAGGTGACGATTATTCAAGAAATTCACGCTTGGTCTAAGGGGCTTCCTGTCTGGCAGCAAGATGCAATTGCCCGGCTCTATCAAGATCGTACGTTTAATGCTGCTGATCTTGACGACCTCTATGCATTGGCCAAAGCCGAGGCAGGGATCCTAGATCCAGATGGCCGGAAGCCCAAGAAGCTCGAGGATGCACAAATTGCTCCGCCTGCCGATCCAGCCAGAATTGTTCAGTTGGCTGCGATTAAGGAGCTTGCGAACGTCAATGCCTTAGCGAACGGCGGAAGCGTCCCGATATCGTTGGCGGGCCTGACCGTCATCTACGGTGAGAACGGGGCTGGGAAGTCGGGTTACTCCAGGGTATTCAAGCATGCGTGCCGCGCGCGAGATCGGCGCGAGCCCATACTTCCCAATGCAAACTTGGATCCCAAGATTGCCGGCGTCGCCCAAGCTGTGTTCGAGACTGTAATCGACGGTGTAGCTACCGACCTTGCTTGGCAATACGGTGTTGTGGCACCTGAGCCGCTTTCGGACATCTCCATCTTCGATACCCATTGCGCCCGTGCTTATATCGATAACCATGGTGACTTCGCTTACGCTCCATACGGGCTGGATATCTTGGAGGGATTGGCCGGTGCGTGTAACAAACTGAAGACACGCGCCACGCAAGAGAAGGTAGCGAATGCTCCGAGTGACGCAGCTTACGCCACACTTGCGAAAGAGCAGACAGCGGTCGCCGTTGCACTACTTGGCATTCCTGCCAAGACCAAACCTGAGCACATCGAGACCTTGGCCAAGCTCAGTCAGATAGAGCAGGATCGACGTACACTGTTGACCACAACCCTTGCCGAAGCTGATCCGAAGCAAAAAGCCCAGGCATTGCGCCAGAAGGCAACGCGTCTCTCAGGTCTGAAGGATCGTATTGCAGCTGCGATTGCGCTGATCGACGATGAGATGGTTAATCGGCTCAGACAGCTTATTGATAAGTCGAAAGCGGCCAAAGCCGCAGCAGAGTTGTCCGCTACCGAGTTCAAACAGACTCCAGGTCAACTTGCTGGCACCGGGGGTGAAGAATGGAAGGCGCTGTTTGAAGCGGCCCGAGCTTTCGCCAAGTTGAGCCACCTTGACCATGAATTCCCGGAGCTTCCTGAAGACGCTGCATGCCCCCTCTGCCAGAACCGACTTGGCCAAGAAGGTACTGCGCGCTTGATTCAGTTTGACACTTTCATCAGGCAGGCTGCCGAGACTGCTGCGAGAGAAGCTCGCGAAACGGCAGCCGCTGTCTACAGGGCAGTTCAGAACGCTGCCCTGGATGTAATGTTTCGCGATGGTCTGGTGGAGGAATTGACGGAGATTGATCCGGTGCTTACGGCCGACTGTTCGTCGATGCAGGAATGCCTGAAACTCCGCCAGAGTTCGGTGTTGCAGGCAGCGGCGGCCGAACTCCAGTGGGAGGGGATACCGGCGTTACCGGCCGATCCACGGCCGGGTTTAGCGCGTGTCATTGATGGCCTGCAGGATCAAGCCACGGCGTTGGAGGCAACTGCTGATGAGAAGGTCCGGGCTGAAATGACGGCGGAGAAGCGGGAGCTTGATGCGCGGGTGCGTCTGGACGAGGTCAAGGCCGCTGTCTTGGAGGCAATTTCCAAGCATGAGGTCTGTAGCAAGCTTCAGGCATGCATTGACGGTTTGGATACGCGAGCCATTTCCAGAAAATCCACCGAACTTTCGCGGACGACGGCCAGCCAAGAACTGGCGGACGCTCTCAACGAAGAACTAAAGCGCCTCAAGGTGCACCAGCTCCAGGTGGTGATGAAGCCAGAGTCTCCCGGGGGCAAGACCCAATTCAAGCTGGTCCTGCAGTTACCAGGTGGGGGGACTCCTGCAGCCATCCTGAGTGAGGGGGAGCAGCGTGCTATTGCAATCGCATCCTTCCTGGCGGAGATCAAGCTTGGCAAAGGGCGTGGTGGAATTGTGTTGGATGACCCAGTTTCATCGCTAGATCACCGTCGCCGTTGGGAGGTAGCGGAGCGTTTGGCACTTGAGTCGCTCACCCGGCAGGTGATCGTCTTCACCCACGACATTTACTTCCTTTGCATTCTGGAACAAAAGGTTGCGGAGCTTGGGGCCATGCTGACCAAGAACTACATTCGCCGAACCGCGCAAGGATACGGTGTTCACTCGCAGGATCTGCCGTTTGATGTGCTAGGCACGAAGGAGCGGATTGGGCGGCTGCGACTCATGCTTGATGATGTCCGAAAGGCACATAGAGCAGGCGACGAGGATAGCCATCGCAAACTGACGGCAGAAGTTTATGGGGATCTGCGCCTTGCTTGGGAGCGATGCATTGAGGAAGTCCTATTCAATGAGTCAATTCAGAGATTCGGCGAGGGAGTCTTGACCCAGCGGCTTAAGCGGGTAGTTGTCACTGACGACGATTATCGTGAAATCGATGCTGGCATGACCAAGAGCTCTAAGTTTGAGCACGATGCTCCTATGCGTGTTGGAAGGTTGCCTGTTCCTGATCCTGATGAGCTCAGTGGCGACATCGAGAAGTTGGACACCTGGCGGAAGGCTGTAATCCAACGGCGTGAGCAGGTAGCAGCTACGAGGCCGTGACTACTCAAATTCAATAGATGCAATTGTTCGGTTTCGGTTCTACGGCATAACCGTCCATCGATCAGCGAATCGAGACGACTTTTCTGTCTCGATTTTCCTTGATAGCTGATACCGACAAATTCCCAGTAGCTGCTTCTTGGATGTGCTTACTCCACCAGGCCATCATTGGCCGCCTGCGCTCGATGTAGTCCGCCCGGTTATAGGCGCTTCGCACTTCGTCCTTGTCGACGTGGGCAAGGGCTACCTCAATCAGCTCTGGATCGAAGCCCTCCTCGTTGAGAATTGTGCTGGCCATTGAGCGCATGCCGTGGCTTACCAGGCGACCTTCGAAACCCATGCGTTTTAGCGCCATGTTGGCGGTCTGGCTGTTGCAATGGGTGCGAGGGTTCCGATCCGCAGGAAACACGTACTCCCGGTGCCCGCTGTAGGGTTTGATTGCCTCCAGAAGCGCCAGTGCTTGATCCGTGAGCGGCACAATGTGTATGCGGCGCTTTTTCATGCGTTCAGCTGGGATCGTCCAGATACGCTTTTCGAAGTCGATGTCGTTCCAGCGGGTGGTAGCTGCTTCTGCTGGACGGGTCATGGTGTTGAGCTGCCACTCGATGAGGCAACGGGTCGTCCTTTTGATGCTGGCATTGGCAATTGCCACCATGAGTTCTTTCAGCTCATCGGGTGCAAGTGCCGCCATGTTCTTCTTTTTCGGCTTCTTGAAGACGGAGCGAATCCCGCTGAGCGGGTTTGCATGAATGAGTCCCGAGTTGACCCCGTAGGTCATGATCTCGTTGAGTCGCTGTGACAGCCGCTTAACGGTTTCAAGGCTGCCTTTGGTTTCGAGTGGCCGAAGCAGGTTAATAACTTGCGGCGCGCTGATGGCTGAGATCGGTGTGGTGCCCAAATCCGGGAAAACGTGCAGCGTGAGTGAACGCCAGATGTCCTCAGCATAGGCTGGAGTCACTGAGTCTTTTTTGAGCTCGTACCAAGCCGTCGCTACGTTCTGAAATGTGTGCTCAGTTTCAGCTTGTTTGGCTTGAAGGACTTCATCTCGTTGCTCTTTGGGGTCGAGGCCTTGGGCAAGTATTTCCCTTGCTGCAACGGACCCCTTACGCGCCTGCGCTAAAGAGACTTCAGGGAATGTCCCTAGACCCATGTTGATCCGCTTCTTCGTCACAGGGTGTCGATAGTTGAAGTTCCACAGCTTAGAGCCATTGCTTCTCACTCGCATTTGAAGTCCGCCGCCGTCAAATAGGACGTAGTCCTTCTCAGTCGGCTTGGCAGATTTGATTTTGAGTTCAGAGAGGCGGGTAGCTTGAGCGCACATTGGCATTCCAGAATGGGTTTTGGCATTCCAAAAATTAGCACCTGTGTGCTTGGAATGCCATTTGGAATGCCAAAAGGTGTGGCTGCTGCTGGATGTTCGCGGACGCTGGTGGTGCTGAAAGCCCCGTAATTACTGGATTTCAGGCAAAAAAAAAGACGTCCGTGGACGTCTTTAGATGTTGTAATGGTGGAGCCGGGGGGATTTGAACCCCCGTCCGCCAGTTCTCCACTTTCGGTACTACATGCTTAGCCGTGTCTATTGAGTTAATCCGCAGCCGCCCGACGGGCAGGGTACTTTGGACGAGTTGTGTAAGTTTTAGCCACTTTGTCCACAACGTACTACGCGGCGATCCTGTTCTGCATGACAATCACTTCAGGTTTACAGGCATCCCCTAGTGATCGCTGGAGCCGAAGCTACCAGAAGGACTAGTCGCGCTGCTTACGCAGCGAGAGCGTAGCCCTCGTAGTTTTCGTCATTGGCAACTATAGAAAGTTGCAACAGTGGATTTACGACTTCTGTTACCAAGTCGGCATGCACCTAGAGCTTCGCTACCGGCGTCGAATCCTAATCGGCCCCGAAACTTTTGTTGCTGGTACTGGGACGCGAGTTTACGCCAAAGGTTCCACAGCGTCGACCCGGCAATTGCCCTGCGGACGCTAATGGGGCTTGCCGGCTATGATTGCATCCTGCACATTCGCTATGTCTTTTGGATGAGACCCTCGTATGCCGCGCGCGTCGCGTTACCCTTTGCGCCAGTGGATCTGGCGCGCTTTTGTGCAGAGTGCTCTGATTCCGCTGATTCTGGTCGAGTCGGTGTTGATCACTGTGTACCTGCTGAGCAACGCGGCGATTCGCGATGCGCAGATCGAGCATTTGCAGCAAAGCGCGCTGGATGACCTGTCTGCGGCAGTGGCGCGTGAAGGCCAGGTGATCGATGGTCGCCTGCGTTCGGTGGAAGCCCAGGTGCAGATCTTTCGTGATGCGGCGCTCAATGCTCTGGATAACCGCACGTTTGAGCCCGATGCGCTGGAGCGCCAGCGCCATGCGCTGACTGAAAACGGCGTGTTCTACAGCCGTAGCGATGATGGCCGCGCGGCGTCCTTTTATGCCAACAGCACGCCGCTGGCCCAGCAGGATCACGCCAAGGCTCTGCGCCTGTCGCAGCTCGACCCGTTGATGCGTTCGATTCAGGCGGCCAACCCTCGTGTAGCGGCGGCCTATTTCAATACCTGGGACAGTTACAACCGCATCTATCCTTTCTTTATGACCCCCGAGCAGTATCCCCATGACATGGTGATACCCGATTACAACTTCTATTATCTGGCGGACGCCAAACATAACCCCGAGCGCAAGGTGGCCTGGACCGATGTCTACCTCGACCCGGCAGGTATGGGTTGGATGATGTCGGCGGTGGCGCCGGTGTATCGCGGTGACTTTCTCGAAGGAGTGGTGGGCCTGGATATCACGGTTGGGCAGATGCTTGGTGAGATTGGCGAGCTGGATGTGCCCTGGCAGGGGTATGCCATGCTGGTAAGCCGCGATCACAACATCATGGCCTTGCCGAGTGCCGGCGAAGAGGATTTCGGCCTGCGCGAGCTGACCGAATATTCCTATGCCGAAGCGGTGCGCCGCGAAGTGCTCAAGCCCGAAGACTTCAGCCTGGCCAAGCGCGCCGAGATGCAGCCGCTGTTGCAGGCCATGGCGGCCGGGCAGGGCAATGTGCAGGAAGTGGTGCTGGGCGGGCGCAAGCAGCTGATCGCCTGGAGTGAGATTCCGCAGACCGGCTGGCAACTGCTGCTGGTGGTGGATGAGGAGCACATCTTCAGCGAGACCAATCGCCTGGCCGAGCGCTACCTGCATATCGGCTACCTGCTGATCGTCGGCCTGGCGCTGTTCTACCTGCTGTTCTTTGCCCTGATGTGGCTGCGCTCGCGGCGTTTGAGTGAGCAGTTGGTGCGGCCGATTGATGGGATTGTCGGAATGATGCGCGAGCTGGGGCAGGGCAACTATCAGCCCACCGCGCCGGACAGCCAGATCCGCGAACTAGTGAGCATGGCGGAGGCGGTGCAGCACACCGGCGAGCAGTTGCAGGCCAGTGAAGTGCAGCGTGTGGAGGCGCAGCGGATTCTCCAGCTGGTGCTGGAAAGCACCACGGAAAGCCTCTGGGAGGTCGAGGCGGAGAGCATGAGCATCACCCTCAGCGAGCGCTTCCTGAAACGCTTCGGCCTGCCTCACGCGAATATGAGTTTCAGCGAGTTCAACCAGCGCGTGCACCCCAATGATCTGGAGCGCATTCGTCATCTGCGGCAGCTGTTCGCCAGCAGTGGCGAGGACCGTTTCGAGGCCGAATACCGCTACGCCGATGCCCATGGCCAATACGTTTGGCTGCTCAGTCGCGGCAAGGTGCTGGAGCGCGATAGCGCGGGCCGCGCTTTGCGCGTGGCCGGCACCCATGTGGATATCACCCGGCTTAAGCAGGTGCAGGAAGACCTGCGCCGCGCCAGTCTGGACGCTCAGGCTGCAAGCCAGGCCAAGAGCCGCTTTCTATCGAGTATGAGCCACGAGTTGCGCACGCCGCTTAATGCGATTTACGGCTTTGGCCAGTTGATCGAGATGGAGGCGCAGGACAAGCCCGAGGCCAAGCTGGAAGCCGATTACGCCCGCGAGATCGTCAATGCCAGCCGCCATCTGACCTCACTGGTGGACGACATTCTCGATCTTTCGAGCATCGAGAGCCGCCGTCAGCAACTCAAATTGCAGCCGGTGGAAGTCGGCGCGTTGCTGCATGGCTGCGCCGAGCTGGTGCAACCCGAAGTGCAGCAACGCCAGTTGCAGCTGCAAGTGCTGGCTGAAGCCGATGCCGGCCTGTATGTGCAGGCGGATATGCGCCGGGTGCGCCAGGTGGTGCTCAACCTGCTGTCCAACGCGATTAAGTACAACAGCCCGCAGGGCCTGATTCGTATGGGCTATGAGGTGCGCTCGAACTGCGTGCGGCTGTGGGTCGAAGACAATGGCGCGGGGCTGACTGCCGAGCAGCAGGCCAATCTATTCCAGCCATTCCAGCGTCTGGGACGGGAGAATTCCAGCATTCCCGGCACGGGGATCGGTTTGGTGTTGTGCCGTGAGCTGGCCACCTTGATGGCCGGTGAGATGGGCTTTAGCAGCAGCGCCGGCACGGGCAGCCGTTTCTGGATTGACCTGCCCGGCGCTGCTGCACCGGCAGCGCAGGATGCACCGAATGTCGAGCTGGTATCGGCGCAACCCAAGCAGCTGGCCGAGGTGTTGTGCGTGGAGGATCACCCGGCCTGCCTGAAGGTGGTTCAGGAAGCCCTGCGTGAATTTGCCGAGGTGCGTGGCGCCGGCTCGGTACAGCGGGCGCTGGCTGAGCTGGAACAATGTACGCCGACGTTGCTGTTGCTCGATCTGGATCTACCCGATGGTGACGGTATGCAGGTGCTCGATGCGATGCGCCTCAACCCACGTTTGCAGGCCGTGCCGGTGTTGGTGATCAGTGCGGCGGCGGATGATGCGGTGTTTGCCGAAGCACGTCGGCGTGGCGCCCAGGCTTGCCTGGCCAAACCGATTGACCTGGCCCAGGTGCGCCGCGTGGCGCTTAGCCTGCTGGGGCAGGCGCTTTAAGCAGCGCCTTCGGCAGCTCTGTCGAAGGCGTTCAGCTGCACGGACTATTCGCTGGCTTCGAGCAATTGCAAGGCCTCACCCAGCACCTTGACCGACTCGCCGTGATTGCCTGCCTTGTGCAGGGTTTCGCCTTCGGCGCGTAGCTTTTGTACTTGCGCGAGTACTGTGGCATCGCTTGGAGGGTCGGTTTTTAGCAGTCCATCGATCTTGGCCATATCCGCCGGGCAGTGCATGGCCCAGAGCGAGGTGCTGAACAGCGCAGCGGTGAGGAAAGCAGCGAAACGATGCATGGCAATCTCCTTTCTAGGGTGAAGAGTTAACTCTAGAAGGCGTGGGGCTAATGTGCAGAAAAGCTATGGATGGCGGGGCTGTTTACCGACAAGCGTGGAAGTCGGCTCGGTCAGCCCCTGTTTCAGCCCCTATTCAATCCGCTTCGGCACCGCCATCCTTGTTAGGGCCTTGTAGCAGCTGCAAGGCCTTTTCTGCATGAGTGCCGCAGGTTTCGCTGTCGCCTATACGTTGGGCCTCTTCAGCGGACTTCATATGCTCTTCGACTTGCTCCTTGAGGGGCGAGGCCATGGTTGTGAGTGCTGCCTTGTTGTCCGAGAGTTGCTGCAGGCCGAGGGTGCAGGTGTCTTCGGCAAAAGCCGGTGAAGCCAGCACGGCGATGGCGACAATGCTACACAGGGAAAATCCTTTCATTGGAATGTCCTTCGGTTATTAGCTGTTTTTTAGTGTTCGGGGCACGTTTGTGATGAGCACAAGCAGAGCCACCGAGAAAGGTACTGAGCCCATTTACTGGGCTCACAGTAGATGACCCGAAGGGGTTGAGCCGAGTTCAGGTTTTTTTAGCCTTACCACCTGTACTGCTAGCCAGGTGAGGGGCAGAAAGCCGGTGCTATCGCTGGGCGATGCATGGAACCAGAGCTGCGCAACATCCTGTGCGGCCATGGCCGAGCCCCCGTGGTGGGCGGGGGCGTGCTGATTAGAGAGAGTATTTAGGTGCGGGCGCTGCTGACCCGGTCCACCAGATAGACCAGCCCGTGATAATCAATGCCGCCATGCTGGCTAAGGCCGATTTCGCAGGTGCGGCTGGTGCTGATGCCTTCTTCGCAATATTGCACGGCGGATTTCAGACTGCGCAGGGCGTGGCCGTTCAGCTCCGGGGTGGTAAAGCCCTTGTCGCCGGCAAAGCCGCAGCAGTGGATGCCTTCGGGAATCACCACATCCGAGGTGCAGCGGCGGACGATATCGATCAGCCCCTGGGCCTCGCCCAGATGCTGGGTGCTGCAGGTGACATGTACCGCCACCGGTTTGTCCTGTGGGGTGATCTGCAGGCGGTCGAGCAAGTGCTCACGGATAAATTTCACCGGGTCATGCAGCTTCAGCCGGGCGTCCAGGCCGTCCTGCACTAGCCGCAGGGTGCAGGGGCTGGTGTCGCAGTAGATCGGGTCGAGGCCGCCACGGCTGGCCTTGAGCAGGGTATCTATCAGCTCCTGCTTCTTGCGTTCGGCTTGTTCGGCATAGCCCTTGGACGCAAAGGGCTGGCCGCAGCAGAGGTTATTCAGATCCGCCGGGAACACCACCTGGAAGCCGCCTTTTTCCAACAATGCGCGGGTCTTGTCGAGTAGCGGCATTTGCTCGCCATCGGTTGCCGCCGGGCCCATGGCGCGCGACACGCATGCCGCCAGATACACCACCCGTGGCCGCGTATCGTCATTGGCCGTTGGCAATTGCAAACGCTGCAGCGGTTGCGGCATGGCCGGGGTCCACTGCGGCACGCGGCCCTGGCTTGCCTTGCTTAGCGCCGCCGAGGTGCGGCTAAGCAGCGGTGCGCCCATGATCATGCGCGCGCCGTTGGCCACATGCAGCATCACTCGTGCGGCCTGCATGGCGCGGTGGAAGTTGTTGGCCAGCCAGTCGGCGCTGCGCTGGCTGTTGGCGTCGCGGCCGCGCAGCTGGCGCACCAGATCGCCGGTATTGATGCCCACCGGGCAGCGCTGGGCACACAGGCCAGTGGCGGCGCAGGTGTCGATGCCCTGGTACTGATAGGCCGCTTCCAGCTCGCGGGTGTCGATGCCGGCGCGCTTTTTTGCCTGGATATCGCGCCAGATCACGATGCGCTGGCGCGGGCTTAGAGTCAGGCCTTTGGAGGGGCACACCGGCTCGCAGAAGCCGCACTCGATGCACTTGTCGACGATCTCGTCGGCGGCCGGCAGCGGTTTGAGGTTTTTCAGGTGGATGTCGCGATCGTCGGAGAGGATCACATCCGGATTGAGAATGCCCTGGGGGTCGAGCAGGCGCTTGATCTGCCACATCAGCTGGTAGGCGTCAGAGCCCCATTCCAGCTCGACGAAGGGCGCCATATTGCGTCCGGTGCCGTGCTCGGCCTTCAGTGAACCGCCAAACTCAACGGCCACCAGTTGCGCCACGTCGTCCATAAAGGCCGAGTAGCGGGCGATCTGTTCGGGTGTTTCGAAGGCCTGGGTAAACACGAAGTGCAGGTTGCCTTCCAGGGCATGGCCGAAAATGATCGCCTCGTCGTAGCCGTGTTTGTCGAACAGCCCGAGCAGACGGTTGACGCCTTCAGCCAGTTGCTCGATGGGGAAGGTCACGTCTTCGATGATTACCGTGGTGCCGGTCTGGCGCACCGCACCGACGGCCGGGAAGGTGTCCTTGCGGATCTTCCACAGCAGGTTGTAGACGGTCGGGTCTTCGCTGAAATCCACCTGCTTTTCCAGGGGGAAGTCTGCGATAGAGGTCATGATCAGTTGCAACTGTTCATGCAGCAGGCTCTGGCTGGCGGCGCGGGATTCGATCAGCAGGGCGCAGGCGCTATTGGACAAACCCTTGACCCATTCCGGCATGCCGGGTTTGTCTTGCACCGAGCGCAGGCTGCGGCGATCGAGCAGCTCCACGGCGGACACCGGCTGCTGCTTGAGCAGGGTGACGGCGCGGCAGCAGCTCTCGACATCGGGGAATACCAGCAGGGCGCTGGCCTTGTGCGGATGATCCGGCACGGTGTTGTAGGTCACCGCGCTGATAAAACCCAATGTGCCTTCGGAGCCGACCAATAGGTGACTGAGGATATCCAGCGGCTGATCGAAATCCACCAGGGCGTTGAGCGACAGCCCGGTGGTGTTTTTCAGGCGGTATTTGTGGCGAATCTTGTCTGCCAGCGCGCTATTGGCGCGGGTCTGTTTAGCCAGCTCGCTCAGCTGCGCGAGCAGGTCGGCGTGCGTGGAGAAAAAACGCGTGACGCTGAGCGGGTCTTCGGTGTCCAGCACCGTGCCATCGGCCAGCACCAAACGGATGCCGGCCAGGGTGTGGTAGCTGTTTTGCGCGGTGCCGCAGCACATGCCGCTGGCGTTATTGGCGACGATGCCGCCGATTTTGCAGGCGTTGATCGACGCCGGATCTGGACCGATCTTGCGTTGGAAGGGGGCCAGCACGGCATTTGCCTGGGCGCCAATTACGCCCGGTTGCAGGCGGATTTGGCTGCCCTGACCACGGACTTCGCGGCCGTTCCAGTTATCGCCCAGCACGATCAATACCGAGTCGCTGATAGCCTGGCCGGACAAGCTGGTGCCGGCGGCGCGGAAGGTTACTGACACCTGATGCGCGCTGGCCAGCTTGAGCAGGTCGACCACTTCCAGCTCCGCCTCGACGCGCACCACCAGCTTGGGGATCAGCCGGTAGAAGCTGGCATCGGTGCCGAAGGCTAGGGTCGACAGCGGATCGTCGAAACGCCGCTCGGCAGGGATCAGGCGCTCTACGGCGGTGAGAAAGGCGCTGGGCAGGCTCATGCAGGCTCCGAAAGTCAGGTGCAACGTCAGGACGCGGCGTGGTGCAGTTCGCGCACCAGCGAATCAGCATTGATCTCGCTGATCGATTTGGCGCCGGTCAGCACCATGGCCACGCGCATTTCCTTCTCGATCAGATCCAGTAGGTTGCTTACCCCCGCACCACCGTCGGCGGCCAGGGCGTAGATAAAGGCGCGGCCGAGCATCACCGTGTCGGCGCCGAGGGCGATCATGCGCACCACATCCAGGCCGGTGCGGATGCCGGAGTCGGCGAGAATCGCCAGCTGGCCTTTCACCGCGTCGGCAATCGCCGGCAGGGCGCGGGCGCTGGACATTACGCCATCGAGTTGGCGGCCGCCGTGGTTGGACACGACGATGCCGTCGGCGCCGAAGCTCACCGCGTCCTTGGCATCCTGCGGGTCGAGGATGCCCTTGATCACCATCGGGCCGTCCCAGAATTCACGAATCCACTCCAGGTCCTTCCAGCAAATCGAAGGGTCGAAATTGTTGCCCAGCCAGCCGATATAGTCGGCTAACCCTGTTGGATTACCCCGGTAGGCAGAGATATTGCCCAGGTCGTGGGGCTTGCCGAGCAGGCCGACATCCCAGGCCCAGCGTGGGTGGGTCATGGCTTGCAGCATGCGTCGCAGCGGGGCGTTCGGCCCGCTCATACCGGAATGGGCATCGCGGTAGCGTGCGCCTGGTACCGGCATGTCCACGGTAAATACCAGGGTGGTGACGCCGGCGGCCTTGGCGCGTTCCAGGGCATTTTTCATAAAGCCACGGTCTTTCAGCACATACAGCTGAAACCACATCGGCCGGTCGATGGCTGGCGCGACTTCTTCAATCGGGCACACCGAAACGGTAGACAGGGTAAAGGGGATGCCCTTGGCAGCGGCGGCCTTGGCGGCCTGCACTTCACCACGACGGGCGTACATGCCGGTCAGGCCGACCGGAGCCAGGGCCACCGGCATGCTCAGGGTTTCGTTGAACAGGCGGGTTTCCAGGCTCAGTTCCGACATATTGCGCAGCACGCGCTGGCGCAGGGCGATATCCGCCAGGTCAGCGACGTTGCGCTTGAGTGTGTGCTCGGCATAGGCACCGCCGTCGATGTAGTGGAACAGAAACGGCGGCAGCCGGCGTTGGGCGGCGGCGCGGTAGTCGGTGGAGGCAGAAATGATCATGGAGTCACCCAAGCAGGAAAAAGGGTTTGCAGCAAAACGCCAATGCGCGCCGTTCGGGCGGCGCGCAGTGTGGCGTGTATCAGCTCGCCATCAGCGGGTCGCTAACGCCCAGCACATACACGGCGAACAGCGCGATCAGGCCGGTAAACAGCACGTAGTACAGGGTAGGCCAGATGGTTTTGCGCAGGATGCTGCCCTCGCGGCCCAGCAAGCCAACCGTGGCCGAAGCCGCTACCACGTTGTGGATCGCCACCATATTGCCGGCTGCGGCACCAATGGCCTGCACCGCGACTACTAGGGCGCTGGAAATGCCCAGGCTGCTGGCCACGCCGAACTGGAACTGGCTGAACATCATGTTGCTGACGGTGTTGGAGCCGGCAATAAAGGCGCCCAGGGCACCCACGCTCGGCGCCAGCAGCGGGTAGATACCGCCCACGCTGTCAGCCACCCAGCGCGCCATCAGGATCGGCATGCTCGACAGCTCGGCGGCGTTAACCCCGGAGTTGATCAGGATGCGCACCATCGGCACGGTAAACAGCAGCACAAAGCCGGCGCTCAGTAGCACGCTGGACGACTCCTTCACCGCGCTGCCCAGCTCACGCAGCTTCATGCCATGGAAGAAGAAGGTGGCGATGACCACGGCCACCAGAATCCCGCCTGGCAGGTACAGCGGCTGGAAGTTGGCACCGATACCGGTTTCACCGAGCAGGTCAGGGAAGTTCAGCATTACTGCCTTCAATGCAGTGCTGACCTCGGGGAATACCCGGCTGATCACCAGCAGCACGCCGACCAGCACGTAGGGCAACCAGGCGCGCAGGGCGCTCATTGGCTTGGCAGTCAGTTGGTCGAGTTTCATCTCGATGGTGCCCAGCCACTCGGCTGGCCATTTGTCCGCCGGGGCGAAATCCCAGGTGGTTTTTGGCAGCAGAAAGCCCATGCGCGCGGCGCTGGTGACAATCGCCAGGCCAATCAAGCCACCGCCCAGCGACGGAAACTCAGGGCCGAGGAATACACCGGTCAACGCGTAAGGAATGGTGAAAGCCAGGCCGGCGAAGATGGCAAACGGCAGCACTTCAAAACCAGCCTTCCAGCTTTTCTCGGTGCCGAAGAAGCGGGTCAACATCAGCACCATCACCAGCGGCATCACGGTGCCGACAATGGCGTGGATGATCGCCACTTCGCTGGTGATCAACTGCAGAAACTGCGCCCAGGACGAACCCTGTTCAACCAGTTGCGCGCCGATGGTGGCGCTATCCAATCCGGTGTTGATGCCGACGATGATCGGCGTGCCCACCGCGCCGAAGGACACCGGCGTGCTTTGTACCAGCATGCCGAGCATGACCGCAGCCATGGCCGGGAAACCGATGGCTACCAGCAGTGGCGCGGCGATGGCGGCTGGGGTGCCGAAGCCGGACGCGCCCTCGATAAAGCAGCCGAACAGCCAGGCGATGATGATCGCCTGAATGCGCCGGTCCGGGCTGATGGTGGCAAAGCCGGCGCGAATCGCGGTGATGCCGCCGGAGTGTTTGAGCGTGTTGAGCAGCAGAATCGCGCCGAAGATGATCCACAGTAACCCGAGGGTGATCAGCAGTCCCTGCACGGTGGAAGCCAGCACGCGGTTGAAGCTCATGTCCCAGGCAAACAGCGCCACACCAGCGGTGAGCAGGTAGACCAGGGGCATGGCATGTTTGGCCGGCCAGCGCAGGCCGATCAGCAAAACGGCGGCCAGCAGGATCGGGGAAAAGGCCAGTAGAGCAAGAAGACCTGTCGACATGGTGGTCTCTCCTTAACGCTGCGCGATGCGCATGGGTGAATGCGGGGGCGCATCGGAATGCAGCGCTGCGGCGGGGGTAAGCAATAGAGCCGGCATGGGGAGACCTCGTTGGATTCTTGGAATTGTTTTAGTTTGGATAACTGGTAATACCAATTTACAAGATTGCGTCGTCAGGGTAGAAGTGCGGCCTCTAGCCTGTCAATTAGCTGCCTTACGACTTTGGTAGTAAGGCTTCACCTTGCGAGGCGAGGGGGGCGGCGATAGGCTTGCCGACAGCGGGCCGCAAAGGCCCATGGCAGGTGGTCAAACCAATGGAGTGCGGATAATGGAAGTAGGTTCGGTGCGGCAGCGCCGTTTGTCGGACGATATCGTCAGCCAACTGGAAACCATGATCCTCGAAGGCACGCTCAAGGCCGGTGAACGCTTGCCGGCGGAGCGGGTATTGGCCGAACAGTTCGGCGTCTCCCGGCCCTCGCTGCGTGAAGCGATCCAGAAGCTGGCGGCCAAGGGCCTGCTGGTCAGCCGCCATGGCGGCGGCAACTATGTGGCGGAAACCCTCGGCTCAACCTTTAGCGACCCGCTGCTGCACCTGCTGGAAAGCAACCCTGAAGCCCAGCGCGACCTGCTGGAGTTTCGCCACACCCTGGAAGGCTCTTGCGCCTTCTATGCCGCGCAGCGTGCCACCGAGCTGGATCGCCAGCGCCTGACCGACGCCTTTGCCGTACTGCAAGATTGCTATAGCCGCAGCGGCAAGGCGACCCGCTCCGAGGAGGGCACCGCCGATGCCAACTTCCACCTGGCGATTGCCGAAGCCAGCCACAACGCCGTGCTGCTGCACACCATTCGCGGGCTGTTCGACCTGCTCAAGCGCAACGTGGTGACCAACATCGGCGGCATGTACGCCCAGCGCGATGAAACCCGCGACATGCTGATCGAGCAGCACCGCGCGCTGTACCAGGCGATTATCGAAGGCCGCGCCGAGGACGCCCGCGCGCTGTCCAACCGGCATATCGACTATGTGCAGGAAGTGCTCGCCGAAGTGCAGCAACAGGCGCGCCGCGAAGAGCGCGCCCTGCGCCGGGGCAGTACGCGCTAGCGGTCTGCTAACGTCTGGGCAGGCGCACCGTGACTTCCAGGCCGCCGAGGGGCGAGTTGCCGAGGCTGATGCTGGCGCGGTGCAGCTCTACTACCCGTAGCACGATGGATAGACCCAGCCCCGCACCCTGGCCCGCGCCGAGCCGGTAAAAGCGTTCGAAGAGCTTTTCCCGCTGCGCTTCATCCACGCCCGGGCCGCTGTCCTGCACACGCAGCACGATGGCATCCTCCTGAGCCTCCAGCTGCACTTGAATACGTCCGCCGTCGGGGGTGTATTGCACGGCATTACTGATCAGATTCTGCAGCAGCGTGCCCAGGCTCGGGCCATCGGCGAGTAGCTGATAGTCGGCCGGTTCAACGGCTTCCAGATTGAGCTCCTGATGGCGTTCCAGGGCTAGCGGAATCAGTTCTGCCAACTCGTTGCGCACAAACCCGAGCAGGCCCAGTTCGCCCATGGCCAGCTGCGCCACGTTGGGCTCCAGGCGCGCCAGTGTCAGCAGTTGCGCCACTACGCGGGTGGCGCGTTCGACGCCGCTACCGAGCTGACGCAGGGCATCGTTGCGGTCTTGCGGGTCGGGGGCTTCCAAGGCGTTCTGCGCGTGGATGCGCAGCACCGCCAGCGGCGTGCGCAGCTCATGGGCGGCGTCGGCGATAAAGCGCTTTTCCTGATCCAGCAGCTGGTTGACCTGCATCAGCAGGCGGTTGAGCGAGGCGCCCATCGGCTCCAACTCCTGCGGCAGTGGGCCGAAGGTCAGTGGTGCGAGGTTGTCCGGCGCGCGCGCCTTGATTGATTCGGCCATACGCTGCAGCGGCCGCAGGCCAAAACCCACGGCCAGCCAGAGCAGCAGAGCGAGCAGCGGCAGGCCAATCAGCAGCGGTTGCAGGGTGCGCCGGGCAATCTTGCCAGACAGCTCGCCGCGCACGTCTTCGCGTTCGCCCACCAGCACCCAGTGATGGTCGACGTTGTCGTGCAGCACAAACACCCGCCAGCGGTGCTCGCCGAGGGTCAGGGTGTGGTAACCGCTGAGGTATTTGGCCAGGCGGTTGAGGCGTTCACTCAGCGGTTGCTCGCCGGCCGGCAGGTTGAGACCGAGCTGGGTGATCATCTCCATCAGCAGGCCCTTGGGTGCACTGGCGGACTGGAATACCAGCTCGCCGTTGTCATCGAGCATCTGGAAGGCCAGCTTGCTCTCGTAATCGTGCCCGAGCAGGCCATCGAGGTTGCGCGGGCTGTTTTTCAGCAGCAGGGCTTCGTCCAGCGCCGCCTGCAGATCGCGGCGCGAGTCGGCGGACAGCTCGTGGCGCACCAGGCCCATGAGCATGCGCGAGGTCTGCGCCAGCTGGGCGTCAAACAGCTCTTCCACCTCATGGCTGGCGTCGAGGTAAATCTTGTGGCTGATCAGCCCCAGGGTCACGCTCAGCAGGGATAGCAGCAGCACCAGCAAACGCGCGCGGATCGAGCGCAGCACCTTCGGCATGTTATTTATCCACCAGGTAGCCGACGCCGCGCACGGTGCGGATCAGCTCGGCAAAGAACTTCTTGCGCAGGTGGTGCACATGCACCTCCAGGGCGTTGCTTTCCGGTTCCTCATCCCAGCCATAGAGCGCCTGCTGCAGCTTGTCGCGGGTCATTACCCGGCCCGGTTGGGCGAGCAGTTCGTGCAGCAGGAGGAATTCCTTGCGCGGCAGATTGACTGCCTGGCCCTGATAGCTGACGGACTGGCTAACCGGATCGAGGCTGATGCCGCGGTATTCCAGCGCCGGTTGCGGGCGGTTGAAACTGCGCCGCAGCAGGGCGCGCAGACGTGCCTTGAGTTCGGCGACATCGAAGGGTTTGACCAGGTAATCATCGGCCCCGGCATCCAGCCCGGCGATGCGGTCGCTGGTGGAGTCACGGGCCGTCAGCACCAGTACCGGCACCGGGTTGGCGGCGGCGCGCAGGTGCTTGAGCACCTCTAGACCGTCCATGCGCGGCAGGCCGAGGTCGAGGATCGCCAGTTCGAAGCTTTCGCTGCTCAGGGCGTGCAGCGCACTGCTGCCATCCTGCACCCAGTCGACGGTGTAACCCTCGGGCTTGAGGGCGGTGCGAATACCTTCGCCAAGGGCTTTGTCGTCTTCGACCAGCAGAATGCGCATGCAGTAATTCCCGGTTTTTTCTATTCAAGCTCGCGCAGGCGAGATTAGTCCAGCTTGGCTTTGACAGTGCTTAGCAACGTCTGGATTTCCTCTTTGCGACCGGCGTCGGCAGATAGGCGATCAGGCCGCGCAGGAGCTTGCAGAGCTTTTTCCAGTGCGGCCTTGGCTTCTGCGAAGCGTTTGGCGCGAGCCAGGTAGTCGCCATAGAAGTAGTTGGGGTCGATGCCGTCCGGGTTGATCGCCAGGGCCTGCTTAAGCATGGCCTCGGCTTTCTCGTCATCGCCAAAGCCGACCGGCCAGCCGGGTACCTGATAGTACAGGCTACCGAGGCTGGTGTAGGCCGAACCGGACAGCGCCTTGGGGTCCAGCGCCAGGCCCTGCTCCAGGCTGGCCTTGGCCTCCTTGACCAAACCCAGCGCCCCCAGGCCGCCCTTGGCGCCGGCGTAGGTGCTGAGGATGATGCCGTTCCAGATCTGCAGTTCGGCGGCGTTCGGTTCGGCGGCGACGGCTTTTTGCGCTTGCGCGCTGAGGCTGGCGAAGGCTTTTTCGTGTTGTTCCTTTGGTAGCTGGTAATTGATCTCGGCCCAACGGTCCTGCAGGTTTTGCAGCTGGGCCTGGCCCTGTTCGCTGAGGGCAAAGCTGGGCAGGCTGGCAAGGCAGAGCAGGGCGCCGGCGGCGTTACGGATAAGTTTCATCGGGTTTTCCTCTTAAGGTTTGCTGCGGGCAAAGCGCTGAATGATCGGCAGTTGTTTGCGCAGGACCTGATCGACCAGGCGCGGCAGCAGGCTGTTGAGGCGCACAAACAGCTGTTCCGGCCAGCCCAGGTAGCGCTCTTCCTCCTCGCGGTGAATGGCTACCAGCAGCTGCAGGGCGACGCTGTGCGGCTCGTCCATGGCGACGTTCAGCTCATCATTCATGGCCACCACCTGGGCGGCGTTCATGCTGGTGCGGGTGGCGCGCGGGGCGAAGTAGAGAACCTTGATCTGGGTGTCGGCCAGCTCGCGGCGCAGCGCCTCGGAGAAGCCGCGCAGGGCGAATTTGCTGGCGCAGTAGGCGCTGAAACCGGGGTAGCCGATGGAGCCGAAGGTCGAACCGAGATTGACCAGTAGCGCGCGCTTTGGCTGGCGCAGTAGCGGCAGCAGGCGATGGGTCAGTTGCAGGGTGGCGGTGACGTTCAGCTCGATCAGCTCGGCGATGGCGCTTTCGTCATGCTGCTCCAGCAGGCCGAAGTGATTGACCCCAGCGGCATTGATCAGCGTGTTGATCCCGCCGAAACGCTGTGCCGCTGCGACCACCGCCTCACGGCCGCTGCGTTGGCAGATATCGGCGGCCACCACCGTGACCTTGCCGGGGTTGGCCTCAGCCAGTGTCTGCAACGCTTCGGCTTGGCGGCCGACCAGCAGCAGCTGTGCGCCTTCAAGCAGTAGGGCGGCGACCAGTGCCTGGCCTATTCCGCCACTGGCGCCGGTGATTACGGCGCGGCATTCAGCAATGTTCATCGGTAGTCCTCAGGCGCTCAGGGGCAGGCTGCGGAACATATCGCCGTACAGGCGATAGACCACCTTGGCGGTGTGCACCACGGCGGCCTTGTCATCGTCGTTGTCGAGCTGGTTCATCAGGCGCTTGAAAAACTCGATATGCTCCAGATCCAGGCTGCCGTGGGAGCTGAGGTAGCTGAAAGCCTTGTTCGGCAGCTGCAGCTTGTCCTGAATCACCCCGGCGACCTGGGTGGCGAGGGCAATGCTGGTGCCTTCCAGTACGTTGACCATGCCGAAGAAACTCACCGGGTTGTGCCGGGCGATGCGGTCGTAGACGTAGCTGACCATCAGCTCGGTGGGCAGCCTGGGCATGCCGTTGCGCACGGCCTCCTTGTCCGTGCCGCAGGCGGCGATGTCATTGAGTACCCATTCCTGGTGGCCCTTCTCCTCGTCGATATATTCGGCGATGGCCTCGCGCAGCCACTCCAGCCGTTCCGGCAGGCGTGCGCCACAAGCCATCAGCAGCGGCACGGTATGTTTAACGTGGTGATAGGCCTCGGTGAGAAAGGCCACGTAGCTGTTCAGGCTGACGGTGCCGGCCATGGCTTGGGCAATGATCGGTGCACCGAGCAGGTAGTTACGTTCAGTGCTGGTTTGTTCGAGCAGGGATTCATAGAAGCTCATCAGACATCTCCGTAGCAGGATTCGGTGGCCATCAACTGCTCGATGGCGCTTTGGTAATGGTTGAGCAGGGCGTTACGGCGCAGGCGGCCATTGCTGGTGGCCAGCTGGTTGGCGCTGCTGAAAGGCTGTGCGGCGCGCAGCCAGTGGTGTGCGCGGGCGTAGTCGGGCAGGGCCTGGTTGGCGGTAGCCACGGCTTCGGCCAGTTGGCTGTCGCTGGTCGTCTCGAAACGCGGCACCAGTACGGCGACGTTGCCCGGCAGGGCGTCGCCGTGCAGCCAGGCCTGGGCAATCGGCAGTTGCTGCACCAACTCGGCCTCGACCCATTCCGGGTTGACGTTGCGGCCAAAGGCGGTGATGAACTGGTGCTTTTTGCGCCCGTGCAGCACCAGAAACGGCCCGTCGAAATGGCCCAGATCGCCTGTGCCCAGCCATTCTTCGGTGGTGGACGGTTCGCCCAGATAGCCGAGCAAGCGCGGGCCTTTGACCAGCACTTCGCCGTCCGTACCCAGGCGCACCTGCAGGTGTGGCAGTGGCTGGCCGGCGCTGCCGATGCGGCGGCTTTCAGGGGTGTTCAGGCACACCACCGACGCACACTCCGACAGGCCGTAGCCCTCGAATACCGGCAACCCCAGAGCATCGGCGCGCTGCAGCAACTGGCTGGCCACGCGGCCACCTCCTACGGCGATAAAGCGCAGGCTGTTCGGCACTGGCAGACCGCGTTCGGCTGCGCTGACCAGCGCCAGCAGCAATTGCGGCAGCAGGATCAGGCTATGTGGCTGCGCCTGGGCCAGGGCGCCGAGGAAGCGCGGCGGGTCAAACTGGCTGGCACCGAGCAGGCCGACTTGCGCCATAGGCATCAACTCGATCTGTGCGCCGGCCAGCAGGGGCGCGTAAATACCGGCGATATTCTCCAGCAGAGTGGCCAGCGGCAGTACGCACAGATGGCGCTCGACCTTGCAGCTGGCGCTGGCCTGCACCAGGCTTTGCGCCACCGCCAGTTGCGTGGCGATATCCAGGCACACGCCTTTAGGCTGCCCCGTGGTGCCGGAGGTGTAGGTGATCTTGCAGGTGTCGGCATGTACGGTGGGCGCCTGTGTTACAGGGCGCAGATTCACGCCGGGCGCGGCCTGGGCGAAGCCGGCGTGCGGCTGGGCGCTGATCAGGCAGTCGATACCGGCGCTGTCCAGTACATGCGTCTGCTGGCTGCTGGAAAAGAATCCTGGCACGGGCACGCAGACCAGCCCAGCATGCAGCGCGGCCAGGTCCCAGAGTACCCAGTCGATGCCGTTATCCAGGGCCAGGGCAACCCGCTGGGCGCCGAGCTGTTGCAGCTGGCTACTGCGCTGTGCGACCTCGCTCAGCAGTTGGGCGTAGCTCAGTTCTCGCTCGCCTTCGCGCAGGGCAGTGGCATCGCCGAGGGTGGCCAGGCGGTTAAACAGGGATTTAGCGGCAGGCCACATCAGGCATGTCCTCCAGGGCATAAAAGGCTTGGTGGGCCAGGCGTGGGTAAGCACCCAGCTGCAGCAGACGCTGATGGCCGGCGTAGATATCGCCGGCCATCACCTGCGGCTGGTTGTCGTAGTAGCTGCCCCAGTCCGCCTGTTCATCGCCCATGCAGTCGGGGCTGGCCGGCACCAGCGGCAAAGGCGTCAGGCCTAGACGTTGAAAGCTGTTGAGCAGGGCCAGGGTGCCGGTGAAGCACACCCAGCGATAACCCAGCGCCACCAGCAGATCGGTCAGAGCCACAATCAGCAGCCTTGCTGCACCTGGGCTGCCAGCCGCCAGGTTGCCGACCTCCACCAGTTGTGTGCGCTGCGGCGCATTGATGACCTGCTGCGCGCCAATCACCTGTTCGGCCGGTTGTTGCAGGTAGCGCTCAAGAAACAGCGGGCCACTGGCGGCGCTGCGTAGGCCCACCGCGCCGAGCAGTTGCCCGTCGCGGTCCTCCAGGCTGAGCAGGCAGGGCATGAAATGACGGATACGCGCCTGATGCTGAGCGGCGAAGCGCTCGCCGATAAAGGCTTCAATCCCCGCGCGGCGAGGGCTGGCGGCGTTGGCCAGATAGAGACTGAGCGGCTGCTCGCGGCCAATTTGTGCAAGTGCAGTGTCGTGATACACCCAAGGCAGCTCCATAACAGGAACCTCATCTGAGAACTTGGGTGCGAGTTTCGGTGTCCAGGCTTAACGGCAAATTAAGTCGCAAATTCTTTTGTGCGTTGTTCCTCAAGCATTTCATTGCTTGCGCTGCAACCGCATCAGCCCATAGCCTGCGAAGCCCTACTTGCAGGATAACTGCAGGTTTGATTTGCCCTGAACTTAGACGCCAAAACGCTCGGAGATAGTTATGCCCCCTATGGATACTGAGCAACAACTGGCGGCCCGTCTGGCCATCCTGGAAAACCCTGAGGCGCAGGACTGCACGGTATACCGCGCCGATGATCAGGACCCGGAAGCCGAGGAAGTGGATCTGGGTGATGCCAAGGTGCTGTTCTGCGGCCCGTTCGAGGCTCCGGCCGACTGGGATGCGGCAGAGCGCGAGGACTATTTCGGCGAAAGCGCACCTGAGCTGTTCGTCAATGCGCGTATCGAATGCGAAGCCAAACCGGGCTCCAAGGGCCATTTCACCGTGGACATCGGCGACTACGTAGCCGCCCAGCCTGGCCTGGGGGAAGTCGTGATGTTCTACGTGCACGACTACCTGGAAGACGACAGTGGCTGCACCTATGTGCTGCTGCGTGATGAAGAGGTGCTGGAGTAATCCAGCCATCGCGCTGGGCTTCTTGCTGAAGCCCAGCCACTCGCTCTCTTTCTCCATTCCTCGCTGACCGTTTATCCATCGCTTGCCCTGTAGTACCGGGTTATTACCCGCGCTGGGCGGATCGGGATAACACTCTGTGCTTCTCAATTCAGTAAGGGAGCAGGCACATGGCAGCGAAGAAGATTCTCATGCTGGTCGGCGACTACGTCGAAGACTACGAAGTGATGGTGCCGTTTCAGGCACTGCTGATGGTCGGTCATCAGGTGCACGCCGTGTGCCCGGACAAGACCGCCGGGCAGAGCGTACGCACCGCCATCCACGATTTTGAAGGTGAGCAGACCTACAGCGAGAAGCCGGGGCATAACTTCGCCCTTAACTTCGACTTCGCCCAGGTCAAAGCCGAAAACTACGACGCCCTGTTGATTCCCGGTGGTCGCGCCCCGGAATACCTGCGCCTGAACGCTCAGGTGCTGGCGCTGGTACAGGCCTTCGACCAGGCCGGCAAACCCATCGCCGCGGTCTGTCATGGCGCGCAGTTGCTCGCCGCTGCTGGCGTGCTTAAAGGCCGCGAATGCAGCGCTTACCCTGCCTGTGGCCCGGAAGTCACCCTGGCGGGTGGGCGCTATATCGATATCGCCGTAGACCAGGCCCATGTGCAGGGCAATCTGGTCACCGCGCCGGCCTGGCCGGCGCATCCCAACTGGCTGGCAGCGTTCCTTGGCCTGCTGGGTACGCAGATCACGCTGTAAACTGCTGGGGCCAGTCAGGCCCCGCATTCAGTGAGGTAAGCCGCCATGTGCGAGCTGTATGTCAAAGCCGATCCGATTCTTTACGAATCCCGTGCCCGCTCGCTGCGCATCCGTGGCGTGGTCACCACCTTGCGTCTGGAAAACCAGTTCTGGGACATCCTGCGCGAAATCGCCGAAGTCGATGGCATGACCACCAATCAGCTGATCACCAAGCTGTATGACGAGGTGATGGACTATCGCGGTGAAGTGGTGAATTTCGCCTCGTTTCTGCGCGTCAGCTGTACCCGCTACCTGAGCCAGCGCCGTGCGCCGACTGAGTTGAGCCTGGTGCGCTCCATCGGCCAGTAATGGTTACTGCGCCGGTGGCGGTGCAATGCGTAAGGCAGGATCACCCAACGGGTGGCTGAGCGCATCGAAGAAGCGCAGCTCCACATTTTGCTCGGCGAACAGGCTGGCGTAGTGCTGCTTCTGCTGCGTGATAAACAGCGGGTTGTGCGGGTAGATCGAGATCGCCAGGGTTTTCAATCCGGCCTGCTGCAAGGCCTGGATCAGATGCTGGTCCTGCGCCGCCAGGCTGTGGCCGAAGATGCACAGCCTGTCCTTGGGCTGCGCCAGCTGGCTGTAGCAGAACGACAAGTAGTCAGAACTGCGGATGGCCTTGAGCTTGTCCGCGCTGCTGCCTTCATTGACGAACAGCGGAATATCGCCCAGCTGGTTGATGGCGAAACTAGCCAGCAGAGTGCTTTCCGATGAATTGAGAATGCGCGTGCTGCCGTCGATATTCTTTACCAGGTGCATGCCGCCGTGCAGGTAGAGCATGCGCGTGGCGCCGCCATGCCGCTGGGAGTCGCTGGGGGCGAAGGTTGAATCCGCCCCCCTGAACATATCTTCAAACGCCTCTGGGGCCTGCATCACGGCCCAGTAGTTGAGCAGGTCGTAATTGCCGGAATACACCGTCTGGTATTGGCTAAGCGCGCTGTTGATCCGCGCCAGGCTGGCGGCCTGCATCTGGCTCCAGGGGATATGCACTGCGCGCACGGCGTGGATCAGCGCTTCCTTGATGGCGAAGTAGCGATGGCGCGGCGACGAGGAGTTGATGGTCAGCGCGGAATTGACCCGGATGCTGTTCTTCAGCGCGCTGAGCACCTGCTCGAAGTTGCTGGTATCTAGGGCGCGGAACACGCTGAGTTCGGTCGCGCTAAGCGGGCGATTGCGTGTGGTCTGCGCTTCGTCGAACAGCGAGAAGTAGGCGAACTTGCGCCATACCGCCAGGCTTGCGCCGTTGCCGATCAGCAGCTCGGGGAAGCCGATGCTGCTGTTCAGGGTGTTCCAGTCTTCCAGTTCGCCAGTAAATGCCGGGGTTTGCATAATCGCTAGTTGTCGCCTTGGGTCGTCGTGGTTGTGCAGCGCGCGACTTTAACATGGGGCGCGGCAACAGCCGGCTTGGCCGCCGCGGCCCATTGCACTGCCAGGATGCTGCTCAGAACCGCAATCAACCCCAGCAGCGCCACGCCGGTGATGCTCTGCCCGAGCAATGCCCAGCCAAGCAGCACCGCCACCAGCGGGCTGAGCAAACCCAGTGACGACACCGCCACCGGCGCCAGTCGGGCGATGCCGCGAAACCACAACACATAAGCCAGCAGCGCGCCGAACAGCGATAGATAGGCATAGCCCAGCCACTGCAACGGGTTTAGTCGCGGCAGCGGCGGGTCGATCAGCCAGGCCACTGGCAGCAGGAACAGCCCGCCAATCAGCAACTGCCAGCCGGTAAACGCCAGCAGCGGCACAGTCGGCCGCCAGCGCCGCGTTAGGTAGGTGCCGCTGGCCATGCAGGCGGTGCCGATAAAGGCGGCGGCAATCCCGATCGGGTCCCAGCTGGCCCCCGGCGCGAGCAACAGTGCAGCCATGCCGGCGATACCCACCACACTGGCAGCGACCGCCACGGACGCCGGTCGTTGGCGATCCATCGACCACACCAGGCCCATCACCAGCAGCGGTTGAATCGCCCCCACCACTGCAGCCAGTCCGCCAGGCAAGCGGTACGCCGCGACAAACAGCAACGCCTGGAAGAAGCCAATATTCAGCGCCGCCAGCACCAGCAAGCGCGGCCATTCACTGCGCCGGGGCAGGTAGCGGCTGTACAGCACCAACAGCAGGCCGGCGGGCAGGGCGCGCAGCAGTGCGGCGGTAAACGGCCGGTCCGGCGGCAAAATCTCGGTGGTGACGATATAGGTCGAGCCCCAGATGGCCGGCGCCAGGGCGGTGATCAACACATCCAGCCAGGTGTTACGCGATGCTGAGCGGTCCATGCATTTGTCTCGCATTCAAGATAAAATGCGAGGCTATTAGCAACTTGTCTTGAGTTCAAGATAAATTTCCAGGGGTAAGCCAATGGCAGTCCAGCGACAGATGGATGCGGTCGATGCAATTCTCCAGCAGTGGCATCGCGAGCGGCCGGACCTGGATGTCAGCCCGATGGGCGTGATCGGTCGCCTTGGCCGCTGCGCATCGCTGTTGCGGCGAGAGCTGGACAAACTGTTCAGCAGCTTTGGCCTGACCGCCTGGGAGTTCGACGTGCTGGCCACCTTGCGCCGCTCCGGCGAGCCCTACCGCCTGGCCCCGACGACGCTGTTCTCGACCCTGATGGTCACCTCCGGCACCATGACCCGGCAGCTGCAGCAGCTGGAAGCCTCCGGTCTGGTTTGTCGTATCGCCAACCCCAGCGATGCGCGCAGCATGCTGGTGCAGTTGACCCCGGCTGGGCTGGAACTGATCGACCGCGCGGTAACCGCGCATGTGGCCAACGAGGCGCGGCTGCTGGCGCCGATTGCCGCCGCAGAACTGGCGCAACTGGAAGCGCGGCTATCCCAGCTGCTGACGGCGCTGGAGCCGGCTGGCGAGTGATTTTCTGCAAACCAGGCCGTGAGCAGGCCTGTTAGACGAGGTGTGTGATGAGCAACGAATTGGTGATCGAAGATATTCAACTGGGTGAAGGCAAAGAAGTGATCAAAGGTGCGCTGATCACCACCCAGTACAACGGATTTCTCGAAGATGGCAGCAAGTTCGATTCCTCCTATGATCGCGGCAAAGCCTTCCAGTGCGTGATCGGCACCGGCCGCGTGATCAAGGGCTGGGACCAGGGCCTGAAGGGCATGAAAGTCGGCGGCAAGCGCAAACTCTTTGTGCCGTCGCATCTGGGCTACGGCGAGCGCCAGTTCGGCGCGCATATTAAGCCGAATTCCAATCTGATCTTTGAGATCGAGTTGCTGGAAGTGCTGACGCGGGATGATTGAGTGATGGGGCTGCTTTGGGCCCGAAGCGATTAGTCAGAATATTCGAGGGGCTTTAAAGGGCTGTACATAGCAGTCCCTCAATTACCATTTCTACTGCGAGCAGCCCCTCATAGGTAGTCGAAATCACTGCCCAGCTACGACGTTGGGTTGTTTGTAAGTGAGCTGAACAATGTCCAGCTGTACGTCGTAGTACCAGATGAGCCCAACGGACTTGCCCTGTAGTTTGATTAGAGCTATCTGGTCGCCTCGCGGCACAACCATCAGACTGGGCGGTCGTGAGTTTCCTGTGTCGTAAAGGCGATTAAAGCCCGGCAGACGATCGGCCAAATGCTTGGTGTAGAGCGGCGTTCCGTCGCCGGCAACAAAGAGCAAGCTACCTTCAGTTGTCCAGGCTACGTAACGATCAGCTAGTTCGTCATAGGCAAGAGAACTGATATCGACGTTGTTCAGTGAGCGGAAATCCAACCATTTGCCTGTATTGGTATCGAGTCGATAAAAAAAGCCCTCGCCGCCCAGCGAGGCAAGCGCTACATAGTGACGTTTGCTGTCGTATGCCACGCCCATAGGCCAGGAGAGGCTGGGAAAGTTGTCGGGCATTTCCAGTAGAGTTTTCTTACCTGTGGCGGGGGTGGTCACCTGGAAGTCATGGCCGACTATCTCGTAAATACGCTGATCTTGCGTGGCCTTTACTGCCTTGCCTTCGACAAGGTCATTTTTCGATACGGAACTGGAAGGCCCTTCAAGCGACCATGGTGCTTTGCCATAGTCACTGGTTGTCAGTTCGAATTTAAGTGATTTGAGCGGCGTCTGGGGTTGGTCGCTTTGCAATGTAAGTGCATTTTGAGGCGGATCGAGTTCGTCGATAAGTATGCTGTTGGGCAGCGCATATTTGCCACGGAAAGCATCCACCTGCTCTATATCAAACAGCTGATTAAGGCCGTTGAGCAGACCAGTGAAGTTACCGCTGTTCTTTTCATAGCTGTAAGGCAGTTTACTTTGGAAAACCGGGGTGGCGACGGAGGTATGCACACGGGGGCTCTCATAAGCTGAGACAACAATACCTTTGATTTGGGTGCCACTACTTGCGTCCACATGCCAGGCGATCTTGTCGTAGCTGGTTAGTACCAGCAGCACTGATTTACCGGGCCGATCAATCAAAACCTTCACCACAGTGCCGTTAGTTGCTTGGTTATCAGCCTCATATCCAGAGACGACTATAACCTCGGCACCTTCGGCCAGATTTACCGGCGGCCTTGCAGTGCTTGGGGGCTCAGATTTAGGGCTGGTAAGCACTGACGCAGCAGCAATCGCTGGAGCCGGATTGACGATGGGTACTTCCGGCTCAATGTCTCGCTGACTGAGTAAAACGCGGTTAAGGCGTAACTCCTGGTAGTACATAGCTGCAAGGGCCGCCGTCGAAAGTGCCAGTAATACGCAGCCGCCCAAAAGCACCCGTTGCAGGGGAGGCATTGTATTTGGACTAGGCATTTTCGCTTGAGGCGAGGTTACATGTTGAATGTTTGCCTGAAACTGCCTGGCGTTTTCCGCAGCTCGTTCGACCTTGGCATAGATGGCCCCGCAACTGGGGCAGGCGGTGTCAGGCTGCATCTGGTCAAATTGATGCATGTGTCCGCACTTCAAACAGGTCTGGTTCATCAATACGTCCTTGTAGAAATTACGGTGCAGCTTATTAGAGGTACTCCATTCCACCAATAGGATCACCGCGAGTTTCGTTGATCTTTTGAGTGTCAGTTTTGGATTCGGTATCGACCACGCCGCGACGAATCCACGACTGATCTTTCCCACACTGGTGCATGGAGACCACCGAGAAGTCTTTTAGCCCTATGGCAGCTTTGGGGTTAAAACTATCCCTAGCTGTATGCAGCTTTCCCTATCTCCCAAAAGCTACAAACTCGGCACTAGGCCGGGTTTGTATCGATGCTTACTTGATCTCAAGGGCCGGGACATTTATCTAGCCAATACTCAAACCCACTGATCATTGCGCTTGCGTCTTACCCGCAGCATGGTCGGCAGGATCAGCCCGGCGAGCAGCCCGCCACCGGCGATGCCGCCGCCGTAGGCCATATAGCGCATCAGCACTTGCTGGTTTTCCTCGCCCAGTTGCGCTTGCAGTGCGCGTAGTTCGGAGTTGGCCTGGCTTAGCTCACTGTCCAGCGCCGAGCGCGCGGTTTGTAGTTCGTCGATCAGGGTTTTGCGTGAGTCCAGGGTTTCCTGCATGCCTTGCACGCGGGTTTTCCAGGTGTCGTTGATGCCTTCCAGTTCGGCGCTCAGTTCGGCCACTTTCTGTTCCAGCTGCGGCAGGCGCTCGGCTTGGCCGGGCACGTCTTGCAGGTCGCGGTTGGCAATCCATACCGCACTGCCGCTTTCACCGCGCACCTGGCTGTAATCGCCGTCGGTGCGCAGCAGGGTGACCTTTTGCCCGGAGACCAGGGTGCCGACGATGCGGTAGCCGTCGGTTGGGCCGCTGCGTACATAGGTATTCAGGCTGTCGCTGACCCAGCGGTTGCTGCTGGCCTTTTCTTCGGCTTGTGTGCTCACACTTGCCAGCAGGCAGGTAGTGAAGGCGAGGGTGTGCAAAGGGCTAAAACTGGCGGGGAGATGGCGAGATAGGGACATGGGGCAATCTTCACATGGCGATTGAACGAAACCCTGCAGGCGGGCGCGATAAATGCCGGCCAGGCGCATTGCCGTGAGCAGTTAGGCGATCGGGATGGAGTGGCGCTATGCAGCTGCTCGCTGGGCAAATGGCCATGCAATCCACCCGGCGGGCCGACAGCAGACAGACACTCGGCGAGCACGGGGAGTTCACTCGGCGGCGGGTTGCGGGATGGATGGTCGGCAATTTTGCCCAACGTTCTGGGCGTGCGGGCTGCTTAACCTGGCGCTGGATTGGCTAGCGCTAAAAACAACAAACCCGGCACGTGGCCGGGTTTGTTGGGGGTTGCAGCAGGACTTACTTGATCTCGACGGCCAGGCTGTCGTGGATCTTTTTGTTCCAGATCGCTGGACCGGTGATATGCACCGACTCGCCCTTGGTGTCGACCGCCACGGTGACGGGCATGTCTTTCACGTCGAACTCGTAGATGGCTTCCATGCCCAGCTCGGCGAAGGCCACCACGCGCGATTTCTTGATCGCCTGGGCGACCAGATAAGCGGCGCCGCCGACGGCCATCAGGTACACGGCCTTGTTGTCCTTGATCGCTTCGATGGCAATCGGGCCGCGCTCGGATTTGCCGATCATGCCCAGCAGGCCAGTGCTTTCGAGGATCTGCCGGGTGAACTTATCCATCCGCGTGGCAGTGGTTGGGCCAGCTGGGCCGACGACTTCTTCGCGCACCGGATCGACCGGGCCGACGTAATAGATAAAGCGGCCTTTCAGATCGACCGGCAGCTCTTCGCCTTTGTTCAGCATGTCGACCATGCGCTTGTGCGCCGCGTCGCGGCCGGTGAGCATCTTGCCGTTGAGCAGCACGGTTTCGCCCGGTTTCCAGCTCTGCACGTCTTCCGGGGTCAGGGTGTCGAGATCAACGCGGCGGGCGCTCGGGCCGGCCTCCCAGACGATTTCCGGATAGGCGGACAGGTCCGGTGCTTCCAGCTCGGCCGGGCCAGTGCCGTCGAGCACGAAGTGGGCGTGACGGGTGGCGGCGCAGTTGGGGATCATGCACACCGGCAGGCTGGCTGCGTGGGTCGGGTAATCCATGATCTTGACGTCGAGCACGGTGGTCAGGCCGCCCAGGCCTTGGGCGCCGATGCCCAGCTGGTTGACCTTGTCGAACAGCTCCAGACGCATCTCTTCGATCTTGTTCTGCGGGCCGCGGGCTTTCAGCTCATGGATGTCGATGTGCTCCATCAGCACTTCCTTGGCCATTACCGCAGCTTTTTCGGCGGTGCCGCCGATGCCGATGCCGAGCATGCCTGGCGGGCACCAGCCGGCGCCCATTTCCGGGACGGTTTTCAGCACCCAGTCGACGATCGAGTCGGACGGATTGAGCATGGCCATCTTCGATTTGTTCTCGGAGCCGCCGCCTTTGGCGGCGACGTCCACTTCCACCTTGTCGCCAGGGACGATGGAGTAGTGGATCACTGCCGGGGTGTTGTCCTTGGTGTTCTTCCGCGCGCCAGCTGGGTCGGCGAGGATCGAGGCGCGCAGGACGTTTTCCGGCAGGTTGTAAGCGCGGCGTACGCCTTCGTTGATCATGTCGTCGACGCTCATGGTGGCGCCGGTCCAGCGCACGTCCATGCCGACGCGGATAAATACGGTGACGATGCCGGTGTCCTGGCAGATCGGCCGGTGACCGGTGGCGCACATGCGCGAGTTGATCAGGATCTGCGCCATGGAGTCGCGCGCGGCGGGGGACTCTTCGCGCAGATAGGCCTCATGCATGGCCTGGATAAAATCCACGGGGTGGTAATAGGAGATGAACTGCAGGGCGTCGGCGACGCTCTGGATCAGGTCGTCTTGCTTGATCACGGTCATGCTTGGCGCTCCTTTTTGTAAAGGTAGGAGTAGGGCAGGAACTTCGAACAGCGCTGGGTCACGTCCCGGCGCAGGGCTATCAAGGTCAAAGGACAAGGCCAAAGCACAAGATAAAAAGGCGCGGCAGTATACCGCGCGCACCGTCAGGCGGACACCTGTACGGCCCCAGACCATGGTCGCTGATCGGCCATTTGAGCCGACTAATGACCTGGGCGCGGCCTAGGCATTGTCTGAGCACAGGGGTACAGTGGCGGCTAGATGCCAGCATGGGACGGAGCCCATAAACCCATGAGCCTAAGTAGCCAGCGGGTAACCCAGCGATCTCTGCAAAGCCTGCTGCTGAAGCGTTTCGGCATGGCAGTGGCAACCTATGCGCTGACCGGGCTGTTGTGCTGGATCGGCGTATTTGCCGGGCTGTTTCATGCATCGCCCTTGACCGCTCTGACCATTACAGCCCTGGCCGCACTGAGCCAGCTGGTGTTTCTCGGGCTGTTTCTGTCTCACTTCAATCTGCGTTTAGCCGACCCCAGCCTGACCGAACCTCAGGTGCTGGTGGCGTTGGCCTGGCTGACGGTGCTGTTGTCGCTGTTCAGCGAAGGGCGCGGCAGCATGCTGGTGATCTATATGCTGATTCTGCTGTTCGGCGTGTTCCAGTTGCCGCCGCGGGTCTTCGCTCGTTGCGCGCTGTTTGCCTTCTTCGGCTTTGCCGGCCTGAACCTGTATGAAGCCTATACCCTGCAGCTGAGTGAGCCGCGTGTGGCGCTGATGCAGGCGTGCGTGCTGGCGGTGGTGCTGGTCTGGCTGTGTCTGTTTGCCAGTTACGCCCAGGCCATGCGTCAGCGTATGCGCCAACGGCGTTTTGCCCTGCAGGCGCATCAGGACACGCTGCGTGGCATGATGCGTCAGCTCGAAGATCTGGCCGCCACCGATGAGTTGACCGGCCTGTGCAACCGTCGGCACTTCCTGCGCCTGGCCAGCCGTGAGCTGGAAGGGCTGCGCAACGGGCGTCAGCATGGCCTGGCGTTGCTCGATCTGGATCATTTCAAGCGGATCAACGATATCCACGGCCATGCCGCCGGGGACCGGGTTCTGCAGACGTTCGCCGCTGTCGCCCGCGCCTGCTTGCGCGATGGTGATGTGGTAGCCCGCTACGGCGGTGAGGAATTTGTGTTGTTGTTACCCAATACCGAAGCCGATCAGTTCACCGCCTGCTGCGAGCGCCTGCGTGAGGCTTTCAGCCGCGCCGAGCCGCTGGGCGTGAAAGTGGCCAGCCTGAGCGTGTCCATCGGCATGACGCTGCTGACCGTGCACGATGATCTCGACGAAGCCCTGCAACGTGCCGATCAGGCGCTGTACCAGGCCAAACGCGACGGGCGTAACCGTTGCGCGGCGACCTGGGAGGATGTGGATGCCTGAGTTACGGGCCGCTGATCGCTGCCTTGAGGTCGCCCCCGCCAGTAATCTGCTGGACAGCCTGCTGGCTGCCGGCATCGCCGTGCCCTACAGCTGCCGCGCCGGCAGCTGCCATGCCTGCCTGGTGCGTTGCGTGGGCGGTGAATTGCTCGATGGCAAACCGGAAGCCCTGGACGATACGCGGCGCGAACAGGGCTGGCGCTTGGCCTGCCAGTGCCGGGTGGTCGAGGACGTGCAGATTGAGGTATTCGACCCGCTGCGTGATGCGTCTCCAGCCGTTATTCACAATTGCGACTGGCTCAGCAGCGATGTGCTGCGCCTGCGCCTGACCCCACAGCGGCCGCTGCGTTACAGCGCCGGCCAGCACCTGCAACTCTGGACAGAGGGCGGCATTGCCCGGCCATATTCCTTGGCTAGCGTGCCGGGCGATGATCCTTGGCTGGAGTTTCATATCGATTGCCGCCAGGGCGGTGCGTTTGCCACGGCGGCGCGGACGTTTCAGCCAGGCGATAGCCTACGCCTGGGCGAATTGCGCGGTGCGGCGCTGCACTATGACCCGGACTGGCAAACCCGGCCGCTCTGGCTGATGGCCGCCGGCACCGGCCTTGCGCCCTTGTATGGGGTGCTGCGCGAAGCGCTACGCCAGGAGCATCAGGGCGCTATCCGAGTTATTCACCTGGCCCATGATGCGTCCGCGCATTACCTGGCCGAGCCCTTGCGGACGCTGGCGGCTAGCCATCCGCAGCTGCAGGTCGAGCTGCTTGTCGCGGCCGAGTTGCCGGCTGCTTTGGCCGAACTGCGCCTTGTTTCACGGCAAACCATCGCCTTACTCTGCGGCCAACCCGACAGCGTCGAAACCTTCGCGCGCCGCCTGTATCTGGCGGGTTTACCGCGTAGCCAGGTTTTCGCTGACGTCTTTTTGCCCCACGCGCGCTAGCCGTTCAGGTTCTCAGCTCGCGGGTGGCCTGCCGTGAGGATTGATGATGAGCGAGCACCTGCTGGTTGAGCGTGAGCAAGGGTTGCTGACCCTGCGCATGCACCGCCCCGACAAGAAGAATGCCCTGACCCGCGCCATGTACAGCGGCATGGCCGAAGTGCTGGTGCAGGCCGATCAGGATAAAAGCGTGCGCGCCGTGCTGATCAGCGGCGGCGAGAGCTGTTTTACCAGCGGCAATGATGTCGCCGACTTTATCAAGGCGCCGCCCACCGGGCTGAACAGCGAAGTGTTCCAGTTTATGCAGGCGCTGTTCGAGTTCAGCAAACCAGTGGTTGCCGCAGTCAACGGCCCGGCGGTGGGCATCGGCACGACCATGCTGCTGCACTGCGACCTGGTGTATGTCAGCCGTGATGCCACGCTGAAGATGCCCTTCGTCAACCTTGGCCTTTGTCCCGAATACGGCTCCAGCCTTATCCTGCCGCGCCTGCTCGGCCACGCCCGCGCTGCCGAACTGCTGTTGCTCGGGCAGAGCTTTACCGGTGAGCAGGCTGCAACCTGGGGCATCGCCAATCAGGTGCTGGATAGCGGCGCGGCAACCCTGGCCAAGGCTCGCGAAATGGCCCTGCGCTTTCAGCAGTTGGCACCGGCTGCAGTGGCGGACAGCAAACGCCTGATGCGCGCACCGGATCGCGAGCAACTGCGTAGGGTTATCGAGGAGGAGGGCGCCTTGTTCGGCCAGCGTTTGCGCTCGCCAGAAGCTATCGAAGCGCTGACTGCCTTTATGCAGCGGCGCACGCCGGACTTCAGCAAGTTCGCCTGATGCCTTGAGGCAAACAAAAAGGCCGCTCGATTGAGCGGCCGTTTGCGTTGCAGCGCGGTGTTACACCAGCGCTTCACCTACATGCAGCAGCTTCATGGTGTTGGTGCCACCGATGGTGTGGTAGCTGTCGCCCTTGGTCAGGATTACCCAATCACCAGTCTGCACCACGCCGCGCTTGAGCAGTTCGTCCACCGCGGCCTGGCTGACTTCCGCCGGTTGCAAGGCGGCTGGATCGAACGGCACGGTGTAGACGCCGCGGAACATGGCCGCGCGGGCCTGGGTTTCGCGGTGCGGAGAGAATGCGAAGATCGGCACCGAAGAACGGATGCGCGACATGATCAGTGGGGTGTAGCCACTTTCGGTCAGCGCGATAATCGCTTTCACACCGGGGAAGTGGTTGGCCGTGTACATGGCCGCCAGGGCGATGCTTTCGTCGCAGCGCTCGAACTCGGTGCCCATGCGGTGGCTGGAGGTCTTGCTGGTCGGGTGCTTTTCCGCGCCCAGGCAGATGCGTGCCATGGCCTGCACCGCTTCCAGCGGGTAGGCGCCGGCGGCGCTTTCCGCCGAGAGCATCACCGCATCGGTGTAGTCGAGCACGGCGTTGGCCACGTCGGATACTTCCGCGCGGGTCGGCATCGGGTTCTGGATCATCGACTCCATCATCTGCGTGGCCGTGATCACCGCCTTGTTGTGGCGACGGGCGTGCAGAATGATTTTCTTCTGGATGCCGCACAGCTCGGCATCGCCGATTTCCACACCCAGGTCGCCACGGGCAACCATCACCGCATCACTGGCGCGGATCAGACCGTCGAGGGTTTCGTCGTCGGCTACGGCTTCGGCGCGTTCGATCTTGGCCACCAGCCAGGCAGTGCCGCCGGCTTCGTCGCGCAACTTGCGCGCGTAATGCATATCGTCGGCATCGCGCGGGAAAGACACGGCCAGGTAATCCAGCTCCATCTCGGCAGCCAGTTTGATGTCGGCTTTGTCTTTCTCGGTCAGTGCTGGCGCGGTCAGGCCGCCGCCACGGCGGTTGATACCTTTATGGTCGGACAGCGGGCCGCCGATGATCACTTCGCAGTGCAGGGCATCGCTGGTAGCGCTGACGACGCGCATCACCACGCGGCCGTCGTCGAGCAGCAGCTCGTCACCGACGCCGCAATCCTTGACCAGATCCGGGTAGTCGATGCCGACGATATCCTGGGTACCGGCAGTCAGCGGGTGGCTGGTGGAGAAGGTAAAGCGGTCACCGAGTTTGAGTTCGATGCGTTTGTTGGCGAATTTGGCGATGCGGATTTTCGGGCCTTGCAGGTCGCCGAGCAGGGCAACGTGGCGGCCATGCTTGGCGGCCAGCTCACGCACCAGCTTGGCGCGGGCTTTGTGCTCGTCCGGCGAGCCGTGGGAGAAGTTCAGGCGGGCGACATCCAGGCCAGCGATGATCAGCTGTTCAAGCACTTCGGGGCTGTTGCTGGATGGGCCGAGGGTTGCGACGATTTTGGTGCGGCGAAAGGTCATGCACAGACTCCTGAGTTGCATCTGAGCACGAGGCTACTATGCCGCAACTCTGTAGTCATTGTTCCTCTGCACTACCTTGCCCGGCCTGCTAGCGATTGAGCGCCTGGTCCAGATGGCGGGCGGCTTTGTTGTTCAGCTCGCTGCCGGGGTATTGCACCAGCAGGCGACGCAGGTAGGTGATGGCCTTGTCGCGGCTGGCCTGCGGGTTGTCCGGGGCCAGGTACATCAGGCCGAGCTGGTACAGAGCTTTTTCCTTGATATCGGCAGTAATGCCGGGGTCGCTCAAGGCCAGCAGGTATAGTTCTTCGGCCTCACCGACGCGGTTTTTCAGCACGGCGCGGCGTGACAGCAGGGTCATGTCCGGGTCGAGGCTGGGCTTGTACAGATCGAGCTGTTGATTGGGCTTCCAGTGCGCGAGCAGTTCGCGCGAGGTCTTGTGTACTGGCTCATCTGCCAGTTCGCGGATCATCACGATGCGCGCCTCGGCCCGTTCGGCAGCGCGGCTGGCGGGGAACTGGTTGAGCACCTGATAAAAGTAGTTGAGTGCCTTGTTGTCATCGCGCTGCTCGTTGAAGCGATTCATATAGAGCAGGCCGATCTGGTACAGCGAGATCGCACGCACCTCATCGCTGAGCTTCTCGTCACGGTAACCGGTGAGGTACAGCTGCTCGGCCTGCTCGCTTTTGGCGTCGCGGATGGCCTGGGCGCTGTAGGTCAGCAGGTCGCCTTCATCCTCAATGGCCGCGAGCATGCGGTTGTTCTTCAGGGTCTTGTATTCGACCACTTCATTGGTGGTGATCTGCGCAATAAACAGTGGCGTGGTGGGCGAGCAGGCGCTCAAGAGGGCGGTACACAGCAGCACTAGCAGGCGAGAGGAAGACGACATGACAGCTCCTGGGCGCAATGGCCGTTGCGCGCCAGTCTAGTCAGGCGTGCGGGTGCCGGCCAAGTGGCTGGCGGCATTACCCATCAGAGGATATGTTGCTGCAGAATTTTCCCCAGCAGTCGATACACTGCTCATCGGAGGAGAGGCTTATGCGAGTACTTATTTTTTTACTGCTGACACTGAGCGTGGCAGGGTGTAGCCGGCACAGTCTGGACAGACATTTGAACAATGCCTACGAGGCTTATGACCGTGGTGAATGTGAGGCGGCGATCCTTTCGCTGTCCAGGGCAGAGCGCAGCAGTCGCTCGCGCAGCTATGTGCAGCCGGAAATCTCGCTGCTGCGCGGCCAGTGCCTGGAGCGTCAGGCGCTATTTGTCGATGCCATGCAGACCTATCAGTTCATTGCCACCCATTACCCCGCCAGCGAGTACGCATACCGTGCCCGCGCGCGCATGGATACCCTGCGCCAACTGGGGCATGAGGGTGTCGATGCGGCGGTCAAGGTCACCCCGGTCAAGCCCTGACCGCTGGTCGTCACAGGCCATAGAAGGCTATTCTCGGCAGTAAGCTGAGGTTTTACGGGAGGGAATCCATGCGCGTCTTGTTGTGCCTGTTGTTATTGCCGGGGCTGGCGGCTGCGGAAATCTATCGCTGGACCGATGCCAATGGCCAGCTGCATTTCGGCCAGCGCCCCGCGGCAGCTGGGGCTGAGAAGGTCGAGGTCAAGCCGCAGGTGGTCGAGCGTGACCAGCTCACCCGTGAGCGCGAAGAACGCACCAATCGCTTCTATGACGCACGCCGCGAGGAGCAGGCGCAGGCATCGGCGGTGGCTGCGGAAAACCAGGCCAAGCGTGCCGAGGAGTGTCGCGAGCTGCGCAAGCAACTGGCCTCTATCCCTGAAGGGCGCAGCTATTACCGTACCGAAGCGGATGGCCAGCGTAGCTTTTACAGCGACGAGCAGGTCGATACCGCTCGTCAGCAACTCCAGAGCCGGGTGTCTGAACGCTGTTCCTGAAACTGGTTTAAGCGCAGTAGTGGGGCCATACTCAATGGCCATCTATAGCGATTTGCCACTATGCCCAAGCATATCCAGCGCAGCATCGAACGCCATCAGTTGCCCTACTACCTGAAGGTGTTCAATCGCATCACCGACAAGCCCATGGGCTATATCGGTAACGTCTCCTTGGACGGTCTGATGCTGATCAGCCAGCTGCCGCTGCTGGTGGGCGCGCGTTTTGACATGCGCCTGAAGATTCCTGGGCACGATGCGCCGCACTACATCGATTTCTCCGCCACCTGCCAATGGTCCCGCGAGGATGTCACTCCTGGCTGCTATGACTCCGGCTTCGCCCTGGTCGCCCCGCCCGGCGACTATGTCGAAATGGTCGATGCTCTGCGTCATTACTTCAGCTTCCGGTCAATGGCTGCATCCGCCTGACTCGTTTTGATCGATTTGCCAGGCAATAAAAAACCGCCCCGAGAGGCGGTTTTTTATTTGCAGCGCGGTTTAGGCGCTGACGGTCTGTTCCAGCTGCAGCAACGCGTCGGAGCGCGACTGCACTTCGCGGTAACGCTCGGCATCGTTGGCGAGAACGGCGCCCATGGCTGGGAAGATCTCGTTCAGCTTGCTGCTCCACTGATCTGATTTAACCTGGGCGCCGAAGCAGCGCTGGATCAGGTCGAGCATGATCGACACGGTAACCGAAGCACCTGGCGAGGCGCCGAGCAGGGCGGCGATGGAGCCATCCTCGGCAGCCACCAGTTCGGTACCGAACTGCAGGATGCCGCCGTTCTTTGCATCTTTCTTGATGATCTGCACGCGTTGACCAGCCATCTCCAGGCGCCAGTCTTCGGCTTTGGCTTCTGGGTAGAAGCCGCGCAGGGTTTCCAGACGCTGCTCTTCGGACTGCAGCACTTCCTTGACCAGGTAGCGGGTCAGGTCGAAGTTGTCGCGCGCCACCGCCAGCATCGGGCCGATGTTGTTTGGACGTACCGACAGCGGCAGGTCGAGGAACGAGCCGTGACGCAGGAACTTGGTCGAGAAGCCGGCGTAAGGGCCGAACAGCAGCGAGGTTTTGCCATCCACCACGCGGGTATCCAGGTGCGGTACCGACATCGGCGGCGAGCCGACTGCTGCCTGGCTGTAGACCTTGGCCTGGTGCTGCTTGACCACTTCCGGGTTGTCGCAACGCAGCCACTGGCCACTGACCGGGAAGCCGCCAAAGCCTTTGCCTTCCGGAATGCCGGACATCTGCAGCAGCGGCAGGGCCGCGCCACCGGCGCCGAGGAAGACGAACTTGGCCTGAATTTCACGGCTGCTGCCGTTCTGCTGATCCTTGACGCTGACGCGCCAGCCATCGGCATTACGCTTGAGACCGACGACCTTCTGACTGCAGGTGACTTTGGCGTCTGCCTGCTGGCCGAGGTGGTCGAGCAGGTGCTTGGTCAGGGTGCCGAAGTTGACGTCGGTACCGGCCATTACGCGGGTGGCGGCAATCGGCTCGTTCGGGTCACGACCCGGCAGCATCAGTGGCATCCACTCGGCCATGGTGGCGCGGTCTTCGGTGTATTCCATTTCCGCGAAGGCGTGGTGGGCGGTCAGCGCGTCGAAGCGCTTCTTCAGGTAGTCGATACCTTTCTGGCCGCGGACGAAACTCAGGTGCGGAACCGGGTTGATAAACGACTTGGGCGAACCAAAGCGGCCTTTCTCAACCAGGTAGGCCCAGAACTGCTTGGACTCTTCGAACTGGGTGTTGATGGTCACCGATTTCTTGATGTCGATCGAACCGTCCGCCGACTCCGGCGTGTAGTTCAGCTCGCACAGGCCAGCGTGGCCGGTGCCCGCGTTGTTCCACGGGTTGGAGCTTTCAATCGCTCCGGAGGCCATCATCTCGAGCACTTCCAGCTTGATCGCCGGGTCGAGCTCTTTCAGCAGTACGGACAGGGTCGCACTCATGATGCCGGCACCAACCAGCACCACATCCATTGTTTCGTAATCGTTTTGCGCCATTACCACTTCTCCGCAAACCAGCACTCAATAGACGTTAGTCAGCTTGTGTATGCACACAGCCAATCAGCAGTCGGCGAGACGCTCAGGGTTGAAGGAAGCAGGCTTCTGGGTGCAGATGCCAACCGCGAGATCGTTCATTTTCGCCACACTCTTGTGAAGTTTTCCAAACCGTTTTTTTCACGCTCTTTTGGAGTCGTGAACCTCAAAACACGTCTGCCTGGGCCGACTTTTCCACGACGTAAAGCGACCATTGCAGCAACTGCATGGCGTTTCACAGTGGGAAAAAGCGGCAGCCGGAAGGCAGCGCGAAGTGGGCGACTCTCTGGGGCGCGGCCGATGAATGGTGCATCAGCGTGACGGCAGGGCCCGAACAGGAGGCGTCCTTATAATCGGGGCGCGATTATAAGGGCAAAGCAGGAAAATTGATCGCCTGGCGTGACTTTTCTTCTTCCGCTGGTCAGGCTGCCAGCGTTTGCTGCATGCGCAGGCATGGCGTGACCTGCACGGTTCTGACGCCGGCTGGCAGCGGTCGATTGAGCCAGCTTAAGCAGCTTTGTTGCACCTCAATCCAGCCGGAGCCTTGTGGCGCCTGGGCTGACTGGCGCAGGGCGCGGCAGGTGCCTTGCGCATCGACCAGGGCAAATGAGCGCATCGGGCGACGTGGGGCGAGCAGGTTGCGCAGTGAGAACATGGCGGATCACTCACGAACAGAGAAGACTAAAGTCTTATGCCTGATGCGCATGACAAGGGCGTTACGGGAACCTGTTGGCGCGATAAACGTCCTAGCAAGCAGCGCTGTCAGGCATTTACCGCGCTGGTTATACTGCGCGCCACTTCTACCCCCTTATTTATGGAGAGTTGAGCATGCTGCATCGTCTGCTGTTTGGTCTGGTGGCTGTTGCCAGCCTTACTCTGGTGGGTTGCGCCCACAGCCCGCAACAACTCAGCCCACAACCCAAACTCAATAGCCCGCTGACCGCCGTTGGCCAGGGCCAGCCGGTAGTGGTGCGGGTGGCCGATGGTCGTCCTTCGCCCGTGCTGGGTACCCGTGGTGGTCTCTACCCGGAAACCAGCGCTATCAGCGTGACGGGCCAGGACATCCTGCCCAAGCTGCAGGCCCAGGCTGAAGCTGCCGTACGTCTGCTCGGCTTTACCCCAAGCGCGAATGCCTACAACGCGCCACAGCTGACCCTGACCCTGGCCGAACTGAAGTACCAGTCGCCGAAAGAAGGGATGTACGTAACCGAAGCTGACATGACCGCGACCTTCCGCGTTGATGTGCAAAACAGCAGCCGGCGCTACAGCGGCCGTTACGGCGCCTCGCTGAACCAGCGTTTCGGCATGGCGCCGAATCAGGCGACCAATACCAAGCTGGTTGGCGATGTGTTGAGCGACGCCCTGACCCGCGCCTTCAAGGACCCGACCATCGGCCAGATGCTCGGGCAGTAAGCCTTATCGCTGTAATGAAAAAGCCCGGATTGATCCGGGCTTTTTTACATCTGCGCTTTGTGCGCCTTAAACGATAACCCTGGCCTCAGGCCGCCTCGCTGTAAAACTCCGGCATGCTCATGCCGGTCAGCGTATCGACATCAGGCAGGGCGTAATGCTCATGGCCGCCCATGGCGCAGTACACCAGCCAGTGGTCGTCCTGCACGTTGAAAGACAGCCCGTCGATGACGGCTTCCACGTCATCCAGCGAATCGATCAGGTAGTCGCGGTCTTGGGGTTGGGCATGCAGCATGGTGTGATCCTCCATGGATATTAAGGCCTGTCTCTCTGCACAAAGCCTTTATGGCCAAGGCGTGGGGACGAGTGTTAGACCATAGCTCATGCAGATGACAGTGTTTAGACCGCTTGGTCATAGTGGCTGCGATTCGTCGGAATCGAACCGCGAGTGCGGCAACCTTCGGTAGACTCCGCGGCCGTATTTGGACTGCCCGATACTGCTTCGGGTGTGCTGATAATCAGGCGCGACGTTGATCGCATGCCTTATAGAAGTAGAGGTCGAGCATGTCGTTGCAAGCGCTCTGGTTGCTGATCGAAGGTCAGCCTGGGCAGTGGCTTAATGGGCTGGCGCTGTTCTTTGCACTGGCCGGCGCCTGGCTGTTGCTGGCCACTCGCATGCGCGAGCAGCGTGCCCAGGCGCGGTTGCTGGCCGGCAATCAGTTGAATGAACTGGCGGACGAGGCCTATGCCTTTGATGAGCCGACGTTGCGCCTGAACCGCTTCTTTTATCGCTTTGGCCATGTCTGCCTGGCGGCGGCCTTGCTGCTGTCCTGGCTTAGCACCCAGCTGTAACTCGGTTCCTCAGGCAATAAAAACGGCAGCCATTGGCTGCCGTTTTTTCTGGCTGCGCTTTGCCTACAGCGGCAGGCCAGCCTTGATCCGGTACTGGTTACGCACCGGGTTGGCGTATTGCAGGATCAGGTAGGGCTGCTGCTCGCTCGGGCAGTTGGCCAGGCGCCGCTGCCATTCGCTCTTGGCGGCGCTGAGCTCTGCTGCGGGGAATAACTGGGCGGCGCTAGGCACGGCCAGTTCCGGGTCGCGGTCAGCCCACATGGCATAGGCCAGGTAATGCACGGGAAACAGCCGATAGCCGCTGAGAATCTGCCGGTCCATCTCCGCCGCCAGTAGTTTGCTGTCTTCCAGGCCTTGGCTGACAGGCGCGCCGAAGTGCACATGCACGCGGCCTTTGTAGCCGGTGATGCCCAGGGCTATGCTCTGGTCATCCTCGCCCGCCGCCTTGGTGTAGCTGCCAGTGCTGGCGCGGATAAACAGCTCGCGGGCTTTGGCCTGGTCGCAGGGGTCGTACTCGTAGCTGATCGATACAGGGGTCAGGCGCAGGGCGTTGATCACTTCGGCGAACGGCTCGCCCTTGCGGCTCATATGGAACATCTTGAGGATCGCCGAATCGGTGCGGTCATCACCATCCTTGGCGCGGCCTTCGGCCTGGGCGATCCAGATCGACTCGCCATCATTGCGGATCGAGTGATTGATATAGGCTGACAGCAGCTGATAGGCCGCCAGCTTCTCGCGCCGCCCGCTAATCGAGCGGTGCACGATAAAGCTCTTGTTCAGGCGCATCAGGTCGCTGACGAAGGGCTTCTGCAGCAGGTTGTCGCCTATGGCGATACGCGGCGTCGGCAGGCCGGCGTGGTACACCGCGTAATTGACGAACGCCGGGTCCATGACGATATCGCGGTGGTTGGCCAGAAACAGATAGGCGTTGCCGGCTTGCAGATGTTCGATGCCGGAATAGCTCACGCCATCGGTTGCCTGCTCAATGGTGCGGTCGACATAGCTCTCGATGCGCGTCTGCAATTGCGCCACCGAACTCACGTCGCGAAACTCAAGACGCAGGCGATAGGCTATAAGTGGTTTAAGCAGCCAGCCTAGCGAAGACGCCAGGCGCGGGAAGCGGAACTGAGTGAGGATGCCGAGAAACGCATCGTCGGCCAGCAGGCGCGCCAGCACGGCAGGGACTTCGGCGTCGGCGTAAGGTCGGATGGCATCGAATTCGCCCATCATGTTCTCTTGTTGTGGTTGGCTGTGGAGATGCTCACTGCGCTGGTCGTCGCACGACAATGCTTGTTGCGCGACTGCAGGGCCAGCTATAGACCGGCGATTATACGCCCAAGTCACAAGGAGACAGCGATGCTGGAAAGCCAGGACTACCAATGCCCTTATTGCGGCGAGCAGGTTGAGGCGCTGCTTGATCTTTCGGCCGGCGATCAGCAGTACATCGAAGACTGTCCGGTGTGCTGCCGGCCCATCGTGTTTTCGCTGCAGACCGATGGCGATGACTGGAGCCTGGATGTGCGCGGGGAGAATGACTGATGCAGCGAATCTACGAGCCGCAGGACCTGATGGAGGGCGAGCTGCTGCTGGCTATGCTGGCCAGCGAGGGCATCGAGGCTTATCTCACTGGGCGGCATCTGGCTGGCGCTGTGGGTGAGCTACCGGCCTGCGGTTTGCTCGGGGTGATGGTTGAGGATGCTCAGGCACACAGCGCACAACAGCTGATCGCCGCGTACAATGCCGCGCTACCGCTGCCCGGCGATGAGCCGGATAATTTCCAAGGTACGTTGCTCTGCTAAGAGCCTGTTACGGTCTGCTGCGCGTCGGCCCTGCTGCCTTACTTCAAGTGTTATCGAGTTTCCCATGTGTGGACGTTATGCCCTGTTCCGTTGGACGCCTGCATTTGCGGCGATTCCCGGTTTTCCTGCTGATCAGTTACCGCACTGGAGCATTTCGCCCAATAGCCAGGTGTTGCTACTGCGCAACGTCGAGGGCGAGCGTCAGTTGACGCGTGCGCGTTGGGGGCTGACCCCGCCTTGGTTGACTGATCTGACCAAAACCCCGGCCCAGGCGCGGGCGGAAACCCTGGCCGAGCAGCCGATGTTTCGTGAGGCGTTTCGCCTGCGTCGCGGCCTGCTGCCCGCCAACGGTTTCTATGAGTGGCGGGGCACGGCGCGCAAGCGCCCGTACTGGCTCACCGGCGAGAGCACACCGCTGTTTTTCGCCGCTTTGTGGGAAGCCTATCCGGTTGAGGGTTGCGTCTACCTGAGCGCGGCGGTGGTGACTCAGGCGGCGGCCAGTCAGCGTCGGCCACTGATCCTCGATGAAGCCGGGCAGGCCGCCTGGTTAGCTGCCGACACCCCTGCGGCCGACTTGCAGGCTTTACTGGCGAGTCCGCCGCTGGCGCTGCGCGAGCGGGTGTTGGCCAACCTGATCAATGATCCCAAGCTCGATGCGCCTGAGTGCCTGACGCCGGCCTAGGCCATTAACAGGGCGCAAAAAAAAGGGCGGACTGCCATGCAGTCC
>NZ_JBNXUH010000089.1:0-536 GCF_050563605.1 Pseudomonas peli | reverse complement strand
AGAGCCGCCACCCACCAAGACCCCCCCCCGGGGGGCGCCGCCGGCAGCTTAAGATGTGTAAAAGAGACAGGCACAAACCCCCCGCGKACAGCYCCCCGCGMCCGGMCAGCGACACCCGCCGGCCGCCCGCCGCATCGGCAAAGCTCAAGTTCTGTCCCCTATACACATCTGACGCTGCCGGCGACGCCCCACGAGTTTACTTCTTCCTGCGCCCCGCGCCGCCGTACAAAAACAANGGGTACAGCTCACCGCGACCGGACAGCGACACCCGCCGGCCGCCCGCCGCATCGGCAAAGCTCAAGTTTTTTTTTTGAAACGACCCCCCCCCCCCAAATCTCCMCMCTSGGGGGGCGYSGSCGGCRGCGYCAGATGTGTAWAAGASACGGGCGTACAGCYCACCGCGACCGGACAGCGACMCCCGCCGGCCGCCCGCCGCATCGGCAAAGCTCAAGTTGAGGCTCGGCATATGCGCGGCAGGCAGGCAGAGTGGATCCTGTTTCTTATACACATCTGCCGCTTCCGACGACGCACCACCA
>NZ_JBNXUH010000014.1:130-68976 GCF_050563605.1 Pseudomonas peli | reverse complement strand
ACTGGCAGTCGCTCAAACATCTGCTGCGCTATGACCCKGATCAGATCCAGTTACTTTAYGTGCCCCCCCCCCGTKGGMCSCTTTTCTASGAGMCTGCKGASCCCCGCSGTGTCACCMAAACAGCCCCCCGCCGCTGGGATTACAAACATCAGGTTCTGGCGGTAAAGCGAGTGCCCGCCTGGCGGGTGTTTCTCTGGTTCAAATTGATCGAAGTTTGTATGCAGGCCCGCCCCAAGGCATTGGGCCGGTTGCTCTTTCATCGTGACGCAGATTTCCGTCATGCCATGCGCTGGTATACGAAAATGGGCCGCCGGGTTTGGTTTCACGAAGTGGCCGAGTTCATTGGCAATACGCGATGGGTGAAATCTGGGCCCAGTCTTCGCGAGTTTTTAGGCCATTCATTGGCTGATACTGAATACGCGTTGGATAAGCGTAAAACCAAGCCTGTACAGCGGGTAGATACCGTCGAAGAGAAGAGCGTAATTATCAAGTCGTTTTAGCAATCGCTCGGCATGGCAGTTTGTAACGGCAACTAGCGGCTTTATTCGCCTACCGGCCTGGCTATTTGTGCCTGCTAAAACGCTTATAAAAAACCACCCACGCCATCAGCGGATAACAAAAGTAATGCAGGCCAAAGATCGCCAACCCCATCGGGCTGGGATCGTCCTGCAGCGCCATCATTGCCAACAGACCCAGATAGAGCAGGGCCAGGATGCCGCCATACAACGCGAGCAGACGACGGCGTTCGCCTTGCAGGGGCGCGCGGCGGTTGCGCCAGGAGAACCACAGGGTCATGCCGGCGGCCACCAGGGCGGCGATAAGCACCGTGGTAAATATCCCGCCAAGTTTGACGAAGGTGCGCAGCAGCAGGTTGAGCACGACAACCGCCACTACGCCGCCAAGGGCCAGGCGGGTAACCGGGACGCTGCTGGGGCTGGGCGAGTTCATCGGCTGCGCTCCTGGTGGTGGGTGATTAGAGGGTGCGGTTGAGGCCGAAGCGTTTCTTTAATACCGCTTCGAGCAGACGTTTAGGCACCAGGGCCGCCAGCAGCGGCATGCTGCGGCTGCCATTGCCCAGGCGCACCAGGTTTGGCCGGGGTTTGCTTTGCACGGCGGCCAGCAGGTTGCGGGCAAAGTGGCTGGTGGGGGTGGGGTTGTCCTGCGAGGCGTTGGCGCGAGCGCGGATGCCGTCGCGGATCGGCCACCAGGGCGAGGCTTCGTCGATCAGCTGTTCGGCCTGCTGGCTGGCATTGGCGCCGAAGCTGGAGGCAATCGCGCCGGGCTGTACTTCCATCACGTCGATAGAGAAGGGTGCGAGTTCCAGGCGCAGGGCATCGGTCAGGGCATGCACGGCGGCCTTGGAGGCGCAGTAGGCGCCGGCGAACGGGGTGACCAGCACGCCGGATACGCTGCCGATATTTACCACCAGGCCCTTGTTCTGCCGCAGCAGCGGGAACAACGCGCGGGTTACGCCGATCAGCGAAAACACGTTGGTTTCAAATTGCTTGCGCATGGCTTCAACGCCGCCATCGAGCAACGGGCCCATGGCGCCGTAGCCGGCGTTGTTGATCAGCACGTCGAGGCCGCCGATCTCAGTCTTCAGGCGTTCGGCCAATTGGCCCAGGGCCAGGCCATCGTTGACGTCCAGCTGCACCGCGTGGAACCCGGCGGCGCTCAGGTCGGCGAGGTCTTCGGCTTTGCGCGCTGTGGCCCAGACCTGATAACCGGCCTGCTGGAACACCTCGGCCAGGGCGCGGCCAATGCCGCTGGAACATCCGGTGATCAGTGCGCTGGGCTGGGTCATGCAGGCTTCCTTGTTGTTGTGAATGGGGCTTAACGGCTGAAACTGCCGTGCAAACGCTCGGCGCGAAACTCCAGGCTGCTGGCGCGGTAGCCGCTGCGCAGGGTGGGTAGCGGCAGGCAGGTTTGCCAGTCGGCGCCGGGCAGCAATTCGCCTGGGCCACTGTAGCGCGGGGTTTCATACAGGCGCTCGGCCAGGTTGATGCTGTCGCCCGGGCGGTAGGCGGCGATCTGCCAATTCAGCTCAAGCAGTGCGGCTTCGCTGCCGTTCTTCAGGTTCAGGGCCAAGGGACGGTCCGCCGGGCAGCTGTCCGGGGCGTAGTCGAGGCGTAATTCGAGGTGGGCCAGGTGGCGGTTCTCGCGGCTTTCCTGCCAGAGCACCCAACTGGCGACCAGGCCCAGGCCGATCAGCGCGCCGAGGGAGATCGGCAGGGCCTTGCTCGGGTAGCGGATCAGCAGGATCAGCCAGCTCAGTAGGAGAATTGCGCCGAATAGCATGGGGAAAGATGGCCTTGGTCGATAAACAGGCGTTCATCCTACACAAGGCCGGGCGGCGGGGTACATGCTTTGGCCCGCCAGCCCCTGTGCAGGGCTGGCGGTTGTGCGTCAGCTGGTGGCGCGGCTGAGGGTGGCGGTTTGAGTGCGGCCATAGACATCATCCAGGCGTTTGATGTCGTCTTCGCCCAGGTAACTGCCGGATTGCACCTCGATGATTTCCAGGGGGATCTTGCCGGGGTTGCTCAGGCGATGCACCGAGGTCATGGGAATGTAGGTGGACTGGTTTTCGGTGAGCAGGAACACCTTGTCATCGCAGGTCACCTCGGCCGTGCCGGAGACCACGATCCAGTGTTCGGCGCGGTGGTGGTGCATCTGCAGCGAGAGGGTGGCGCCGGGGTTGACCGAGATATGTTTGACCTGGAAGCGCCCGCCCATGTCCACCGAGTCATAGGAGCCCCATGGGCGATAGACCTGGCAGTGGTTCTGGGTTTCGCTGCGGCCCGCAGCGTCGAGCTGGTTGACCATGGCTTTGACGTCCTGCACGCGGTCCTTGTGCACGATCATGGTGGCGTCCTTGGTTTCCACCACGACGATATTGTCCACGCCGATGACTGAGACCAGTTTGCCGTTGCCGTGCACCAGGCAGTTGTGGCTGTCGTGCACCACCACATCGCCGGATATCACGTTGCCTTGCGCGTCCTTGGGGTGCACGTCCCAGATCGATGACCAGCTGCCCACATCGTTCCAGCCGGCATTCAGCGGCACTACGCAGGCCCGCTGGGTTTTCTCCATTACCGTGTAGTCGATCGAGTTGTCCGGGCAGCAGGCGAAGGTGGCGGCATCGATATTCACCGTATCACCGTCAATCTGGCTGCGTTCCAGGGCCAGCAGGCAGGTGTCGTAGATATCGGCGTCGTGCTTTTTCAGCTCTTCGAGGTAACGGCTGGCGCGGAACAGGAAGATGCCGCTGTTCCAGTAGTAATCGCCGCTGTCGACGAATTCCTGGGCGCGGGCGGCGTTGGGTTTTTCGATGAAGCGCTGCACGCGGATCGCCCCCAGCGGCAGAGTGGCGTCGGCCACTGACTTGATATATCCGTAACCGGTTTCCGGGCGGCTGGCGGGGATGCCGAAGAGCACCAGTTCGCCAATTTCCGCAGCCTGTGCAGCCACGTATAGGGCGGCCTCGAAAGCCTCCTGGTCTTCCAGCACATGATCGGCGGGGAGTACCAGCAGCAGCTCGTCACGGCCTTCGGCGATCAGCTTCATCGCGGCGATGGCCACGGCCGGCGCGGTGTTGCGACCGAAGGGCTCAAGCAGGATGGCCTGGGTCTCGAGCTTTTGCTGCTTGAGCTGTTCCTGGACGATAAAGCGGTGTTCCTGGTTGCACACCAGCACCGGTGCCTGCACGCCGTCGAAGCGCAAGCGCTTGATGGTCTGCTGGAACAGCGTGTCGGTGCCGGTGAGGGCGAGAAACTGCTTGGGATAATGCTTGCGCGAAAGCGGCCAGAGTCTGGAACCGCTGCCGCCTGAGAGGATTACCGGGATCATAGTGTGAGCTCCATTAATATCCGTTTAAGGCTGTACCCCGCCGGCCGGCGCAACGGATGTAGCGCAGGTCGAAAATGCTTAGGGGTGATGCTCAAGGCAGTTGCTCGGCAAATAGCTGGGTGATGTCGCCCCCAAGCCGATAGGTCGTTAAGGGTTGCAGGGAGCGGCGCCAGGCTTCGGTGGCCGGCGAGCAGGTGTACAGCGCGCAGTAGGGCTCCAGCCAGGCGAAGCGGCTGTTGTCCTGCAGGTCATCCAGGGTTTGTGGGTAACCGGCTTTGGCGCTGAATAGCTGGGGTTGTTTGAGGCCTGCTTCCAGGCGCTGCGCCAGGCGCTGCAAGGCACCCTCGTTAGCACCACGCAGATCAAGCTGATTGGCCTGGGCGAAGGCCGCGACCATCAGCAATGGGCCCATGGCGTAGTTGTGGTAGGCCAGGGCGCGGGTTTGCCGCGACAGTTCCAGGGGCAGGTAGCCTTGTTCGTCGACCTGGCTCATGCCCTGACTGTATTGGCTGACGGACCAGTCGAAGAGGTCGCGACGGTTGAGCACCACGGCGCTGGCCATCACCGACCAGGCGGCCCAGTACTGATGATTGTTACGCCGATCCATGGGTTGGGCGTTCCAGTCCAGCACCACCTGGTCGGCCAGTTTGCCCAGCCATTTTTCGATGGTGCGCGCCTCGCTGGAGTACTGCTCAAGCGGTTGCGAACGGGAGAACTTCAGCCGCAGATAGGCCCCGGCAACACTGCCCAGCGCCCATTTTCGTACCGATTTGCCGGTGTGGTTATACGAGGTGCTGAGCAGCGCGTCGGCCTCGGCCCAGTCGTTCAACCAGCTGATGACGCAGGCCAGATCGTCCGGCTGGCCTTTGTCCAGGTAGCGGCCAATCAGCTTGTTTACGCCGTTTTCCAGCAGGCGCACGTTATCGGTCAGCTCGCGGTAGCGTTGCGCGGCCTTGGGGTTGACCTGGTCGCGGGCGGCATCGGAGCCGGCATATTTGCTGGGGAATTGCAGCTTGCCGGTGTAAGGCTTGGGCGCGGCGACGCATTCACGTGGCTTGCCTTGCGCCTCGGCCACGGCGCGGAAATAGCCGGGCGGCGGCAGCAGGTCGGCACCGTTGTTACCGGCTCCCGAGCAACCGGTCAGCAACAGCATCAGCGCCGCGCCGCTGGCGATGCTGGCGCGGAGAAACTGTGCTGGCGGAAAGGCTGCTTTGCTCTGCTGCATAGTCAGTTGTCCAGCTGCGGGCTTTTCACCCAGGTCGAAACCAGGTTGCTGCCGCTACCCGTGACGTACAGGCACACCAACTCGCCGCGCTCGAGCACCAGGGGCGCGAGATCACTGACCTTGTTGTCCCCGGCGAACAGCGCCAGACGGACCTTGAGCGGGTTGATTTCACGCTCGCCGCTGGCCTTGCCGGCCACCTGGGTGATCACCTCGGTTTTGCCGTCTGCGGTTTTCAGGGTGAGCGGGCTGTCCGAGAGGTTCTGCAGGCGCAGCAGGGCTTTCTGCTTGCCGGCGAACGGTGGCTCCTCGCGCAGTTGCAGCTGGCCGCCGGGCATTTGCACCAGGGTGTAGTACTGGTTGCTGTCGAGTTTCACCGGCAGGGCCTTGGTTCCGGTGCTGGCGTTGTAGCTGCCGGCCGGGAGGAAGCGGAACTCACTGCTGTCGTGGGCGCCGATATCGTTGAGGCTGAGGTTGCCGACAGTCACATCGATATCGGCTGTATCGGCATTGAAGGCGCGCACGAAGGCCGACCCAGGCGGTGCGCTGGGCGCGTACAGAGCCGCTTCATCGGCCTGGGCAGCGCCGGCCAGCACGCTGAGCAGCAGGGCGGTGAGGGTGCGACGGTAAGGGAGGGTATGCAGCTTCATGGGGTTTCTCCTTGCTTGCGGATTTCTTGCTTGCGGATTTGGGTGGTCATTGCGCGGCGCCGTTGGCGCTGGTCGCGAGATGCGCCAGGCGCGGTGCGCCGCCGCTGTCCTTGGCCTGCTGCAAACGCTGCAGCCAGGCAGCATCGAAGCTGGATAGATCGCTGGGCAGCAGCAGGTAGCGCTCTGGGAATTCCCAGATCACCAGACGCAGCCCGGCGTTTTGCGCTGGGTCGCTTTGCAGCAGGCGCAGCATCGGCACCAGGGGGCCGTGGCCGTCTTCGGCGAAATTCAGCAGATCGCTGCCGAGGGCCTGTTTCAGCGCGCCGGCAAAATTCCATTTCGGGTTGGCGCTGTAGCTGGTGCCCACCAGGGCCAGGCTCGGTGGCTGTTCATCGAACAGGGCGGCGGCGCTGCTGTCGTCCTGGCCGTCGGCGAGGGCGGTCTGGCGTTGTTGCAGCGGCTCGCTAGGCGGTTGCAGGCCGGCGAAGTAGGGCTCCAGAGGCAGGAAGCTGAGCAAGTCGCCCTTGTGCGTCTGGGTTTTCCCCGGTGCGGTAACAAAGCGCTCCTCACCCGGTTGTAGGCTGCCGCGCTCGAACAGATAAGCGGCCAGGCTTTGCGCCGCCACTTCAGCGCCGTAGGGGGTCCAGTGGGTGTCGGTGCGCAGGAAGATCGGCGCCTGCAGCTTGGCCTGACGCCAGACCGGCAGCAGATCGGGGCCGGGGAGGCTTTCGTCTTGCATGCGCGCGAGTGCCTGCGAGTAGAGCTGGCTGTGTGCGGCCACCGGCTGCGCGCGACCCAGTTGCTCGGGGTACAGGCGGGCCTTGGCTGGCAACAGCAGCAACACCAGTTCGATGTCGCGGCGCTTGAGCTCGGCCTGCACGGCTTCGATCAGCGCCCAGTTGTCCTGCACCTGGCGCGGTTGCGTGGCGGGCTTGAATTCCTCATCGGTAAACAGCCAATCACCACGGCCTACTACTACGCCGGGACGACCTTCTTCGAACAGGCTGTAGTCGATGGCGGCCCATAGATTGGTACCGAAGGCCTTGAGCGAGAAGGCCTGGTCGTAGTGCTTCTCGAAGGACTGCGCCAGCTTGCCGTTGAGCACCGGGGTGTCCTTGGCCGCCGAGAAACTCAGCAGCGCCGGCAGCGAGCTCAAGGCCAAGCCCAGCATGAGCAGGATAAAGGCCAGGCTGTAGACGATAGTGGCGGTTCTGTTCACGTCGCCTCCTCAGAATTGGAAGTAAAGAAATGGCGAGAAACTCTGCGCCGAGAGTTTCAGTACCGAGAGCAGGAACAGCAGCAGCAGGCCCATGCGCAGCGCCAGTGCGCGGTAATCCAGCGCCGCGATGCCACTGCTGTCTTGCACCTGACCGAGGCTGCTGAGGCTCGCGCTGAACTTGCCTGGAGTGCCGGGGTAGAACTGGCGCAGGCCAAACCAGGCCATCGCCACGTAAGCCAGGATCAGGGTGGTGACCTGCATGCTGGTGAGTTGCGCGCTATTGAGTTCCGACAGGCGCCAGGCGCTGCTGCTCAATAGGTCGGGGCTGAACATGGCGCTGTACATACGCCAGGCGATGTCGAGGTTTTCCGCGCGGAAGATCACCCAGCCGAGCACCACCAGGAAGAAGGTAAAGGCCCACTTCAGCGGGTTGAGCACCTTGGGCGCAGCGTCGACATTGAACAGCCGCTCGATGGCCAGCCACATGCCGTGCCAGGCGCCCCAGATCAGGAAGGTCCAGTTGGCGCCGTGCCAGAAACCGCCCAGCAGCATGGTCAGAAACAGGTTGCGGTAGGTCTGCAGCGTGCTGCCACGGTTGCCGCCCATGCTGATGTAGAGGTAATCGCGCAGCCAGGTGGACAGGCTGATATGCCAGCGTCGCCAGAACTCGGTGATCGACTGGCTGATATAGGGCTGGCGGAAGTTCTCCATAAAGCGAAAGCCCATCATCAGGCCCAGACCGATGGCCATGTCGCTGTAGCCGGAGAAGTCGAAATACAGCTGTGCGGTATAGGCCAGGGCGCCGAGCCAGGCATCGCCGGTGCTGGGGTTGGCCAGGGCGAAGCAACGGTCAGCGATGGGCGCCAGGGTGTCGGCGATAAACACCTTTTTGACGAAGCCCTGCATAAAGCGGCTGGCGCCTTCGCTGAACTTGTCGTAGCTGTGCGTGCGGTCGCTGAACTGGTCGACCAGGTCCTTGTAGCGCAGCACCGGCCCGGCGATCAGCTGGGGGAACAGGGCGATAAAGGCGGCGAAGTCGATGGGGTGAGTAGTGGCCTCGACGTCGCCGCGATACACGTCGATCAGGTAACTGAGCGACTGGAAAATATAGAAGGAAATACCGATCGGCAGCAGCACCGACGTCAGAACGAAGGGTTCAAAACCCATGCCCTGCAGCGCGGTGTTGATATTCGCCACGCCGAAGTTGGCGTACTTGAAATAGCCCAGTACCCCGAGGTTGCCCACCACCCCCAACAACATCCATTGCTGGGCGCGGCGTGTGCGTACCCCGGCGTTGCCGATGCGCAGGCCCAGCCAGTAGTTGAAGGCGGTTACGCCGATAAACAGGACGAGGAAGTCCACCCGCCACCAGGCATAGAAGGCATAGCTGGCGAGCAGCAACAGCAGGTTGCGGTACCGGTTGGCGCACAGGTAATACAGGCCGAGAAACAGCGGCAGAAACAGAAACAGAAACACGTTTGAGGAAAAAACCATGGCGCTGCGCTCTCCTTGAGTGGGCGCCGGCCTGATTACTCAGGGCCGGCGGCGGGCCTCGACGCTAGTCGACGAGCGCGGTCTGGTTGGCGGCCTGACGCGAGCAGAGGCTGGCCTCGACCTTGAGCCCGGCGGGCATATCTGCCGGTACGTCGATCTCCATCGCCAGCAGGGTCTGCCCGGCCCATTCGGGGTCATCACGCAGGCCGAAAACAAAGCGGCCGTCGGGCTCTACCTGCTGGTTGCGGGAAATAAGCAGCTTGTCTTTGGAGCCGCTCATGTACCAAAGCGAGCCACGCAGCTCCATGACGTTGGGTTGGCTGAACTGGATATCCACCAGGTAGTCCTCGCTGCGCAGTGGCAGGTCGCCGCTGTTGATCAGCACCTCGTTGAGCCCAGGTCGCAGGGCGACTTTGCTGGTCAGGGCGGCGGGGGTGGCGCGACAGCCGTCGGCCAGCATCGGCATGATCTGGCGGTAGAACAACGGCATGGAGATGTCGTAGTAGCTGGTGATTTCCCAGATCAGGATCTTCGGCGGGTTGTCCTGGAAATCCTGGCTGCCGAGGTACTGCAGCATGGCGCTGTGAAAACCGCCGCCACTGATCGAGCGGTTATCCACATCCACGGCGGCTTTCTCCTTGAGGAAGCCGTTGAAGTTGTATTGCGGGGCGCTGAAGCTGGTGCCGGCGAGGATGACTTCGGCGACTTCGGCGTCACCGAACAGGTCGCTGCTTTCTTCCTTGGGTTCGGTGACGAAGCGGGTGACGAACTGGTTGGCGTAGTTGTAGCCGCAGATCTTGCCGAAGGCCTGGTTCAGCGAGCCGATCTTGTTGTTCTGGCCCTCGCCACGGGTGACAAACTCCTTGCGCGGGATTTTCTTGAACACCGAGGACTTGCGCAGCTCATCGGCCACCAAACCGGCGGTGAACTCGGCGCCGTGAGGGGTCCAGTGGTGATCGCGCTTGAAGAAGAACGGCTGCTCGTCGCTGCCGTGCTCCTCCAGCAGTGGCGTCAGGTCCGGCACCTTGATGCCAATGCTGCGCATCCGCTCCACCACCTGCAGGTAGTTAGTCTTGGCTTTTTGCAGGTCGTAGCCCTGGCGCACCTCCGGGCTGAGCATGTCCGCATTGATCATGCCGCGGGTCGGGATGTACACCACCATCAGCTCGACGCCACGCTTGGCCAGGCCATCGCGCAGGTCCTGCAGGTGCTTGTAGCCGTCGTCGGTGGTGCCCATCTGGGTCATCAGGTCGGTGCGGGTGCGGAACAGCCAGTCCTCCTGGCCTTGCACCAGTTTGTTGAACTCGTTCATGTCGCCGTCGTAGGTGGCGTCTTCCAGGGCCTGCGGGCAGATGTTGCAGCACGGCTCGATGGTGTAGGTCGGTGGCTCGGCCGCCTGGGCGCTGTTGAGCAGGCCCATGGCGAGGCCAAGGACGGCCAGGGTGGCGCTGGGTTTGATGATCGCTAAGCGGGTCATTGGGTGGTCCTCAATTATCACGTTGTGCCAACTTGGCCGCGGGCACGACCAGCACCGCTTTGTTCTGCCGCACCATCAGGTCGAGGATCTGGTTCTTGCCCTCGGCCAATGCGCCGAACATGCCGACGCCGCTGGGTTTGCTCGGCATGAGCATTTCCAGGCGGTAGAGCTTCACGCTCAGGGGCGCGACCACTGAAATGGCCCCGGACTGGTTGCCGACCAGGCGGCCGCCGACCACTTCCAGGGACAGCTTCATTTCGAAGGGGTCGAGCTGCAGGTCGCGGTCGGTGCCGTTGAGGTCTTTGATATGGCCGTAGATGCCGAGTAGGCCGTTGGCCATAGCGATGTTTTCGTAGAGGCCGACGTTCTGGCTGTTGCGCACGCGGATGCCGTGGCGGCCGTTGTTAAAGGCGCGGTTACCCCACAGCAGGTTGTCGCCGCTTTCGTAGATGGTGATGCCGTCGGATTTGTTGCCGTAGGTCTCGTTGTAGGCGATCACGTTGTTTTGACTGATGCGGTCGATGACGATGCCGGACAGCTCGTTGTCGTAGCTGCGGTTGTTGAAGATCCAGCTGTCGTTGACCTCGCGCGAGATGATGATGCCGTGCTTCTGCACCGTGCCGTAGGCGGTGTTCTCGGCAATGATCAGGCGCCGCGAACGGTCGTGCGGGTCGATGCCGTAGACCAGGTTGTTGCGGTAGGTATTGCCCAGCAGCACCACGTCGTCGGCCTCATAGCAGTAGAAGCCGTACCACATGTCATCGAACATCGAGTTGATCAGCCAGCCGGTGGGGTGGGCACGCTGCATGATCGGGTGCATGGCCGGGCTGTACTGCGAGATGGACACGCCGTAGGACTTGCTCGCGGTGTAGCCGAGGCTGGAAATCACGCTGTTGACGATGTAGGTCTCAGTGCCGCCCCAGGAGTTGAGGAAGGGGCGGAACTGGCCTTTCTTCTCGAACCAGTCCTGCTGGTTGTCCTTTTCGCGCCAGGCAGTCAGGCGGCTGTCGGTGATAAACAGCTTGCCGTCGTTGATCAGGAACGCGCCGTGGTCGCTGGACAGGCGCAGGTCCTTGGTGTGTTTGTCGATATGCAGGGTCGCACCCGGGTTGACCAGTATCGGCCGGCGCGCGAGAAACACCCCAGGGGCGGTCTGCTCGAAGTACTTGGCCGGCAGCTGGCGGGCCAGGTCAGCGGGGGTCACATAGCCGCCTTCGATGACGATGACCTGGGGCATCTCGCCTTGGCGTTTGACCCACACGCGCAGGCGTTCATCACCGCCGGTGAATTCGATCAGCGGGTTGAGCCCGATCATGCGCTGCATGCCCGCTTTGCCTGCGGGTTTGCTCTGGATCTTGGCGTTCACCGCTTCGGCGCTATAGGGCGTCAGATCGGGTAATTGCGGCGCGGCCTGCAGCAGCGCCTCCACCGGCGTGGCGGATATTTCATAGCTCTGCAGGGCCGGGGTGGCAGCCTGCAGTGCCTGCGAGCCAACCAGGCCGCTGAGCAGGGTCAGCACCAGGCCAAGGGTGTTTCTTGCGCTATTGCTATGTAGATACATGCTCTTCACCTCCTGGATCCGCTTCATGCTGTTCAGTAGCGCCACACGAAATCGACGACGGCGCGGTACATGCTCGGGTCGCTGTTGCTGGCGAAGGCATCACCGGGGAAGAACACCCCACCGCGAAAACGCACCAGCGCCGATTTGGCACCCAGCCAGCCCAACTGCGGCGGCATCTGGCCCTGGTTGAAGTAGCGGGTGAGCACCAGGTCGACTTCCTGGCCGAGGTCTTTTTCCCCAGGCAGCAGATCGGCCTGCAGGCCGTTGGCGCTGTCTTGGTCGGCGTCCACGCGCCAGAAGCGGTGGTAGACCAGGCTGGCGTCGTAGTTCTCGTCGACGATCAAACCGGCAAACAGGCTGACCGCCTGCAGGTTGTTCAGCTCGCCGCGGTAGGCTTCGCCGAAGCGGTTGAGGGCGGAATTGGTGCCGGTGAAGGTGGAGCGGTTGCTTTGCAGATCGGTTTGCAGGAATTGCTTGGAATCGCTGCCATTGCTGCTGACGCCGCCGCTGGTGCGGCTGTAGGTGCTGCCGATGCGCCAGTGCTCATCGATATTCCAGCGCAGGCCGAGGTCGACGGCCCAGGCGTCGAGGTCCTGGCTGTCCTGACCGGTCACCAGGCGTTGGTCGCCGACAGTCGCGCTGCGCAGGCTGTCGACTTCACCCGTGAGCATGGTGGCGCTGGCCCAGTAGCTGACTGGCGACTGCGGGCGTGAGCCGTAGAAATCGCCGTTGAGTTCGGCGCCGAGCCAGGTCAGCTTGCCGCTGTAGGTCTTGCTCAGCAGGTCGAGCTGCTCGCCGTTGCTGGCCAGGCTGCCGCTGTCATCGCTGTGGTGCAGTTTCAGCCCGGCCCAGTGGCCCGGCAGCCATTGGTAGTTGATATCGGCCAGCAGGTGCAGGCGCTCTTCGTCCTGGGGCGCCAGGTCGTCGAGGTCGGTGCGGTAGTCGCTGAAGCGTTGCGCGATCCCGGCATGGGCGGTCAGCAGGGTGGTGTCGAAGTTCCAGCGCAGCGCTTCGATATTGCTGTCCCACCACAGGCCGTCGGCGCTGCGCAGTTTCTGCCGGCCAAGGCGCAAGGATTCGCCGGGGTAGGCGGTGAGGCCGCTGTAGTCGACCCAGAATTCGTGCAGGGCGAGGAACTTGTCGTCGCGGGTGCGCGCATCGTTGGGATCGAAGGTGGTGGATTCGCTGGGGTTGGACTCGATCACATCTGTTGCAAGAAACGCCTCGCCCAGCAGGTAGGCGCTCCAGCTGCCGCTCAGGCCATAAACCCAGGGCCGCACGCTGATACCGGCGCCATTGAAGTCGCCACCGTCACGGGTGCCCAGGTCCTGGTCATCCAGGGCTTGGGCGGTGAGTTTCATATTCACCCCGCTGGACAAGCCAGGCGGCAGGGGCGCGGCGATCAGCAGCGGGCTGCCGAGCAGGCTGGCCGCGAACAGCATTAAAGCCGGAGTGTGTTTGTGTGGGGTCATAGCGATTTCTGCCTCGAGACTGCGGCGTGGCTTAGGCTGAACGGTTGCGCGCCACGGGCTTCGAGCTCGCGGGCGAGCAAGACCTGGGCCTGAGTTTTTTCGGCGGGTTGCAGTTGGCTGGCCAGGCGCTCCACGAGCACCTGGCCATAGGCCAGACCGTGCTGCTGGGCGAGCAGGGCGAAGCTGTAGGCGTAGACCCGGTTGATCTTCACGCCACGGCCATCGGCGAACAGCTGGGCCAAGGCCAGGTCGGCCGTCACGTCACCGCGGCGAGCAGCGAGCAGCAGGTGCTCCAGGCTCTTTTGCGGATCGATTTCGCCCAACTGGCCGCTGGCGTACAGCTTGCCGAGGGTTAAATGCGCCTTCGGTTGATCGACAGCGGCCTGCAGCAGGTAGCGCTCGGCGGCCTGTGGGTCGGCGGGTAGCTCGCGGCCCTTGATCAGCAGTTGCCCCAGGAGTAACCCGGCCCGCGTCGAGCCGGCGTCCACACCCTGTTGCAGGTAAGCGCGCAGCGCTTGCTCATCGCCCAGCTCGGGATTGCGCACGAGCAATTCACCGAGGCTGTGCCAGGCGTCCGGGTAGACCTCGGTGATGCTCAGGTACAGGCTTTCTGCGCTTTTCGGCGCGGGCTGGCCCAGGCTGCTGTCGGCCAATACCTTAGCCACGGCCTGGATGCGCTCGGGCGGTAGCAGGGCGCGCTGGTAGTCGCTTTGCAGGCGTTCCAGCAAGGCTTGCTGTTTGTCCTGATTACCCTGGATCTGATAGATGCTGGCCAGTTCGACATAGCACTCGCTGACCTGGGCCAACCAGCGTTCGCAGGTGGCCTGGATTTCCTCGAGGTGCTGGTTGTAGTCGCCACGGGCGCGGTACAGCTGGATCTTGCCCAGTTGCGCCTCGCCAATGCCCTGGTTTTGCCACTGCGTCAGTTGCGCCTCCAGCGCCGGATCCTTGAGCTGCTGCGGGTCTTGCAGCTGCACGCGCACCCAGGGCAACAGCGCGCTGTTGTCGCCGTCGGCCATGGCCTGGCGCAGCAGGCGCGTGGCCTCGGCACGTTCTTCTGGGCTGTTCGGCGTCTTGCTGGCCAGCCATTTGCCCAGGCGCGGCGCGGCCAGCGGCGATTGCCCCAGGGCCTGGCGATAGAGCGCCTCGCCCTGGGCCTGCTGCTGCGCCGATGCGCTGCGAATCAGCACATCGGCCAGGCCGATCTGCGCCTCGACATAGCCGAGCTCGGCGAGCGGGCGAAAGTTCGCCTCCGCCGCGCTCAGGTCGCCGCCGGCCTTGGCCTGCTTGGCCAGGTCCAGATCGGGCAGGCTGCCGGCGCAACCCGTCAGCAGACTTAGGCCGATCAGGGGGCCAAGCAGGGGGCCGGTTAAGGCCGCGCGCTTCATTTACCGATCGCCACGGTGGTGGTGCTCCACAGACCACCCAGCGGCTGGATGCGCACATCCACCGGGCGCTTGGACAGGGCGATGTCCAGGGCTTCGGTTGGGGTGATGATCACCCGGATATCCGAGGCCAGGCCGCCATCCTGCAACACCATGCTGCTGATGGTGCCGCTGCGTGGGCTGTGTTCGCCGCCGACCAGAAAGGTCACTTCGGTGCCCGGTTGCAGTTCATCGAAGGCGCGGTAAGGGAAGCGCGCTTCGACACTGGCGACGCTGTCCACCGGGGCCAAGGTGAACACCGCAGTACCTTTGCTGGCCAGTTGGCCGTCACCCACCAGTTGCGCTACCACTTTGCAATCGCATGGGCTGGTCAGGGTGCCCTGGACGCTCTTGCTAAACAGCCGCTCGAGGTTTTCCGTGGTCATCTCGCTTTCCGGCAGCACGCCCTTCAGCGCATCGAGCATGCTCGCCGAGTAGGTGGCGATAGGCGCGCCCTTGCTGACTACGGTGCCTACTTCCACCAGGCTCTGCAGGGTGCCCTCACGTGGCATCGACACGGGTTGGCCGAGGGTGCTGACCTGGGCCGAGTCGGCATGGGTGATGAAGTAGATGTCGTACAGCTGATAGAGCACGTAGCTGCAGGCGGCCACGCCAATCAGGAACACCAGCAGGCTGATGCCCATGGCCTTGATCCGTGAGAACAGGCCGCCACCGCCTTCACTCGTGCGGCTGCGCGCCTTGGTGAAGTTCTCCCGCTGCAGGGTGTTGAGCAGGTCGCCGACGTTAATCAGCTCACCGCTCATAAAGCCGCTGAGGATGTGGCGCAGGGCCGAGACTTCGCGCGGACGCAGGTTATGAAATTCGCAGCCGACGCGGTTCTCACCGAGTGAGCGCACCTGGAAGTTGATCATCATGGAGAAGCCGATACCGTCGACCTCAAACAGCAGTTTGCCGTTGTAGTGCTTGCCTTCCACCAGTACGCCTTTGTTCGCCTCCAGGCTGAAACCGCCGGCGGACAGATCCAGCAGCGGCAGCTCCGTGGCTTTGCCTTCGGCGTTGAGGAAGCGCACCTTGGCCGGCAGTTTGAGCCGGGCGTGCTGGCGCTGGGCCTCGGCCTCATGCACCACATTGCTGTTGGTATTGCTGCTGTTTTTGATGCCGCTAACGGGGTTTACGACTGCGCTCATGATTATTTCCTTAGGTCATTAATGGTCGATCAGGGCTTAAGGTGCGGCGATGCCACGCTCGTGGCATTCACACCACCCACATCAAGGCAGCTACAAAAACGCTGGCGGCAGAGAAGGTCATGGTTCGTGACGACCAGGTGTTGAACCAGCGCTGAAAGCTCGCCAGATCCCGGTTGAGTTTGGTTTTTTGGCGGGTCCATGACTGCTGGTCGAGGCGGAAGAACACGTAGACCTTCACCATCGCGCCGATGATCTGGTTGTAATAAAGAATCAGCGGGTAGGCCGGGCCGATGCGGTGTCCGGAGGCCAGTAACAGCAGGGTCAGAATCAGGCGGGTCAGGCCGATCCAGACGATGTACAGCAGCATGTAGGCGAAGCCGTATTTGATGGTGGCGATGATCGCCACGCAGGGGCCGAGCAGGCTGGTCCACATCGATACGCGCTGGTCGAACAGCACCAGGCTGGTGAAGCCGCCCAGGCGATTGACACCCAGACGCAGGGCGCGGGCGTTCTGCCGCAGGTTGTTGCCGTACCAGCGGAACATCAATTTACGGCTGGCCTTGATAAAGCTCTTTTCCGGCGGGTGCTCGACCGTGTTGATCGCCGCATCCGGTACGTAGAAGGTGTCGTAGCCCAGGCGCATCAGGCTGTACCAGCTGGATTTGTCGTCGCCGGTGAGGAACTTGAAGTTACCCAGGCGCCAATGCTGCAAGTGGTCGCTTTCTACGTCGGCGATAAAGCCCGGATCGGTAATCACCTTGGCGCGGAACACCGACATGCGCCCGGTCAGGGTCAGCACGCGTTTGTTCAACGCCATCGAGCTCATGTTGATATGGCGCTGGGCGAAGCGCAGCTTGTGCCACTCGCTCATGATGTAGCTGCCGCGAACTTCGCAGTACTCGTTGGTGGTGAGGCCGCCGAGGTTGTCGAACAGCTGGAAGAACGGCGCGGTCTTGCGAATCACGCCGGGGCTGAGCACGGTGTCGCCGTCGATCACCGCAACCACCGCGCGTTCATCCGGCATGTGCCGGGAAATAGCGCGGAAGCCGTGGGCCAGGCCGTCACGCTTACCGGTGCCGGGAATACGCACGAAATCCAGTTTGACCTGGTCCGGTGGGTTGAGCCGGCCCCAGAGATTCTTGATCAGCAACTCATCGGACAGTTCGACGATGGAGCAGACCAGGGTGCAGGGGTAGCCGCAGTTGCTGGCCTCCTCAATCACCGAGCGGTAGACCTGGGCAGTGGTCAGCGCATCGATGCGAAAGCTGGTTACCAGCAGGTACACATGGGAGGGATCGGCAGCGCTGCCAAGTGCCTTGGCCTTGCGCCGGTAATGCGGAAAAACCACATAGAGAAACAGCATGCCGCGCACGTAATGCAGCGCGCCCATGGAGTAACGCCAGATGCCCACCACGCCGAGCAACAGGATGAAGTCGCGCGACTCAGGGGTGAAGACCGTCCGCGGTAGGGCCAGTGCCAGTGCCATCAGCACCGTCAGGTATAACAGCCAGCCGCTGGCCTGGCTAAGGCTCGCTTTGAGCTTGTCCATGTGCATGTCCATATTCAGATGTGCGGGTTAGCGCCTGGGCGCGGCACTGACCTTGTGGTGCTGTGCCCAGGTGCTGCTGCAACCGTGGTTACGGCCTCGGGTTTACCAGCAGATGCCTTCGGCACCGGCGCGGGAAACCGTCGGCATAAAGCCCACCAGGTCGACCACTTGCTTACCTGCCAGGGCATGATTGGCAATGCTTGCGAAGTGCTCGTCGCCGTTGCCGAGGACGATGATGTCGGCCTTGGCCACTACCGCGTCGAAGTCGCTATTGAGCAACGAGGAGATATGCGGAATCTTCGATTCGATGTACTCCTTGTTGGCGCCGTAAACCCGCGCATATTCGACATTGCGGTCGAAGATGCTCAGCTCGTAACCTTTGCCGATCAGCATCTCGGCCAGCTCTACCAGCGGGCTTTCGCGCAGGTCATCGGTGCCGGCCTTGAAGCTCAAACCGAGCAGGGCGACTTTGCGTTTGTCGTAGCCGGCAATGATGTCGAAGGCGTTTTGCACCTGCACCGTGTTGCTGCGCATCAGTGAGCCGATCAGCGGCGCTTCGACGTCCAGAGAACTGGCGCGGTAGGACAGGGCGCGCACGTCTTTCGGCAGGCAGGAGCCGCCGAAGGCGAAGCCGGGCTTCATGTAGTAGCGGGACAGGTTGAGTTTGTGGTCCTGGCAGATCACGTCCATCACTTCGCGGCCGTCTACGCCGACAGCCTTGGAGATATTGCCGATCTCGTTGGCGAAGGTGACCTTGGCGGCGTGCCAGACGTTGCAGGTGTACTTGATCATTTCGGCGACATCGATGGCCTTGCGGATCACCGGTGCGTCGAGTTCGCGGTAGATGCTTTCCAGCAAATCACCGGACGCGGTGTCCAGCTCGCCGATCACGGTCATGGGCGGGAAGTCGTAGTCCTTGATCGCTGTGCTTTCGCGGAGGAACTCGGGGTTGACCGCGACGCCGAAATCGACCCCGGCTTTCTTGCCTGAGCACTCTTCGAGGATCGGGATCACCACATTCTTCACCGTGCCTGGGAGCACGGTGCTGCGCACCACCACGGTATGCCGGGCGCTCTTGTCGCGGATGGCCAGGCCGATTTCGCGGCACACGCCTTCGATGTAGTTGAGCGACAGATCGCCGTTCTTCTTGCTCGGCGTACCGACACAAATAAACGACATTTCGCTATCGCGCACCGCCGCTGCTACATCGGTGGTGCCACGCAGGCGCCCCGTGGTTTTACCCAGTTGCAGCAACTCTTCCAGGCCCGGTTCAACAATAGGCGACTTGCCATTGTTAATAAGGTCTATCTTGGTGGAAGAGATATCCACGCCAATAACATCATGGCCTCGAGCTGACAGGCAGCCTGCGCAAACAGCACCGACATAACCTAAACCGAAAATACTGATTCGCATCGCACTTACCTCGTCCATGTATTACGAAATTTAAGCGTGGCTATATGCCACTGCTATTTTTTGAGTGCATTGCAAAATGCACGAATGTATTAATCCGGGCATGAAAAAGTAGGCACTAAATAAGAGGTGCAGAGTTGGGGCTTATATAAAGCATGCCCTTTTTTACGTTTGGCTGATCACCGCGCGGGGCTCTGGCTCAGTGTTTCTGCTGGATCGCGTCTAGGTAACCTATTCCTTTAAGTGCCATAAGACTTTTGCTGGAGTAAGTGCAGTCGCGCAGATACTTATCTGCTCAGTAACTTGCAACTGTTCTTCACGCCTCTGAGGCGGTGAAGAAATCGCTTACATGGGTCTGAGTGCCCGGCGTTTCTTATAGTTCCGGTTGTCACCGAACTTTTTAACAGAATATGTCTGGCGCCATAAATACGACGGCGCACATTAATGGCGTGTCGGCGATAAAGGAGGGTTGTTGCGGTTGAGGGGGTTAAAAAGTTTAACGAAATCAGGCGGGTGGCCAATTAATAGCGCGTCAAACAGTCGCGATAATTAATTGGCGTCAATAATTGGTGGTTCGCAAGTGAAGAATAAATTTTCGCTGCCGAGCACTATTGCTCGGCATGCTCACGCAAGAAAACCAGTTTGCTGGGGGTGGACTGGGCGCTTGAGTAGGCGTAGCCCTCGTAGGTGAAGTCCTTGAGGCCGGCCGGGTTGGTCAGACGCTCCTTGATCATATAGCGTGCCATCAGACCGCGGGCTTTTTTCGCGTAGAAGCTGATGATCTTGTACTGGCCGTTCTTCAGGTCCTTGAATTCGGTGTCGATGATCTGCGCATTCAACGCCTTGCGTTTCACCGCGCTGAAGTATTCGTTGGACGCCAGATTGAGCAGCACCTCGTCGCCCTGGGCCGCCAGCGCCTCATTCAGCCAGCCACTGATGCGCTCGCCCCAGAAGTCATAGAGGTTATTGCCACGCGGGTTGGCCAGCTTGGTGCCCATTTCCAGGCGGTAGGGCTGCATCAGATCTAGCGGGCGCAGCACGCCGTACAGGCCGGAGAGCATGCGCAGGTGTGTTTGCGCGAAATCGAAGTCGGCCTCGCTGAAATCCTCGGCGTTAAGCCCGGTGTACACATCGCCCTTGAACGCCAGCAGCGCCTGCTTGGCGTTGGACGGATTGAACGGCCGCTCCCAGCTGCCGAAACGCGCGGCATTGAGGCCGGCGAGTTTGTCCGACAGGTGCATCAGTTCGGCGATCTGCGCTGGAGTGAAGTCGCGCAGCTGCTGGATCAGGTCCTGCGCGTGGTCGAGGTGTTCGGGCTGAGTAAAACGCGGGGTCGCAGGCGGGGTGTCGTAATCGAGGGTCTTGGCCGGGGAAATCACCATCAACATAAGCTGTGCTCCTAAAAGTCTGCGGCGATTCTAGAAGCTGCTGGCGCTTGAGACTACCTATAAGGGCGATTGAGGCGCTTGACCCAGGGGCCGCCACGGGGTTGTAGTCTGCCCAGGTCGAACTCTCAAGGAGCTGTCATGACCGCTTGCAACCATTCGCGCTGGGAGCCATCCCACGACTACCGCCCGCTGGAAACCACCGCCGAACGTCAGGCTTGGCGTGTTGCCGCGCTGACCGGGGTGACCATGCTGGTAGAAATTGTCGCCGGCTATGCGTTCAACTCCATGGCCTTGCTCGCCGATGGCTGGCACATGGCCTCGCATATGCTCGCCATCGGCCTGACGGCGCTGGCTTACCTGCTGGCGCGGCGCTACGCCAACGACCCGCGTTTTGCTTTTGGCACCTGGAAGGTTGAGGTGCTGGCGGGCTTTGCCAGCTCACTGATGTTGCTGGTCGTGGTGGCGATGCTGGCGTTCGAGTCCTTCTGGCGTTTGTTGCAGCCTCAGGTAATCGCCTTCGAGATGGCCCTGTGGGTGGCGGTGATCGGCTTGCTGGTCAACCTGGTCTCCGCCTGGTTACTACGCGATAGCCATGATCACGGTCATGCTCACGGCCATAGCCACGCCGGCGCGCATGATCGTGTCGACCACGACCACGACCACGACCACGACCACACAGCGCCAGCGGCGGGAAAGGACCTTAATCGCCACGCCGCTTTTATCCATGTGCTGGCCGATGCGTTGACCTCGGTGGCGGCCATCGTCGCCTTGCTCGGCGGCTTGCTGCTGGGCTGGGATTGGCTCGATCCGCTGATGGGCGTGATCGGCGCGGTAATTATCGCGGTATGGGCCAAGGGCCTGCTGATCGAAACCGGCAAGGTGCTGCTCGATCGCGAGATGGACAGCCCGGTGGTCGAGCGCGTGCGCACTGCCTTGGCCCAGGAGGCGGACACTGAACTGGCCGATCTGCATCTATGGCGCGTTGGCCGGGCGCAGTTCGCCTGCATCGTCAGCGTGGTAACCCATGGCGACGGTTCTGCGGATCGCTACAAGGCGCGGCTGGCGGGGATTGCGGAGCTGGTGCATGTGACCGTGGAGGTCAATCGCTGTGCCGATGTGCACGGGGTGGAGCGGGGGTGAATGGAAAAATCTGCGCAGCTCGAAAGCCGGTGGGACTTCCGACTTTAACGGCGACCGCGCAGTGCGCCAAGCGCTATTTGTCGCTCCGACAAATAAACCTGTAAATGCTGAAAAAAACGTTTTTCTGTCATCTGAATTGGAGTAATTAAAAGGCAAGACCGCCGAACCCTGCAGACAGGTGGCGGCCATTGGCCCTCACCTTTTTGCAGCCTTCTCAGCCTCGGCACTGAGGAGTCGACGGCCCCTCCGCGGCGCAGTCTCGCCCCTGCGTTGCTTGGCTACTACAAGAAGGTGACCGAGTATGGATGACCACGGACGCTCCAAGCCCACCGCCCCAACCCTGTACGCCCTCGATACCAATGTGCTGATCCACGACCCCAACGCGCTGCTGAATTTTCAGGAGCACCACGTTGCAATTCCCATGACCGTACTGGAGGAACTGGACAAGCTTAAAACCGGCAAACAGGGCGTGGCCGCCGAGTGCCGCCAGGCCATCCGTCTGATCGACAAGATTCTCGGCAGCGCCAACCCCGAGGAAGTGGAACACGGCGTCGCCATCCAGCGTGACAAGAGCGGCCCCTGCGGCTTTCTCTCAATTCTTATGAGCAAGAGCGCTACCCCGGTGACCTGGCTGCCGGAAGACCTCAACGACAACAAGATCATCAATCAGCTGGTCGAGCTGAAGTCCCGGCGCCCCGGTCTCAACGTGGTGCTGGTTACCAAAGACATCAACATGCGCCTGAAGGCGCGCGCCTGTGGCATCGATTCCGAGGATTACCACACCGACCAGCTGGTCGACGACGTGTCCTTGCTGTCGCAGGGTTACCACAACATGGACGGCTCCTTCTGGGACCGCGTGAACAAGGTGGAAACCCGCCAGGACCATGGCCGTACCTGGCACCGCGTGCAGCTCACCGATAACCTGCCTGCGGTGCATGTCAACGAGTTCATCATCGACGAGCAGGGCTTTGTCGGCTGGATCAAGGGCATCAAGCACGGCGAACTGCTGATTCTCGATATGCACCAGGAACCCTTGATGCACCAGGAGGCCTGGGGCCTGCGTCCGCGGGATATCTACCAGTCACTGGCGCTGTTTGCCCTGCTTGACCCGGACATCCATCTGGTCAACCTGTCCGGCGCGGCCGGCTCTGGTAAAACCATCCTGGCCCTGGCAGCGGCCATTGAACAGACCATGGTCAGCAAGCGTTACCGCAGGATTATCGCCACCCGTAGCGTGCAGGGGCTGGATCAGGAAATCGGCTTTCTCCCCGGCACCGAAGCCGAGAAGATGGAGCCTTGGCTCGGCGCGATTACCGACAACCTCGAAGCCCTGCATATGGACGACGAGAACACCCACGGCAGCGTCGACTACATCCTGCAAAAGGTCCCGCTGCAGTTCAAATCCCTCAACTACATTCGCGGCCGCAGCTTCCAGCAGAGCCTGATCCTGATCGACGAATGCCAGAACCTCACGCCGCACCAGATGAAAACCATCATCACCCGTGCCGGCAGCGGCTCCAAAGTGGTGTGCCTGGGTAACCTGGCGCAGATCGATACCCCTTACCTGTCGGCGCCCAGCTCGGGCCTGACCTACCTAACGGAGCGCTTCAAAGACTTCGAGCATGGCGTGCACATCACTCTGCAAGGGGTGCCGCGCTCGATCCTCGCCGAGTACGCCGAAACCCATATGTAACACCCCTCCACCTCGCTCGCCCTGCAGGCCGTTACGGCTGCAGGGCCGGGTGCGGACCTCGCCGCATAACCTCTCGTCTGAATCCCTTGGCATTCACAGGTGCCGAAACCTGACCCCTGGGTTTACAATCGCCGGACACCTGCCTGGAGTCTGTCTGTGTTAACCCATCTCGATTCCCAAGGCCGCGCCAATATGGTCGATGTCAGCGATAAAGCCCTGACCGTCCGTGAAGCCGTGGCAGAAGCCCTGGTGCGCATGCGCCCGCAAACCCTGCAGATGATTGCCCAGGGCGATCACCCCAAGGGTGATGTGTTTGCCGTGGCGCGCATTGCCGGTATTCAGGCAGCGAAGAAAACCAGCGATCTGATCCCGCTGTGCCATCCGCTGATGCTCACCAGCGTCAAGGTTGAACTGACGCCTGAGGGCGCGGATGCCGTGCGCATCACCGCGCGTTGCAAGCTGACCGGGCAGACCGGCGTGGAAATGGAAGCCCTGACCGCCGCCAGCGTCGCCGCGCTGACCATCTATGACATGTGCAAGGCGGTGGATCGCGGCATGGTGATCGAAGGCGTGCGTTTGCTGGAGAAGGTCGGCGGCAAGAGTGGACATTTTGTTGCTGGGGAAGAAGAATGATCCGCGTGCAGTATTTCGCCCGTTACCGCGAGGCCCTGGGTCTGGATGGCGAGCAGCTGAGCGGCGAGTTCGCCAGCCTTGATCAGCTGCGCCAACACCTGCTGAGTCGCGGTGGGGTTTGGGATGTGCTGGCTGAGCAGAACCTGATGTGCGCGCGCAATCAGGAACTCTGCAGCCTGGATGAGCCATTGGCCGCCGGCGATGAAGTGGCGTTCTTTCCCACTGTCACCGGAGGCTGAGTATGGCCATCCGCGTCCAGTCGCACCCCTTCGATCCGGGCGTTGAGCTTAACGCCCTGCATGCCGCCAACCTGGGCATTGGCGCGGTGGTCAGCTTTGTCGGCTATGTGCGCGATTTCAACGAAGGGCGCGAAGTCGGCGGCATGTTTCTCGAACACTTCCCTGGCATGACCGAGAAGGCCCTGGGCAAGATTGCCGACGAAGCCGCCCAGCGCTGGCCGTTGCTGGGTATCGAGATCATCCACCGTATCGGGCGCCTGGAACCGGGCGAGCCGATTGTGTTTGTCGGCACCACCAGCGCCCACCGTCAGGCGGCATTCGACGCCTGCAACTTCGTCATGGATTACCTGAAAACCCGCGCGCCGTTCTGGAAGAAGGAAGACACCGCCGACGGCCCGCGCTGGGTCGAAGGGCGTTGTTCCGACCAGGCTGCCGCCGAGCGCTGGAAAACCTCAGGCTGAGGGTCGCTGCGGCGTCTGGCTGTCGCGTGCCATGTCCTTGCTGCGGTGCTCGCGAAAGGCCTGGGCAATGATCTGACGCAGCTGTTCGTCGTCCCAGGGTTTGGTCAGAAAGCGGTAGATGGCGCCCTGGTTGATCGCGTCGGTGACCGATTTCAGGTCGGTGTAACCCGAGAGCACGATGCGCATGGTGTCGGGGTGTAGGTCCTTGACCCGGCTGAAAAACTGGGTGCCGCTCATCTCCGGCATGCGCTGGTCAGACAGGATCACCTGCACGTCGTGCTTGGCCAGCAGCTCGAAGGCATCCTGGGCGCGGGTCGCCATCAGAATCTTGTAGCCATCGCGGCGCAGCAAGCGGGCTAGGGAGCGCAGGATATTTTCCTCGTCATCCAGCAACAGCAGGGTCTGCGCCGGGTCGTTGCCGCTTAGCTGCGGCAGGCTCGGGTTTTGGGTCAGCATGCGCTCGCGGAGAAACACCTCAAGCTCGGCAAAGGGCATGGGCTTGGCGAAGTAATAGCCCTGAAACAGGTCGCAGTGGCTCTTCTTCAGAAAGGCGAACTGTGGCTCGGTCTCCACACCCTCGGCGATCACCTTGAGGCGCAGGTGGTGGGCCATGGAAATGATCCCCTGGGTGATAGCGGCATCGTGCTGGTCGCTGACGATCTCCTCGACGAAGGAACGGTCGATCTTGACCTTGTCGATGGGCAGGCGCTTGAGGTAGTTGAGGCTTGAGAAACCGGTGCCGAAGTCGTCGATGGCGATCTTCACCCCGAGCTTTTTCAGCTGGTGCAGGGTGCTGATCGCCTGCTCTGCATGGTTGAGCAGCACGCCCTCGGTGATCTCCAGCTCCAGCCGTTCGGCGCTGAGCTGATGCTTGTGCAGTACCGCCTGAATACTCTCGACGAAGTTGCTGCGCTGGAAGTGGATCGAGGAGATATTCACCGCCACCGTCGGTCCGCTCATGCCCTGCTCGCAGAGCTGGTGCATCTGCCGGCAGGCGGTGTCCAGCACCCAGGCGCTGAGGGGGATGATCTGCCCGGTATCTTCGGCTATGGGGATAAACAGGGTCGGTGGAATAAAGCCTTTCTCGGGGTGATTCCAGCGCAGCAGGGCCTCGACGCCAACCACGCGACCGGTGCGGCCATCGATCTGCGGCTGGTAGTAGAGGTCGAACGCCTGGCTATCCAGGGCCTTCTGCAGTTCGTTGCGCAGGGTCATCCGTTCGCCGACCCGCTGGTTGAGGTCGTTGGTGTACCACTGGTAATTGTTGCGGCCTTCCTGCTTGGCCTTGTACATGGCCAGGTCGGCCTGCTGGATCAGTTGCGAGGGTTGCGCCAGCAGCCCGTCGCTGAGGGTGATGCCGATACTGGCGGTGACGTGCAGGTCGAGGCCGTCTACCCTATAGGGCCGCGCGATGTCGCTGAGCAAGCGCTCGGCCACCAGCAGCACGTCTTCTTCACGGGCCAGGTCCGGCAGCAACACCAGAAATTCGTCGCCGCCCATGCGCGCCACGGTATCGCCGGGGCGCACCTGGGTACACATGCGCCGGGCCACTTCGATAAGGATCTGATCGCCGGAATGGTGGCCGATCGAATCGTTGATCGGCTTGAAACCATCCAGATCGATAAACATCACCGCAAGGCTGCGCTGGTAGCGCTGGGATATCTGGCAGCCCTGGCGCAGACGGTCTTCCAGCAGGGCGCGGTTGGGCAGGCCGGTGAGCACGTCATGGCTGGCATTGAAGCTCAGTTCGGCCTGGTAGCGTTTCTCTTCGCTGATGTCGTTCTGTACGCCAATAAAGTGGCTGACCTGGCCCTGCTCGTCGAGCACCGGAGAGATATACAGGTCGTTCCAGAATGGGCTGCCATCCTTGCGGTAATTGCGCAGCACCACGTGCACTTCGATCTGCTGCGCCAGGCTGTGGCGGATCAGCTCCAGGGCCGGTTGATCGCGCTCATCGTTCTGCAGAAAGCGGCAATTGCGCCCCAGCGCCTCGGCCTCGGTGTAGCCAGTGATGCGTTCGAACGCCGGGTTGATATAGATGATCGGCTGATCCTTGGCCAGGGCGTCGGTGATGACCACGCCGTTGTAGCTGGAGGCCAGACCGCGCTTGAGCAAGCGCAGCTGTTTTTCTGCCTCCTTGCGTTCGCTGATATCGCGCAGCGACAGCAAGCGCACCTGGCGCCCCTCCCAGTCGGTTTCCGAGAGGTGGATTTCCACCTCCAGTAGCTCGCCGGCCGGGGTAGTCAGGTGCCACTCGAAGAGTTCCTCGGCGTCTAGCGGCAGGTCGAAGGTCTGTTCTTGTAGCTGCGCCTGGCTGGTCTTGAACAGCTGCTCGGCCGCCGGATTGGCGTAACACAGCTGGCCCTGTTCATCGACCACCAGCAGCGCATCGCGGGTGTCATTGAGCAGCTTGCGGAATGACAGCTCGCGGCGGGCGGCCTGTTGATGGATCTTGTGTTTTTCCGTGACGTCGATGGCCAGCACCAGGCAGCTGGGTTGCTTGTCGAACTCGAAGTCGTGCACCAGCACTTCGGCGTGCAGCTCATGCCCGGCTTTGTGCTGGTAGGTCCAGACGCCGGCCTGCGGGTCGGCAATCGGCGTGTCGCGCAGGCGGCTGTTGTAGTAGTCGAGAAAGCGCTGCTGCTCGTCCTGGCTGCGGATATCCAGCACGCTCATATTCTTGAATTCGGCCTGGGAGTAGCCGAGCAGGCGAGTGGCAGCCAGGTTGGTGGCCTGGAAGCACAGGGTTTCCTTGTCGAACACCCACATGGCCTCGGGGTTGGCCTCGAACAGCAGGCGGTAGCGGTTTTCGCTGTCGGTCAGTTCGGCACTGGCCAGGCTGCGGTCGATCGCGTAGCGAATGCTGCGCAGCAGTTGCCGGTTGTCGAACTGGCCCTTGACCAGGTAATCGGCGGCGCCCAGTTCGATGGCGCTGGCATCCAGGTGCGTATCGCCCTGGCCGGTCAGCAGAATGATCGGTTTGACCACGCCGCGCTGCAGGGCGTTGTCGATCAGCTCCAGGCCGGAGTCCGCGCCCAGGCGGTAATCCACCAGGTAGAGGTCGTATTCCTCGCTCAGCACCAGCTCCAGGCCTTGCTGGAAGTTGTTGCACCAGTCCAGCTCGAGCGGCATGTCCAGGTTCTGCCGCAGGATGTCGCGGGTGATGATGAAGTCGTCCTCATCGTCATCGATCAGCAGCAGTTTCCAGCCGGATGCATTTTTAATCATTGCGGGTTCCGTCTGTGGGCAGTGCGACGACCTGCAGCCAGTAGCGACCAAGGTTGTTTACTACCTCAAGCAGGCCGCTAAAGCTCACCGGCTTGGTGATAAAGGAGTTGACCCCCATGGCGTAGCTGCGCCGGATATCTTCGTCGGCCGAGGAGGTGCTGAGGATCACCACGGGGATGCTGCGCAGCTGGGCATCGCTCTTGATCGCCTGCAGCGCTTCGCGGCCGTCCATGCGCGGCATATTGAGATCGAGCAGGATCAGCCCCGGTAGCGGGTAGCGCGTCGCATCCTCGTAGGGTGGACGGCGTTTGAGGTAGTTCATCAGCTCTTCGCCGTCATGCACGAAGTGCAGGGGGTTGTGGATGCGGCACTCCGTGAAGGCCTCGCGGGTCATCAGGCAATCGTCTTGATCGTCGTCGGCAATCACGATCTGTACCAATTGAGCTGTGGTCATGGGCTGGCCTTGTCGAGAGTGGGAAAGGTGATACGGAATACGCTGCCCTGGCCCGGCGAGCTGCTGGCCGTAATACGCGCGCCGTGGCGTTCGACGATTTTCTTGACGATGGCCAGGCCGATCCCGGTGCCGGCATAAGCCTCGCGCCCGTGCAGGCGCTGGAAAGGGTTGAAGATGCGGTCGAGGTATTTCTCGTCGAAACCGATGCCGTTGTCGGCAATGCACAGGGTCCAGTGTGCACCGTCCTGCGCCTCCACATACAAACGGATCAGCGGTTGGTTGCCGGGGGGCTGGAATTTCAGGGCATTGCTTAGCAGATTCTGCAGCACCTGGCGCAACTGGCTGGGGTCGCCCAGCACCGCCGGCAGTTGCGGGTATTCGATACGCGCCTGGCTCTGTTCGATGGCAGCCTCCATATCGCCGAGTACCTCACCGAGCAGCTGGTTGAGGTCCAGCGGCTGCAGGGGCTGGCCGCGAGTGTTGACCCGCGAGTAGTTGAGCAGGTCGACAATCAGCGCCTGCATGCGCGCCGCGGCCGAGTTCATGCGCTGCAGGTAGTCGCGGTCTTCGTCACCGAGAGTCGTGTTTCGGCTGGCCAGGCGCTCGGAGAAGGCCTGGATCTTGCGCAACGGCTCTTGCAGGTCATGGGAGGCGACGAAGGCGAACTCCTGCAATTCCTTGTTGCTACGTTCCAGTTCGAGCAGGGTTGCCTGCAGCTCTTGCTGGGTCTGATGGCGCTCGCTGACGTCTTTGGCGATGCCGAATACCCCGACGATCTGCGCATCGACCATGATCGGCAGATTGGTCACGTCCAGGATCAGGGGTTTGTGCTGGCGGCCTTGCAGGCGCGTTTCATAGTGCTGCGGTGTGCCGGCGCTGGCCGCCTGCAGGTGCTCGCGGATCGTTGCCTGCTGGTCGCTGGCGATCAGCTGGGTGAAGTGCTGGCCGATGATCTCGGCTTCGCTTAGCCCCAGCAGCTGTTGGCCGGCATCGTTGATGCTGAGAAAGTTGCCCTGCAGGTCAAAGGAAAATACCGGGTCGGGGTTGAAGGCGAACAACGAGCGGAAGCGCTGCTGGCTTTCCTGCAGGTGGTGACGGTCGGCTGCCCTTGCGATGCCGATGGCTGCCAGCTGGGCGGCGGTGGCCAGACTCTGGATCTGTTCGTCACTCGGCACTCGGGGCTGGCGGTAATACACGCCGAAGGTGCCCAGGCACTTGCCATCGTGGGAGATCAACGGGAACGACCAACAGGCCATAAGGCCGTGGACCAGGGCCAGGTCGCGGTAGTCCTGCCAGATCGGGTCGCTGCGAATGTCGGCCGTGATCACCAGCTTTTGCTGGAACGCCGCCGTGCCGCAGCTGCCGGTGTTGGGGCCGATGGTCAGACCATCCACGGCCTGGTTATAGGCCTCTGGCAGGTTGGGTGCGGCCCCGGTGTGCAGCTGTTGCCCAGTGGCGTCGAGCAGCAGCACCGAGCACAGGGCGTCGGGCTGCTGACTCTCGATCATCAGGCAAAGCGCTTCGAGGATTTCGCCCAGCGGTCGGTCGTTGGAGATCATGCTGAGGATCTCCCGCTGGCTTTCGGCGTAGGCCTCGTTCTCCACCAGCTGGGTGATGTCATGGGCGACGGCAAACAGCGTCTGGTCCGGGGTGGACCAGTCGACCGTCCAGTGCACATGCACGATGCTCCCATCCCGATGCCGGCAGCGGTTACGCAGCGTGTAGCTGGCGCGTGCGTGCATGCTGGCGATGATTTCCTCCTGGGTCTGCTGGCGGTCTTCGGCCAGCACCAACTCGATAAAGGTCCGGCCGATCAGCTCCTCAACCGAGTAGCCGAAAAGCTTCTCGCAGGATGGGCTGAGTTCGTGGAAGCGCCCCTGACGGTCGATCGAGCAGAACACGTCGTGGGTGAACTGCATGATCCGCTGGTTGAGGTTTTGCGTGCGCAGCTGCAGTGCCAGGCTTTGCTGCAGCTCATGGTTGGCATTTTGCAGTTGCTGCGAGTGCTGGGTGGCCAGCCAGGCCAGGCGCTGGCTGAGCAGCAGGAAGAAACTCAGAGTCAGGCCGAATAGCAGGGTCAGGGTGGCTAGGTGTTTGGCGGCATTCAGGGCTTTGGGATTATCGACGTAGGCACTCAGGTGCCAGGTCTGACCGTGGGGCAGCAGCAGGTCGTGCTGGCTGACTGGGGTGGTGTATTGGCTGGGGCCGTCGGTCGAGTCGTACAGCAGCCGATCACCTTCGCGGGCGTGCACGATAAAACCCTTCAGGTCGCGGCCCAGCAGGCTATCCAGTACGCCGGCTACGTTGAGGCTGGCGACCAGCAGTAGCGGCGGTTGTCCGGGCAAGTGCAGCGGGGTGGCAATCAGCGTATTGCGTACGTGTGGGTCGCCATAGCCGCGGGTCTGGCCAATGTGTGGGTGCTTGCTATCGCGCATCTGCTGCAGCCAGCTGTGCTGGTCGGCATCGGTCAAAAACTGCCGCAGCCAGGCGGCTTGGCCCGGGTTGCGGGCTTCGACGCGGCTTGGCTCGAAGTTGTGATCGAGCAGCGCCAGCAGCTCCAGATTGGGGAAGTCGCGCAGATAGCTATGCGCTTCTTGCTGCCAGAGGCTGGTGCTCGGCAAGCGCCCGACTGTCTGCCAGCGATCGGCCATGCGCTGCATCAGTGCCAAGTGACTCTGCAGATCCTGGGTCGTAGCGCTTGCCGTCTTCGCCAGCAGCAGGTCGCCTTCACGAGTGATGATGTTGATTGCTTGCGTGCTCAGCAGGTACCAACTGCTGCAGGCGAGCAGTGTGCCGAAGATGCCGGCGCTGAGTGTGCGCGGGTCGAGCAGGTCCTGTTCTCCGCGTGGGCGCAGACTGAGCAAAATGATGCTCAGGCCCAGACACAGGACAAAAAGGTTGGCGACATGAGTCGAGTCGTATTTGAAGCCCAGGCGGATGACGCCAAATACCGGCCAGTTTTCAGCCAGATGCGAAAGTACAGCCAGGGCCATCAGCGCGCCGCCAATTAGCAGTGCGCAGCGGCTGGCCAGGCGTGCGCCGCTGCTCAGGCAAAGCGCCAGGGTGGCTAGCAGCATGCTCAGGGCCAGGCCGCTACGCATGCGTAAAAAGCCGCTAAGCCAGGACTGCTCGATATCCGCGCCGCCCGCCAGCAGATTGTGCAGCAAGCTGTAGAGGGTCAGTGCGACCAGCAGGGCGGCCAGCAGGTTGCGCGCCGCGATGGCCTGCCGGGTCGCGGCGAGAATCAGCCCGCCCATCAGCACTGACATCAGCGCGCTGTCGGGCAGCAGCACCACGCTGTGGCGGGTCGTTTGTTCGAGCAGCAGGTAACCGGTCAGGCTGATAGCGCCCATACCGAGCATGGCGAATGCCAGCACGTGTAGGTAGGCGGCGGCGATCAGGTGGCGGGTATGCATCGCTACTCCTGTAGTGGTGATCAATCCCGTTTAGACCATAGTCAGCAGGGTTTATGCGCCGCGCATAGTTACTCCGGCTCGTCGAGGTCGAGCAGGATCATGCCCTGGGCGTCGCGTTTGACCCGGGTGATGCCGGGATTTTCGTTTTCCAGGCGCAGCAGTTCCTGTTCCTGCAGGTCGATGGCAGATTGTTGGCTGCGCACCTGGGCCAGCAGGCGTTGGTTTTCGACGCGCAGCGCGTAGAGGTCGATGGCCGACTTGATTGCGGTTTCAAGTTCGTAGTCGTCCCAGGGTTTGGAGAGGAAGCGGTAGATTTCCGCCCGGTTGATAGCCTGCATCATCGACTGGCGATCGCCGTGGGCGCTGAGCATCATGCGGATGGCATGCGGCTGGCGCTGCTTGGCGAACTGCAGGTAGGTGATGCCGTCCAGGTTGGGCATCTGGTAGTCGGAAATGATTACCGCGAACTCGTGCTCGGTAAGTGCTTCCAGTGCCGCCTGGCCATCGCTGTAGCTGTGCACCTCCCAGCGATGCGGGCGTAGCACCCGCTGCAGGGCGCTGAGGATATGCGGGTCGTCATCCAGCAGTTGAATCTTGATCATCATGGCTTTCCTCGGGTGTCGCCTGCGCGACTTCAGGCTTGCGCACGAACAGGGTGTAGTGCCCCCCTTCGGAGGCTTCGAAGGCAATCAGCTTGTCGATCAGCGCGAGGGTCAGGGGCTTGCCCTGATTGAGCAGGAGCATGCCGCTTTCCGCATGGAGGTCGCGCGCGAGGATCATGCCCGGCTCTAAGCGGCGGCTATCCAGGACGCTGATGCTGGCATCGGCCAGGGCCAGATCGGGGGCCAGGGTGGTGCACAGTTCGATAAAGTGCGCGCAAAGGGTTGGGTCATAGAGCCGGCCGCTGTATTTCTGCATCAGCAGCAGGGCTTCGTCGCGGTTCAGCCGGCGCTCCAGCACCAGGCCGCGCTGCAGTTCGATAAAGTCCACCGCCAGCTTGAGAATGCGCGACCCGAGGGGGATGGCTTCACCCGCCAGGCGATCTGGGTAGCCCTGGCCATCCCAGCGCTCCTGGTGATGGCGGATCAGGTGGCCGGCATCCTGCACCGGCTCCAGGGTCATCAGCAGGCTTTCGCCGACCACCGGGTATTTCCGATAGCGAGCCCGTTCCTCCTTGTACAACAGGTCGGAAGGGCTCTGCAGCAGGTGGTCGGCCCAGGTCAGCTTGCCGATGTTGTACAGGGCTGCAGCCATCGTCAGGTCATGACTGGCGCTTTCGTCGAGTTGCTGGAAATCCGCGAAGGCCTTGGCCAGGGCGATCACCTGGGTATTGGTCTGCTGCTCCTTGCTCAGGCGCTGGCCGACCAGGTTGGCGAACACTTCGGTGGCGGTGACGTAGCTTCTGCGCAGTTCGGCGTAGGCCAGGTCGAGCATGTCGGCGGTTTGCTCAAGCTCGGCGGTGCGGTCGCGCACGCGCTGCTCGAGGGTCGCATTGAGCGTCTGCAGGCGCAGGTTCTGCTCAAGGGTCAGGGCTTCGAGACGCATCCGCTCACGTTCGGAGCGCTGGAAGGCCAGGGCCTGGCCGATGATCAGGCGCAGCTCGTGGTCGTCCCAGGGTTTGCTGATATAGCGGTAGATCTGCCCTTCGTTGATCGCCTTGACCGTGGTGGTCAGGTCGGCGTAACCGGTCAGCAGGATGCGCAGGCAGTCCGGCCAGTGCTGCTGTACCTGGGCCAGCAGCGCCGCGCCGTCCATGCCCGGCATGCGCGCATCGGAAATCACCAGGTCGATAGGCTGCTCGGCGAATAGCTGCAGGGCCGCTTCACCGCTGTTGCAGGTCAGCAGCTTGTAGGGCTCGTTGCGCAGCACCCGGCGCAGGCTGTTGAGGATGTTCTCCTCGTCATCGACCAGCAGCAGGGTGGCGAGTTGCGGATTCTCGGCTGCGTTCATGGCTGGGCTACGTCCGGTTGTGGCCTGGCATTGGCCTGACGAATCGGCAGGTTGATGCGAAAGCGCGTGCCGATATTCGGCTGGCTGTATACCTCGATGCGGCCGTTATGCTTCTGCACGATGTTGTAGGACAGCGCCAAACCCAAACCCGTACCTTTGCCGACCGGTTTAGTGGTGAAAAAGGGCTCGAAGATGCGGTTGAGCAGTTTGGGCTCGATGCCCTTGCCGTTGTCTTCAACTTCGATCCAGGCCCAGTCGCTATCGCAGCCGGTGCGCAGGGTGATGCGGCCGAACTGCTCCATGGCGTGGGCGGCATTGACCAGCAGGTTCATCGTCACCTGGTTGATCTGCGACAGGATGCACTCGACCTCGGGCAGCTCGCCGTACTCCTTGATCACCTCGGCCTTGTACTTGAGCTCGTTGTTGACCACGTTGAGGGTGGTGTCCAGGCCCCGGTGCAGGTCGGCCGGGCGGAATTCCTCCTCGTCGATATGGGAGAAGTCCTTGAGCGCGCTGATGATCCGCGTGACCCGGTCGATGCCGTCTTCCGATTCGCTGATCAGCGCTGCCACATCGCCGCGGATGTAGTCGTATTCCAGTTGGCGCTTGAGTTGACGCAGTTCATCAAGATCGCCTGCCGTATCCACCGCATCGGCGATCTTCAGCAGGTCGCGCACATAGCCGTCGAGGGTCTTGAGGTTGGAAAACACATAGCCGATGGGATTGTTGATTTCATGGGCGACTCCGGCGGCCAATTGGCCGATGGCCGCCATTTTTTCCGATTGCAGCAGTTGGCTATTGGCGGTTTCCAGCTTGCGCAGCAGTTGGTCCTGCTCGGCCTGTTTGCTGCCCAGAGCCTTGAGTGCGGCGCGCAGCTGTTCGTTGCCCTGGGTGACGGCGCCGGTGTCATACACCACCAGGCCAAAATGGCCGGCCGCATCCGGAGTGGCGAAGGGGAACAGCAGGGTGCTTTGCAAGGCCAGCAGGTTGGGCTCGGCTCCGGCGGTCTGCAGTTGCAGCGGGGGCATTTGCAGCCAGTGGTTGTAGACGTGTCGGCCCTTGTCACGGGCCAGTTCGATGCTGTGGCTGAATTCGGCGGAATTGGCTTCCGGGAATACTTCGGCCAGAGGCCGTCCGCATGCCTGTTCGAGGGGCGTGGCGCAGCGTTCGCTGACAAACTGGTTCCAGTACTGAATCCGCAGATTCCTATCCAGCACTATGATCCCAAGGTGGATATTGCCGATCAGGGCGCAGAGCAGTTGAGCCGTGAATCCTTCCATCGCAAGCTCCTTTAGCAGCATGACTGGACTCTTGGGCTAGAGTATTAGTCGAATCACTCAGGGTAGCCAGAATCCAGGCGCCATAAATATGCTGTGTGGCGAGAGGCTATCTCCTGCGCTGTTAAGCCAAGACGTGAGGTTAGACCATGCCACATGTCGAAAGTGACAGGCTGATTAGCTACCGCTTCACCTTCGCTGACGGCCAGGCGCTCGAGCACGTCGTCGATCTGCAGGGGCAGGCCGCTCCTGCCGAGGCGGCAGCCTGGACGCGGCTGGACTTTCAGCAGTGCGCGCACTGCCCCTTGTCAGTCGAAGAAAGCCAGCTCTGTCCCTTCGCTGCGGCCTTGCAGCAACCGATCAGCATGCTTTCCAGCCATGCCTCCTTCGCGCCGGTTGAGGTGCTGGTGCGCTGGCGTGACCGGGAAATTAGCCAGAGCACCACCTTGCAGCGCGCGGTTGGCTCGTTGCTGGGGGCCATCGGTGCAGCCAGCGGTTGCCCGCATACCCGGCTGCTCAAGGCCATGGCCTGGTTCCATCAGCCGTTCAGCGGCAGCGATGAAACCTTGTTTCGCGTGCTGGGCAGCTACCTGCTGGGCCAGTACCTGCGCACGCAGCATGGCCAGGCTGCGGACTGGGACCTGCAAGGGCTGCGTACGGTCTACCGCAACCTGCGTCAGGTTAATCTGGGTATGGCCCAACGTCTGCGCAGCGCCGCCGAGGAGGATTCCAGCATCAATGGGCTGATCCTGCTCGACCTTCTGGCCGCCGACACCCTCTACAGCCTCGACCAGTACGATGGTCAGCTCGACCGCTTCTTTTCTGAGTACCTTGAAGGCGATCCGCCGGCTTAGCGGGCAGAGCCGGCTTGGTTAACGTCTGCGCCGCATAACCCTGAAAGCCTCATTTCATCTTGTACCGATGCCGGTCAGCGGATTGTGCTGGAACTGTTTGGTGGGTGGTTGACGACTTGTACATATAAGTCCAGTATGGAATTTAAAGTATAAATCGAGGCTGGCATATGACCCGTCCATGCGTGCTACTCAGCCATCGCTTCTCGCTCAGGTGCAAACCTGACGCGTCTTTCTTCTGTCTTGCAGCAACCGTCGTTGCCCGCTCGACCTGCGCAGCAATGCCAGGTGGCGTGGGCCTGTCACTCCCTCAGCAGGAATCCGCACAATGAAGAAAATCGTCCTGGCGGGCGGCATCGCCCTGAGCCTGATTGCATCCAGTCTGTTCGCCGCAGACAAACCCTTGCGCCTGGGTATCGAGGCAGCCTATCCGCCATTCGCCTACAAGGAAGCCAGTGGCCAGATCGCCGGTTTTGACGTGGATATTGGCAACGCTCTGTGCGCCGAGATGAAGACTGAGTGCCAATGGGTCGAGCAGGAGTTCGATGGCCTGATCCCCTCGCTCAAGGTGAAGAAGGTCGACGCCATTCTGTCGTCCATGACCATCACTGATGAGCGGCGCAAATCGGTGGATTTCACCGGCAAGTACTACTACAGCCCGGCGCGCCTGGTGATGAAGGCCGGCAGCGAAGTCGCCTCCGATTTCAGCAACCTCAAGGGCAAGCGCATCGGCGTGCAGCGTTCGAGCACCACCGACCGTTTCGCCAGTGAAGTGCTGGCCGCGCAAGGGGTTGAAGTGGTGCGCTACAGCTCGCAGAACGAAATCTACCTGGACATGATCTCCGCGCGCCTGGACGGCACCCTGGCCGACGCCATCCCGGTGGATGAAGGCTTTCTGAAAACCGACAACGGCAAGGGCTTCGCCTTCGTCGGCCCGGCGTTTACCGACCCGAAATACTTCGGAGAAGGCGCCGGTATCGCCGTGCGCAAGGGCGACGCTGAACTGCTCGGCAAGCTGAATGCCGCCATCCAGGCGATTCGCGCCAGCGGCGAATACCAGAAGATTCAGGCCAAGTACTTCACCTTCGATATCTACGGCGACTGATTCCGCCGGGCACAAAAAAGCCGCGCAGTGCGCGGCTTTTTTATATCTCGGGCTAGCCGTGCCGATTACGGCTGGCCTGCACAATTCGCTGGGCCGGCACGCGCAACTGGGTCAGCAGGTACTCGGCAAACGCTGGCGCAAAGGGCTGCAGGGCGATGGCCTGCGCCATACAGCTGAGCCAGCTTAGGCTTAGCTGCTCGCTGATTGGCCACTGGGCGTGAAAGGCCGGGAGGGCGATTGAGCCATATTTCTCGCTGAACAACTTGGGACCACCGAGCCAGCCGCTGAGAAAGCAGGCCAGTTTGTCACTTGCCAGCGCCAGGCTTTCGCCATGCAGCTGGCGCAACTCTGCGGCTTCGGGCAACTCATCCATCAACCGGTAGAAGTCCGCAACCAGGCGACGCAGGCCCTCGATTCCGCCGGCAGCCTGATAGGACGCATCGCCTACACCGTAAACCGCAACCTGTTGCATCGACTGCTCTCCTGGGTAAAGCCCGCAGTGTAACGGTGTGTCATGTATCAGCAGCTGAGCTTTTCTGCGTCCAGGGTTGCGCGGCAAGGGCCTGATGGAGGAAGTCGCACAGCGCGAGCACCTTGGGCGAGGCGCGGCTGGAACGCGGGTAGAGCGCGTAGATCTGATCATCGGTTGGCCGCACGCCAGGCTCCAGAGCCAGCAGCGAGCCGTTGGCAATCTGTGATTGGACGATAAAGGCCGGTAGCACGGTCAGCCCTAAACCACGGAGGGCCATATCACGCATGGCCTCGCCATTGTTGCTGGTAAAGCGGCCCTGGGGTGCAAGGGTGATTGGCTCGCCGGGCGCATCAAGTGGCTCGAACGACCAAACCTGGCCCGCCGCGACATTGCAGTAACCAATACAGGGATGTTCGAGAATCTGCGCGGCGGTGCTCGGCGTGCCATGGCGCGCCGCATATTCCGGGCTGCAACAGAGAACGCGCGGGCTGACAGCCAGTTGGCGAGCAATCAACGCACTGTCGCGGAGGCGCGAAACGCGCAGGCACAGGTCATAGCCTTCACGTTCGAAGTCGGTAACGCGGTCGTCCAACTGCAACGCCACCTGGATGCGTGGGTGCAGCTGCATAAAGTCGGCGATCAGCGGAGCCAGCCAGAGTGTGCCGAAACTCATCGGCGCAAGGATGCGCAGGGTGCCGCACAGGCCGTTGTCGGTGAAGGCGGCGGCTTCGGCCGCGTCGTGCAGACCCGCCACCGCCGCTTTGGCTTGCTGATAGAACTGCACGCCGTTTTCGGTAGGTGTCACTTTGCGCGTCGAGCGGAACAGCAGCTTGGCTTCCAGGCGTTTTTCCAGATCGCTCAGGCGTTTACTGACCACCGATTTGGAGATCGACAGACGGTCGGCGGCCACACTGACGCTGCCGTGCTCGACCACTTGGATAAATGTCTCGATTTCCTGCAGATCCAGCTTCATGGCGCTCTCTGGAAGGGGGATTGGTTAAGGATAACCGCGGTTACCGGTAGGCATTGTTCGCGTTTATCGAAAAGCCATTTCGGCCGCAGCCGGGAGGTTAGGCCGCGCTCTGCGCACTAAGCTGAAAGCCCACGGCAGCGCCTCGTCGGCATCTGTCCGTATTGTTTATTACACAGGAGGTTAAACCATGGCGTTTACATACAACCGGTTGAACAAGGATGAGGCCGTTCTGCTTTTGATCGATCATCAGGCCGGCCTGCTTTCGCTGGTGCGCGATTACAGCCCGGATGAGTTCAAGAACAATGTGCTGGCGCTGGCGGATATCGGCAAGTTCTTCAAACTGCCGACCATCCTCACCACCAGCTTCGAGAGCGGCCCGAACGGGCCGATCGTGCCCGAGCTCAAGGCGCTGTTTCCCGATGCGCCCTATATCGCTCGCCCGGGGCAGATCAACGCCTGGGACAACGAAGACTTCGTCAACGCGATCAAGGCGACCGGGCGCAAGCAGTTGATCATCGCGGGTGTGGTGACCGACGTGTGTGTGGCCTTTCCGACGCTGTCGGCGCTGGAAGCCGGCTACGAAGTGTTTGTGGTAACCGATGCCTCGGGCACCTTCAACACTAGCGTGCGTGACGCGGCCCTAATGCGCATGGCCCATGCCGGTGCACAGATGCTCAACTGGTTCAGCGTTGGCTGTGAGTTGCACCGTGACTGGCGCAACGATATCGAAGGGTTTGGCGGCATCCTCGGTGGCCACCTGCCGGCCTATGCCAACCTGATTCAGAGCTACAGCCAGAAGTGACAGCAGCGGCCCTGCTCTGGGTCGTTTAAGTTGTATTTCTATTGGCCTTTACTTAGATATGCCGGGCGGTTGAAGCTCAATCGCCGCGGCATGCGGCCAGACGCATGCACATCACCGTGCGGAGTCCATCTATAAACCACCACAGCAGCAGGCCGGGTAGCAGGGCGATTGCAAGTAGGTGCAGGTGGCCGAGAAACAGCGCGAAGAAAATTTCTGACTGCGTCCAGGTATTGCCAAATGCCTGGGCGAAAACTACGCAGCTGAAATAGGCCGCAAGTACAGCGAGCAGAACAAAGCTGGCAGCTCGCCAGCGGCGGCTTTTCAGCACTCTGATTAGAGCGGCGTAGAGCAATATGCTGGGCAGCGAGAGCAGCAGGATTTCCAGCAGCGGGTAATCGACATCGATTAAAAATGGCCATTCCAGCGTGCGACGCGGCTCACCGGTGACGGCGCAGATAAACAACCCGGCTACCAGCGGAATGCCCAGTGCTTGAATGGTTATGAGGATAAAACCGAGAAAGCGTTGCATGTCTGGCAGTCCTTGCCGAATGAGCGGGCTCAGGCCTCGCCCTTGATCTCTTTGAGGTGTTTGTACACCGTTGCGCGGCCCATATTCAGCACGTTGGCCACGTAGTTGGCGGCGCTTTTGCCTTTGAAGGCGCCTTCGGCGTGCAGGGCTTCGACCAGCTCGCGTTTGTGCTCACGGGTTAGCAGGTTGAGGCCAAGCTGGCGTTGGCGCAACCAGCTGTGCAGGAAGGTGTTGATGCGCTCCTGCCAGTCGTCGCGGAACAGTGCGTCGGGCTGTGGCACCAGCTTGCTGGAGGAGAGAAACAGCTCCAGCGCCTGCTTGGCGGTTTCAAACATCGAGATATTCAGGTTGATGCACAGCACGGCGATGGGCGTGCCGTTGGCATCACGCAGTACGCTGCTGACCGAGCGGATTTTCTGGCCATCCCAGTTGAGCTTTTCGTAGGGGCCGATGGTGCGTTCGTCGATTTCGCCGCTAAGCATGTCCTCTAACGCTGCGTCATCGCCGATCACGCGCTTGGAGATGTTGTTGGCGATGTAGTCGACCTTTTGCGTGCGCAGGTCGTGCAGCACCACTTCGGCGTGGGGGAAGAACAGCGTGGCGATGGCGTCGGCGATGGTGCGGTAGTTGTCCAGCTCGGGGGCAGGGCGGGGCGGCGTCATGCGGCTAACTCTTCGGGCTTGGGAGGCGTTGCGAGTGTGCCGCAAAGCGCCCGAGGCGTCATCCTCGGGCGCTGCGACTGATTATTTGAGCAGGCGGACAGGGGAGAGCATGGCCTCAGTTAAACCAAACTGGCGCAAGTGTTCGGGCAGTGGCTCACCACGGGCCAGGGCGGCGCAGGCCATGCCCATGGCGGCGGAGGTCTGGATGCCATAGCCACCCTGGGCCGCGACCCAGAAGAAGCCCGGCACCTGCGGGTCGAAGCCGCCGACCAGATCGCCATCGGCGACAAAGGAACGCAGGCCGGCCCAGGTATGCGCTGGGCGACGAATGCTCAGGCTGGTGTGTTCTTCGATCTGGTAGATGCCGAGGGCGATATCCAGCTCTTCCGGTTGTACGTCGTGGGGCTCGACCGGGTCGGCGTTGGCGGGCGAGCCGAGCAGCAGGCCGGCATCGGGTTTGAAATAGAAGGATTCATCCAGGCTGACCACACAGGGCCAGGCATGGCAGTCGATGCCCTCCGGGCCGTTAAAGGTAAAGGCCGCACGACGTTTTGGGATCAGGCCGATAGGCGCCACACCAGCCAGGGCGGCAATCTGGTCGCACCAGCCGCCGGCTGCATTGATCAGTGTCTTGGCGCGGTATTGCGTGCTGCCACAATCAACCAGCCAGGCGTCGCCGTCGCGCTGGATGCGCAGCACTTCGCAGCTATTGTGGATTTCCCCGCCCTGCTGGCGAATGCCGCGCAGGTAGCCCTGGTGCAGGGCGTCGGTGTCGATATCGGCGGCGCTGGGGTCAAGCATGGCGGCCTGCACCTTGTCGCGGCGCAGTACTGGCACTATGGCGCAGGCTTCATCGGCGCTGAGTAGGCGCATCTCCGGCACGCTGGCTTTGCCGCTGTCGAATTGACGCTGCAACTCGGCGGCGTCGCCGGTGAAGTCCACCACCAGTTCGCCGCGCGGGCTCAGCAACGGGTGTTCGGCAAAGCCGGCCGGGGGCGCATCGTAGAACGCCCGGCTGGCGGCGGTCAGGGCGCGTACCTGGGGCGTGCCGTAGGCCACGGTATAGAGCGCGGCGGAGCGGCCGGTGGAGTGGTAACCCGGCAACTGCTCGCGCTCCAGCAGGATGGTTTTGCCATGGGGCGCGAGAAAGTAACCGGTCGAGGCGCCAGCAATGCCGGCGCCGATGATCAGGTAGTCCGCCTGGTGCATCAGCAGGTCTCCTGCTTGAGCTGGTACAGCGCGTGGGCCAGGGCGACATCTTCCAGGCCCAGGCCGATGGAGCGGAAAAATACCGAGCGGCGGTAGTCCGGGCGCACGGCCTTACCGCTGATGAGCTCGGCCAGATCACCCAGGATATTGGTACTGCTCCAGCCCAGCTCGCTGGCCAGGCACATTTCCCCGGCGCTGTTTGGCGTGGTGCTGCGGTAGTCGCAGTAGACATCCATATTCAGCAGGCTGGCGGGCGTTACTTCATGGGCGCGCGGGGCGTTGGTGCTGATCGAGGTGATCAGCGCCGGTTTATCCAGCTCGCTTGGGTCGAGCAACGGTTTCGCCGAGGAAGTGCAGAGCATCACCACGTCGGCATCGCGAATGGCGTCTGCCTGGCTGGCGCACAGCTGGATGCGTGGGTCGAGTTGCTGCAGCTTGAGCAGCTGCGCACCGGTTTTGCCGGCCAGGCCTGGGGAGTAGATGCGGATGCTCTGCCAGGGGCGCCGCTGTTTGGCGTAATGCACATGTGCCTGGGCCACGGCGCCGCTGCCGATCACCGCCAGGCGGCTGGCCTCTGGCGCGGCCAGGGCATCCACGGCCACGGCGGTGGTGGCGGCGGTGCGCGCGGTGGTCAGGCTGCCGGCATCGCACAGCAGCAACGGCTGGCCGGTCTGCATCGACATCAGCAGGGTCCAGGCGGTAATCAGCGGGCCTTGCTCACGGACGATATAGGGCGAGGTTTTCACCCCATACACGCCGGCCCCGGCGAGCACGCCGAGGTAGTTGATAAAGTCGCCGCCGCCATTGGGAAACTCCACCAGTTGCTGCGCCGGCTGCACCGCATTACCGGCGGCTAGCTCGCGGAACATGGCGACCATAGCCTGGTGCACATCGACCTGTGCCAGCAGCTGCTCGGCGGCGGTTTTATCCAGCACATAAGGGGTGGTCGACATGGGCAGCTCCGTAACGAATTAAACAATTAAATCCATTCTGGACTTTATGGTCTTTTTCGACAAGCGCTGGCGCGGCATCTTGATACGTTGCTGCGACGTTTAGCCTGGTTGACGCAGGCGCTTGCGAAACGCCCCTGGGCTTTCCCCGCAGAGCTGCTTGAACAGCTTGGCAAAGGTGGCGCGGTCGGCATAACCGACCTTTTCGGCGATCTGCTCCAATGACGCCGGGCTGCGCAGGGCGCGCTGCGCAGCGCTGATGCGTACACGCTGCAGATAATCGTTGGGTGTTAGCCCGGTGCTGGCTTTGAAACGTCGCAGCAGGGTGCGCGATGAACAGTTGGCCTGGGCGGCCAGGCGATTGAGGTCGATGGCTTCGCTGTGATGGAGGTGCAGCCACTGCAGCACGGGAGTGAGCTGGCAATCACTGCTGGCCGGTGGCAGCAGCGGGGCAAAGCGCGATTGCAGGCCGCGCTGGCTGTCGAAGACCAGGGCATTGGCCACCTGCTGCGCCAGGCCGTCGCCGCCATGTTGGGCGATCAGGTGCAGGCATAGATCGAGCCCGGCATGCGCGCCGCCGGAGCTGAGCAGGTGGCCGTCTTCGCAGACCAGTTGCTCGATCTGCAGATTGACCTGTGGGAAGCGCTGGCGGAACTGAGTTGCCAGCGCCCAATGGGTGGTAGCGCGGCGGCCGTCGAGCACACCGGCAGCGGCCAGAAGAAAGGCGCTGCTGCACAGGCTGGCTAACTGCTGACGTGGTGGGCGCTGCGCCAGCCAGGGTAGCAAGGCGGCGTTGTCGGCCAGGGTGCTGTCGATGGCGCTACCGCTGGCGGCGAGCAGAATCAGGTCGGCATCCTCGGCCAGGCTCAGATCGCCATCGACCTGGATCTGCGCAAAGCCCAGATCAACCGCTTGCCCGTCCAGGCTGACGCGCTGCAATTCAAACAGGCGCTGCTCGGCCAGGCGGTTGGCCAGGACAAAAGCGTCCATGGCCATGCTCAGGCTGGAGCACACGGTTTGCGGGCAGACGTACAGAGCGATTTTCAGCATGACGTGTTCAGGCTTGATCAAGGGTTTGGCGATTATTGACACAAGTATGTCTTTTGCGCCAATCGCGCGGTGGTGATTTAACGACAATACTGCTCGCACGTCCCCTACCGGAGTTCGCCCCATGACTCACCCCAACGCCGCGCTGATCACCCGTTTCTACCAAGCCTTCCAGCAGCTGGATGCCGAAACCATGGCCAGCTGTTACAGCGAGGACGTACAGTTCAGCGACCCGGTGTTTACCGACCTGCGCGGTGCGGCTGCCGGTGATATGTGGCGCATGCTCTGCGCCAAGGCTCAGGGCTTTTCCCTGACCTTTGACGGCGTGGCGGCGGATGATCATTCCGGGCGTGCGCGCTGGGTGGCGACCTATACCTTTAGCCAGACCGGCAATCAGGTGGTCAACCATATCGAGGCCAACTTCCGCTTTCGCGACGGCAAGATCTGCGAGCACTGCGATCACTTCGACCTCTGGCGCTGGGCCGGCCAGGCGCTAGGTCTTAAAGGTCGCCTGCTGGGCTGGGCGCCTTTTGTGCAGAACGCCATTCGCCAGCAGGCGGGCAAAGGGTTAGCCGCCTTTCAAAAGAGTCGTTAAGCTCGGCAGCCGTGTTAATTACCTGCCGATTTAACTGATGCCTGACTCCTCTTCTGCGCCTGAAACACCTGCCGCCAAACCCTGGTTTGTCTATCTGGTGCGGGCGGCCAATGGAGCGTTGTACTGCGGCATCAGCGACGATCCGCACAAGCGCTTCGCCAAGCATCAGAGCGGCAAGGGTGCGCGTTTTTTCCATTCCAGCCCGGCGCAGGCCCTGGTGTATATCGAAAGCTGTGCCGGCAAAGGTGATGCGCTGCGTCGCGAGCGGGCGATCAAGGCCTTGGCCAAGGCGGCCAAGGAAGCCTTGGTGGCGACCGCGGTTATCGTTGCGGCTGATAAAGCATCATCAGCCTAGCCGGGTAGGCTGCAGCGCTGTGCAGGGTTAAGCTGGTCCCTTTATCTGATTGCAGCGGAGCCTGTTATGCACGAGTTGATCCTGCACCACTACGATGCCTCACCCTTTGCCGAGAAGGCGCGCCTGATGCTGGGCTTCAAGCAGCTGTCCTGGCGCTCGGTGGAAATTCCGCGAATCATGCCCAAACCCGATCTGTTGGCGCTGACCGGCGGCTATCGCAAGACCCCGGTGCTGCAGGTGGGGGCCGATATCTACTGTGATACCGCGCTGATTGCGCGTCGTCTGGACGCGGAGAAGGCTATCCCAGCGCTGTTTCCGGAGGGTCAGGAATTCGTCGCAGCGAGCTTTGCCCAGTGGGTTGATTCGCTGATATTTCAGCATGCGGTGAGCTTGGTGTTTCAGCCGGAGTCGGTGGCCGTGCGTTTCGGCAAGCTGCCGCCGGAGGCGATCAAGGCCTTTATCGCCGACCGTGCCGGCCTGTTCAGCGGCGGCAGCGCCACGCGTCTATCTGCTGAGGTCGCCAAGCACAACTGGCCGTCGCTGATGGCACGGGTGGAGCAGCAACTGGCGCGCGAGGAGGGCGACTTCCTGTTCGGTGAGCCGTCGATTGCTGACTTCTCTCTGGCCCATTGTCTGTGGTTCCTCAAAGGCACCCCGGTGACCGCGCCGCTGGTCGACGCCTATCCGCATGTCAGCGCCTGGCTAGGTCGCGTGCTGGGCTTCGGTCACGGTGCGTCCAGTGCGTTGAGCGCAGAAGAAGCTATCGCGATCGCCCGTGCTGCGACGCCGGCGGCCCTGCCGGATGAGCAGTTTGTCGAACCCAACGGCTTCGTGGTCGGTCAGCGGGTGCAGATTGCTGCCACCGATTACGGTGTCGACCCGGTAGAGGGTGAGCTCGTGTTCGCTGGCGCTGAAGAACTAATCCTGCGCCGCGAGGATGAACGTGCCGGCACTGTGCACGTGCATTTCCCGCGTCTGGGCTTTGCCATCAAGGCGTTATAAGCACGATGACAATCGCGGGCCTGCCCCGCGATTGTTGCTTATGGTTGCTGTAAATCTTTCAGGCTGAACGGCGGCGGAGTATCTGGCCAGTCCAGCTGCAAACGTTCCAACTCGCGAGCCAGCAGGCTTGCCACCAGCCAGTCGCGTAACCAGCGATGGTCCGCCGGAATCGCATACCAAGGCGCGGCGTCGCTATGGCTGGCCGTTAACTGGTCGGCCCAGCGCTGCTGGCGTAGCTCGAATTCGCGATAGGACTGCAGGTCACTGCTGTGCAGTTTCCAGCGTTTATGCGGTTGTTCCAGGCGCTCTTGCAGGCGGTGCTTTTGTTCATCTTTGGATAGCTGCAAAAAGCATTTCAGCGGCTGAATCGACTGGCTGAGCAGCTGCGCCTCGAAGGTGTGAATCGCCTGCTGGCGCGCAGGAAGTTCGGCCGCGTTACATAGGCCATCCAGCGGATCGCTGATCAGCCCTTCGTAGTAGCTGCGGTTAAATACCCCGAGCAGGCCCAGCCCTGGCAAACACCGCTGGTAGCGCCAGAGAAAATCATGGCGCTGTTCGCAGGCATCGGGTTTCTGAAAGCTGTGAATGCGCAGGCCCTGGGGATCGAAGCTGCTGATTACCCGGCGAATGATGCCATCCTTACCGGCACAGTCAGTGCCTTGCAGGATCAGCAGCAGGGCGTTACGCCGGTTGGCCCAGAGCATGCGCTGTTGCTGGTTGAGCCAGGGGCGCAGTTCAGCCAGGGCTAGCTGCGCCGCCTGCTTGTTCAGGCCGAAATCGCGCGCCGGATCCTGGGCAAAGGGCGCTGCCGGGTCACAGCGGCAGGCATCCAACAGGTTATCCGGCAGGCGGTCCATGCTTAGTTTTTACGGCGCTTAAGCTGATCGGTGAGCTGCGTCGGCAGGTTGCGGATCACCAGGGTATCCGTGCCTTCGTCGTACTCGATTTTCGAGCCCAGCAGGTGCGCCTCGAAGCTGATCGACAGGCCTTCGGCGCGCCCGGTAAAGCGCTGGAACTGGTTGAGGGTGCGCTTATCTGCCGGAATCTCCGGCGACAGGCCGTAGTCCTTGTTGCGGATATGGTTGTAGAAGGCCTGCGGGCGTTCTTCGTCGATCAGCCCGGACAGCTCGGTCAGGGTCATCGGTTCGCCCATCTTGGCCTGGCTGCTGGCGTAGCCGACCAGGGTCTTGGTCTTCTCACGGGCCTGTTCTTCCGGCAGGTCTTCACTTTCCACGAAATCGCTAAAGGCTTTCAGCAGGGTGCGGGTTTCGCCTGGGCCGTCGACGCCTTCCTGGCAGCCGATAAAGTCGCGGAAGTATTCCGAGACCTTCTTGCCGTTCTTGCCCTTGATAAAGGAGATGTACTGCTTGGAGTTGGCGTTGTTGCGCCACTCGGAGATATTGATCCGCGCCGCCAGGTGCAGCTGGCCCAGATCCAGGTGCTTGGCTGGGGTTACGTCCAGCGTCTCGTTTACCGCCACGCCTTCACTGTGGTGCAGCAGGGCGATCGACAGGTAATCGGTCATGCCTTGCTGATAATGGGCGAACAGCACATGGCCGCCGGTGGACAGGTTGGATTCTTCCATCAGCTTCTGCAGCTGCTCCACGGCCTTGCGGCTGAACGCAGCGAAGTCCTGGCCCTCGTCCAGGTAGTGCTTCAACCAGCCGCTGAACGGGTACGCCCCGGACTCCTCATGGAAAAACCCCCAGGCCTTGCCCTGCTTGGCGTTATAGCTCTCGTTGAGGTCGGCGAGCATGTTCTCGATGGCTTGCGAGGCGGCCAGTTCGGTGTCCCGGGCATGCAGCACGGCTGGCGTGCCATCGGGCTTCTTGTCGATCAGGTGGACGATGCAGTGGCGGATCGGCATGGGGCTAGGTCTTCAGGTCAGTCGCTGGGTGTGTGATGGCTCCTCGGTTGTTGGCGAGGCCAACACAGAGCCGATCTACAAAATGTGCGCAGAGTTTACCTGAGTACAGGCCTCTCTCCATCTGCCCGCGTGCCATGCCGGGCGGTTAACGCGCCCGAAACCTGCTTCTGGAGCTCAATAAGCTAATGGCTCAATGCTGGCCAATTGCTCTCATGTTCGTCGATAAGTTCTTATTTTCAAGAAAATTGTAGATATCGATTCGCGCAGATGAATATCCACGTCTAGGTTATGTAGCGTCCACACGACGCAGTAAAGGGACCTATCGCGGCGGTGTCACAAGCGCTGCCGCACCTAAAAGCTCCATATATGGATTGGAGGCAGCATGCATAACAAGATTGTGAAAAGCGGCTTAATAGTGGGAAGCCTACTGGCGGCGATCTCGGGCGAGGTGCTCGCAGAGTCGAACAAAAGTAGTAGCCAACTGTTTAATGCGTTTTGGAGCCCGACCCGCTTGGGACCTCTGGAATGTCGTTTTGGCCTGCTCAACAGCACGACATTGGGGTTGCCGCGCTGTATGCAGGCGAGCAACACCTCCACTCACCTGCAGATGTTCAAGGACATTGCCCAAGCCAATGGCGGCAATCGGGCTGCAGGTTTGCCGGGTTACCAGCGTTCAATCGACTACGTGAAATCCACCCTGGAAAGTGCCGGCTATCGCGTAGAGGTTCAGCCATTCCCCTTTACCGCCTATTACCCGCAAGGGCCCGGCGAGCTGCAGGCCTTGGCGCCTACGCCGGCGGTGTTTGAGTGGGATGTGGATTTCACCTACCTGTCGCAAACCGAAGACGGTGACGTCAGTGCGCCAGTGGCGGCTGTGGATATCGCGTTGGGCGCAGGCAACCTGTCCAGCAGTGGTTGTGAGGCGGAGGACTTTGTCGACTTCCCCTCCGGTTCCATCGCCTTGTTGCAGCGCGGTACCTGTAACTTTCAGATAAAGGCGGAGAACGCCGCTGCGGCCGGAGCCTCAGGGGTGATTATCTTCAACCAGGGCGATACCGAGGACCGCAAGGGCCTGCTTAACGCCACCCTGGGCGACAGCTATGCCGGCGGTGTCCCGGTGTTCTTCGCCACCTACGATGTCGGGGTTGGCCTGGCGCAGAGCACTGAAACCCAGGTGCGCATGCTGGCCGACGTGGTGCGCGAGCGCACGCAGACCTTCAACCTTATCGCCGAGAGTCGCCACGGCAATGCCAACAATGTGGTGATGGCCGGGGCTCACCTCGACTCTGTGTATGAGGGCGCAGGTATCAACGACAACGCATCAGGCAGTGCCGCGTTGCTGGAGCTGGCGTTGCAGCTGCAGAAAGTACGGCCGAAGAACAAGCTGCGCTTCGCCTGGTGGGGTGCTGAGGAGTCAGGGCTGGTCGGCTCGACTTACTATGTCAGCCAGCTGCCAGCCGAGCAGAAGAGCAAGATCAAGGCGTACTTGAACTTCGACATGATCGCTTCGCCAAACTTTGCCTACTTCATCTATGACGGCGACGGTTCTGCGTTCGGTCTGCAAGGCCCACCCGGTTCGGCAGCCATCGAGAAGCTGTTTGAGGAGTACTACAAACTGCGCGGCCTGCCTTCTGAGGGCGACGAGATCACCTTCCGCTCGGATTACGCGCAGTTCTTCCTTGATGGCATCGCCTTCGGTGGTTTGTTCACCGGTGCTGAGGTGTTGAAGACCCCGGAGCAGGCAACCCGTTATGGCGGCACGGCGGGTATCGCGCTTGACCCTTGCTACCACGCTAGTTGCGATGACCTGAACAACATCGCGCAGCGTGCCCTGGAGATCAACGGCGATGCGATGGCCTTTGTGACCAGCTGGTTGTCGTTCTCCACCAAAGTGGTGGATGACCAGATCGAGGCCGCTACGGCCGAGAAGAGTGTGGCGCGTAGTGCACAGAGCTACGACATCACCCACTGGGGTAAACACTGGATCAAGTGATCGGCTGAAATGCAAAACCCCGCCAGGGCTTAGCTTTGGCGGGGTTTTCTTTGTCTGCAATAACTGTGGGCGGCGGCTTGTTCGGCGGGCTTAGCTGGCCGTCAACTGGCGCTGCTTCAGCGCGTTCAGGCGCTCGATCATATAGCGCAGGTGCATATGCAGCTGGTACAGCTCGCTGGAGTAGGACAGCGGCACTTCGACCCGTGCCAGCTCGTCTTCCAAACGCTCCAGGCGGGCGATCTCTGCGTCCAGGTCGCTGGGCAGCTTGCCCTTGTACAGCTGCTGATCGATCTCGCGCAGGTGCTTGTACCAGCGGTAGATACGCGCGCGGATGCGCCACTGATAGATCGGGCCGACGGCCTTGAACAGCGGGAACAGCAGCACCAGCAGCGGAATGGCCAGGATGATGTAGCGGTCCGCCAGCGAGGCGATGCGAAACGGCAGGTAGCGCTGCAGGATCGGCAGGCCCTTGTCGTAGTAGTAATCGGCTTCGCCCAGAGTGTTCAGTGACAGCGGCGGTTTGGCCGGGTAGCTGCCGGCCGGATCGAGCAGGCTGCCGTTTTTCAGCACGGTTTTCGCTGCTTCGAGGATCAGCGGGGTGAGAGAGGGGTGGAACTCCTCGCCGGCTACCAGGGTGGCAACCGGGCCGAGGGTGACGATGTCGCGATCCGGAGTGTTCTGCGCCATATCGAGCATGCCTTCGCCTACCTGCAGCTGGCTCAGATACGGCAAGCGCGCCAGGTAGGCTTCGGTGCGCCGTAGGCTGACCAGGCGCACCTTGGGTTCCGCCGCCAGGCGCTGAATCAGCGCGTTTTCCGCCGGGCCGATAAAGAAGGCGGCGTCCAGCTTGCCCGCAATCAGCGCATCGGCGGCGTTGCTGCCGCCCAATTGCTGCCAGCGCTTGGGGTACTGCGCCGGTTCAATACGATTGGCCGCGAACAAGGCTGCAGTCACCGCCTGGGTGCCGCTGCCCTGCGAGCCTACAGCCAGGCGCAGTTTCATCAGATCGCTCAGCCGCTCGAATTTGACCTTGTCACCGAGAAACAGCCACAGCGGCTCACGGTACATCACGCCCAGACCATTGAGCTTGCCGCGCGCTTCGTCGCTAAGGGTTAGTTCCTGGCCGCTCTGCACCAGCGCCAGCTCCACTTCGCCGCTGCCGAGTTTGCCCAGGTTGTCTTCAGAGCCTGCGCTCTCAACCAATTCCAGGGTAAAGCCCTGCAACTCCAGCTCAGCCTGCAGACGCTCGCCAAACGCATGGTAGCCACCACCTACGGCGCCGGTGGCCATGCGCGCATGCATCGGTGGCGGCGGCGCAGCGAAATAGAACAGCGCGCCAACCAAGCCTGCAATTACCGGCACGATCCACAGGTTGGTAAGGATCAGAATTTTCAGGTCATGAAGAATGCGGCGCATGGTCAGTCCTTGTCATTAACTTGGCTGAGGATAGCCGCAATGACTGGCCAAGCTAAATGCCGAGTGTGTTCTGATCAGCTGCTTACGCCAGCCAGGCGCATGCTGCGCTGCTCGCGCCAGCGGTCTAGTAACCCGAGCACCACCAGCAAGCCCAGGGCATACCCGGCATCCATACCCAGCATCAGCAGCACCAGGGCGCACAGCAGCGCGCTGAATGCGGCCAGCCAGCGCCAGATGCCGCGCAGCAGTACCCAGCCGGCGGCCATGCTCAGCAGGTAGATAAGGACGAAATTGCCATTGGCGTAGCGGATCAGGTCATCCACCGTCAGCTCAAGCACGCTGGCCAGGCTGGCGCACAGGGCGCAGCTGAGGATCACCAGCAACAGGGCGCGGGCCGGTGCGCCGTGCTGGTTGCGCTGGGCCAGGCTGGTTGGCAGCTTGCCCTCGTCGGCCAGGCTCCAGATCAGTCGGGCGAAGCCCTGCATATACACGTTCATTGAGGCGAAGCAGGCCAGGTAACCCACAGTGGCGGCGATCCAGCGCGCCTGGTCGCCCAGCAGCAGGTCGAGCATACGCGGCAGCGATGCCGCATCGGTCTGCACATCGCCGTAGGTATGCAAACTCAGCACCGCCACCGAGCAGGCCCAATACACCAGGCCAGCCAGCAGCACGCCAAACAGCAGGGCCAGGGGGAAGTCGCGCTCGGGGTTCTTGAACTCCTCGCCCATATGGGTAAAGGCCTCGATACCGACAAAACACCAGAACATCACCCCCAGCGCTGCCGGCAGCAGATGCCAGGAACCGTTGATGGGTGGCAGCAGTGGCTGACTGCTGACGGGCAGATCGCCGACCCACCAGATCAGCGCAATGGTGGCGATAATCGCCACGGCAATAGCGCCCTGAATCATCCCGCTGGCCTTGGCTGGGCGCTGGCCGAGCAACAGCATGGCGACGAGCGTGCCCAGTTGGATGGCCAAGGCCTGGCCACGGCTGAGATCGAATAGCGCCTGCCAGAAACCGCTGGCGATATTTAGCGCCGCCGGCAAACCCACAGGCAGCACGGCGAGAAACAGCAGGGCGCTTAGGCGTTCCATCCGTGCACCGAAGGCGCGGCCAATCAGGTGCGGCGCGCCGCCGGCATGGGGGAAGTGGCGGCCCAGCTGAGCGAAGGTAAAAGCCACCGGCAGCACCAGGGCGATCAACAGCATCCAGGCCCATAAAGATGCCTCACCGGCAGCAGTGGCGGCCAGCGCCGGGATCACGAAAATCCCGGTGCCCAGCAGCGAGGTACTCAGCAGGCCAATCCCTTGCAGCAGGCCCAATTCCTGGTTCAGACGACTCATGTTGTATGCTCTGGCGTTTTGCCGGCTATGGTAGGGCGCGGCCCTGCAAAACACCGCCGTAGAAGCGTCGGCGTTACCCGGTAAAGTGACGGAATTGGCCGTCAAATTGCCTCGGACCTGCTCACAGGCTGCTGCGCTTCGGCTAAACGGCGTTGAAAACTGCCTCGGAATGCTCATTTACAACACGTAAACTCCGCTTCCTCGGTTTTTTCGCCACCGTTTACCTCTAGCTCGCGAGCCTCTGAGCAGGTCCTTATTGTCGAGAAAGACCTGTGGACAAGTTCGATCAGCAGATACTCGCCCTGTTACGCGCCGATGCGCGTTTGCCCGTCAGCCAGATCGCTCGCGAGGTCAATCTGTCGCGCTCGGCCGTCAGCGAGCGCATTCGTCAGCTGGAGCAGGCCGGTGTGATCAGCGGCTATCACGCCCAGGTGACGGCGCCGGGCGATGGGGCGATCAAGGCCTATCTGGAGCTGTTCTACCAGGGTGGGCGCTGTGAGCACTATGTCGAGCTGATGCGCGTGTTCCCCGAGGTGCGCCGCTGCAGTGGCATCAGTGGCGAGACCGATATGCTGGTGTCCATCGAGGCCGCGTCGATGCAGCGTTTGAGTGAGATTCGCGGCGAGATCGAGAACTTTCCCGGGATGCAGAAAGTCAAGACTCATATGGTGGTCAAGGATTGGGTGTTCTAAGCATGCGCATCCTGCACACCTCTGACTGGCACCTTGGCCAGCACTTTATGGGCAAGACCCGCCAGGCCGAGCATCAGGCGTTTTGCGCCTGGCTGATCGAACAGGTACGCGAGCAGGCCGTCGATGTCGTGCTGATCGCCGGCGATATCTTCGACACCGGCGCGCCGCCGAGCTATGCCCGCGAGCAGTACAACCGCTTTATCGTCGAGCTGCGCGCCACCGGCTGCGAACTGGTAGTGCTGGGCGGCAACCATGACTCGGTGGCCATGCTCGGTGAGAGCAAGACGCTGTTGGCGCAACTGGGTACGCGGGTGATTCCCGGCGTTAGCGAGAACTTGGAAGAGCAGCTGCTGGTGCTGCATCGGCGTGATGGCTCGCCGGGGGCGATTCTCTGCGGTATCCCCTTTATCCGCCCACGCGATGTGCTGCAAAGCCAGGCCGGGCAGAGTGCGCAGGACAAACAGCAGTCGCTGCAGCAGGCGATCCAGCAGCACTACCAGAGCCTCTATGCCCTGGCCGAGGCGAAATGTGCCGAGCTGGGCGGCGAGCTGCCGATTATTGCCACGGGCCATCTGACCACAGTCGGTGCCAGCACCAGCGACTCGGTGCGCGAGATCTATGTCGGCAGCCTGGAGGCCTTTCCCACCAGCGCTTTCCCGCCAGCGGCCTATATCGCCCTGGGGCATATTCACCGCCCGCAGAAGGTCGGCGGCCTGGAGCATATCCGCTACTGCGGCTCGCCGATTGCGCTGAGTTTCGATGAAGCCAGGCAGCAGAAGGAAGTGCTGCTGGTTGAGCTGAATGGCAGCGGTTTGCGCAGTATTCAGCCATTGCCGGTGCCGCGTTTTCAGCCGCTGTTGTCGCTGCGCGGCTCGCTTAAAGAACTTGAAGTCGCCATTCAGGAAGCGGCCAAGCAGGGTAGCGCCGAGCAGCCGGTTTGGCTGGAAGTGCTGGTCGGCACCGATGACTATTTGAGTGACTTGCAACTGCGTATCGCCGAGCTGTGTGAGGGTCGGCCGGTGGAAGTGTTGCGTATCCGCCGCGAGCGTGGCAATGCCAGCGCCAGCCTGCAGGGCCAGGCCAAGGAAACCCTGGATGAGCTCAGCGTGGAGGATGTTTTCGCCCAACGGCTAAGCAGCGAAAGCCTGGACGAAACCGAGCAGGCGCGCCTGCTGGGGCTGTATCAACAGGTGGTGAGCGAATTGCGCGAGGGCGAAGTATGAAGATCCTTAGCCTGCGCCTGAAAAACCTCAATTCGCTCAAGGGTGAGTGGAAGATCGATTTCACCGCCGAGCCGTTTAAAGACAACGGTCTGTTCGCCATCACCGGGCCGACTGGCGCGGGCAAAACCACGCTGCTCGACGCCATCTGCCTGGCGTTGTATCACCGCACCCCGCGTATGAATACGGTGTCGGCCAGCGCCAATGAGTTGATGAGTCGACACACTGCAGACTGCCTGGCTGAGGTCGAATTCGAGGTCAAAGGCGTTGTCTACCGCGCGTTCTGGAGCCAGCGCCGTGCCCGCGATAAAGCCGATGGCGCGCTGCAAGCACCCAAGGTGGAACTGGCCGCCGCCGATGGTCAGATCATCACTGACAAAATCAACGAGAAGCTGCGCGAAACCGAGCGCCTGACGGGCCTCGATTTCGAGCGTTTTACCAAGTCCATGCTGCTGGCCCAGGGCGGTTTTGCAGCCTTTCTCGAAGCCAATGCCAACCAGCGTGCCGAGCTGCTGGAAGAGCTGACCGGCACCGATATCTACGGGCAGATTTCCCAGCGGGTGTTTGAGCAGTGTCGCGAGGTCAAGGTCGCCCTCGACCAGCTACGCGCCAAGGCCGAAGGCGTCGAACTGCTCAGCGAAGAGCAGCGCATTGAGCTGCAAGCGCAGGCCGAGCAGCTGGCTATTGATGAAGCAGCGCTGGGCCTACAGCAAGACGAATTGCAGCGCCAGCGCCGCTGGTGTGAAGACCTGAGCAAAACCCAGGCTCAGTTGCACGCCAGCCAGCAGGCTGAGCAGGCGGCGCAGGGTGACTTACAGCAGGCCGAGCCGCAGCTGGCGCAATTGGCCGCCAGCGAACCGGCACTGCGTTTGCAGCCGTTGCACCATGACTGGCAGCAGGCCCGCCACAGCCTGACGCAGACCGAGCAGGGCCTACAGCAGAATACCGCCGAGCAGCGAAGTGTTGATCAGTCCATTGCGGAGCACAGCTGGCAGGCCCGCGAACTTAGCGCCTTGCTGCTTGCCGATTGCCAAGCGCAGCGTCAGCAGCTGGCCGAGCGCCTGCAGGCGTTGCAGCAGCAACTGGCCGCGCAGCCGCAGCATGGCCTTCTGGGTGAGCAACTGGGCAGTTGGGGCGAGCAACTTAAAACACGTCAGCAACTGGCCGGAGAAATCGCCCAGCTGCAACTGAGCCAGCAGCAACTGCAAGAAGCCATCGCCGCCTTGCAAACGCATCTCGGCCAGCAGGCGGAACAGCTCAGCACTGAGCAGGTTCGTCTGCAGCAAGCGCGCGAGCAGGAAGACGCCGCGCAGCAGCAACAGCATGCGTTGCTGGCCGGGCGCAGTGAGGCAGCCTTGCGTGAGCGCTGGCAGCAGCTGCATATCCAGGGCGGCCTACTGAATCAACTGAGCGAATTGGCCACGACCCAACAGCGTCTGGCAATCGAGCAAACCCAGTTGGTCAGCGCCCTGACGCTGTTGCGTGAGCAGCATCAGGCCAAGGGTGCCGAGGTGGCTCAGTTGCGCCTGAGTTACAAGGACTTGCAGCAACAGGTGCAAGCCCAAGAAAAACTGCTGGAGCAGGAGCAGCGTATCCAGGCCCTGGAAGCCCATCGCGCTCAACTGCAAGCCGGCGAGGCCTGCCCGCTGTGCGGCTCCGAGTCGCACCCGGCAATCAGCGCTTATCAGGCCCTGGACGTTTCGGCGACCAAGGCGTTGCTCAACAGCAAGCGCAACGAGCTTGAGGCCCTGACCGAACAAGGTCGGCAACTGGCTGGCGAACTGGAAAAGCTCGCCGCACGCCTGGAGCAGCAGCAACAGCAATTTGAGCGTGGCCAGCAGACTCAGGCTGAGCAGGGCGAGCGCTGGCAGGCGCTTAATGCGCAGCTGGAAAACCCACTGGCCGATGCCAGTGCGCTGGCTGAGCAACAGGCGCAACAGAGCGTTGAGTTGCAACAACTGCAGCAGTGCCTTGCGCAGCTGCAACAGCTCAACAGCAACCTTGAGCAGCGCCAGCAGGCGCGGTTGGTCTTGCAGCAGTTGTGCACCGAGCTGGAACAGCAGCAGGCGCTTAATCGTCTGCAAATGCAGCAACGCCAGGAGCAGGTTGACCAAGGCCAATTGCGCCTGCAGCAGCTGTTGCAGGTTGCCGACGAACGCACCGCCAGCCTAAGCCAAGCCCTGGCGTCGTTCGGCTATCAGCTGCCGGACGACGCCAGCGCCTGGCTCACCGAGCGCCAAACAGAGTGGCAACGCTGGCAGCACAATCAGCAGCAAAACCTGGATTTACAGCGCGAACTCAGTGAGCTGGACCATGGCCTGCTGGCTGCTGTGCAACGGGCCCAACTCTGGCAGCAGCGTTGGGCTGCATTGGATCTGGCCGATCAGCCGGCCTTGGGCAAGCTCGCCGATGTTCAGGCAGCCTTGCAGCAGGCGCAGGTTCAGCTGGAAGAGGCGCAGCGCCGTCAGCAGCAGTTGGCTGGTAGCCGTCAGGCGTTGGCCAGCCGTCTGCAGGGTGACCAGGCGCGCTTGCAACAGGCCGAACAGCAGTGGTCGGCCGCTCTAGTTGCCAGCCCCTTTAATGCCGAGGCCGATTATCGGGCCGCTTTGCTTGATGACGTTCAGCGCGCCGCGTTGCAGCAATTGCGTCAGCGTCTGGATAAAGCCTTGAGCGATGCTCAGGCCCTGGCCAGTGCTGCCGCGCAGCAATTGGCAGCTCTACAAGCCAGCCCGGCCACCATGCTCAGCCTGGCGGAGTTGGATGAAGAACTGCTCGCCCTTAATGCCCAGCTCAAAGCCCTGAGTGAACGCCAGGGCGAAATCCGCGCCCAGCTACAGGGCGATGATGCGCGCCGGCAAAGTCAGCAGAGCCTGTTCGCCGCGATCAGCGCCAAGCAGGGTGAATACGACCTGTGGCAGCAGCTCAACAGCTTGATCGGTTCGGCCGATGGCGCCAAATACCGCAAGTTCGCCCAGGGCCTGACCCTGGATCATCTGGTCTACCTGGCCAATCAGCAGCTCGAGCGCCTGCATGGTCGCTACCAGTTGGCGCGGCGCAGCAGTGGTGAACTGGAGCTGGAGGTGATCGACACCTGGCAGGCCGATGCAGCGCGCGACACCAAGACCCTGTCCGGCGGCGAGAGCTTTCTGGTCAGCCTGGCCCTGGCCTTGGCGCTGTCCGATCTGGTTAGCCACAAGACCAGCATCGACTCGCTGTTTCTCGATGAAGGCTTCGGCACATTGGACGGTGAAACCCTGGAAGTGGCTCTGGACGCCCTGGATAACCTCAATGCCAGCGGCAAGATGATTGGCGTAATCAGCCACGTCGAGGCACTCAAGGAGCGCATCCCCGTGCAGCTGAAAGTGCACAAGGGTGTCGGCATGGGCTACAGCGGCCTGGATAAGCGCTTTGCGGTGAATGCGCGGGACAATTGATCTGCGCCAGCGTTGCTTTGGCCATGCCTACCTATACTGAGGCTTAGCGCGCAGGAAGCGGTCTCTAAATCCGCCAGGAGCTGCGGTTACCTCTGTCTCGGAGCATTGCACTTGGTCAAGCTGTTGATCTGCCTGCTGTGCTGCTATTGCCTGGTTGTTGATGTCCATGCGGCCCCGCGTTCGGCCGAGGCCTTGACTCTCTGTTATGAGGATCAAAACTCCTACCCCTGGGTGATGACCGACGGCAGCGGGCTCAATCTGCAGTTGCTGCGTCTGGTCGACGAGGCCTTGCCGCTGCAGTTCAGTTTCGTTGCCGTGCCCTGGAAGCGCTGCCTGTCCGGGCTCGCCCAAGGCACTTATGACGGCGCCTTTGCCTCCAGCTTCAAGGAGGAGCGTCTGCTTCTTGGCCGCTACCCGCAGGATGCCGATGGTCGCCTGGATGAGCGCAAACGCCTGCACACCTCTATCTACGCCCTGTACCGGCGCAAGGGCAGCCCGGTGAGCTGGAACGGCGAGGAGTTTCGCCAGTTGCACGGGCGAGTTGGTTCCCTGAGCGGCTTTTCGATTGTCGATTTTATTCGTGCCCAGGGCGCCGAGGTGGATGAAACCAGCCGCGATCCCTTGGCGCTGTTGCAGATGCTTAGACATAAACGCATCGAAGCGGCGGCGCTGCAGAGTCTGCGCGGCGACTTTGTGCTGCAGGCCAACCCTGAGCTGGCGGCGCGGTTGGAGAAGGTCAAACTGCCGCTGGAAGAGAAGGCCTACTACCTGATGCTGTCCAATGCCTATGTGGCGGCTAACCCCGCGTATGCCGCGCGTATCTGGGATGAAATTGAGCGTCAGCGCGAGTCGGTGACCTATCAGCAGCAGGTGCGGGATTTTCTGGCACGTTCTCAGCCCTGAGCCGGTTAATGCTTGGTGCCTGCCAAGCGCAGGCGCATGATCGTGCTTCGCCTCGATGAGTATTGCCGTATGGCCAAGTCTCCCGCCGCTCCACCGTCTGCCTCTGCGCTTGGGCGTTTTCTTACGTTGGCGGGCACCGCTACGCGTATTAGTGGCAGCGTGTTGGGGCAGAGTTTGCGACCAGGGCGCAGCGGGATTGATTGGCAGCCGGTGGGCGATCTGCTCACCGATGTGCTGGGCGAGATGAAAGGCCCGGTGCTGAAACTGGGACAAATGGCTTCGCAGTGGCAGGGTGTGCTTCCTGAGCCGGTGGCACTGGCGTTGGCCTCGCTGCAGAACCGTGTGCCGGCCTTGCCCTTCAGCGCGCTGCGCGGGCATCTGCAGCAGGTGTATGGCGCGGACCTCGGGCAGTTTTTTCAGCAGATCGACGAACATCCCTTTGCCGCCGCGTCCCTCGGCCAGGTGCATCGCGCTATAGCGGCGGATGGGCGGGCGCTGGTGCTCAAGGTGCAATATCCCGGTATCGCCGAAATCTGCCAGGCGGATCTGCGTCAACTGCGCCGTTTGCTACCGCTGGGGCGCTTGTTCCGCGCGCCGGCCGAGCAGCTGGAAGGCCTGTATCAGGAACTGGCGGCGGTGATTGAGGCCGAGCTGGATTACCCCGCGGAGATGCGTCGCTTGCAGGACTTTCGCGCGCATTTCGCCGATTGGCCGGGCTTGCGCCTGCCGCAACCGCAGGAAGACCTTTGCCGACCCGGCGTGCTGGCGCTCAGCGAGGAAGCCGGCTTACCGTTTGCCGAGGTCAGCCAGGCCAGTGCCGAGGTGCGTGAGCGGCTGGCCTTGACCCTGGTGCGCTGGTTGAGTGCTCAGGCCTTCGAGCTGGGTCTGCTGCATGCCGATCCGCATCCGGGCAATTTCGCCTACACCGCGGCGGGTGAGCTGGTGGTGTATGACTTCGGCTGCGTGCAGGCGCTGTCCGCGCCGCTACTGGCGGCCTATGTGCAAACCTACAAGGCGTTGCAGGCCCGCGACGGCGAGCAGCTGGAAAAGGCCTTCCAGGCGCTCGGTACACGCCAGCCGAAATCCACCACGCCCTATGGTTTGTACCGCCAGCTGCATGGTTTGCTCGGGCCGCTGTTGCAGCCTGGTGTGCACTGGGACTTTGCCGCCACGCCGCTGCATGAACAGGTGCAACGGCTGTTGCCCGATGTGCTGGGGGCCTTGGGCAGCTTGCAACCGGCACCGGCTACCTTGCTGGTCAATCGCACGCTGGAAGGGCATTACTGGAACCTCAGCCGCCTCGGTGTGGCGCTGCCGGTGGCCGATCTGCTGCAGGGGCAATTGGCCGGGCGCTAAGCCGCAACTGCGCGGCAGCTCTAGCGCATGGTCTTGACGGGTATGGCTTGGCCATTCTCGATACGGGTCAGGTATACCGCGCTGGAGCCCTGATGCTGGCTGCGAGAGAACGCCACCTTGAAGCCTCCCAGGTCCGTTTCGAGGTGTTCCAGCGCGTCAAGAAACGCCTCCCGTGTCGGTTCAGCGCCGGCCTTGCGCAGCGCCTGAGTAAACACCGCCGCGCCGATATAACCCTCCAGCGAAGCATGGTCAAAGTCTGCGGGCTGCATATCGGCCTGATAGGCCTGCACTAGAGCCAGCGAGCTGTCGTGCGGGGAGGGCACCACCTGGGTTATATAGACCCCGTCGCCGTCGTTACCCGCCTCGCGGATAAAGCCTTCGGTGCCGATAAACGACACGCTGATAAAGCGCGTATTGAAGCCCAGCGCTTTCGCCTGCTTGATCACGGCCGCCAGCTGCCTGTAAGTGCCGACAAAGAACACCGCTTCCGGTTGGGTGCGCTGCAGGGCCTTGATGGCCGCAGTCACGTCCAGCGAGTTGCGCTGGATGCGCGCCTGCGCATGAATCTTCAGCTCGCGCTTGAGCAGGGCGCCGTTAAGGCCGCCCTTGACCGACTCACCGAAGGAGTCGTCCTGCATCAGGATGGCGATCTTGCTCAGCTTGAGGTCTTGGGTCACGCGCTCGACCAGTTGCTCGGTTTCCTCGATATAGGAAGCGCGAATATTGAATACCCCAGGTTTCGCCGGTGTACGCAAGAATTCTGCACCAGTGAACGGGAACAGGTAAGGCACCTGCGCCCGCAACGCCAGCGGCACGGCGGCGCGTGAAGTGGGCGTGCCGACATAACCGAGCAGGGCGAACACTTGTTGGGTTTTCAGCAGGCTGCGGGTATGCGCGGCGGTTTGGCTGGGCTCGTAGCCGTCGTCCAGGCTGAGCAGGTTGATCCGTCGGCCGTGCACTCCGCCTTCGGCGTTGACGCGCTTGAAGTAGGCCTGGGCGCCATTGAGCATGCCCAAACCCAGGGCCGCCGCAGGGCCGCTCTGCGCGTTGACCATGCCGATCCGTACTTCATCCGTGCTCAGGCCAGGCTCCGCTGCGCTGGCAAAACCCGGCAGCAGCAGGCAGCTGGTGACCAGGCCGTACAGCCGCTGTCGAAAGGTCATCGATAGGCTCCTTGCCATGGTTGCAGGCCACTGCAGGGCCCGTCCTTCCATTTCTTCTTATTCTGGGTATGCATGTGATCCTCTAAAACACTCTAGTCAGTTGTGCATAAAAGACCGGGCTTTACTCGCTTGCCGTTGATGCTGATGGCTCCTGCTGGTACTTGCCTTGCTGTAGATCATCGAAATAACGCTGATAACGCCCACTGTCACGGTAGAGCTGCAGGCGTTTATTGAAGCGCTCGAGCAGCGCCGGGCTGCCTTCCAGGCTTTTCGACAGCATCAGGTAGCTGAGATTGACCAGTAGCGGCTTGGGGTGATGGGTGATCTTGGCCTGATCCTCCGTACTGAAGTGGCTGCGCAGGGCGGCGTAGCCCACGTTCATCTCCTGCGGGTAGAGCACCACGCGTTCCTTGAGCAGCTTGTCGAAGTTCTGCTGGTCGTTGGAGACGCGCTCGATCTTCACCTTGTTCTCGGCGAGAAAGGCGTCGAAATCCGCGCCGTAGCTGTATTCCAGGCCGCCGCCGAGGGTCATGCCGGTGAGGTCGTCAAAGCGCTGCCAGTCAAAGGGCAGGCTTTTCAGGTGAAAGAACACGAACTTTTCATCAAGCAGTGGAGCGCTGAACAGAAAATCCGCCTCGCGCTCGGCCTTGTGCATCCACACCGCGGTGCCGTCGAAGCGGCCGGCAGCCGCCGCAGCATAGGCCCGTGGCCAGGGCAGAAACTGGAAACTGACGCGATAGCCTTCATCGGCCAGCAGGTCGCTGATCAGGTGGGCGATCACCCCGTTGTGTTTCAACTCGCTGGACAGATAAGGCGGCCAGTCACCGACACTGATCTTCAGCTCAGGCTGTTCGCTGGCTTGCGCGGGCAGGCCCAGCAGCAAGCAGAAGGCGACGAACAGGTTTTTCCACTTCATTGAAGCCCCTTAGTGACAACCGGGAATATCGCGTACGTGTGGTTATAAGCCAGTAATACCACCGCGCAGGCGCAGATAAAACGCCATTAATGTTTCATTAAAACGTCATCGCGCGCGTGAAGACTGCTGCGGATTTGTCCAATCCCCGTGTCTTTGCATAAGGATAGTTGCTGTGCTGCGAATCCCTACACTGTGTGCGCTGTTTGCCCTGGCTCCATTGGCCTCGGCCCTGGAGCTTAAACCCTTGGCGTTGTATCAGAGCGGTTTTGCCGCCGGCACTGAAATTGTCAGTGCACAGGCCTCGAGCATGCGCGTGATTGTCTCCAACAGCGCCGAAGGCTTGGTGGATGTACTGCAGCTGGACCCGACCAAGGGCCTCAACCGCATTGCCCGGCATAACCTGGTGGCAGCAGGCACGGGGGAAATCACCTCGGCGATTTTCCATCCCAGCGAAGACCTGTTTGCCGTGTGCATCCGCAACAGCGATGGCCTGAAAAACGGCCGGGTCGAGTTGCGTTCGGTGGCCGATGGCAAGTTGCTCAACACCGTGGAAATCGGCATCTGGCCGGACAGCCTGGCGTTCTCGCCGAAGGGTGACTTCATCGTGGTGGCCAACGAAGGCGAAGGCTATGTGCGCGACGGTGAGGGTTTCCGCAGTGGCGAAGGCTCGATCAGTCTGATCGACCTGCGCGGCGGCGTTGCAGCGGCCAAGCACAGCCTGATCAAACTGCCGGACCTGGCGGGTGTCGAGGGCACCACTCAGGCCGAGCATCAGCGTCTGCTGGAGCGGGTGATCGACGGCGAAGAGCTGAAAGTGCCGTTCGGCACCAGCCCGGAGCATATCGAGCCGGAATACGTGACCTTCAGCCCGGACGGCGCGCGGGCCTTCGTCAGCCTGCAAGAGAACAACGCGATTGCCGTGGTGGATGTGCTGCAAGGCAAGCTGGACAAGGTGTTTGGCGTCGGCACTGTGCGCCATGCGGCGGATATCGTCGATGACGGCAAGTACGCACCGGCGGCCGAGCTGTTTGCCCTGCGCGAGCCCGATGCGCTGGCGGTGAGCGCCGATGGTCGTTACCTGATCAGCGCCGATGAAGGCGATACCGACCCGAAAATCGCCAAGACCAAGGCTGGCCTGCCCAGCGGTGGTGGGCGCACAGTCAGCGTGTTCGATGCCATGAGCGGCAAGCTGCTCGGCGACACCGGCAGCCAGCTCGATGATATGGCCGCCCAGGCCGGTGTTTATCCGGATGTACGCAGCCCAAACAAAGGCAGCGAACCGGAAGGTGTGGTGAGTTTTGATGCCTTCGGTAAGCGTCTGGCGGTGGCTACCCTGGAGCGTGCGGATGCCCTGGCCCTGATCGATCTGGACCAAGCGGCGCAACCCAAGGTGCTGCAGGTAATCGGCGCCGGTGAAGGCGCAGGTTCCGGCCTGTTGGCGCCGGAAGGTCTGGCTCACGTTGAACACAACGGTCGGCATTTCCTGGTCACCGGCCTGGAGAAGAGCGGCAACGTCGCGCTGTTCGAATTGCTCAAGTAATACGCCTGTTGCCGGCCAGGCGCGCTGCATGCGTCTGGCCGAGTGCCAAACAAGCCGGCCTTTGCGCCGGCTTTTTATGGCCTGCCATCCCTGGCGGCCACCCTTCTGGCCGTCGCTGCGCGACGTTGAAAATCACTCCTGGTGCTTTTTTCTTGGCGGCCAGTTCCCCGCCAGCCTCGGGCCCTTTAGAGTGCTGCAGCGCAATCGTGCGGGTAACAGGGGATGGCTGGCGCATGACCTTCTGGGTCGTTTCAATTCTGTTTGTATTGACCTACCTGGGCATGGCCGCAGGGGGCATTCGTGGCCTGCGCGTCGATCGCAGCTGGATTGCCGGCTGCGCGGCGGTATTGCTGCTGGTCAGCGGCGCGCAGTCACCCAGCGAGTCGGCCAGCCATCTGGATGCCGGTGCGCTGTTGCTGCTGCTGGCGCTGATGCTGATCAGTGCGCAGTTCGACTTCTCCGGGGTATACGCCTGGCTTAACCAGCAACTCAGCCACTATGCCGAGCAGCCCGCGCTGCTGCTGTTGGGCGTGGTACTGCTGGGCGGCGTGCTGTCGGCGTTGCTGGTCAATGACATCGTCGCCTTCGTCCTGACCCCGCTGCTGTGCCATAGCCTGCTGGCCCGTGGCCTCGACCCGCGGCCGTTTCTCCTGGCATTGGCGCTGTCGTGCAATGCCGGCTCATCTGCGAGCCTGATCGGCAACCCGCAGAACATCCTGATCGGCCAGGCCGGCGGCCTGGATTTCTGGTCCTACACCTGGATTGCCGGCCCGCCGGCACTGGCGGCGTTAGCCATTACCTACGCGGTGATCTGGCTGCAGTGGCGCAAGCGTTGGGGCACGGCCAAGCCGCTGGTGCAGGCAGAAACCCCGGTGGAGCGCATCTACGGTCTGCGCAGTTACCTCAAGCCGCTGCTGGCTAGCCTGGTACTGCTCGGGCTGTTTTCCACCGACATGCCACGGGAGGTTTCTGCGCTGCTGATTGCCGCGCTGGTGATGATTTCGCGGCGGGTGGATAGCCGCGACTATGTGCACAAGGTCGACTGGAACCTGTTGCTGCTGTTCGCTGGTCTGTTTGTAGTCACCGGCGCGGCGCTCAGCCTGCCGCAGGTCGCCGGTATGGCCAGCAGCCTAGGGGAGTGGGGGTTGTTACCCGAGGGAGTGATTTCCCTGGCCAGTGCGTCGCTGTTGGCCAGCAACCTGATTGGCAATGTGCCTTTCGTGATTCTGCTGCTGGGCGTGCAGCCCGAGGCGTCCGAGTCGATGCTGGTGGGGCTGGCGATCATGTCGACGCTGGCAGGCAACCTGTTGCTGATCGGCAGCGTGGTCAACCTGATCGTCGCCGAAAGCGCGCGGCGTCAGGGCGTACCGCTGAGCTTTGTCGACTTTGCCCGTAGCGGCGTGCCGGTGACCTTGCTCAGCATGGGCCTGGCGGGGCTGTGGCTAGGGCTGGGCGGCTGGCTGCCCTGGTAAGCCGTTATTTCCAGCGGTTCTGCCGCCAGGCCTGCTGCTGTTCGGGCGTCTGAAAGGTCCAGGCGACAAAGCGGCTCTGCTTCTGGCCCTGGGCCATTTCCACCGTCTGTACCTGTAACGCGTCGGCCTTCTTCAGTGCGCTGTAAACGCCCGGCAGGTTGCCGGCCTTGGAAATCAGGCTGCTGAACCACAGCACCTGCTGGCCGACCTCGACACTTTCCTTGATCAGCTGGCTGACAAACGCCGCTTCGCCACCCTTGCACCACAACTCCGCCGACTGGCCGCCAAAGTTCAGCACTGGCAGTTTGCGCTTGGGGTCGAGTTTGCCGAGGTTGCGCCATTTGCGCTTGCTGCCGCTGCTGGCTTCTTCCGCACTGGCGTGGAAGGGCGGGTTGCACAGGGTCAGATCGAAGCGCTCATCGCGCTGCAGCAGCCCTTGGAAGATATGCGTGCTGTCGCTCTGCTGGCGCAGCTCAATGGCCTCGCCCAGGCCTGGGTTGGCCTGCACTATGGTTTTGGCCGAGGCGATGGCACTGGCGGCGATGTCCGAGCCGAGAAACTGCCAGGCATATTCGCGGTTACCCAGCAGTGGGTAGATGCAGTTGGCGCCCACGCCAATATCCAGCGCGCGCACCTTGGCACCGCGCGGTATCTCGCCGCCATTGCTGTTGGCCAGCAGGTCGGCCAGGTAATGCAGGTAATCGGCGCGGCCGGGGATCGGTGGGCACAGATAATCCGCCGGAATATCCCAATGCTGGATGCCATAGAACTGCTTGAGCAGCGCCCGGTTGAACACCTTGACCGCCGCCGGGTTGGCGAAGTCGATGCTCTCATTGCCGTAGGGGTTGATGATCACAAAGGCCGCCAGCTCCGGGCTGGCCTTGATCAGCGCGGGAAAGTCATAGCGCCCCCGGTGGCGATTGCGCGGGTGCAGCTGGCCCTTGGCCGTATCGGGCGTACCGGTGGGCTTGCTCGGGGCAGGGCGTGGTGCGGCAGGTTTACGGCTGGGGCGTTTCGGCGGCAGGGACATGGCAGGCGGATCTAAGGCTTGGGGCGCGGGATTTTCCCACAGCTGGGCGCGGCGTGCTTGTCGATAGCAGTAAATCAGCTGCGCAGCGGGTTACACCTGGCCTGACAGTTTCGTTCAGGGATAACCAAGCACGGCCTTGATCTGCGGCAGATTGGCGGCAATCCACTGCGGATTGATCGCGCCCCAGTCACGAATCTCATAGTGCCCGGCGTTATTGCGTTCGCCGCTTTCCTGCTGGAAGGCGCAGTCGATATCCAGCTCGGCCAGGGCGGCCAGGGTGTCCTGGGCGGTACGCCGCGGCATGCCGGTGGCGGTCATCAGCGCCGGCACGCTGGTGGCTGCGCCGCTGTCGATTAGCCAAGCGACATACAGACGGCGGTAGAAGCTGGTGCGGGTTTTACTGACGTCCATGGGTCCTGTTCCTGGCTTGATGCCGTGCGCCACTGGCGCACGGCCTGATTGAGGGTCAGCTCAGGGTGGCGATCGCTATATAGGTGGCCGCACCGGAGATATAACCAAGGAAGGCCAGCAGGCTGATCTTCTTCAGGTACCAGATAAAGTTGATCTTCTCCATGCCCATCGCCGCTACACCGGCCGCCGAGCCGATGATCAGGCAGCTGCCGCCGGTGCCGGCGCAATAGGCGAGCATTTCCCAGAAGGTGCCGTTGACCTGGAAGTTGCTCAGCCAGGCGGTGTCTGCACCGGCCAGTGCCAGGGCTTCCGGAGTGATCAGTGGGTACATCTTCATCGCACCGGCTACCAGCGGCACGTTATCCACTACCGATGACAGCAGGCCAATGGCGATATTGATCGCGTACACATTGCCCAGGCTTTCACGCAGCAGCGTGGCGACCTGGGTCAGGTGGCCGGCAGTGGCCAGGCTGGAGACCGCCAGCAGGATGCCGAGGAAGAACAGCACGCTGGTGGTGTCGATGCGTCGCAGTACGCCGACGACCGACAGCGGGTGCTTGTCTTCGTCGTTCTTGCCGCGGTGAATCACTTCGGTGACCACCCAGAGCACGCCCAGGCCGAACAGGATGCCCATATACGGCGGCAGGTGGGTCACGGTCTTGAACACTGGGACAAATACCAGGGCGCCGATGCCCAGGATAAACACCAGGTTGCGCTCGAACGGTGTCGTCGGGTCGCGGCGCTCTTCATCGGATTCGCTGAGCAGTGGGCGTTGGATTTCGCCCTTCATGGTCATACTCAGCACCAGCAGCGGCACCAGCAGGCAGACCACGCTGGGGATAAACAGGTTGGCGATGATGCCGCTGGTGGTGACCTGATTGCCGATCCACAGCATGGTGGTGGTTACGTCACCGATCGGCGACCAGGCGCCACCGGCGTTGGCGGCGATCACCACGATACCGACGTAGAACCAGCGTTCTTTCTGATCGGCGACCAGTTTGCGCAGCAGCGAAACCATGACGATGGTGGTGGTCAGGTTGTCCAGTACGGCCGAGAGGAAGAAGGTGATCAGCGCCACCACCCAGAGCAGGGTGACGCGCTTGTTGGTGCGAATGCGGTCGGTGATGACCTTGAAGCCTTCATGGGCGTCGATCAGCTCGACGATGGTCATGGCGCCCATCAGGAAGAACAGGATCTCGGAGATTTCGCCCAGATGATGGCGCAGCTCTTCGGTGACGTGATGGTCATTGCCACTTGCCCCGGCGGTGGCGGCACCAATCAGCGGCAGAATGCTGTCCGCGCCGAGTACCAGCAGGGTCCAGCAAATCACCGCAGTCAGGATGGCCGACGCGGCTTTATCGATTTTCAGGGGATGTTCGAGGGCGATGCACAGGTAACCGAGGACAAAGATCAATGCCATCAACGCATACATGGTCAGAATTCCATTTGCAGGGCTTTTTTATTGAATTAGAGGTGCCGGAGGCTTTTGATGCGTCGACGAAGATGCCTGAATTGCTCAGAAATTGGGAGGGGATTTATCGCGCAGCGAGCCTGCCTGCGACTTGCGCAGGGTTTTTCTGACTGATTGGTTAGCGCTGCCGCGCCCCAGCGGCGCGGTTATGCGCAGCTGCGGGCGGCTGTGGGGTCAAGCCTGCGACAGGTCGTCGCGTTCGGCGCTGGCCGGCATGACGGGCTGTGGCGGGAAGATAAACGCCAGGCAGATGGCCAACAGCGGCATCAGCAGGTTGAAGAAGCAGTACGGCAGGTAACTCAGGGTCGCCACGCCCAGAGTGGCGGCCATATAGGCGCCGCAGGTGTTCCACGGTACCAGTACCGAGGTCAGGGTGCCTCCGTCCTCCAGGGCGCGCGACAGATTGACCGGCGCCAGCCCGCGTTTTTCATACTCGGCGCGGTACATGCGGCCCGGCAGTACCAGGGCGATGTACTGGTCGGCGGTGATGATATTGGTGCCGATGGTGGTGGCAATGGTGCTGGCGATCAGGCTGCTGGTGCTTTTCGCCAGGTGCAGGGTGCTTTGCAGCAGGCGCTGGAGCAGGCCGAGCTTTTCCAGTACGCCGCCAAAGCACATGGCGCAGATGATCAGCCACACCGTGGTGAGCATGCTAGCCATGCCGCCCTTGGACAGCAGGCCGTCCAGCGCCGGGTTGCCGCTGCTGGATTCATAGCCGGCGAACAGCGCGGTCCACACGGTTTTCAGCGGCGCCAGGTTGCCGGCCGCCGGGTCAGCCAGGCGCGCCATCACCTCGGGCTGAAAGACCACGGCGAACACGCCGCCGAGCAGCGCGGCGACAAACACCGCCGGAAAGGCCGCCCACTGGCGCACCGCGAGAAACAGCAGCAGCGCCACTGGCAGCAGCAGATGCCAGCCCAGGCTGAACTGACTTTCCAGCGCCTGCAGCACCTCGGCAATACGCGCGGTGTCATGGCTACCATCGGCGCGCTGGCCGAGGATAAAGAACAGCACCAGGGCAATGCCTAGCACCGGCACCGTGGTGCGCAGCATCAGGCGGATATGCGCAAACAACTCGGCCCCGGCAGCGGCGGGCGCCAGGTTGGTGGTATCCGACAGCGGCGAGAGCTTGTCGCCAAAGTAGGCGCCGGAAATGATCGCCCCAGCGGTAATCGCCGGGTCCAGGCCCAAACCGGCGGCCACGCCCATCAGGCCGATGCCCAGGGTGCCGGCTACGGTCCAGGAGCTGCCGATGGATAGCGCGGTGAGTGCGCAGATCAGGCAGCTGGTGACGTAGAAATATTCTGCGGAAATCAGCTTGAGGCCCAGCCAGATCATGGTCGGCACGGTGCCGGCGAGAATCCAGGTGCCGATCAGCGCGCCGACCGCCAGCAGAATCAGGTTGGCCTTCATCGCCATATGGATGCCAGCGAGGATGCCTTCCTCGATCTGCGCCCACTGCAGGCCATTCTTCAGGCCGACCAGGCCGGCGACAAAGGCGGCGCTCATCAGCGCGATCTGGTTCGGCCCGCTGGAGGAGCTGTCGCCATACAGGTAAACGGAAAGGCCCAGCAGCAATACCAGCACGCCAATCGGCAGCAGGGCATCGAGCAGGGAAGGGGAGCGTGCATCAGTCATGGGTGTACCGGTAGATCAGGTGAACCGTGGGAGGGGCTTTAGCCGCGACTTTGCTGTTAAAACTCGCGGCTAAAGCCC
>NZ_JBNXUH010000014.1:0-73 GCF_050563605.1 Pseudomonas peli | reverse complement strand
GCAGGGGTAGAGCAGTGGAAACGTGGGAGGTGCTTTAGCCGGGACTTTGCTGTTAGAACTCGCGGCTAGAGCG
>NZ_JBNXUH010000088.1:0-103 GCF_050563605.1 Pseudomonas peli | reverse complement strand
CGTCTCGTGGGCTCGGGAGATGTGTATAAGAGACAGGGTCAGCACCATCACCCCAGCGAGCACGCCGAACACCAGTACCGAGCCCATCAGCAGGGCGTAGTCC
>NZ_JBNXUH010000013.1:0-80875 GCF_050563605.1 Pseudomonas peli | reverse complement strand
GCCCTCGACGGTACCACCACCCATTTCGCCCGCGCCCTCGGCCGCCCCCTCCTGGGGATGACCGAGGCTGCCGCCCCCGCCCCCCTGCGCCCTGCNTTCCCCCCCCTGCCCCTWACCCAGSCCTGCCCCCTKTYCCGTTTGCCCCCGCGCGARSCCCKGGCSGGTATGCCCCCCCAKGCCGCCCGCGCCCKCGSCCGCCCTGMCCGGGGGSGGATCGANGGTTGGGGCCCCCGCCGATCTGTGCCTGTGGGATGTGCAGCAACCTGCCGAGTTGGCCTATGCAGTCCAGCCGGGCCGGCTGCGTCAGCGCATCTTCAGCGGCGTCATTAGCTACAGCAAAGAGGCCAATACCCATGCACGCTGATCGCAACTCCATGGACCTCTGGCAGGGCCGCGTCGACCCGGAAGCCGACAGCCCGCGCTGGCATCAGCGCATTCAGGCCCTGAGCGCGGACAGCCAGCCTGGCGTCGCCCTGCTCGGTTTCGCCAGCGACGAAGGCGTGCGCCGCAATCATGGCCGCGTTGGCGCGGTAAATGGTCCGCTGGCGATACGCAAGGCGTTGGCCAACCTGGCCTGGCATCGCCAGGGCGCGGCCTATGACGCCGGTGATGTGCTGTGCGCCGATGGCGATCTGGAAAGCGCTCAGGCGCGTCTCGGCCACAACGTCTGCGCGCTGCTGGATGCCGGGCATCTGCCCATCGTTCTGGGTGGCGGCCATGAGGTGGCCTTCGGCAGCTGGCAGGGTATTGCCGAACACTTAGCTGGTGGCAAACCTCGGATCGGCATTATCAATTTCGATGCGCATTTTGATCTGCGCGACCCGGCTCACGCCCGCTCCTCCGGCACGCCGTTCGCGCAGATTGCCGAGCAGTGCGCCGCACGCGGCTGGCCGTTCGCCTATGCCTGCCTCGGCGTCAGCCGGGCGAGCAACACCCGCGCCTTATTCCAGCGCGCCGCCGAATTGAACGTGCTGGTGCGTGAAGACCGCGAGATCCGCGAAGGCAGCCTGGCGGCTATCAGTGCCGAACTGTCGGCCTTTGTCGCCGGTTGCGATGCGATCTACCTGACCATCGATATCGACGTGCTGCCCGCCTGCGAAGCACCGGGCGTCAGCGCCCCGGCAGCGCGTGGCGTGCCGCTGGCGCTGCTTGAGCCGCTGCTGGAAACCGTGCGCGACAGCGGCAAGCTGCGCCTGATGGACCTGGCCGAACTCAACCCCGAACACGATATCGACAGCCGCACCGCCAAGGTCGCGGCGCGGCTGATTCACCTGTTGACCCTGACCGGCTAAGCGCTACTTGGCCACTTCCCTGACAACAATAAATACAGAGGAATGCACAGATGACACCCTTCACCCAGCACCGCCACGGCGGCAGCCCGGCACCCCGTTTGTTGCGCGCGGAGAGCCGTCATGTCTGAACAGCTCACGGCTTTTGCCAGCGTGTCCAAGGGCCGCGCCCTGGTCCGGCTGCTCGGCTACAGCCTGATTGGCCTGTTGCTGTTTTTCGTACCCTTCGAAATCGGCGGGCGCTCGACCATCCTTCTCGACCATGCCGCCAGCGCCCTGCAAACCCATGCGCGGCCGCTGGTGATCACTATTGCCATGCTGTTTATGCTCTACGGCGCACTGCAGCCCTGGCTTAGCGGCAGCTGGCGCGGCGATCTGACGCGCACCGTGTTCAGCGTACTCAAGGTGCTCGGCCTGCTGATCGGCGTGGCCTATCTATTCCGTGTCGGGCCTGAAGCGCTGTATCAGCCGGGCATGCTGCCGTTTCTGTTCGACAAGCTGGTACTCAGCCTGGCGCTGATCGTGCCGCTGGGTGCGCTGGCGCTGGTTTTTCTGATCGGCTTCGGCCTGCTCGAATTGGTCGGCGTGCTGATGCAGCCGGTGATGCGACCGATCTGGCGCACGCCGGGCAAGTCGGCAATCGATGCCGTGGCCTCGTTCGTGGGTAGCTACTCGGTGGGACTTTTGATCACCGATCGCATGTACCAGCAGGGCCACTACAGCGTGCGTGAGGCGGCGATTATCGCCACCGGCTTCTCTACGGTGTCGGCGCCTTTTATGGTGATCATCGCCAAGACCCTGGGCCTGATGGAGGTCTGGAACCTGTATTTCTGGAGCGCGATGCTGGTGACCTTTGCCGTTACTGCCGTCAGCGCGCGTATCTACCCGCTGTCACGTCTACCTACTGAAAGTCGTCCGGAGCCACAGCTGCAAGCAGGCGAAAGCCGTATCGGCAGCGCCTGGCGTGCCGGGCTGAGCCAAGCCGCCAGTGCGCCCTCGTTGCTTAGTGCGTTGCGCGAGACCTTTGTCGATGGCCTGCGCATGACCGCCGCCATCCTGCCGAGCATCCTCGCCGTCGGCCTGCTCGGTTTGCTCGCCGCCAAATACACCCCGCTGTTCGATGCCCTCGGTGTGCTGTTCTACCCGCTGACCTGGCTGTTTGGCCTGAATGAGCCGATGCAGGTGGCCCGCGCCATTTCCTCAGGCCTGGCGGAGATGTTCCTGCCAGCCATGTTGCTGAAAGACGCCGACGTGCTGGTCAAGTTCGTCACCGCCATCGTCTCGGTGAGCAGCGTGCTGTTTCTCTCTGCCTCGATTCCCTGCGTGCTGGCCACGCGAATTCCCCTGCGTCTGCGCGACCTGTTGCTGGTCTGGCTGCAACGCACGTTCTTAAGCCTGTTGTTCAGCATTCCGCTGGGCTACCTGGCGCTCTACATGGGCTGGCTGTAAGCCGCCCGCACCTAACGATCTGTTGATAAGGAGCTTGCTATGAGCCTTTTCCGTGACACCGAAATCCGCGCCGCCCGTGGCACTACGCTGACCGCCAAGAGCTGGCTGACCGAAGCGCCCCTGCGCATGCTGATGAACAACCTCGACCCGGAAGTGGCTGAGAACCCCAAGGAACTGGTGGTGTATGGCGGCATCGGCCGCGCCGCACGCAACTGGGAGTGCTACGACAAGATCGTCGAAGTGCTGACCCGTCTGGAAGACAACCAGACCCTGCTGATTCAATCCGGCAAGCCGGTTGGCGTGTTTGAAACGCACAAGGACGCGCCACGCGTGCTGCTGGCCAACTCCAACCTGGTGCCGCACTGGGCCACCTGGGAGCACTTCAACGAACTGGATGCCAAGGGGCTGGCCATGTACGGCCAGATGACCGCTGGCAGCTGGATCTATATCGGCAGCCAGGGCATCGTCCAGGGCACCTATGAAACCTTCGTCGAAGCCGGTCGCCAGCATTACGGCGGCAACCTCAAGGGCCGTTGGGTACTGACTGCCGGCCTCGGCGGCATGGGCGGCGCGCAACCACTGGCCGCGACCCTGGCCGGCGCCTGCTCGCTGAATATCGAGTGCCAGCAGAGCCGTATCGATTTCCGCCTGAAAACCCGTTATGTCGACGAGCAGGCCAGCGATCTGGACGACGCCCTGGCGCGTATCGACAAGTACTGCAGCGAAGGCAAGGCGGTGTCCATTGCCCTCTGCGGCAACGCTGCGGAGATCCTCCCGGAACTGGTACGCCGCGGTGTGCGCCCGGATATGGTCACCGACCAGACCAGCGCCCACGACCCGCGTCACGGCTACCTGCCGGCCGGCTGGAGCTGGGACGAATACGTGGCCCGCGGCAAAACCGAGGAGGCCGTGGTGGTCAAGGCCGCCAAGCAGTCCATGGCCGTGCATGTACGCGCCATGCTGGCCTTCCAGCAGATGGGCGTGCCGACGTTCGATTACGGCAACAATATCCGCCAGATGGCTCTGCAGGAGGGCGTCGATAACGCCTTCGACTTCCCCGGTTTCGTCCCGGCCTATATCCGTCCGCTGTTCTGCCAGGGCATCGGCCCGTTCCGCTGGGTGGCGCTGTCCGGCGACCCTGAGGACATCTACAAGACCGATGCCAAGGTCAAGGAACTGATCCCGGACGACGCCCACCTGCACAACTGGCTGGATATGGCCCGCGAGCGCATCAGCTTCCAGGGCCTGCCAGCACGTATCTGCTGGGTCGGCCTGAAAGACCGCGCACGCCTGGCTCAAGCCTTCAACGACATGGTCGCCAGCGGCGAGCTGAAAGCGCCGATCGTGATTGGCCGCGACCACCTCGATTCCGGCTCGGTGGCCAGCCCCAACCGTGAAACCGAGTCCATGCAGGACGGCTCCGACGCCGTATCCGACTGGCCGCTGCTCAACGCCCTGCTGAATACCGCAGGCGGCGCGACCTGGGTGTCGCTGCACCATGGTGGCGGCGTCGGTATGGGCTATTCGCAGCACTCCGGTGTGGTGATCGTCGCCGATGGCACGCCAGAAGCCCACGCCCGCCTTGGCCGCGTGCTGCGCAACGACCCGGGCACCGGGGTAATGCGTCACGCCGATGCCGGTTATCAGATCGCCGCCGATTGTGCCCGCGAGCAGGGCCTGGACCTGCCCATGCTGGGTGGTCGTTAACCATGAGCTGAAAGAGCGGGTTCGGCGCGGCGAGCAGAGGCTCGCGCCGAACCTGTGTTTCTACCGAGTGTAGTTTGCAGAGGGCAGGCAATAATGAATACAAGTAGCCGTAAGCGCCTGAATGCAGGGGTCTTTATCCCCGCATTTACCATCATTCTTCTCGCCGTAATCGTCGGGCTGGTCGACAACGCGGCGCTGGTCAGCGTGGCCAAGAAAATCTTCTATTTCTCCCTGTCCGACTTCGCCTGGCTGTATCAGCTGCTGGCGTTTTCGGCGTTGGCGGTGACCGCTTATATCTTCTGTTCCAAGGCCGGTGATATTCGCCTGGGCGGGGCACATGCCAAGCCGGCGTTTTCCATGGCTTCGACCTTCGCCATGGCGCTGACGGGCGGAATCGCCACGGGTGTGGTCACCTATTCGGTGAATGAGCCGATCATCTACCTGGGCAATGTCTACGGCGAAATCGGCAACCAATCCTTCGCCGCCGGCAGTGCCGAGGCGGCGGTCTTCGCCCTGGCGCGCAGCTTCCATAACTGGAGCTTTATCCCCTACGCCATGTATTCGGTAGTGGGCCTGATGATCGGTTATATGCACTACAACCGGAAACAGGCGTTCTCCATCTCCTCGGCCCTGGCGCCGGTGATCGGCCGTTATGGCGAGCGGCCGTGGGTCAAGTCGCTGATCAACGTGGTGGCAGTGCTGGCCATCGCCCTCGGTCTGGCTTCCTCGCTGGGCGCCGGGCTGGCGCTGATCGGTTCGGGTATCGAGTCACAGTACGGCATCAGCTCGACGCCGACGACTTGGCTGGTGCTGACGTTGATTATCTCCGTGGTGTTTATCGCCTCCGCCCTGTCGGGGCTCAAGCGCGGTATCCAGTTTCTTTCCTCGGTTAACGCCTACATCTTCTACGCCTTCGTGATCGTGTTGCTGATCATCGGCCCGATCAGCTACATCTTCAGCCTGTCGACCACCGCGCTGGGTTACTGGCTGAACAACTTCTTCCTCTGGTCGTTCGACACCAAGGAGTCCGGCGGTGAGGCCCTGGTGACCTGGTGGACGATGTACGACTGGTCGATCTGGATCGCCTACGCGCCGCTGATGGGGCTGTTCCTCGCGCGTATTTCCTACGGCCGTACCCTGCGTGAGTTTCTGATCATCAATTGGGTGCTGCCGTCGGTATTCGGCATCGTCTGGTTCGCCATCTGGGGTGGCTCGGCGATCAAGTGGCAGATGGACGGCACCCTTGACCTGGTGCGTATCGTCACCGAGAACGGCGCGGTCTCCGGGCTCTGGGGCTTCCTGCAGAACCTGCCGCTGGCCGTGATTCTGGTGCCGCTGGCAATCTTTACCCTGATCATTTCCTTCGCCACCGCTGCGGACTCCATGACCTCGACCATCGCCTCGATCTGCACCCACGACATCCGTGCGGATGAAGAGTCGCCGAAGCGGCAGAAGGTCATCTGGGGCGTTTCCATCGCCGCCATTGCCTACATCATGGTGGCCTTCGGTGGCGGCGCCCAGGGTGTCGAAGGGATCAAGTACCTGGCGGCGGCGGGTGGCTTCACCGTGCTGTTTGTGTTCATTCTGATTGTCGCTTCAGCGGCCCGGGTGTTTGTCTTCAACAGGGGCGAGCCGGTCAGCGAGCAACCCGAGGCGCAAGAGCGGCTGGCGGGAGCGGTCCATGAGTAAGCCGGCCGAGGCAGTGCTGATTGGCGATGGCCCTATCGCCTGGCAGGACGTGGTCGCGGTGGCCCGTGATCGCCGTCCGCTAAAGCTGTCGACGCAAGCCTGGTCGCGGGTGCAGGAGGCCCGTGCGGCGATCCTCGCCATCGCCGGCTCAAGCAAGCCGCATTACGGCATCAACACCGGCTTGGGCGCGCTGTGCCATGTGGTGCTGGCGCCGAGCGAGCTGCAGAAGCTATCCCGCCACACCCTGATGAGCCATGCCTGCGGCATTGGTGCGCCGCTGCGCGCCGAGCAGGTGCGGGCGATCATCTGCTGTGCGGTGGTCAATTACAGCCACGGCTATTCGGGCGTCAGCCCGCAGGTGGTGGAAGGCCTGTTGAACCTGCTCAACCACGACATCGTGCCGTTGGTGCCGGCGCAGGGCTCGGTCGGCTACCTCTCGCATATGGCGCACATTGGCCTGGCGTTGCTGGGGCAGGGTGAGGTCGAGTTTCGCGGTCAGCGGGTTATGGCTCAGGCGGCGCTTGAGGCCGTGGGCATGGCCAGCGTTGCGCTGGGCGCGAAGGATGGCTTGTGCCTGGTCAATGGCACGCCGGCAATGACCGGACTGGCCTGCCTGACCCTGGCCGACGCCAGCGCGCTGGCCGATTGGGCCGATATCATTGCGGCCATGAGTTTCGAGGCACTTGGCGGGCAGCTGGATGCCATCAGTGTGGCGGCGATCCAGCGCAAAGCCCACGTGGGCATGCAGCAAAGCGCGAGCAATCTGCGTCATCTGCTACAGGGCAGCCGGGTGATTGAGCGTTGCCAGGGTGAACACCTGCAGGATGCCTTGAGTGTGCGTTCAATCCCCCAGGTGCAGGGTGCCTGCCGCGATCAGCTGCAACACGCGGCCCAGCAGATTGCCGGCGAACTCAACTCGGCGACCGACAACCCGCTGGTGGTCAAGGAGAACGGCACCTATCGGGTAATTTCCCAGGCCAACCCCCACGGCGAGTCGGTGGCGATGGCCTGTGACCTGCTGGCGATTGCCGTCTGCGAGTGGAGCAGTATTTCCGAGCGGCGCAGCTTCCGTCTGGTCACCCCGCAAGCGAACAAGTTGCCGCCGTTTCTGACCCACGGCAGCGGCGTCAAATCGGGGATGATGATCGTCCAGTACAGCGCGGCGTCATTGGTGGCGGACAACAAGCGCCTGGCGCTGCCGGCGGTTACCGACAACTTCCTCACCTCCGGGCTGCAAGAAGACCATCTGAGCCTGGGCGAAAGCGCGGCCCTGAAACTGGATAAGGCCCTGGATAATGCCTTGCATGTGCTGGCCATCGAGTACCTGCTTGCCGGCCAGGCCTTCGACTTTATCGAGGACCGACCCTTTGGCCAGGGCACCGGGCGTGCCTGGCAGTTACTGCGCGAGCATGTGGCCTTCTACGAGGAGGAGCACCCGCTGCATCTGGATGTACGTGCCACCTATGAGGTGCTGCGCAATCAAACAAACCTGGAAGCGCTGCGTGAGCTGCTTCCCCAGTTCGAATCCTGAGGCTACCCAGTCATGTCGACTATCGAAGTTACCCCTGGCCAGTTGACCCTGGCCCAACTGCGCGCCGCCTACCAGGCACCCCTGCGCGTGAGCCTGGCTGCGTCGGCCTATCCGGCCATCGAAGCCAGTGTTGCCTGCGTCAACGGCATCATTGCTGAAGGCCGTACCGCTTACGGCATCAATACCGGTTTCGGCCTGCTGGCCTCGACCCGCATCGCCAATGATGATCTGGAAAAACTGCAGCGCTCGCTGGTGCTGTCGCATGCCGCCGGTATCGGTGCGCCGCTGGATGACGCCATGGTGCGGCTGATCATGCTGCTCAAGGTCAACAGCCTGGCGCGCGGTTTCTCTGGCATTCGCCGCCAGGTGATCGAGGCGCTGATCGCCCTGATCAATGCCGAGGTCTATCCGCATATTCCGCTCAAGGGCTCGGTCGGAGCGTCTGGCGACCTCGCGCCGCTGGCGCATATGTCGCTGGTGCTGCTCGGTGAAAGCCAGGCGCGGTACCGCGGTGAGTGGCTGCCGGCAACCGAGGCATTGGCCATCGCCGGTTTGCAGCCGATGACCCTGGCCGCAAAAGAAGGGCTGGCGCTGCTTAACGGCACCCAGGTGTCCACCGCCTACGCCTTGCGCGGGTTGTTCGAGGCCGAGGATCTGTTTGCTGCGGCCACCGTTTGCGGCGGCCTGACTGTCGAGGCTGCACTGGGCTCGCGTGCGCCGTTCGATGCGCGCATCCATGCAGCGCGTGGTCAACGTGGGCAGATCGATGTGGCGGCGGTTTATCGTCATCTGCTCGGTGAGAGCAGCGAAGTCGGCCGCTCCCACGAAGCCTGCGACAAGGTGCAGGACCCGTACTCGCTGCGCTGTCAGCCGCAGGTCATGGGCGCCTGCCTGACTCAGCTGCGTCAGGCCGCCGAGGTACTGGCGGTAGAAGCCAACGCGGTGTCGGATAACCCGCTGGTGTTCGCCGCCGAAGGCGAGGTGATTTCCGGTGGTAACTTCCACGCCGAGCCGGTGGCCATGGCCGCCGACAATATCGCCCTGGCCATCGCCGAAATCGGTGCGCTTTCCGAGCGACGCACCTCGCTGATGATGGACAAGCATATGTCGCAATTGCCGCCGTTTCTGGTGGCCAATGGCGGGGTCAATTCCGGCTTTATGATCGCCCAGGTTACTGCTGCCGCATTGGCCAGCGAGAACAAGGCGCTGGCCCATCCGCACAGCGTCGACAGTCTGCCGACCTCGGCGAATCAGGAAGACCATGTGTCCATGGCCCCGGCTGCTGGCAAGCGTCTGTGGGAAATGGCCGCCAACACCCGTGGCGTGCTGGCCATCGAATGGCTGGGCGCCTGCCAGGGCCTGGATTTCCGCGAAGGGCTGAAGAGCTCACCGCTGCTCGAACAGGCGCGTCAGGCCCTGCGCGCGCAGGTGCCGTATTACGTGGAAGACCGCTTCTTTGCTCCGGATATCGAGGCCGCCAATGCCCTGCTCGCCGAGCGGGTGCTGACCCCGTTGTTGCCGAGCGGGGTATTGCCGTCGCTGGCGTAAGCCGTTGCACCCCTCTCCATGGTGGGAGAGGGCAGGTAAGCCGGTTATTATCCGCGCATCGGGTAACCACCCAAGGAGCCGCTGTGAGCAGTACAACCCCGCGCTACAAGGCGATTGAAGCGTTCCTGCTGGAGCGCATCCACAGCGGCGCTTACCCGGTCAATCATCAGATTCCGCCGGAAGAGCAGTTGGCGCGGGATTTCGGGGTCAGCCGGATGACGGCCAACAAGGCCATTCGCGACCTGGTACAGAAGGGCTACCTGCTGCGCCAGGCGGGCCTGGGCACCTTTGTCACTGATCGCAAGGCCGAATCATCGCTGCATGAAGTGCTGAACATCGCCAATGAAGTGCGCGGCCGTGGGCATGCCTACAGCAACGACATCATTCGCTGTGAGGCGTTGGCGGCGGATGATGAGGTGGCGCTGCGTCTGGGCCTGCGTCTGGGCGCGGAGGTGTTTCACAGCATCCTGGTGCACCGCGAGGATGGCGTGCCGATCCAGCTGGAAGACCGCTTCGTCAACCCGCGCTGGGTGCCGCATTACCTGGACAGTGATTTTTCCCGGCAGACGCCCAACGAGGTGCTGGTCAGCAGCTGCCCGATCTCCGATGTCGAGCATGTGGTCGAGGCAGTGCTGGTGGATCAGCAGGTGGCCGACTGGCTGGCTATCGAAGTGGCCGCGCCATGCCTGAGCGTGATTCGTCGAACCTGGTCGGATGAGCATCTGATCAGCTACGCCCGGCTGATCCATCCGGGCGATCGCTATAAGCTGCGTTCCTCACACAAACCACGCCGCTAAAATCGATCAGTTATTGATCTGCTGCTCGACCAGTTCGGGGTTGTCGATAAAGCGGTTGCGGGTGCCTTGCAGGCTGGCGATCTTGTCGTTGCGCGCCTTTTCCTCGGCATCAGGCGGGTCCATCTGGTGCCACTTCTTGTACATCTGCACCTGGCCGACGATGGGCAGGTCGTATTCGACATGCATATAAAAAATCGCCCGGGCCACGTTGCCCTTGGCTTCGTCGCGTGGCTCGACCAGCTGGAAACTGGTTTTCATATCGCAGCCGATATCGGCGAACTTGCTCGGCACGCTGTCATCCAGCTCGCCGAACTGCGCATTGCGCCGCACCAGTTCCACGCGGGTCATGGCCGGGTAGAGGTTGTGCAGGTCGGATGCCATATAGACGTAGCGCGGGTTCATGATCCCGCACTGGCGATCGGTTATGCAGCGCAGCGCGCTTTTCAGCTGTTTGCTGCTGTAGATCGCACTGGCTTTGAGCTGGCCGCTTTCCTCGGTGAACTCTTTACCGCAATACAGCGTGCTACCGCCCTGGCCATAAAGTTGGCTCCAGAACAGTTGTAAAGCGGCTTTAGGGTCGGAAAGCTGGCTTTGCCCGTTAGCCAGTGTGGGTAAGCTGATACTGGCTGCTAGGCAACCGATGGCAAGAAGCAATGAGCGCATGTGTGGCCCCATGACCGCCGTTGACGGGGTCTGTTGTTTTTGTAAGACAAGATCGAGTCTAACAAGACCTGCGTCACAAAATAAAGCCGAGCGTTTGCTCGGTTTTCCTCGGAAAAGTTCGCTGTAGGCTTTGGCTTACACGGCGTGCTGCAGATCGCCACTATGCCCGGTAGCGGACGATGGCTAATCTTCTTCCATGGACGTCGCGCAGGAAGCGCACTTTAGCAACAGGGATACGTGGGACAGCTGCCAGGATGGCAAGCAGATCAAGGATGTCAGCAAACAGTCTGCAAAGGCCCCGCAATGCGGGGTTTTCTTTTTTATAGCCTGCCATCCATGGCAGCCACCCTTCGGGCCATCGCTGCGCGATGTTAAAAATCATTCCAGATGATTTTTTGTGCTCAGCGCATCCATGCGCTTCACCCCTCTGGGGCTTCGCCAAACCGCATAACCCTTCTCGACCTACCGAAGCTATCGCGTGATCACGCTAAATACCGCGCTGGCGCGGGCGATACGCACGGTCTCGACCACAAAGTAGCAATTGGCAAACGCCAGGCTTTTGCCGACCTTCTGCACATCGGTTTCGATGCTTATCCAATCACCAAGTTTGGCGGTGCCGGCGTAGTCGATGGTCAGGCTGCTGGTGACTATGGGCGTGGGCGGCTCTTGGGCGAAGGCGCTGTTGTAGCCCAGGGCCACGTCGGCCAGGCTGCTGAGTACGCCGCCATGCACCAGCCCGCGTGCATTGCAGTGTTTCTCTTCGGCGCGCAGGCCAATCACCAGGCCTGTGTTGCTGCGCTGGTTGTAGATCGGTCCCAGTAGGTCAAGAAAGGGGCTGCTTCTAAACAGCGGGGTAAACCCTGGCGCGATCATGCTCATCAGCGAAACCTCCTTTGTTGTGGGATGTTCAGGCGGCCTGGCGCTGCGCCTGTAATTCGGCAAACCAGTTCAGCGTTTCATCCCACAGCGTCTGCGCCGCCGGGCGGAAGTAGCCCATATGACCGATGGCACCGATGCCTGAGGTTGAATCGATGGTGCGCGCTTGATAGGGCGCGGCGCTGTATGCCGCCATAAAGGCGTCGCGCGAGGCGGGCGGGGCCCACAGGTCGTCCAGGGCATTGGCGGCAATGATCGGCGTGCTGATCTGAGCAAAACGCTCCGCCAGTTCCGGCATCTGCGGGTCTTCAAAGAAGTAGCGTGGGTAGCCGCACCAGCGCTTCCACTGTTTGTACACACCCAGCGGCAAGTCCTCGCCCATGCCCAGCTTGCTCCAGGCCAGATAGCCCTTGTAGCGGGTCAGCAGTGGGCCGATCAGCCGCCACATGGTCAGCACGCGCAACTGCTCGGCCTTGGGCATCCAGCCGTGCCAGCCGGCCCCGGTGCCGAAGGTGTAGAAACCCTGGACTTGATCATGGTTCGGCAGCAGGCCGAAGGCATGCCCGCCAAAGGAGTGGCCGACCATATACAGCGGTCGCTGCGAGTGACGGTGCTGGTCGACGGCGGCCGCCAGGTCGAGGTGCGCCCAGTCCAGATAATCCATGGCAAAGCCGCGCAGGCTGGCCGGTTTCGATTGTCCGATACCGCGGTAATCCAGAGTCAGGGTGCTGTAACCGCGCTGTGCTGCGTACTCGGCAAAGCGTCGGTAGAAACCCTGGGGCACGCCGGTGGCGCCGGCAATCACTAGCTGCGCGATCGGCTCGGGGGCGTGATACAGCGTGGCGGTCAGCGGATAACCGTCAAGTGCCGGCAGCTGCACGCTTTCGCTAAGGATGGCTGGGGTATTGAGGCTCATGGGCGGACTCCTCCCGGAAACTGTTCGCGGGTCAGGTTGAACAGGGCAGTGGCGGCGCGCTTGAGCGGCTCGCTGCTGCCGGCCACGCGGGCTTGCAGCAGCCCGCCTTCATACAGCGCGACAAACAGCGCAGCGAGGTTATCCGCCTGCTCGCTGGGGTAGCCGTAGGCATGCAATTGCTGGCTCAGTGCCTGGCGCACGGCGGCAAAACTGCGTTGCAGGGCGGCGCGAATCTCCACATCTTCCGGGCCGCTTTCCAGGGCGATGGTGGCCAGCGGGCAACCGCGTTCGAACTGGCTGTTCTCCAGCTGTTGCAGTGCACCTTGCAACCAGTTGTGCAGCGCCTTGAGCGGGTCCGGCTGCTGGGTAAAAAGCTGGGTGAACAGGCTATCGATATGCCGGCTGATATGGTCGATAGCCGCCACCGCCAGCTCGCTTTTGCCGCCAGGGAAGTGGTGATAGAGGCTGCCCTTGGGCGCCCCAGCAATTTCCAGCAGCTCACTCAGGCCAACGCCGTGCAGCCCCTTGCGTTGCAGGGAGTCGGCCATGGCGTGAATCAGTTTGTCGCGGGTTGAGGTCTTTTTCATGAGGTAAATATATAGACCGGTCGGTCTATTTTGCCAAGGTTTTTTCCTCCATAGCGAGTCGGTATGACGCTGCATAAGTTGCCTTTGCGGCCGCCGCTGCCCCAGGCGTGTTGTCAGGGTGCGCCGGTGAGCATTTCCTTCAGCCGTTTTCCGCTACCATCTGCTTCTCTCCCGCATGCGATAAGGATTTCCCCCATGTCCATCTCCACGATGATTTTCCTGGCGGTTGTCGCCGCGCTGATCTTTTACGTGATTGGCATCTACAACCAGCTGGTGACCCTGCGTAACCGCTTTCAGAACGCCTTTGCGCAGATCGAGGTGCAGCTCAAGCGCCGTTATGACCTGATCCCCAATCTGGTGGAAACCGCCAAGGGCTATATGTCTCACGAGCGGGAAACCCTGGAGGCGGTGATTGCCGCGCGCAATAACGCGGTGACCGGGCTTAAGGCCGCGGCGGCGCAGCCGGGCAATGCGCAGAGCATGGCGCAGCTGGGCGGTGCGGAAGGGCTGCTGAACAGTGCCCTGGGCCGCCTGAATGTCACGCTTGAGGCTTACCCGGACCTCAAGGCCTCGGCGAATATGCAGCAGCTCAGTGAAGAGCTGAGCAGCACCGAGAACAAGGTGGCCTTCGCCCGCCAGGCCTTCAACGATGCGGTGATGGCCTACAACACCTACAAGCAGGCGTTCCCGCCGGTATTGTTGGCCGCCAGCTTTGGCCACGCTCAGGACGCCAGCCTGCTGGAGTTCGCCGACAGCGCGGCGATTCAGGAAGCGCCGAAGGTGTCGTTCTAAGGACTCCCTGGAATGAATTTCTTCGAGCAACAGGATCGCGCCCGGCGTAACAGTGGGCGTCTGCTGATTCTGATGGCGCTGGCGGTGCTTAGTCTGATCACTCTGACCAGTCTGGTGCTGGGGTTGGTCTGGCAGCTCTTTGGTCAGAGTCACAGCTCGCTGTGGTTGGCCAGTGATACGCCGAACAGCGTATTGCCCAGTTGGCCACTGGTGGGTTGCGTCGCGTTGGCGGTGATCGGTGTGGTGCTGCTGGGCAGTCTGTACAAGCAGCTGCAGCTGAGCCGTGGCGGCCAGGCGATTGCCGAACGGTTGGGTGGGCGCTTGATCAACCTGTCGCCACAAAACCTCGAAGAACGGCGGCTGCTCAATGTGGTGGAGGAAATGGCCCTGGCCTCCGGCACCTCGGTGCCGCCGGTGTATGTGCTCGATGATGCCGGAATCAACGCCTTTGCCGCTGGCCTGACGCCGCAGGATGCGGTGATCGGGATTACCCGTGGCGCGATCTGCCAGCTCAGTCGCGATGAATTGCAGGGCGTGATTGCCCATGAATTCAGCCATATCTTCCACGGCGATATGCGCCTCAACACGCGTCTGGTTTCGGTGCTGCACGGCATTCTGCTGCTCGGCCTGATTGGCGGTTTTCTGCTGCGCAGCAGTGGGCGTGGGAGCCGTTCCAGTCGCGATAACTCGGTGGCGATCGTGCTCGCCATTGGCGTCACGCTTTGGGTGCTGGGCTATGCCGGGACCTTTTTCGGCAATCTGATCAAGGCCGCCGTAAGCCGCCAGCGCGAGTTTCTTGCCGATGCCTCGGCGGTGCAGTACACCCGCAACCCGGACAGCATCGCCGGGGCTTTGAAGAAGATCGGCGGCAACCTGTATGGCTCGCAGCTGCAGGCCGGGCATGCTGCCGAGTTCAGCCATATGTACTTTGCCGCCGGCGTCCGCCAGGCGCTGGACGGCATGCTGGCCACCCATCCGCCCTTGGATCAGCGCATCCTCCGCATCACGCCAGGCTGGGATGGTCGTTATCCGCATGTGGCGGATATCAGCGCGGCAACGCCGGCGGCTGCAGCCAGCGATTCGGCGGTCAATCTGCATGATCTGAGCGCTTTTGCCCCAGGCTTGAGCGCAGCCTCGGCGAGTGAAGCGATTGGCGCCATTGGCGATCCGCAGGCGCCACATCTGCTGGCCGCGCGTAGCACTCTGGCGCATCTGGATCTTGCCCTGAGTGAGGCGGCGCACAGCTGCAGTGGTGCCCAGGCGTTGCTCTACGGCCTGCTGCTCGACCCTATCGAGACGCAAGCGGCGCAGCAATTACAGCTGTTGCAGCCACGTATCGCCGCCGAGGTTGCCGCGCAGCTTGAGCAGTTGCGTGAGCCGCTGCGTCAGCTGGCGCCTGGCATGCGTTTGTCTCTTCTGGATCTGGCCATGCCCGCCCTCAAACAACTGGCGGCCGATCAGTTCGCCACGCTCAAGGCCAACCTGGCCCTGCTGATTCGCGCCGATGGCCGGGTCGCACTGCTGGAATGGACGCTGCTACGGATTGTCGAGCGCAACGTCGCAGGCGTGCGTGCGCAAACTAGCCGTTATCAGCTGAAGGACCTGGCCGCTGAAACCTGCGTGGTGCTGTCACTGCTGGCCCGCGCCGGCGGAGTGGATGAACCAGCCGCGCAGCTCGCGTTCAAGCATGCCGGCAGTGAGCTGCCGTTCCCGCTCGCACAATTGCTACCGGCCAGTGCCAGTAATTTATCGGCGCTTGAACCTGCGTTGCGGCGCCTGAGCCTGCTCTGGCCGTTGCAGAAACCGCAGTTGCTCAAGGCCATGGCGCGCTGCATCGAACATGACGGCCAGATCAATGCCGCCGAGGCCGAGCTGATGCGCGCGGTGGCGGATATTCTCGATTGCCCGATGCCGCCTTTGCTCGCCGCGCAGGGCTGATCATCTGGTTGACCGTCTGGCGGTGCGGCTTGACCCTGCGCCGCTGCGGGTAGACTGTAAAACTGCGTCGCGTTGTCATGCCCTGGTCATCAAACGGGGCAATGCTGAAGCGGCCAATAACAATCTTCCTTCTTTCAGGGCGTTCGCCCCTTTCATTGCACTGCCTCCTGACCCCGTCACGCCGTTTTGTACGGCAAGGAGAGAGCCATGAACCTGTTGCAACCTGTCACCGCTGGGTTTTTTGACCCACAGCTACAGCTTGAAGCCGAGCCTGATGAGGCTGAGCCGCACGGCGCTAGCATCCATGCGGAAATCATCCACACCATCGCCGCTATCGACCAATTGACTGCGCACTTGCAGCGTCCACCTGAGTCATCGTTGCGCTAAACGTCACCAGCGTCTGGCGGTGTAGTGGCCGCCATGCGTCTGCTCATGTGGCAAAGGCTAGCGTCAGATCCTCGATAAACGCTTGCTGCGCATCCCCTTGATGCTGGCCGCGGTGGCTGGCCAGATGAAACTGCACTTCAAAACTCAGCGCATCGGCTTGCAGCGCACGCAAACGGCCGCTGGCCAGCCAGGGCGCGGCGATATGTTCGGGCAGGTAACCGATATGCCGGCCGGAGAGGATAAATGCCAGGGTGCCGTCTACCTGCTCGGTCTGCGCGGAACTGGCGGCGCTCTGGAAGGGCTCGCGGGCCTGCACAAAGCGGTAGGGGTGATGCACTCTGTCGGCCTGTTGCAAGTCGGCGAAGTTGATCTGCGCGCGCTTGAACAATGGATGGCCCTCCGCGCAGAACAGCACCTGGCGCTCGCGAAACAGAGGCTGATAATCCAGCGCGGCCTGGTTGCCGGAGAAGTAGCCGATGGCCAGGTGCAGCTGGTCCTGCAACAGGCGCCGCTCCAGTTCGGCCGGCATAGCGGTGAGCAGTTCGATCTGCACCGCCTGGTTGCGCCCGCGAAAGCGGCCAATAGCATCGGCTACCTGTTCCAGCACATTGGCCGCCAAACCCTCGGACAGGCCGATACGCAGCTCGCCCAGCAGTTTGTCAGCCATGCCCTGGGCTTCGCCCTTGAACGTATCGATGGCGCTGAACAGTTTGCGCGTGGCGCTCAGCACCTGCTCGCCCTTGGGCGTCAGGCGAAAACCGCCCTTGCCGCGTTCGCACAAGCGAAAACCCAGGCGGGTTTCCAGCTTGGCCATCTGCGTGCTGATGGTCGACTGGCCAATCCCCAGCTCGCCCTGAGCGGCGCTAAAGCCGCCGCATTCCACCACGGTGACAAACAGGCGCAGCAACTGCAGGTCAAGGTCGCGCAACTGGCTGAGCATGCCGGCTCCAAACATTGTTGGTTATCGATGCGCGAGTAGATCACTTGGTTTTTCTTCAATGCAACCTGGGATGCATCGCGTCTGCCTGACGCTGCGCCGTGGCAGCATTGCAGCCTGTGCGCAAGAACGATCAAGCGCGCTGCGTATTGGCTGCCGATACTGCCGCCATGTCTTGTGAGGAGCGGAAATGGACCCCGTCAGCAAAGCCCTTTGGCTGATCGAAACGGAACTCGATAAAGCACTCGACCTGGAGCTGCTCGCCAGTGTCTGCGGTCTGTCGCGGTTCAGCCTGTCGCGGGTATTTGCCGGTGCCACGGGGTGGTCGGTGATGCGCTACGTCAAGGCGCGTCGCTTGAGCCGCGCGGCGCATCGTCTGGCGCTGGGTGCGCCGGATATTCTTGAGGTTGCGCTGGAGGTCGGTTATGGCTCCCATGAGGCATTTACCCGAGCGTTCCGCGAGCACTTCGGGCTAACCCCCGAAGCGTTGCGTGCGAACGGTACATTGAATGGAATCGAATTGCGGGAGGCCCTGCGCATGCAAGCTACTACTACTTTTCCCCTGTTAGAACCCCGTTTTGTCGACGGCGAAGAACTGCTGATTGCCGGGCTCGGCGAACGTTTCACCGCCGATACGACCCAGGGCATTGCCGCGCTGTGGCAGCGTTTCGTGCCCTATATCGGCCGCGTGCCAGGGCAGCAAGGCTGGGAAACCTTTGGTGTGTGCTGCAACCCACAGAATGACGGCAGTTTTGAATACATCGCCGGGGTACTGGTCAATCGCACCGATGACTTGCCTGCGGGTTTCACCCAGCAGCGTTTAGCTGCCCACCGCTACGCAGTGTTTCTGCACCGCGGGCATATCTCGAGCATTCACGAGACCTTCAACGCCATCTTCCAGCGCTGGCTGCCCAACGCCGGGCTGCAGGGCGCCGATGCGCCGGAGTTCGAGCGTTACAGCGGCGACTTCAACCCGATGACGGGTACGGGCCAGGTGGAAATCTGGGTGCCGCTGCGGGGTTAGCGGGTCATCTTTTTCACGAAAACCACGACAAACAGCGCCATGGTGAAGCTGCCGGCGAACGCCTCGAAGGCGGCAATCGGGCGAGCCAGACCGTGTGGGGTGATATCGCCGTAGCCGAGGGTGGTGAAGGTCACCACGCTGAAGTAGAGGCAGTCGCCGAGGTCATCCAGGTTAGCCAGCCAGCCGCGCTCCAGGGCCAGGCCCAGGGTTTGCCCGGCGTGTTGTACGCCGACCAGAAAGTACAGCAGGCCGCAGAACACGATCAGCGCGATGGAGAACAGCACGACATTGAGCGGCTTTTCGCCGTAGCCGCTAAACAGGTCGACCAGCCAGGACAGCAGACGTCTGCCGCCATAGCGCGGCAGTTGGCGGCGGCGCATGACCATTTCGCGGTGGAAGAATATGCCGGCCTGCTCGAACAGCCCAGCTTTCTCCAGGTGCAGACGCAGGTTGCGATAGGTTTCCTCGGCCTCTTCAAAGCAGCGTCTAGCGGCGTCGCTGTCGCCAAGGCGTTGGTGCGCGCTGCCCTGGCGTTCCTGGCGCAGGCGCCGATCCCAGATCACGTTGTCCAGGCGCGCGCCGTCGAGTTGCACGCCGAGCAGGTTGCAGTCGCGCAGGTCGCAGCAATGCAGGTTGGCGCCACGCAGGTCAGCTTTCATCAGCGAGCTGCCGCGCAGATCGAGGCCGAACAGGTGGGCTTTCTGTAGGTCAGCGCGGTACAGGTCACTATCGCGCAGGTCGTAGCCGGTGCGCTGGTGGTGATTGACCAGATCGATACCGGCCAGCTTGGCGTACTTGAGCTGAAAGCCGCGCATCGGCGCGCCGCTTTGCGCGCGCTGGTGCAGGGCGGCGCAGAGCCCTTCGGCGTCGCGCTTGTCCTGGTCGGCATCGAGCCAGAAACTTTCGTCGGGCTCAGTCATAGGGCCGCTCTCTGGGAGTTATCTAACAAGCCTAGTCGGCTGCTGATGGGGCAGACGGCTTCGCTTGGTTAAACATTGATGGGTGGCAATGTCAGCGTGCGCCACTTCATATTTATCCGAAGCAAATGGCGGCGCAGGATGCACTGGCCCGATAAAAAAGCCGATGAGGTAATTCGCCATGCGCCCGCTCATGCCCCTGTTGCTGCTGTGCTGCGCCGTTGCCGCGCAGGCCGAGGAGAAGGCCCTCAACCTCTACAGCTGGTCCGCCTACCTGCCTGAGCAAGCGTTGCAGCGTTTCCAGGCCGAAACGGGGATCAAGGTCAAATACGACATCTTCGACAGCGCCGAAGCCCTGGACAGCAAACTGCTGACCGGCGGCAGTGGTTATGACGTGGTCTTCCCGGCTTCCAGCGGCCTGGCTCGGGCGATACAGGCCAAGGCCGTGCAGCCGCTGGATCGCACCCAGCTGCAAAACCTGGATAACCTCGACGGCGAGCTGCTGGGCAAACTTGCCAGCGCCGACCCCGGCAACCAGTACGGCTTGCCGTACACCTGGGGCACGGTCGGCGTGGGCTTTAACCTTCAGGCGTTGGAGCAGCGTCTGCCCGGCGTGCCGCTGAATAGCCTGGATCTGCTGTTCAAACCCGAGTACGCCAGCAAGCTCAAGGACTGCGGCATCGCGGTGATCGACTCGCCGCAGGAAGTGATCAGCATCGTCCTCAACTACCTCGGCAAAGACCCCTACAGCAGCGAGCGTGCCGACCTCGATGCGGTGGCGCAGCTGCTCACTCAGCTGCAACCGAACCTGCGTTACGTTGGCGCCGGGCGGCATATCAATGACCTGGCCAAGGGCGAAATCTGCCTGGCGCTGACCTACAACGGCGACGCCTATATGGCGGCTGCCAACGCCGCTGAGGCCAAGCAGCCGTTTGAGGTGCAGTACCGCATCCCGCGTGAGGGTACTTTGCTGTGGTTTGACACCATGGCCATTCCCGCCGATGCACCGCACCCCAAGGCCGCCCACGCCTTTATCGATTACATGCTGCGCCCCGAGGCCATCGCCGAGCTGACCAACAGCGTGTTTTTCGCCAACGCCAACCATGCGGCCACTGCGCTGGTTGACCCGGAAATTACCGGTGATGCCGATATCTACCCCGGTGAAACCGTGCGGGCCCGGCTGTTCGCCGAACAGCTGATGCCGCTGCGTCAACAGCGTGAACGCACGCGCATCTGGACCACTTTCCGCAGTCAGTATTGAGGACAAGGCAATGGAAGCATTCAACGGCAACGACCTGGCCTTCACCCGCGACAGCCTCTACGGCACTTTTTCCGAGCCGACCTACGCCGGCGTCACCAGTTTTATGCGCCGGCGTTACAGCCGCGACTTGCAGGGCGTGGACCTGGTGGTCAGCGGCGTGCCCTTCGACACCGCCACCACCAACCGCCCCGGCACCCGCTTCGGTCCGCGAGCGATTCGCGCCGCTTCGATCACCAGCGCCTGGGAGCGGCATTACCCCTGGGAGTTCGACCCCTTCGATCACCTGGCAGTGATCGATTACGGCGACTGCAATTTCGATCACGCCCTGCCGCACAAAATTCCGGCGGCCATCGAGGCGCATGCCGAGCATATCGTTCAGGCCGGTTGCGCCATGCTCACCCTGGGCGGCGACCACTTCATCAGCTACCCGCTGCTCAAGGCCCATGCGCGCAAACACGGCGCGCTGTCGCTGGTGCACTTCGATGCACACAGCGACACTTGGCCGGACAGCGACGACAGCGAACAGGGCGTCAGCCACGGCACCATGTTCTATCACGCTGCTCGCGAAGGGTTGGTCGATCCGTCACGCTCGGTGCAGATCGGCCTGCGCACCACCAATGACGACGTGATGGGTTTTCAGGTGCTGGATGCGCGCCAGGTGCACCGCAGCACGCCGGAGCAGATCGCCGCACAGGTACGCGCGCGGGTCGGCGATAACCCGGTGTACCTGACCTTTGATATCGACTGCCTCGACCCGGCCTTTGCCCCCGGCACCGGCACGCCGGTATGCGGCGGCCTGAGTACCCATCAGGCGCTGGAAATTCTGCGCGCTCTGCGCGGCATCAATCTGGTCGGCATGGATGTGGTGGAAGTCTCGCCGCCTTACGACCATGCCGAACTCACCGCTCTGGCTGGTGCCACGGTGGCGATGGAATTGGTGTGCCTGTATGCCGCGCGGCATAAATTGGGCGAGCGTTGAGAGGGAAATACCTAGGATGGAAATCGCTGTTTATTTCCACCATTGGCGTTCACCTCGGCTGCCCATGGCGGACCGATGAAGCCTGGTCCACCCTAGGATTAGCAGCAAAACCTGGGCAAAAAAACGGGCCCAGCGGGCCCGTAAATTCACACTCAAGTTTTACTCGGCGTGCAGCTGCTCGCACAGGCCGATGGGGGGCGGCAGAAACAGCCGCGCATCCATCAGCTGCGGCGTACGCACGATGGGGGTGAAGTCCATGCGGTCGAGGATGTCGCGCTGGATATCCACCCCCGGCGCCACTTCGATCAGCTCCAGGCCATCTAAGGTCAGGCGGAACACGCAGCGTTCGGTGACATACAGCACCGGCTGGCCGCGCTCGGCAGCCTGGTGACCGGCGAAGGTGCGGTGTTCCACCTCGGCGACGAACTTGCGCAGCTCGCCGTCCTTGATGATGCACAGCTGGCCATCCGCGATGCGGATATCCTGCGGCCCGGCGCTGAAGGTGCCGAGGAACACCACCTGCTTGGCGTTCTGGCTGATATTGATAAAACCGCCCGCTCCGGCCAGGCGTGAGCCGAACTTGGACACGTTGAGGTTGCCCGCGGCATCGGCCTGGGCCAGGCCGAGAAAGGCGATATCCAGGCCGCCGCCGTCGTAGAAATCGAACTGATAAGGCTGGTCGAGCAGCGCGCTGTGGTTGCTCGCTGCGCCAAAATCCAGCCCCGAGGCGGGGATGCCGCCGATCACCCCAGGTTCGGCGGTCAGGGTCAGGCGTTCAATCACCCCTTCCTCGGCCGCAACTCCGGCCACACCTTCCGGCATGCCGATGCCGAGGTTGACCACCGCACCGGCTTTCAGCTCCAGCGCCGCGCGGCGGGCGATCAGTTTGCGCACATCCAGCGGCATGGCTTTCAGGCTGTCCATCGGCACCCGGGTTTCGCCGGCGAAGGCCGGGTTGTAGGCGGTGGCAAAGGTTTGCTGATGATTGGCCGGCTCGGCCAGCACCACGCAGTCCACCAGAATCCCAGGGATCTTCACCTCGCGAGCATTTAGCGAACCGCGTTCGACAATGCGCTCAACCTGGGCGATCACCAGCCCGCCCGAGTTGCGCGCGGCCATGGCGATGGCCAGGCTCTCGATGGTCAGCGCCTCACGCTCGAAGCTCAGGTTGCCGTCCGGGTCGGCACTGGTGGCGCGCACCACGGCCACGTGAATCGGGAAGGTCGGGTAGAACAGATAGTCCTCACCGTCGATGGGCATCAGCCGCACCAGCTCGGTGGTGGTGCGCGCATTGAGCTTGCCGCCGCCGTGGCGCGGGTCGACGTAGGTGCCCAGGCCGACGCGCGACAGTTGCCCCGGCTTGCCGGCGGCGATGTCGCGGAACAGTTGGGAAATTACCCCCTGCGGTAGGTTGTAGGCCTCGATACGGTTATCCACCGCCAGCTTCTGCAGCCCCGGCACCAGCCCCCAATGGCCGCCGATGACCCGGCGCACCAGTCCTTCGTGGGCCAGGTGATTGAGGCCGCGACCCTTGCCATCGCCTTGGCCGGCGGCATACACCAGGGTCAGGTCGCGCGGTGCCTGTTCAGCGAGAAAGCGCTGCTCCAGCGCGATGGCGATCTGCTCGGCGAAACCGATGCCGACGAAGCCGCCGGTGGCCAGGTTGGCGTTATCCGGGATGCGCGCCACAGCGGCGGCGGCGGTCATGATCTTGCTCATAGCGGGTACTCGAAAGCGATTGAACAACATTGAGTAGAGGCGGCATGGCGCACAGGGGCGCCATGCCAGGCCCGTCAGAAACTACCGAACAGCGTGCCCAAGGTGATGACGACCACCAGCGCCACCATCGGGAAAGCCACGGTGTTAACGAAGATAAATTTGTACGACTCACGGTGCGTCAGCTTGCAGATCGCCAGCAGCGAGATCACCGCGCCGTTGTGCGGCAGGGTGTCCATGCAGCCGGAAGCCATCGCGGCGACGCGGTGCAGCAGCTCGGGGCTGATGCCGGCGGCGTTGGCCATGGTCAGGTACTGCTCGCCGAGGGTCTTCAGCGCAATCGACATACCGCCGGACGCCGAACCGGTGATGCCGGCGAGGATATTCACCGCCACGGCTTCGGAGATCAGCGGGTTGTCGGAGACGCCGAGCACCAGGTCGCGAATGATCACAAAGCCGGCCAGGGATGCGATCACCGTGCCGTAACCCACTTCGGCGGCGGTGTTGAGGATTGGCAGCATGGAGCCGAACGCGCCGTCGTTGACGCTCTTCTTCAGGTCCATCCAGCGCTTCCAGTGCATGGCGATCAACAGCAGGATGGCCGCGCTGAGGGCCACGATGATCGACCAGATACCGATCAGCGACTTGGCGTCCTGCAGGCCGCCGAACTCCGGCTTGGCCAGGTAGCTGGTGTCGATGCTCGGCAGAATCTGCTTGGCCATCAGGAAGTTCAGGCCGATCACCACAAAGATCGGCAGCAGGGCCAGCCAGAAACCGGGGATCGTGCGCTGGTCCTCGACGACCGGGTCGTCGCGGTGCTCGCCGTAGCTTTCACCGGCAGCCATCAGCTTGCGCGACTGCGCGGTGAGCCACCAGGTGCCGAGGCCGAACATGATCAACCCGGCGATAACACCAAGACCCGGTGCGGCAAAGGCGTCGGTGCCGAAAAACGGGTTGGGAATGGCGTTCTGAATTGCCGGCGTGCCGGGCAGTGCGGTCATGGTGAAGGTGAACGAGCCAAGGGCTATGGCACCGGGAATCAGGCGCTTGGGAATACCCGCCTCACGAAACAACGCCGCGCCAATCGGGTACACCGCAAAGGCCACCACAAACAGCGACACGCCGCCGTAGGTGAGGATGCCGCATGCCAGCACGATAGCCAGAATCGCCCGCTCACTGCCGACCTTGGCAACGATGCCATGGGCGATGGCGCGGGCTGACCCCGAGTCGTCCATCAACTTGCCGAACAGCGCGCCGAGCAAGAACAGCGGGAAGAACTGGATCACGTAGCCGCCCATGGCCTTCATAAACACCTGGGTGTAGGTGGGCAGCAGCAGGCCGATATCGCCGGCAAACAGCAATGCCAGCAGAGCGAGCAGTGGGGCGAGGATCAGCACGTTGATGCCGCGATAGGCGAGATACATCAACAATGCGAGGGAAATCAGAATACCGAGGGTACCCATGGCTGGTTCCTTTTGTTGTTGTTTTAAGCACCGCTCTATGGCGACGCTGATGAGCTTGCTCGTTAAGTCAGGCAGCGAAGCAAAGCGTTGAGCAGACTAGAGCGAAAGCTGTGCCAGACGGGGCTACGACTTTGGTCTAGGTGGGTGAAAGGCTTGTGGTTGATGGGTTGCGTGGGTTTTTAGGGGAGACGGCGGGGTTGCAGGGGGAGGAGGGTGTGTCTTTATCTTTGGAATTAGTCCAGAAATTTAGATGGAAAGAGTCGCGTAATTCCAGATATCTGGATTGGTGCTTTTCGTAGGAGCGGGCTTGCCCGCGATCTCTTTCTGACTCAAAAGCATCGCGGGCAAGCCCGCTCCTACAGGGAATTGCGCTCGCGTTAGGCGGGGGTGAGCCTGGCTTAATCGTGCTTACCCAGTCCATGCTGCGCCAGCTTGGCGTATAGGCCTGCGCGGGAAATGCCTAGGCGTTCGGCGGCCTGTTGGCGGTTGCCGGTCGTGGCGTGCAGGGCTTCGACCAGGGCCTGGCGTTCGGCCTGCGCCAGTTGCTCGGCCAGGGTTTGCGCCCCTGTGGCGGCGGGCTGTGGCGCAAGGCTGGGTGCTGCGGGCGTCACCGGATCAACCAGCAGCGCCCGCGCAGCCGACGCATTCAGGTGGCCATCGACATCTAATTGCGCGCGTTCCAGCAGGTTGCGCAGTTCGCGCACGTTACCGCGCCAGGGTTGCGCGCTAAGCAGGGCGAGGGCGTCGTCGCTTACTTCCAGCGGCGCCTGAGTCGAGCGGTTGGCGATATCGTCGAGCAGGTGCTCTAGCAGCGCCGGGATATCTTCGCGGCGCTCGCGCAGTGGTGGCACACGCAGGGCCAGCACGTTAAGGCGGTAGTAGAGGTCATCGCGGAACTGTCCGGCGGCTACCTTGGCTTCCAGGTCGATATGCGTCGCCGCGATTACCCGCACATTCAGCGGTTTGACCTGGTTGGAGCCGAGCGGCTCAACCTCCTGCTCCTGCAGTACCCGCAGCAGCTTGGCTTGCAGCGGTAGCGGCAGGTCGCCGATCTCATCGAGAAACAGCGTGCCGCCGTTGGCCACCTCGAACTTGCCGATGCGTGCCTTGCGATCCGCGCCGGTAAAGGCGCCGGGCGCGGTGCCGAACAGTTCAGCCTCGACCAGGGTTTCCGGGATGGCCGCAACGTTGACCGCGACAAACGGCCCGTTGGCCCGTGGCGACAGGTTGTGGATGCCCTGGGCCAGCAGCTCTTTGCCGGTGCCGGTTTCACCGCGCAGCAGCACTGTGGCGTCCAGTTGTGCGGCGCGACGGGCCTGGCGTTTGACTTCACTGGCTGCGCTGCTGGCGCCGATAAACCCGGCGATGGTGTAACGCGCGCGGCGGGCCTTGGCCAGTTCGTGCTGGGTCGCCACCAGCTGGCTTTGCAGGGTGTTGAACTTGGCCATCAGCGGTTTGAGATGGCGAGCTCGGTCGAACAGTACAAAGCCCAGCGCGCCGACCAGGGTGCCGTCCTCGTCGCGCAGCGGAATACGGGTGACCACGAAATGTTCGCTGCCGAAAGCCATCAGGTCGAGCATGCTCGGCTGGCCGCTTTCCACCACCTCACGCAGGCGACTGGCCGGCAGCACTTCTTCGATCTCCTTGCCGAGCACGCTGCGCGGATCGCTGATGCCAACCTTTTCGGCGTACTTGTCGTTGATCCAGACAATCCGCGCCTGCCGGTTGACCGCAATAGTGCCCTCGCATTGCGCGTTCAGGTGGTCGAACAACAGCGGCATGGCCACGGCGCGGAAGCGCTCGGGCGAAACACCAATGATCAGGCCGTGTTGGTCGAGGTCGTCGCGGGCAATGGCCATGGGCGCAGTACATCCAGAATCAGGTGCGGCCGATTATGGGTGGCGCTGTGCGCAGGGGGCAACCAGCGGGCGGTGCGCAGCTGCTGAACAAGGCTTGATAAAAGGTTCGCGGGTCTACGCAGCCAGTGGCGCGCGGCTCTTAGGTAAGCCGTGGAGTGCGGCGTTGTCTGGCCAAGGGCCTAGCAGTTGAGGCACAGTGAGCCATCAAACCGCCATCTATGCAGCGCCGGGCCATGTTTTTTCGACCGCGAACCAAACCGGGCAGTGACAACAGCGTAGCCGTCGACGATTTGCAGGATGTCGGCCAGCGTTCGTTGATCCGCATGATCTTTGCCACCACCGGGCTGACCCTCGGGGTGTTCTGCGTGCTGCAATTTATGGCCGGCAACTACCTGTTTGCCAGCTTCGAACTGGTAGCGACCGGGATCTTGCTGTGGGGCGCCTGGCGCATTGTCCGGGTGCGCAACCTGCTGCCCTGGATCTACCTCTACCTGCTGCCGACCTTCAGTTTTCTGCTGTACATCATCGTCATCCCCAATGCCTCGAAGACTGCCTTCGTCTGGGTCTACAGCATCCCCGTGCTGTCCTACCTGCTGCTTGGGCGCACGCGCGGCAGCCTGCTGTCGCTGCCTTTCGTGATCGGCGCCTGCCTGCTGTACCTCTACACCTACCCGATCCAGATGGATGCCGAAAGCCTGATCGACCTGGGCAATGCAGTGTTCTGCGGAGTGATGATTCTGGTCTTCGTCTACCTCTACGAAGCCCGCCGCGCCGCTGCCTACCAGCAGCTGCAACATATGGCGCGCACCGACGCGCTGACCGGTGTGGCCAGCCGTGGCAGCTTCCAGCAAAGCCTGGAGCAGAGCATCCGCGAGGCGCAGCGTAGCCAGGCCAAACTGGTACTGGTGGTGCTGGATGTCGACCACTTCAAAGCGGTCAACGATCAGTACGGCCACGATGCCGGCGACCAGGCCCTGCGGCACATCTGCAATAGCCTCAGCTCACGCCTGCGCGCCACCGACACCCTTGGCCGTTTGGGTGGTGAGGAGTTCGGCCTGCTGCTGCGCAATACCGATGGCCAGGGCGCCGAACCGCTGGTGGAAACCCTGCGCGAGCAGCTGTGCAGCCAGCCGATGCGCTATGGCAACCAGGAGATTTCGCTGTCCGCCACCTTCGGCCTGGCCGAATGGCCCGCCGATGGCAGCACCGCCGAGCAGCTTTACCGCTGCGCCGATCAGCGCCTGTATCGCGGCAAAGAGCTGGGTCGCAATCGCCTTGTTGGCCGCAGCAGCGCCGTGGATAAGCACCGCGCCGAGTAAACACCTCCGGCACGCCGCGCAATCGCGCAGAAGGCCCTGGTTAGGGCGTCTACACTCATCTCTGCCCATCCAAAAGCCGCAGCAGGCATGCATTCGACGGCGCTTTTCGCGACACCACAGGTCACTCAGGGACTTTCCATGACCGTCCTTTCAGCCTCTATCAAGCAGGTCATCAAACTCTGGCATTCGCCCGATCTGGCGCTGATCGGTCAGCGCCGTGAGCGGCGCATGCGCATGCTCGCCAGCCTGGTACTGCTGCTGGTCGGCAGCTTCTGGGGCATCTTCTTCACCCTGCGCGGCGCGTGGGGCATCGTGCTGATGGACCTGCTGATGATCTTCTGCGGCCTTGGCGTATTTATCCTCACCCTGCGCAACCGCGTGCGCCTCGCCAACCTGCTGCTGTTCGGCGTGATCATCCTGGTGATTGTCGGCACCACATTGCTGATGGACCCACACACGGCAGCGGCACCACGGGCCACTCATCTGTACCTGCTGCCGCTCGCGGTGGCGGCGCTGATGGCGTTTCGCGACGAGCGTCTGTGGCTGCGCTACGGCGTTGCCGTGCTGTGCCTGAGTTTGTTCACCGTGCTGGCCTCGTCATCCTGGAGTCCCACCAGCGCCTTCAACCTGCCGGATGAAGTGCGGGTGATTGGCTCCTGGGTGCAGGGCGTGGCGGCCATGCTGATGCTATTTGTGCTGTTGCACATCCTGCAAAGCGACGCCGCAGAACGCTCGGTACTCGACCGCGATCTGCACGCGGCGCTGCGTGAGCAACAGTTTGTGCTGCACTACCAGCCGCAACTGAACAGCAGCGGCACGGTGATCGGCGCCGAAGTGCTGATCCGCTGGCAACACCCGCAGCGCGGGCTGGTGCAGCCTACCGAATTTATTGGCCATGCTGAGAAAACCGGGCTGATTATCCCGATCGGCCAATGGGTGCTGGAGCAGGCCTTTACCCAGCTGCACGCCTGGAAAGACGACCCGCTGTACCGCGACATCAGCCTGGCGGTAAACATCAGCCAGAAGCAGTTTCGCCAGGCCAGCTTTGTCACCGACATGCTCGGGCTGATCGAAACCTACGCCATCGACGCCCGGCAGCTTGAACTGGAACTGACCGAAACCCTGATCGTCCACGACATCGACGACCTGATGCGCAAAATGGCTGCGCTGGTTGAGCGTGGCGTGCGCTTCTCCCTGGACGATTTCGGCACCGGTTTCTCCTCCCTCAGCCACCTTAAACGCCTGCCCCTCAACACCCTGAAAATCGACCGCTCATTTATCAGCGACGTCCTCACCGATGCCAATAGCCAAGCCATCGTGCGCACCGTTATCGCCCTGGCGCAAAGCATGGGCATGACGGTAATTGCCGAAGGCGTGGAAACCGAAGCGCAACAGCAGTTTTTGCTGAGCAACGGCTGTATGCAGTTTCAGGGGTATTTGTTTAGTAAGCCGCTGCCGCTGGGGGCGTTTACTGCGTTTGTGGAGAGGCAGAATGGTTGAGGGGTAGATGTGGATTCGATAAGGGTAGAAACGCAAAAGCCGCGCAATGCGCGGCTTTTTATTTGGTGGGCCCACACGGACTCGAACCGTGGACCAAAGGATTATGAGTCCTCTGCTCTAACCAACTGAGCTATGGGCCCTCAGAAGCGGGCGGATTATACCGGTGCCTTCTCGGCAGCGCCAACCGAATGGCGCGGGGTGAGGAAGTTTTGTGCGAAGGCGTCCGCATGGATCGCGCGGCTGATGACGAAGCCTTGGATTTGCTCGCACCCTTCTGCGGCGAGGAACAGTTCCTGGGCTTTGGTTTCCACCCCTTCGGCGATCACGGTCAGTTGCATGCTGCGGCCCAGGGCGATGATGGCGCGCACGATGGCGACGTCGTTGCTGTCGTTGGGTAGGCCGCGCACGAAGGATTGGTCGATTTTCAGGGTGTCGACCGGCAGGCGCTTGAGGTAGCTGAGCGAGGAGTAGCCGGTGCCGAAGTCGTCGATGGCTAGTTGAATGCCCAGGCTTTTCAGCTGATGCAGCAGGTTCAGGGCTTCTTCGGCCTGGTTCATGATGAAGCTTTCGGTGATTTCCAGTTGCAGCAGCTCTGGGGCCAGGTTGTGGTCTTCCAGCAGGCTGGAGATGCGTACCAGCAGGTGTGGCTGGCGCAGTTGCACGCCGGTCAGGTTGACCGACAGCGGGCCGAATGGGGCGTGCTGTTGTTGCCATTGCTGCATTTGCCAGCAGGCCTGGCGCAGTACCCAGTCGCCGAGGGCGATGATCAGGCCGGTTTCTTCGGCCAGGGGAATAAAGCGATCCGGTGGGATTTCGCCGAATACCGGGTGATGCCAGCGCACCAGCGCTTCGGCGCCGATCAGGCGGTTGTTGCTGAGGCTGCGCTTGGGTTGGTAGTAGAGCTGCAGCTGCTCCAGTTCGATGGCGCGGCGCAGTTCGCGTTCCAGGGCCATGCGCTCGGTGGCCTGGAAGGTCAGGTCGCGGGTGTACAGCTCGACGCGGTTACGCCCGCGCGCTTTGGAGCGGTACATGGCGGCGTCGGCATTTTTCACCAAGGTGGCGACATCATCGCCGTCATCCGGGTAGCGGCTGATGCCGATGCTGGCGCTGATAAATAGCTCCTGCTCGTCGAACTGGAAGGGCAGGCTGAAACAGTCGAGCAGCTTGTGCGCGACCAGTTCGGCGTCGCCATCGTGCTGCAGGCCGGGCAGCAGGATGATGAATTCATCGCCGCCGAGGCGGGCCACGGTGTCGATATCACGCAGGTGGGCTTTCAGGCGTTCGGCAATGCTCTTCAGCAGTTGGTCGCCGACCGGGTGGCCGAGGCTGTCGTTGATGTGTTTGAAGCGATCCAGGTCGATAAACAGTACGGCGCCCATGCGTTTGTCGATGTGCGCGTCTTCGAGGGCGGCGCGCAGGCGCGCTTCGAACAGCATGCGGTTGGGCAGGCCGGTGAGCGGGTCGTGATGGGCCTGGTGATCAAGGCTGGCCTGGGCGTGTTTGAGCGAGCTGATATCGGCAAACACCCCGACAAAGTGGGTGATGTGCTGATCGCTGTCGCGCACGGCGCTGATGGTCAGCCATTCTGGATAGAGCTCGCCGTTCTTGCGCTTGTTCCAGATCTCGCCTTGCCAGTGCCCGGAAGCGCTGAGGTTGTGCCACATGGCGGCGTAGAACGCGCTGTCGTGGTTGCCGGAGGCGAGCAGGCGCGGCGACTGGCCGAGGGCTTCGGCTTCGCTGTAGCCGGTGATGGTGGTGAAGGCGCGATTGACCGCAGTAATGCGTTGCTGCAGGTCGGTGATCATCACGCCTTCGGCGGTGCTTTCGAAGACGGTGGCGGCCTGCTTCAGGTTTTCCTGCATCTGCTCGCGCTCGGTGATGTCGCGTGCGATGGTCAGCATGCAGGTGTCGCCTTCGATGGGGACCGGCTGCACCGACATCTCGCAGGTGCGTAGCGAGCCGTTACGGGTGCGGATAAGGGCGCGGAAATCACGCACCGAGCCATGCTGCTGCACGTGCTCGAACATGCGGGTGCGGTCGTCCGGGTCGGCCCAGATGCCCAGTTGCAGGGTTGAGCTGTCGGTCGCTTCGTCGATGCTGTAGCCGGTGATGCGGCTGAAGCCTTCGTTGACATCCAACAGCTGGCCGTCGCTCAGGCGGGTGATCAGCAGACCGTCGGGGGAGGCGTGGAAGGCCTTGGCGAATTTGTCTTCGGATAGCTTGAGGCGCTGCTGGGTGTCTTTCAGCTCGCTGATGTCACGTACCGCTACGACCAGGGTGCTGCTGTCATCTAGGGTTACCTTTTGCGCGGAAATCAGCGCGGTGAACTGGCTGCCGTCGCGGCGACGAAAGGTGCCTTCGATGTTGTGTGCATTGCCCTTGCGCAGCATTTCCAGAATGCGTGGGCCGATGCCTTGTTCGATCCACAGGTCCAGCTCCGAGCTGGTGTGGCCGATGGCCTCGGCGGCGCTGATGCCGAACTGTTGCTCGAAGGTGTTGTTGACCGCCAGCAGGCGGCCGTCGTGCAGGTTGAGCAGGGCGATGATGTCCGGGCAGTTGTGGAATACCGAGGCGAATTTCTGCTCCGACAGGGCCAGCGCCTGTTCGGTACGCTTGGTTTCGGTGATGTCGATCAGCAGGCCGCGCAGCATCGGGCCGCCATCCTGCGACGACAGCGTGACGATGTCGCGCACCCAGACCTCGCGGCCGTCGGCGGCGAGCATGCGGTAATCCATGCTGTGGTCGCGGCCGGCCTGGGTTTCGCTGCGGCAATAGTCGAGGGTACGGTGCGCGTCATCGGGGTGCAGGATGCGTTCGATAAAGCCAGGTTGCAGCCAGTCCTGGGGCGGATAGCCAAGCAGGCGCTCCGCCTGGGGCGCGACATAGGTGTAGCGAAAGTCGTTGGGGTCCATCTGCCAGGCCACGGCGTTGAGGCTTTCCACCAGGCCGCGGTAGTGCTGCTCGCTGTTGCGCAGCTCGCCTTCCAGCAAGGCGCGGTTGTGCATTTCACTGCGCAGGCGATGGTTGATGCGCAGGATGCTGAAGATGATCAGCAAGGCCGCCAGCAGGCCGGGCAGGCCAAACAGCAGCAGGCGGCGCCAGAATGGCCGTTGGTCAATCGGCTCGCCGACCCAGCGCTGCTGGATTTCGGCGATTTCGCTCGGGGTGAGTTCGTCCAGCAGCTTGTCGAGAATGCCGGCCAGGATGGCTTGGTCCTTGGGTACGGCCATGGCCAGTTGGTAGCGATAGGGCGTCTGGCCGCTGATGACGATGCCATCGAGTTTGAGCTGGCGTAGATGCCAGACGCTGGAGGCGAGGTCGCCGACCATCGCGTCGGCTTGCCCGGAGGCCAGCACCTGCAGAGCGGCGGCTACGCTGGGGCGCGGCCAGAGACGCAGCTCGGGGTGTTTGTCGCGCAGTAATTCGTGGGTGGCGTAGCTGTCGACCACGGCAACTCTCAGTCCCTGCAGCTCGCGGAGCTTGCTCGGTTGCGGGCCTTTTTCCTGGGTCAGGATGACAATCGGGAAGTCGAGGTAGGGGCGGGTGAAGGTCAGGTACTGCTCGCGCTCGGGGGTGGCCATCAGGCTGGGCAGCAGGTGCAGCTTGCCGGTTCTGGCATCGGCCAGCACTTGGCGCCAGTTTTGTGCGGGTGCCGGACGCAGGGTGATCGACAGGCGCTCTTCGATCAGCCGCACATAGTCGGCTGCAAGGCCCTGGTAGAGGCCGTCGTCATCGATAAATTCGTAAGGGTGCCAGTCGCGGTCAACGCCCAGGCTCAGTTGCGGATGCTCGGCCAGCCAGGTTTGCTCGGCGGGCGTCAGCTCAAGGCCGAGCGCGGGCACGGCCCAGCACGCCAAACACAACAGGAGGGTGGCTGCAACACGCGGCATGGGTGGGCTCGTTCGCTGGGCTATTAGAGAAAGTGTAGACCGCCTGGCAGGCCTTGGTAGTTGCCCAGAATGCAAAACCCCCGGCAGGGCCGGGGGTTTTGGTGTTACTCGTCGAGGAAGGAGCGCAGATGCTCGCTTCTCGTCGGGTGGCGCAGCTTACGCAGCGCCTTGGCTTCGATCTGACGAATCCGCTCGCGGGTTACATCGAACTGCTTACCAACTTCCTCAAGGGTATGGTCGGTATTCATGTCGATGCCGAAACGCATGCGCAGAACCTTGGCTTCACGTGCGGTGAGGCCGGAGAGTACTTCGCGAGTCGCTTCTTTAAGGCTCTCAACGGTGGCGACATCGATTGGCGACTGCATGGTCGAGTCTTCGATGAAGTCACCCAGATGGGAGTCTTCGTCATCACCGATCGGGGTTTCCATGGAGATCGGCTCTTTAGCGATCTTCAATACCTTACGGATCTTGTCCTCAGGCATTTCCATGCGTTCGCCCAGCTCTTCCGGGGTCGGTTCGCGACCCATTTCCTGCAGCATCTGCCGGGAAATACGGTTGAGCTTGTTGATTGTCTCGATCATGTGCACCGGAATACGGATGGTCCGCGCCTGGTCAGCGATCGAGCGAGTGATCGCCTGACGGATCCACCAGGTTGCATAGGTCGAGAACTTGTAGCCGCGACGGTATTCGAACTTGTCCACCGCCTTCATCAGGCCGATGTTGCCTTCCTGGATCAGGTCGAGGAACTGCAGGCCGCGGTTGGTGTACTTCTTGGCAATCGAGATCACCAGGCGCAAGTTCGCTTCAACCATCTCTTTCTTCGCGCGACGGGCCTTGGCCTCGCCGATCGACATGCGACGGTTGATGTCCTTGATTTCAGCCAGGGTCAGCTCGCACTCGGCTTCCAGGGCGGACAGCTTCTGCTGGCAACGCTGGATGTCAGCTTGCACGGTACCAATGGCTTCGGCGTACTTGGCCTTGCCTTTGGCCAGGCCAGCAGACCACTCGACGTCGATTTCATTGCCTGGGAACAGGCGCAGGAAGTCGGCGCGCGGCATACGTGCATCACGTACGCAGAGTTGCATGATGGCGCGTTCCTGGGCGCGCAGGCGCTCCAGGGAGCTGCGTACACGCACAACCAGAGCGTCGTACTGTTTAGGTACCAGCTTGATCGGCATGAACAGCTCGGCCATTTCTTTCAGCGCGGCAATGCCTTGCTTACTGCTACGGCCGTGCTTTTTCAGGGCTTTCTTGGCGAGTTCGAGGGCGTCGCCAATCGCGGTGAAGCGGCGCAGGGCCTCTTCAGGATCCGGACCGCCGTCGCCTTCTTCTTCCTCGTCATCGCTGGATTCGGCTTCGTCGTCGTCAGTTTCTTCGGCAGCGTCGCCGTCTTTAACTGGGACAGGCGCAGCCGCTTCCGCGGGAACGATGCCGTCATCCGGATCGATATAGCCACTAAGGACTTCAACCAGGCGACCACCATCGGTGGTTACACGGGTGTACTCGGCCAGAATGCTGTCGACAGTGCCGGGGAAATGAGCGATAGCGCCCATCACTTCACGGATGCCTTCCTCGATGCGTTTGGCGATTTCGATCTCGCCTTCGCGGGTCAGCAATTCCACGGTGCCCATTTCACGCATATACATGCGCACTGGGTCCGTCGTGCGGCCGATATCGGTCTCCACCGCTGCCAGCGCTGCAGCGGCTTCTTCAGCGGCTGCCTCGTCGGTATCGGCGTCGGCCAACATAAGGGCGTCCGCATCCGGAGCACTCTCGTGTACGGGGATCCCCATGTCGTTGATCATGCGGATGATGTCTTCCACCTGCTCCGGATCAGAAATATCTTCCGGTAGGTGGTCGTTGACCTCTGCGTAAGTCAGATACTTCTGCTCACGACCCAGGGTGATCAACTCTTTGATACGAGACTGCTGTTGCGCTTTTCCGGACATAACACCCTATCCACTGAAGGTCTTGGCGGGCAAAAAACAAGCCGCGGATTATACCCGAGTAACACCCCTAAGCGCCAGTTGGACTCGGGATTACCGGTGATGCATTACGGCTCAGCAAGCTGCGCAGCTGATCTTTCTCTTCTGCACTCAACTCACTTTGACGGGCTTTGCGCAGCAAATGTTCCAGGCTGCGCTCGCGTTGGCGGGCTACTAGACTAGTTATAGTGTCGAAAAACTGTTGTTCAAGGTTGTCGGCTGAAATCAGCCATTCCTTTTCGGCCAAGGCTCGCAATAGACGGCCCTGTTCGGTGCCGTGCCAGCGTGCGATCAACTGCAGTGAGCGCAGGTTGGGGCTTTTCTGCAGGGCGCCAAGCAGGGCGACCAGCAGCTGTGCGTAAGTGTCGTCTTCGGCGGCGAAATGGCTGACATCTTCGACCTTCTGCGCCAGTTGCGGATGGTGCAGCAAGGTGCGCAGGGCGCTCAGGTGTGGCGATTCGACGCTGACAGCGGTGCGTGGCGCGCGCGGAGCGAACTCGCCCTGGCCTTTCTTGTTCCACTTGCCGCCTTCTTTCTTCCAGTTGCCTTTGCCTTTTCCGCTGTTGTGTTCGAATTGCGGCGCGGGGCTGGGGTTTTCGTATTCGTTGCGGCTCGGTTCGACATCGTAATAGGCGCTGTCGGGAATTTCGGGGTAGTCCGGGTAGTCGCTGGGCGGTCCGCTGCTCTGGCTTGGCTGGCTGCTGCGCGTTGCTGGCGCCATCTGCTGCAGGGCTTCGCCGGACAGGCCGGTGATTTCGCTCAGGCGCTGGCGCATCAGGGCGCGCAGGTTGTTGCCGGGGATCTTGTCGATCAATGGCGCGGCCAGGGTCATCAGGTGCGCTTTGCCTTCCAGGGAGCGCGGATCGGCTTCTTCACTCAGTTGCTGGAAGAAGTAGTCGGCCAGCGGTTGGGCGTGCTGGTTGATGCGGGCGCGGAAGGCGTCGGTGCCTTCGCTGCGTACCAGGGTGTCCGGGTCTTCGCCGTCGGGCAGAAACAGAAAGCGTGCGCGGCGGCCGTCCTGCAGGCTCGACAGGGTCGCCTCCAGGGCGCGCCAGGCGGCGTTACGACCGGCGGCGTCGCCATCGAAGCAAAACAATACGCTGGGCACGACGCGAAACAGGCGCTTGAGGTGTTCTTCGCTGGTGGCGGTGCCGAGGGTGGCGACGGCGTTGCGCAGGCCTTGCTGGGCCAGGGCGATCACGTCCATATAGCCCTCGACGACCATGATTTCGTCGAGATCGCGGTTGTGCTTGCGGGCCTCGAACAGCCCGTAAAGCTCCTGGCCCTTATGGAACACCGGGGTTTCCGGGGAGTTCAGGTATTTCGGTTTTTCGTCACCCAGCACCCGGCCGCCGAAGGCGATCACCCGGCCGCGGCTGTCGCGGATGGGGAACATGATGCGGTCGCGGAAGCGATCGTAACGTTTGCCGCTTTCGGCGTTCTCCACCAGCAGGCCGGCATCGATCATCGCCTTCTGTTGCAGGCTGTCGCTGGCCAGGTGCTTGAGCAGGTTGTCCCAGCCGGGCGGGGCGAAGCCCATGCCGAAGTCGCGGGCGATCTCGCCGGACAGGCCGCGACCTTTGAGGTATTCAATCGCGGCTTTACGTTGCGGATGGCTTTTCAGTGCCTGCTTGTAGAACTCGGCGGCGGCAGTCAGCAGCGGGTAAAGCGGAGAGTCGGTGGGTTGGCGCGGTTTGTTGCTGCGGCCGCCTTCCTCGCGCGGCACTTCCATGCCGGCGCGCTTGGCCAGGTCCTCGATTGCCTGGGGAAAATCCAGTTGGTCGTGGTCCATGACAAAACCCAGGGCGTTGCCGCCGGCGCCGCAACCAAAGCAGTAATAGAACTGTTTGTCCGGGCTGACGCTGAACGATGGGGTTTTTTCTTTATGGAAGGGGCAGCAGGCGGTGTAGTTCTTGCCGGCTTTTTTCAGCTGGATGCGCGAGGCGACCACGTCGACGATATCGGTGCGGTTGAGCAGATCATCGATAAAAGACTGTGGGATCAGGCCGGCCATAGGCGCTCAGAATACTGTCATGCGCAGGGGCAGAACAGGCAGGGGCAAAAACTAAAAGACTCCGATCGTCACCCGAGGGTGGCGCGGAGTCTAAAAGCGAAGCCCGGCCGAGGCCGGACATCAGGCGTTGCTTGTAGCTAATCGTGCAGGCGAAGCTGCGGTGATTAGTACAGGCGAACGCTGCGGCGCTGCTCGCGCTGCACTTTCTTGGCGTGACGCTTAACAGCGGCTGCTGCTTTGCGCTTACGCTCGGAAGTCGGCTTTTCGTAGAATTCACGGCTGCGAACTTCAGCCAGAACACCGGCTTTTTCGCAGGAGCGCTTGAAACGACGCAGAGCTACGTCGAAGGGTTCGTTCTCTTTAACTTTGACGGCTGGCATCCAGGGCTTACCTTCTTTATTACCGGGGGTAACGTTACTCCTGGCAGATGGCGCTGGAGAACGTAGGTTTTTAAGGGTTGCGGATGTTACCGCCTCATCGAGAGGAATGCAAAGCCTCTGATCGAAAAGCGCTGGCCGGCTCGCGCCAGCGGCCATTATCATGCGCGCCTTCGAAGTTGCACACACTACTACAAGGCACTGCCCATGCTGGTTCTGGGATTGGAAACCTCCTGCGACGAAACCGGTGTCGCGCTCTACGACAGCGAGCGTGGCCTGCTGGCCGACGCGCTGTTTAGCCAGATCGATCTGCACCGTGTGTATGGCGGCGTAGTGCCGGAGCTGGCCTCGCGCGATCACGTCAAACGCATGCTGCCCCTGATCCGCCAGGTGTTGAGCGAGGCCGGCTGCGTTGCGACTGACATCGACGCAATTGCCTATACCGCCGGCCCCGGCCTGGTCGGTGCACTGCTGGTTGGCGCGTCCTGCGCGCAAGCCTTGGCCTTTGCCTGGGATATTCCAGCGCTCGGTGTGCACCATATGGAAGGCCACTTGCTGGCGCCGATGCTGGAAGAACAACCGCCGGCCTTTCCGTTCGTCGCTTTGTTGGTTTCCGGTGGGCATACCCAGCTGGTTCGGGTCGATGGTATTGGTCAGTACCAACTTCTCGGCGAGTCTTTGGATGATGCCGCAGGCGAGGCCTTCGACAAGACCGCCAAGCTGATGGGGCTGCAATACCCCGGTGGGCCGGAGATTGCCCGACTGGCGCTGAGCGGTACGCCTGGGCGCTTCAAGTTTCCGCGGCCGATGACTGATCGTCCGGGGCTGGAGTTCAGCTTCAGCGGCCTGAAGACCTTTACCCTGAATATCTGGCAGCAGTGCCAGGCGGCTGGCGACAAATCCGAACAGACCCGTTGCGATATCGCTCTGGCGTTCCAGCAGGCCGTGGTCGATACCCTCACCATCAAATGCAAGCGCGCGCTCAAGCAGGCCGGGTTGAACAATCTGGTTATCGCCGGTGGGGTGAGTGCCAACCAGGCGCTGCGACAGTCGCTGGAGAAAATGCTCGGCGAGCTGAAAGGCGAGGTGTTTTACGCTCGCCCGGCATTTTGCACCGATAACGGCGCGATGATCGCCTATGCCGGCTGCCAGCGCTTGCTGGCGGGGCAACACGAGGATTTGAGCATCAAGGTGCAGGCGCGCTGGCCGATGGAGCAACTGCCTGCGCTGTAAGCGTGTACGTGATGAGCCGGATTCACTGGGTAGATTTAGAAATGCCGCTCACGGCCGGCGAACAGATCGCGTAAATTGCCGCGATGACGCCAGACGATCAGCCCGGTCAGCACGCACATAGGCAGTAGGGCGGCGGGCTGTTGCCAGGCCAGCAGTGGCAGGGTAAGGGGTGTGGCAATCAGCGCGGCCAGCGAACTGGTGCGAGTCAGGATGAATGCCAGTACCCAGGCGGCAACGGCCAGCAGGGCGGCTGGCGGGTACAGACCAAGAAGCATGCCGGCGGCTGTGGCGACACCTTTGCCGCCACGGAAGTTGAAGTACAGCGGATACAGGTGGCCGATAACGGCTGCCAGGCCGATCCAGGCTTGTTGTTGCAGATTGAAGCCGAGCAGGCCGGCGATCAGCACGGGAAGCAGGCCTTTGAGCAGGTCGCCGATCAGCGTGAGGATGGCCAGGCGTTTGCCGGCAACCCGGAACATGTTGGTGGCGCCGGGATTGCCCGAACCACTGGCGCGCGGGTCCGGTCCGCCGCTTAAGCGGCTGAGCAGAATGGCGAAGGACAACGAGCCGAGCAGGTAGGCGAGGGTCGCCAACAGCCAAAACATGGTATCCATTCCGGGGCAAGGGAGCCCTGATTCTAACTAGGTGCGACAGCCTTGTCGTGCCACGGAGAGCGTGCTTGGACACAGTTTTTATCGAGGGTCTGGAAGTCGATACGGTGATCGGTGCCTACGACTGGGAACGCACCATTCGCCAGTGTTTGCGCCTGGACCTCTATCTGGGCTGGGATAACCGTCCCGCTGCGATCGGTGACGAGCTGGACAAGGCACTGGATTACGCCAAAGTCTCGCAACGTATCCAGGCTTTCGCCAGCGAGTCGCAGTTCATCCTGGTGGAAACCTTTGCCGAGCGGCTGGTCGAGTTGCTCATGGCTGAGTTCCAGATTCCCTGGGTGCGGCTCAAACTGACCAAGCCCGGCGCCGTGCCGGCGGCTAGCGGTGGCGTGGGCGTGGAGATCGAGCGCGGATGTCGCTAACTCCCGTTCTACTCGGCCTGGGCAGCAATATCGGCCGCGAAGCGCACCTGTGCGCTGGCCTTGATGCGCTCGCCGGTCTACTGAGCGAGATGCGCTGCTCGCCGGTGTTCGAAAGCCAGGCCGTGGGCATCAAGAGCGGGCCGTTCTTCAATCTGGTGGTGGCAGGCTTCAGTGAGCTGCCGCTGGGCGAGCTGGACCGTCGGCTGAAGTTTATCGAAGCCGATAACGGCCGCTACGCGCCGGAGCGCAAAGGGCTGCCGCTGGATATCGACGTGCTGCTGTACGGCGATCTGGTCGGCAATTTCGACGGTCTGATTCTGCCTCGGGCGGAAATCCTCAAGAACGCCTTTGTACTCTGGCCCCTGTCCCTGCTGGCGCCGGATGTTTTGCACCCGGCGCAGCAGCGCAGCTTTGCCGAGCTATGGCAGGCCGCGCAGATCGACCAGCAGCTGTGGCCGGTGGCGTTTAGCTGGGGTGAGCAGCAGCTGACGTCTGCGGAGTTGATTCAGGCGCATCCCGCCTCTTAGTCCAATTGCGGCATCGCGCCTGCTTTGTATGCCGTAAGGGCCTGCAATCGTTCGCGGTTTAATGCCTCCCCCAGTTCCGCACCCTGAAAACCCTGCGCTAGCAGCGGTTGCACGGCCACCGCACGGGCGGCGTGCATGGCGGCGCGTAGGTAGTCGGCTTGTGGGTAGGCGCGTTGTTCCAGGCCGAGTCGGCCGCGGGCGTCCATTTCACAGGCCGCGATAAATTCTTCGAAGCGTTGCGGGCGGCGGAATACATCGAAGCCTTGCAGCAGCTTGAGCAGGGTTGTGGCTTTCAGCTCCAGAGCGCGATGGCCGTGGGTGTGGAATTCGCCGACCTGCAGGGCCAGTTCCTGGCAATCCTTGGGGGCCTTGCAGCGCTGGTTGATCGCACGGATCAGCTTCAGCCCGGTGTGTTCGTGGGCGATATGTCGCGGCCATTCGGCCTCGGGCGTCAGGCCCTTGCCGACATCGTGCAGCAGGCAGGCCCAACGCACGGTCAGCGGTTGCTGGTGTTCGGCGCATTGGCGCAGCACGCTAAGCACATGCACACCGGTGTCGATCTCCGGGTGATGGGCGGCGGGTTGCGGGACGCCGAACAGCGCATCGACCTCCGGCAGCAGTTCGCGCAGGGCGCCGCAGTCGCGCAGTACCTGGATAAATACATCCGGGCGCGGCTCCATCAGGGCGCGGGAGATTTCCTTCCAGCTGCGTTCGGGCGTTAACGCGCTTAGCTCGCCGGATTCGCTCAGTTCGCGCATCAGCGCCATGGTCTCGCGCGCAACCGTAAAGCCCAATGTAGCGTAACGGGCGGCGAAGCGGGCGACGCGCAATACGCGTAGCGGGTCTTCGGCAAAGGCCGGAGATACGTGGCGCAGCAACCGGGCTTCAAGGTCGCGCTGGCCGCCGTAGGGATCGATCAAATTACCCAGGTCGTCTTCGGCCATGGCATTGACGGTCAGATCGCGGCGAATCAGGTCTTCTTCCAGGGTGACTTCCGGACTGGCAAAGAAGGTGAAGCCGCCGTAGCCGCGCCCGCTCTTACGCTCGGTACGGGCCAGGGCGTATTCCTCGCCGCTCTGCGGGTGCAGAAACACCGGGAAATCTGCACCTACCGGACGATAGCCCTGTTCGAGCATCTGCTCGGCGCTGGCGCCGACCACTACCCAGTCGATCTCGCTAACTTCGCGGCCTAACAGGCGATCACGCACTGCACCGCCTACTTTGTAAATCTGCATGACTAATCCTCCGTTGTGCAGAGCATAACGGCTGGATAGTCAGGCTGTCTGTTAAGGGGTGGCTTTGGGGATATGCTGCAATAGCGCTTGCGTGGCGCGCTCCAGCAGTTCGGCGCTGTCTTTGGCGGGGCTTAGGCCGGTGCTGATCAGGCCTTCCCAGAGGATTTGCTGCTCCGGGGTGGTTAGGCGGATGCGCAGGGTGCCGGTTTCATCGCGCAGGCGGTGGATCGCCTGGTAGGGGCCGAGCGGGGTGGGTGGGGCGGCGTCGACCTTGAAATCCAACGGGCTGTCCTGCACCGCCAGCCAGTAATACACCTGAATCTGCGCCTGCGGGCTGGCCTGGTAACCGCGTGCGCTCAAACCTTCGCGCAGCAATTGCTCCAGCTGCGCATAGCGTTCGGCAAATGGCACGTCGCCTTCTACGGCCTGTTCGGCGGCGATCAAGGTAAAGGCGCGCTTGCTCGCTAGTTCGGCGCTGGCTGGGGTCAGTACCTGGACGCGGGGCAACTGGCTGCTGCAGGTGGCCAGTGCCAGGCACAGCAGTAACACGATAAACAGGCGCATCAGCAGATTCCCGGTTGGTCTGCAGCGCATGCTGATGCTTGGCGTAGCGGCTGCGCAACCGATCAAATGGGCGGAATCATCAGATCGAGACGCGGGTAGTCGCTGTCATGTTCGGCTTCGTGCTTGGGCGGCACGTGCTGGGTGCCGATCAACTGTTCGCCCTGGTACAGCTCCAGGTGGATATTGAAGCCCCACAGACGGTGCAGGTGTTTCAGCACTTCCTCGGTGGAGTTGCCCAGCGGTTTACGGTCGTGCTGCTGGTGGCGCAGGGTCAGCGAACGGTCGCCGCGGCGGTCGATACTCCAGATCTGCACATTGGGTTCGCGGTTGCCCAGGTTGTATTGCGCGGCCAGGGTTTCACGAATCTGCTGGTAGCCGGGCTCGTCGTGGATTGCTGGGACGTAGAGTTCGTCTTTCTGGTCGTCATCGAGAATGCTGAACAGCTTGAGGTCGCGGATCACCTTGGGCGATAGGTACTGCAGGATAAAGCTCTCGTCCTTGAAACTGTTCATGGCGAATTTCAGGGTGCTTAGCCAGTCACTGCCGGCAATCTCCGGGAACCAGCGGCGATCTTCTTCGGTGGGTTCCTCGCAGATGCGGCGGATATCACGGTACATGGCAAAGCCCAGGGCATAGGGGTTGATGCCGCTGTAGTAGGGGCTGTCGAACGGCGGCTGGTAGACCACGCTGGTGTGCGACTGGAGGAACTCCATCATAAAGCCTTCGGTAACCAGGCCCTCGTCGTACAGGTCGTTCATCAGGGTGTAGTGCCAGAACGTGGCCCAGCCTTCGTTCATCACCTGGGTCTGGCGCTGCGGATAGAAGTACTGGGCGATCTTGCGCACGATGCGAATGATCTCGCGCTGCCAGGGTTCCAGCAGCGGCGCGTGTTTTTCCAGAAAATACAGGATGTTTTCCTGCGGCTCGGCGGGAAAGCGCTTGCTGTCCTTGTCGCCACCCTTGCTGGCGTTTTTCGGGATGGTGCGCCAGAGGTCGTTGATCTGCTTTTGCAGGTGTTCTTCACGGTCCTTCATGCGCCGCCGTTCTTCCTCGGCGGAAATCGGGTAGGGGCGCTTGTAGCGGTCGACGCCGTAGTTCATCAGGGCGTGGCAGGAGTCGAGCAAGTCCTCCACCGCGTCGATGCCGTGGCGCTCCTCGCACTGCATGATGTACTGCTTGGCAAACACCAGGTAATCGATGATCGAGCTGGCATCGGTCCAGGTGCGGAACAGGTAGTTGCCCTTGAAGAAGCTGTTATGGCCGTAGCAGGCATGGGCGATCACCAGGGCCTGCATGCAGATGGTGTTTTCTTCCATCAGGTAGGCGATGCACGGGTCGGAGTTGATCACGATCTCGTAGGCCAGGCCCATCTGCCCGCGCTTGTAGCCCTTTTCGGTGCTGAGGAAGTGTTTGCCGTAGGACCAGTGGTGGTAACCGAGCGGCATGCCGACCGAGGCGTAGGCGTCCATCATCTGCTCGGCAGTGATCACCTCGATCTGGTTTGGGTAGGTGTCCAGGGCATAGCGTTCGGCGAGGCGGCCGATTTCGCGGTCGTACTGACGGATCAGCTCGAAGGTCCATTCCGAACCGGTGGAGATCGGTTGGCGGCGCTTGTCTTTGCTGTTGCTCATGTGGCTAGCCTCCGCTGGAACAGGTCGCGGAATACCGGGTAGATGTCGCCGGCCGATACCAGCTGCTGCTGGGCGAAGGTGTCGGCGAAGGCCTCGCTGACCTGCTCGTATTCGAACCACAGCGCCTGGTGCTCGCGCGGGGTGATCTCGACGTAGGTGAAGTACTGCACGAACGGCATGATCTGCTTGATCAATATATCCCTGCAGATCGGCGAGTCATCATTCCAGTTGTCACCATCCGACGCCTGGGCGGCGTAGATATTCCATTCGTTGATCGGGTAACGCTCGGCCATGATCTCCTGCATCAGCTTGAGCGCGCTGGAAACGATGGTGCCGCCGGTCTCGCGCGAGTAGAAGAACTCCTCTTCATCCACCTCGCGGGCGCTGGTGTGGTGGCGGATAAACACCACTTCAATCTTGTCGTAGTTCCGCTTGAGGAACAGGTAAAGCAGGATAAAGAAGCGTTTGGCGATGTCCTTGGTCGACTGGGTCATGGAGCCGGAAACGTCCATCAGGCAGAACATCACCGCCTTGGAACTGGGGTTGGGCTGTTTAACCAGCAGGTTGTACTTAAGGTCGAAGGTGTCGAGGAAGGGGATGCGCTTGATCCGCGCACGCAGTTTGCTGACTTCCTCCTCAAGTGCCTGGATATCGCCGAGGTTGTCCGGTTGCTCCAGCTTCAGGCGTTCCAGTTCGGCCTCGGCGCTCTTGAGCTTGTTACGGCTGCTGCCGGACAGGGCAATGCGCCGGGCGTGGGCCGAGCGCAGGGTGCGCACGATGTTTATACGCGAGGGGTTGCCCTCATTGCTGATGCCGGCGCGCACGCTCTTGAAGGTGTCGCTGCCTGTCAGGTGGCGTTTGATCAGGTTGGGCAGTTCAAGATCCTCGAACATAAAGTCGAGGAATTCTTCCTGGGTGATCTGGAAGACGAACTCATCCATACCTTCGCCGGAATTGCTCGCCTTGCCGGCGCCTTGGCCGCTGCCACCGCCTTGCGGGCGGGCAATCTTTTCACCGCTGGTGAATTCGCGGTTGCCAGGATGCACTGTGGTCTGGCGGCCGCCACGGCCGTGGTGCAGCACCGGTTCGTCGATATCGCGGCCGGGGATGCTGATCTGCTCGCCGTGCTCCATATCGGTGATGGAGCGGCGGCTGACGGCCTCTTCCACGGCCTTCTTGATATGGTCGCGGTAACGCCGCAGGAAGCGCTGGCGGTTTACCGTGCTCTTGTTCTTACCGTTCAGACGTCGGTCGATCACATGGCTCATAACTGCCCTCCGTGCGCTGCAGACATCAGGCGCAGCCAGCACAGGGCGGCGTTTGTCGCGCGCCCTGTGCCCGCTGGCAGCCTGTCGCGTCAGGCCGCGTTATTGCGATTTACGAACCCGCAGATACCACTCGGACAGCAGGCGTACCTGCTTGTCGGTGTAACCGCGCTCGACCATGCGAGTTACGAAGTCGTTGTGCTTCTGTTGGTCCTCCTTGCTCGCTTTGGCGTTGAAGCTGATGACCGGCAGCAGGTCCTCGGTGTTGGAGAACATCTTCTTCTCGATGACTACGCGCAGTTTTTCGTAGCTGAGCCAGGTCGGGTTTTTGCCATTGTTGTTGGCCCGGGCACGCAGCACGAAGTTGACGATCTCGTTGCGGAAATCCTTCGGGTTGCTGATCCCGGCCGGTTTTTCGATCTTCTCCAGCTCCTCGTTGAGCGCCACGCGGTTGAGGATCTCGCCGGTTTCCGGGTCGCGGTATTCCTGGTCCTGAATCCAGAAGTCGGCGTACAGCACGTAGCGGTCGAAGATGTTCTGCCCGTATTCGCTGTAGGACTCCAGGTAGGCGGTCTGGATCTCCTTGCCGATAAACTCGATATAGCGCGGCGCCAGGTATTCCTTGATAAAACGCAGGTAACGCTCGCGTACTTCGGCAGGGAACTGTTCCTGCTCGATCTGCTGCTCCAGCACGTAGAGCAGGTGCACCGGGTTAGCGGCGATCTCGTGGGGGTCGAAGTTGAACACCTTGGAGAGGATCTTGAAGGCGAAGCGGGTCGACAGACCGTTCATGCCTTCATCCACACCAGCGGTGTCGCGGTACTCCTGAATCGACTTGGCCTTGGGGTCGGTGTCTTTGAGGTTTTCGCCGTCGTAGACGCGCATCTTCGAGTAGACGTTGGAGTTTTCCGGCTCTTTCAGGCGGCTGAGGGTGGAGAACTGCGCGAGCATCTTCAGGGTGTCCGGCGCGCAGTGGGCCTTGGCCAGGGAGCTGTTGAACAGCAGCTTGTCGTAGATCTTGATCTCGTCGGTCACGCGCAGGCAGTACGGCACCTTGACGATATAGATACGGTCGATAAAGGCTTCGTTGTTCTTGTTGTTGCGGAAACTGTGCCATTCCGACTCGTTGGAGTGGGCCAGCAGGATGCCGCTGTAGGGGATCGCGCCGAGGCCTTCGGTGCTGTTGTAGTTACCTTCCTGGGTGGCGGTCAATAGTGGATGCAGCACCTTGATCGGCGCCTTGAACATCTCGACGAATTCCATCAGGCCCTGGTTAGCCCGGCACAGTGCGCCTGAGTAGCTGTAGGCGTCGGCGTCGTTCTGTGGATATTCCTCGAGCTTGCGGATGTCCACCTTGCCGACTAGGGCGGAGATATCCTGGTTGTTCTCATCGCCCGGCTCGGTCTTGGCCACAGCGATCTGATTGAGGATCGAAGGGTAGAGTTTGACCACGCGGAACTGGCTGATGTCGCCGCCGAACTCCTGCAGGCGCTTGGTTGCCCAGGGCGACATGATGCTGTTGAGGTAGCGCCGTGGGATGCCGTAATCCTCTTCGAGGATGGCGCCGTCTTCGGCGTCGCTGAACAGCCCTAGCGGTGACTCGAACACTGGCGAGCCCTTGATCGCGTAGAACGGTACTTTCTCGATCAGGTGCTTGAGCTTTTCTGCCAGGGACGATTTACCGCCGCCCACCGGGCCGAGGAGGTAGAGGATTTGTTTCTTTTCTTCCAGGCCCTGAGCCGCATGACGGAAGTAGGAGACGATCTGGTCGATGCACTCTTCCATGCCATGGAAGTCGGCAAAGGCCGGATAACGGCGGATCACCTTGTTGGAGAAAATCCGCGATAGCCGCGAGTTGCTCGAAGTGTCGAGCAGTTCGGGTTCGCCAATGGCCATCAGCAAGCGCTCGGCTGCCGAGGCATAAGCACTGCGATCCTGCTTGCACAGTTCGAGGTACTCCTGGAGGGAGAGTTCCTCCTGGCGAGTCGCTTCGAAACGTTGTTGGAAGTGGCTGAAAATGCTCATGACTTCACCTCGCTCGATGCGCAGAGCCGGTGCGGGATCGGTCAGGTGCTTGGCAGCTCCGGTGCTGATGCAGCCGGGATAAAACCCCCGAACACCTAAAAGTCATACCGATGGCCCGATGCCGTTTGGCCGGCTCTACCTTGTTTTGGATGGCCTGAGCTAAAGGATAGTTCGGAATCGGCAGGGTCAAGGGTTGCGGAACGATAACAGGATATTACCGTTGGTCGGCAGTGGCCGGCAGGCCGCTGCTGATGCGGCCTGGGCGGGGGAAAATTTATTCTTCGGGCGTGTGCGCTGTTTCGTCGGGGAAGGTCGCGCGCCACAGCTCAAAACCGCCATCGAGGCTGTAAACATCGCTGAAGCCCTGGCCGACCAGATAGGCCGCCGCGCTCTGGCTGGAGTTGCCGTGATAGCAGGCGACGATCAGTGGCGCATCGAGATCGGCCTGGGTGATAAAGGCGTGCAGCGAGTGGTTGTCGAGGTGCTGCGAGCCGCTGATATGACCGGCGGCGAAGCTCTGCGGGTCACGGATGTCGACCACCACTGCGCCTTGCTGGCGCAGGGCTTGAGCCTGCTCAGGGGGGATGCGTTTGAATTCGCTCATGCTTGCTCCTTACAGTCGCAGCTGTATTTCTCGCCGCTGTCGATATTCATCAGGGTCATGCTCGCGCCCCATACGCAGCCGGTATCCAGCGCGACCACGTCGGGCTCCTGGGATTGCCCTTCGAGCGCCGCCCAGTGGCCGAAGATGATGCGCTGGCCGCGGGTCTTGCGCTGCTTGTAGCTGAACCAGGGGGCGTAACCGGGCGGGGCGCTGGCCACGCCTTCCTTGCTTTTCAGGTCGAGGGTGCCATCGGCTTTGCAGAAACGCATGCGGGTGAAGTAGTTGGTGATCACCCGCAGGCGCGTCACACCGTGCAGGTCGCCGTCCCACTTGGCCGGCTCGTTGCCATACATGCCGTCGAGAAACAGCGGCATGCGCGCATCATCGCGTAGGGCTTCTTCCACTTCGGCAGCGCGCTTGAGCGCTTTGCTCATGTTCCACTGCGGCGGGATGCCGGCATGTACCAGAGCGGTATCGCGGGCTTCGTCGTAATGCAGGAGCTTTTGCCGGCGCAGCCAGTCGAGCAGGTCCGCAGCATCCGGCGCGTCGATGATCTCGCGCAGGGTGTCGCCCTTTTTCAGCCGCTCAATATTGTGCGCCACGGCCAGCAGGTGCAGATCGTGATTGCCCAGTACGCAGATCAGTGCATCACGGATGCCGTAGAGAAAACGCAGCGTCGCCAGGGACTCGGGGCCGCGATTGACCAGGTCGCCGACCAGCCACAGCTGGTCCTGCGCCGGATCAAAGGCCACGCGCGCAAGTAGACATTGCAGGGGTTTCAGGCAACCTTGCAGATCGCCGACCGCGTAAGTGGCCATCAGTGCAACGAGCCCGGCACCGCAAGACGGAAGGGCGCGATCACCGCGTCAAAGCGTTTGCCGTCGTCGGCGAGCATCTGGTAACTGCCCTGCATGATGCCAACGCGAGTGGTCATCACCGTGCCGCTGCTGTAGGTGTGGCTGGCGCCTGCTTCGATCAGCGGTTGTTGGCCAACTACACCAGCACCGCGCACTTCCTGCACGCGGCCATCGCCGTCGGTAATCACCCAGTGCCGCGAGAGCAGCTTGGCCGGCAGCTCGCCGTTGTTGCTCACCGTGACGGTGTAGGCAAAGGCAAAGCGGTTCTGCTCCGGCTGGGATTGCTCCGGCAGGTAGCGGGTGACGACGCTGACGTCGATGTTGTAGCGCGAATCGCTCATGCGTAATTAACTCGGTGGGCAGAAACCCAGTCTAGCCGCTGTCAGTCGGCGATGGGTTGTTCAGCCAGTTTGTCCGCCAGGCGTACAAACGCAGCCAGGTCCAGTTGTTCAGGGCGCAGGCTGCCATCCACACCTGCCGCTTCGATGGCATCGGCGGGCAGCAGGGCCTTGAGGGTATTACGCAAGGTCTTGCGGCGCTGGTTGAAGGCTTCGCGCACCACGCGCTCGAGCAGGTGATGGTCTTTAGCCGGATGTGGCAGCACCTCGTGTGGCACCAGGCGGACGATCGCCGAATCAACCTTGGGCGGCGGATTGAACGCGCCAGGGCCGACGTTGAACAGATGCTCCACGCGGCAGTGGTACTGCACCATGATCGACAGCCGGCCCCAGTCACCACCACCCGGTTCGGCGGCCAGGCGCTCGACCACTTCCTTCTGCAGCATAAAGTGCATGTCGCGAATCAGCGCGGCATTGCTCAGCAGGTGGAAGATCAGCGGCGTGGAGATGTTGTACGGCAGATTGCCAACCACGCGCAGGCTATGTGGTGCGGCCTGCAGCTGATTGAAGTCGAACTTGAGGGCATCGCCCTGGTTCAGGCGAAAACGCGGGTTGCTGCCGAACTGGTGTTGCAGGATCGGGATCAGGTCGCGGTCGAGCTCAATCACGTCTAGCTGCGCCCCGCTGTTCAGCAGGCCTTCGGTCAGCGCCCCCTGACCTGGGCCGATCTCCAGCATGTGCTCGCCTTCGCGGGCATGGATGGCGCGCAGAATGCGGTGAATCACCCCGGCGTCATGCAGGAAGTTCTGGCCGAAACGCTTGCGCGCGCGGTGTTGGTATTCGGACATGCAGCAGCTCCAGGCTTCAAAGCATCGGCTTGAAGCGAATTTAACGCGGGTAGAAAGCCCGGCAGTTTAACAGCATTGGCGGCGTACGCCCCGTGCCTGGCGTGGCAGTCAGGCGCTTTTCACCTGGCTTGCGGCCATTTCATACGCGGTTTGCAGTGCGACCTGCAGGCTGCCGCTGTCGATTTTGCCGCTTCCGGCCAAATCCAGCGCGGTGCCGTGGTCGACCGAGGTGCGGATGATCGGCAGACCCAGGGTGATGTTCACCGCTGCGCCAAAGCCTTTGTATTTGAGTACCGGCAAGCCCTGGTCGTGGTACATCGCCAGCACTGCATCGCAATGCTCAAGGTGCTTGGGGGTGAACAAGGTGTCGGCCGGTAGCGGGCCGATCAGGTCGATACCTTCGCTGCGCAACTGCTGCAGGGTGGGCTCGATGACTTCGATCTCCTCCCGGCCCAGATGGCCGCCTTCGCCGGCATGCGGGTTGAGGCCGCAGACCAGAATGCGCGGCCGGGCGATGCCGAATTTCGTGCGCAGGTCATGGTCGAGAATTCGTGTGACACGGCTGAGGCGTTCAGGGGTGATGGCTTCGGCTACATCCTTCAGTGGCAAGTGTGTGGTCACCAGCGCCACACGCAGGCCATGGGTGGCGAGCATCATCACCACCTGCTCGGTGTGGGTTAGCTCGGTGAGGAATTCGGTATGTCCGGAGAAGGCAATTCCGGCTTCGTTAATCACGCCCTTGTGCACGGGGGCGGTAATCATCCCCGCGAAGTGGCCGTCGAGGCAGCCCTGGCCCGCGCGGGTGAGGGTTTCTAGCACATAGGTCGCGTTGCTTGCGTTCAGCTGTCCTGGCGTTACGGCGGCGGCCAGTGGCGTGTCCCAAACATACAGGCTGCCGGCCGGTGCGGCCTGGCTTGGCCAGCAATCAGGGGCGACGCTGATCAGTTGAATGCTTAGCCCCAGCAACTGGGCGCGCTTAGCCAGTAGGTCGCGGCTGGCGATGGCGACAAGGCCATGCGGCTGCGCTTCGCGGGCCAGCAATAGGCACAGGTCCGGGCCTATGCCGGCGGGTTCTCCTGGGGTCAGTGCGAAAAGGCGTGCGGCAGTCATCGGCGAACTCTCGGTTATGCGCCAACTCGGTTGGGGCGTCAGTTAATAAGAGGGTAAGGCCATTATGCGTCGGCCCACAGGATCGCGGCCAGCGATGAGCAGCCACAAAAAAGCCCGGCTCTGCGTGTGCATGGGCCGGGCTTGATTGGTTGCTGTGCTAGCACACTGCGCCTGTCAGAGTTTGCTCTCGACGTAGGCTTCGTCGCGGATCTGCCGTAGCCAGGCTTGCAGTTCTTCGTCGTACTTGCGGTTACGCAGTACAGTCATCGCCTGCTGCTCGCGGAACTGCGCGCTGCTGTCAGTGGCGCGACGGCCCATGACTTCCAGCACGTGCCAGCCGTAAGGACTCTTGAACGGCTTGGACAACTCGCCAGCCGGGGTGCTGTTCATCACCTCGCGGAACTCGGGTACCAGCACGTTCGGGTCGATCCAGCTCAGGGTGCCGCCGTTCAGTGCAGAGCCCGGGTCTTCAGAGAAGTTTTTCGCCAGCTCACTGAAGTCTTCCCCGGCCAGAATGCGCTGATACAGACGTTCGACCAGGCGCTTGGTTTCGGCTTCGCTACGAATTTCGCTGGGCTTGATCAGGATGTGGCGAACATTTACTTCGTCACGTACCTGGCTATCGCCGCCGCGCTTTTCCAGCAGCTTGATCATGATAAAGCCGCCGGGAGTACGCATCGGCTCAGTCACCTGGCCGACCGACAAGGCGCTAAGCATGCTGTCGAAAGGCGGAGGCAGTTGCCCGGCTTTACGCCAGCCCATTTCGCCGCCTTCCAGCGCGGTTTCACTGGCCGAGCGAGCAATGGCCAGCTGGGCGAAATCAGCGCCTTGCTGCAATTGCTGGTACAGATCGCGGGCCTGACGGTCAGCCGCCTGGATATCTTCGGGCGAGGCGCCTTCGGTTACTGGAATCAGGATGTTCGCCAGGCGGAATTCTTCCGAAAGCTGCATCTTGCCCATGTCCGAAGCGAGGAAGTTCTGCACTTCCTGATCGGTCACCTGGATGCGCTCAGCCACGCGGCGTTGGCGCACACGGCTGATGATCATCTCGCGGCGCACCTGGTCACGTGCATCGGTGTACGACAGGCCATCCGCCGCCAGGGCGGCGCGGAACTGCTCGATGCTCATGCCATTGCGCTGGGCGATGGTGCCGATGGCCTGGTTCAGCTCTTCGTCAGTAATCCGAATGCCGGAACGCTCACCAATCTGCAGTTGGATGTTCTCGATGATCAGGCGTTCCAGCACCTGCTGGCTGAGTACATGCTCAGGCGGCAGGGCTGCGCCGCGCTGGGCAATAGTCTGCTGCACTTCACGCAGGCGTGAATCGAGCTGGCTTTGCATGACGACATCGTTATCGACAATCGCTACAACGCGGTTGAGTGGTTGTACCTCAGCGTGTGCCGCAGTACCCAGAAACAGCGCGCCCAACAGCAGGGGGCGCACGCAATCAGAAAGCTTGATCTTCACGTTCACGATAACCTTGAATGCCTTGGTCGAGGAAAGTCTCAACTTTATTGCCGACTACACCGCCCAGACCTTTGAGTACGATCTGCAGGAAGATGCCGCGATCCGGTTCGTCGTTGAGCGACGGATTCAGGCTGACTTCGTCGTAGTCGATCCAGTAGCGATTGATCAGGCGCAGTTTCCAGCAGCAGTTGTCGTACTCGAAACCACCGAAGGCTTCCAGGGTGCGATTGCGACCGTAGTCATACTGCCAGCGGGAAATCACGTTCCATTGCGGCACGATTGGCCAGATGACCGAGAAGTCGTGCTGGCTGATCTTGTAGTAGTCCTTGATGTAGTTCGGGCTGCCGGGTGTGCCGTAGTCCCCGCCACCAACTACCCAGTTACCACTGGCTTGGTCATAGCGCACGCTGTCATTGCGATAGCGATAGCCTGCATTGACCACCTTGTTTGGGTTGTCTTCCGGTTGGTAGTGGAACATCGCGCTACCCGAGCGGGTACTGCGGGTGTCCGGGTCCCAGTTGAAGTCCGAATTCAGGCGCCAGTCACGGTTGAAACGGTACATGTACTGCATCGCATAAGGCGACTGGGATGCCTGTGAGTCCGAGCGGGTGCGATAGTCAATACCAGGCATCTGCACCTTGCGGTCTTCGAAGTAGAAGGCCTGGCCGATGCTAAAGCGCTGCCGTTCGAAACCGTTGCTTTCAATCCAGCGGTTGGTCACGCCCACGGACAGTTTGTTCTCGTCGCCGATGCGATCCTTGCCGGAGAAGCGATTTTCACGCCACAGCGAGGCGTAGCTAAAGCCGCTTTCGCTGGTGTCGAACACCGGGATATCAGTCTGGTCTTCCTCTGGTACGTTGAGGTAGAACAGGCGCGGCTCGAGGGTTTGGCGGTAGTTTTTGCCAAACCACTGGGTGTCGCGGTCGAAGTACAGGCCACTGTCGATGCTGAAAATCGCTACGTTGCGATCAGGTGCATCATCGAACGCACTTTTCTGTATACCGCCAGGATTCGGGGCGAATCCTTGTGAGTCCAGTTCCAGGTCGTACTGAGTGTGGGCGTACTTGATCTTGGGCGTAAGAAAGCCCCAACTCCAGTTCAAAGGCAGGCTGACAGCTGGCGCAACATGCAGGCGCTCAGCGTTGGCGCGAGCCAGGCCGCGCAAACGAGCGTCATACCAGAGTTGTTCGGCTACGCCGTCTTCGTTGATAAAGTTGCCCGAGCGCAGGCTACGGTCGAAGCGCACATATTCGGTACCGTAAGCGAAGTTCACCCCTGCTGGCTTAAATGGCAGTACACCATCCAGGGTCAGCTGCGGCAGGCGGTTATACGGCGTTACGTCAGTAATATTGGCCAGTTCATAGGCATGCACATTCAAACGCGCTGTGTAGCTGCCGCCGCGATAAGTCAGGGTGCCGCGCTGATTGACGTAGCTGGTGGAGCCGACCCCCAGGTCTGTGCTCAGGTCCTGGAAGTAGTACGGATCACTAATGTCGGTGTAATCAACTTCTGCCAGCAGGCGTGAGGTCAGGCCGGTTTTGTGTTGCCAGCTGTACATCCAGCGCTGATCTTCGTACTCCGACTGTAGTTTGCGGTCGTCGTTGCTGTCGTCGAGATATGCGCCGCCAACCTGGCCTTCGCTGTTCTTGGTGAGGTAGCGGAATTCGCCTTCCATCATCAAGCCGCGATCGGCCATATAGGTCGGGTACAGCGTGGCATCGTAGTTCGGTGCCAGGTTGAAATAGTACGGTGTTTGCAGCGTCAGGCCGTTATCGCTTGAGCTGCCGATACTTGGCGGCAGGAAGCCGGACTGGCGACGGTCATCAATCGGGAAGTAGATATAAGGTGTGTAGAACACCGGGATATTCTTCACCCGCAGAGTGACGTTGGTCGCGGTACCGAAACCGGTGGCCGGGTTCAGAGTGATGTTGTTGCCCTTCAGGTGCCAGGCGTTGCTGCCTGGTTCGCAGCTGGTATAGGTGCCGTCTTTCAGGCGGATAATCGCGCTTTCTTCGCGTTTAGCGTAGAGCGCGTTACCGCGAATATGGCTCTTGTGCAGCACATATTCGGCGTTGTCGACTTTGGCCTCACCGTTGTCCAGTTGCAGCTCGGCGCGGTCACCCACCACCAGCATACCCTGATCACGCAGGCGTACATTGCCGATTAGCTCGCCGCGGTTTTCCGCCTGACGCAGGTTGGCTTCATCCGCCTCGACCTGCATGCCGGCCTGGCGCAGGACCACATCACCGGCGAGGGTGGCGACCTGCTCTTCCTGCTCATAGCGCGAAGCTTTAGCCGATACGAACATCGGCGCTTCATCCATCGGCGTCTGGTCGTCCATGCCCGGACGCGTCGGCTCTATATAAGCACCTGCGCAGTAAGGGCCAGCTTCAGCCAGCTGGGCGGCGCTGAGATTTTCTCGCGGCACCCAATCCAGATGGCTGTAGTCGGCGCTGCGCGAAGCGAGGCCCTTGCCACGGCTTTCAGTCACCAGGGTCGCTTGCGCGGTTTTCCCCTGAGGTGCTTCGGTGCTGCCTTCACCAGCGTTGCTGCTAGCGGCCGAATCACGTTGTACTGGCCGTGCTGGCAGTGCAGCATTGCTGGTCTTCGGGGCACATGCCCAGCCGCCGGTGGCGGAAACCTGGCAATCATACTGCTCGGCAGCGATAGCAAAAGGAACGGCTAAAGGTTGTAGCGCCAGAAGGCTGCCAGTGACCAGTAGAGGGAATTTTTTACGAAACGCGGGGTATTTTACTGCCATCTTATTTTTCCGGGCTTCCTGCGCGCCATTGGCCCTGAGGCCGCACGCCTCTCGATGGGCTTGAAAAGATGCTGGATAATAAAGCATGACCCGCGCAACGGCTAGCGCCGTCGGAGACCTTGTAATGCCTGATGAAGATGTACGCTTAAAACTTCTCGAAAACTGGCTGGATCAGCAGCTGCCTGGGCTGTTCACTGAGCAGGGTTGGGGTGCTGTACCCGCCGCCACGCTTACCTCTGCCAGCAGTGACGCCAGCTTTCGTCGCTATTTTCGCTGGCAAGGCGCTGGGCGCAGCCTGATAGTGATGGATGCACCGCCGCCGCAGGAAGACTGCGCGCCCTTCGTCAAAGTGGCGCATTTGCTGGCTGAGGCACGCCTCAATGTGCCGCAGATTCTTGCCGCTGACTTTGAGCGAGGCTTTCTATTGCTCAACGATTTAGGTCGGCAGACTTATCTGGATGTGATCAACGACGGTAATGCCGATGCGTTATTTGCTGATGCCATGCAGGCGCTGCTGGCATTTCAGCAGCTGCCGATGAGCACGCCGCTGCCCAGCTACGATGACGCGTTGTTGCGCCGTGAGCTGCAGCTTTTCCCTGAGTGGTATGTGCAGCGTCATCTGGGCGTCGAGTTCAGCGAGCAGCAACAGGCCATGTGGCAGCGCGCCAGTCAGCTGTTGATCGACAGTGCCCTGGCTCAGCCAAAGGTTCTGGTGCATCGCGACTATATGCCGCGCAACCTGATGCTCAGCGAGCCGAATCCGGGCGTGTTGGATTTTCAGGATGCGGTCTATGGCCCGGTTACCTATGACGTCACCTGCTTGTTCAAGGATGCTTTCCTCAGCTGGCCTGAGGCGCGGGTGCGCAGTTGGCTGGAACAGTATTGGCAGCAGGCGCGTGAGGCGGGTGTGCCGGTTCAGTCGGTGCTGGATGATTTTCTGCGCGCCAGCGACTTGATGGGTGTGCAACGCCACCTCAAGGTAATTGGCATCTTCGCACGCATTTGCCATCGCGATGGCAAGCCCAAGTACCTGGGTGATGTGCCGCGATTCTTCTCTTATATAGAGGCGGTACTGGCGCGTCGGCCGGAGCTGGCCGAACTGGCAGAGTTGCTTGGTAGCCTGCGACAGGAGCCTGTATGAAGGCGATGATTCTGGCCGCCGGTAAAGGTGAGCGGCTGCGCCCGCTGACCCTGCATACCCCCAAACCATTGGTGCGTGCGGCCGGCGTGCCCTTGATTGAATACCACGTGCGCGCGTTGGCGGGGGCCGGGTTTACCGAGCTGGTGATCAATCATGCCTGGCTGGGGCAGCAGATTGAGGATTACCTGGGTGATGGATCGCGCTTCGGCGTCAGCATTGCCTATTCCGCCGAGGGTGAGCCGTTGGAGACCGGTGGCGGGATCTTTCACGCGTTGCCGTTGCTGGGCGATCAGCCGTTTGTGCTGATCAACGGCGATATCTTCACTGACTACCCCTTTGTTGAGTTGCGCCGTCCGTTATCCGGCCTGGCGCACCTGGTGCTGATCGAAAATCCTGGTCATCACGTCAAGGGCGACTTCTGTTTGCAGAACGGGCAGGTTACGGATGCGCAGGCGGGGCAGGACAGCCTGACTTATAGCGGAATGGCCGTGTTATCCCCCGCGTTGTTCGCCGGTTGTCAGGCTGGCGTCTTCTCGCTTGCGCCATTGTTGCGCGCGGCCATGGCGACGGGGCAGGTTACGGGCGAGCGGTTTGACGGTTGCTGGGTGGATGTGGGTACCCATGAGCGTCTGGCTCAGGTCGAGCGTTTGCTTGAGGCGCGCGGCTAGGATGATCTGGCCTGTGACCCTTCTAGGGGCGGTTGCCGGGCTGGCGGTTGCCAGTATTCCGGGTGCCATGCTCGGTGGTTTGCTGGGCCAGGTGCTTGATCGGCGTTTGCGTCTGCAGTCCTGGGCAGCCTTGCGTGAGCGTCTGGGCGGCCGCGCCGAGTCGCGTGATGAGTGGCTGCTATTCGTACTGTTAGGGCGGTTGGCCAAGAGCGGTGGCCGGGTGCTACCGGCACATATCCAGCAGGCGCGTGCAGAAATGCAGCGTCTGGGGCTGGATGCCGAGGGGCAGCGCCAGGCCATAGCGGCTTTTGCTCGGGGCAAGGTCGGGCACGACAGCTTGCGGGCGCCGCTGCGTCGTCAGCGCGAGCGTAGTGAAGCGTTGTTGCGCGCGTGCTGGCGGATGGCTTGGGTGGATGGCCAGGCCGGCCAGGCTGAGCGTGAACTGATTATGCTCTGGGGCAAGTGGCTGCAGGTTTCATCGGCGACCCAGGCGCTGTTGAGTGACGCCTACGCGCCGCAGCAGGGACCGCTGGTTTCGACGGCCAGTAATGCCTATCAGCGTGCCCTGAATCTGTTGAACGTAAATGCCGATGCTGAGTCTGCGCAGATCAAGCAGGCGTATCGGCGTTTATTGAGTCGGCATCATCCTGACAAGTTGGCGGGAAGCGGCGCTACGCCGGAGCGCGTGCGCGAGGCGACTGAACGTACCCGTGAGTTGCACCAGGCCTATGATTTGATTCGCCAGCGCCACGGTTTCCGTTAGCAGGCTGTTGAAAAACTACCTACGTTGCCATCGCGGCGTTAAAAACAGGCTCGGATGCTCATGTACAGCTCGTACACTCGCGTGCGAGCCCAGTCCTCTTCCTCGCCGTTTTGACCGGCCGGAGGCTGTTGCTGGTGTAGCGCCTTGCGCTGACTGCCTCGCCAACGTTTTTCAACGGCCTGCTATGGACTATTTCACCTGCAACTTTAGCGTCAACCAGCCGCGGATGCGGCGGTAGAGCTGTTCCTGTTCGGCTTCGCGGTTGCCCGGCAGGGCCTTCATGGCTATCTGTATATAGGTGGGATGTTTCTGCCGTTTGCTGGCTTGCGAGCGTTTGAGCGCGGCCTGCCGGTCAGCGGTGAGGTCCTTGTAGTAGAAGTCGCCAGTGGCCAGCTGCAGTTGCGGGATCAGCTCATCCAGTGGCGGGGTATAGCCGGCGGGCAATTGTGCGGCGACCAGCAGCAGATTCTGAATCTTGGCTGGCTTGCGTTCGGCCAGGTAGCGAGCGGCCCAGTAGGCGCCACTGCCATGGCCGAGCAGCACGATGGTCTTGGCTTGCTGTTGCTCGGCAAAGCCAATGGCGGAATCGATGCGCGCCAATACGCGCTCTGCATGGGCTTTCTGCTGCTCCTCAATGTTCTTCACTTTGCTCGCTGCGGTTTCGGCGCTATCGAGCGGGCTATTGCTGGTTTCTGCAGCCGCTTCATCTATGGCTGGGCTAACCTCGGCGCTTTCCTCTGCCGGTGCCGCCGTGGTATCGGCAGCGGCGTCTTCTGTCGGGGCTGTAGTGGGTGGTTCGGCGCTGCGCAGTGGCGGCGCGTCACTGTTAGGGTCGGGCAGGGTCAGGCTGAGGCTGTGCCAGCCGCCATTGGGCAGTTTGCTGCGCAATGGGCCAACGCTTTGCGGCCAATCGGCAGTTTCATCGTCGCCCGGCAGAATGATCACTGCGCCGCTGGGTTCGCCGACATTGGCCGGCAGCCAGAGGGCAAGAAAGCTTTCATCGCGCGCCTGCAGTTGCTGCTGTTCCTTTTGCTCCAGCCGCTGTTCCAGGGCCGTGGCTTCCACCTCGCTGCGCTCGGCTAAGGGCGCGCGTAGTTCTTCCGCCGGCTCGGTTGAGGCGTCCGTAGCGGCGGGAGCTTCTTCTGCGGCTGTTTGTTCTTCCGCCTGTAGTGGGCTGATCGATAGCAGCAGGCTCAGGACAAGGGCGGCGGGGCGCGAAAACATGGTGCTCTCCAGCGAACATCGGGTCTCAGCAGCCTAGCCTTTTCCGCTCGGCTTTGTCAGGTGTCGCTCATGCGCGCCAGGCCTTGGATCGGGCTGGTACAATGCGCGCCTTCCGTGAATGCCACCGAGGTGCGCTATGCAACCCTTCGCCATTGCTCCGTCGATTCTTTCCGCTGACTTCGCTCGCCTGGGTGAGGAAGTGGACAAGGTGCTCGCCGCCGGCGCTGACATCGTGCACTTCGATGTAATGGACAACCACTATGTGCCGAACCTGACCATCGGCCCGATGGTCTGCGCGGCGCTGCGCAAATACGGCATCACCGCGCCGATTGACGCGCACCTGATGGTCAAGCCGGTGGATCGCATCATCGGTGACTTTATCGAGGCGGGCGCGAGCTACATCACCTTCCACCCTGAGGCCAGCGAGCATATTGATCGCTCCCTGCAGCTGATTCGCGATGGAGGCTGCAAGGCCGGTTTGGTGTTCAACCCGGCTACGCCGTTGGAGGTGCTCAAACACGTCATGGACAAGGTCGACATGATCCTGCTGATGAGCGTCAACCCGGGCTTCGGCGGGCAGAAATTTATCCCCCATACCCTGGAAAAACTCAAAGAGGCGCGCGCGCTGATCGATGCTTCCGGTCGCGAGATTCGTCTGGAAATCGATGGTGGGGTGAATGTGCAGAACATTCGCGAAATCGCCGCGGCGGGTGCAGATACTTTTGTCGCCGGCTCGGCGATCTTCAATCAGCCTGACTACAAGGCCGTGATCGACGCCATGCGCGCCGAACTGGCTCAGGCGCGCGGGTGAGTCTGCTGCGCGAGCTGTTCCAGGGTGAGTTGCCGCGCCTGGTGATGTTTGACCTGGACGGCACCCTGGTGGATTCGGTGCCGGATCTGGCCGCTGCTGTCGACAACACCCTGCGCGAGCTGGGGCGGCCGGTTGCCGGTGTGGAGCAGGTACGCAACTGGGTCGGCAATGGCGCGCGGGTGCTGGTGCGCCGTGCGCTGGCGGGCGGGCTGGAGCATACGCATGTTGATGATGGGCTGGCCGAACAGGCGCTGGAACTGTTTATGCAGTTTTACGCTGCAAACCACGCCCTGACCCAGGTCTACCCCGGCGTGCAAACCACCCTGGATTGGTTGCGTGAGCAGCAGGTTGAGCTGGCGATTGTCACCAACAAGCCCGAGCGATTTGTTGCGCCCTTGCTGGATGAAAAGGGCCTGGGCGGTTATTTCCGCTGGATTGTCGGCGGCGACACTTTGCCTCAGCAGAAACCTGATCCGGCGGCGCTGCTATATGTGCTGCAACTGGCCCGAGTGAATGCTGCGCAGGCGCTGTTTGTTGGCGACTCGCGCAATGATGTGCTGGCGGCCAAGGCTGCTGGCGTGCCCTGTGTGGCGTTGAGTTACGGCTATAACCACGGTCGCCCGATTGCCGAGGAGAATCCTGCGCATGTGCTGGATTGCCTGAGCGGTTTGCTGCGCCCTGGCGAGCCCCCGATTTTGCTGGGGGTTGCGGGTTGATTCGGGTCCGGCCCTGCGCTAGTGTGGCCGGACTTCAATCCCGCCTGAAATAAGAGAGCTTCGTGGTGGTTACCTGCACGCGCTGGTCGGCAAGCACCGACATGAAAATCATCAAGGCCCTGGCCCGTTGGCGCTGGCGCCCCTGACCTGATCTTGGCCGCCTAGGCGGCGCGTTTGCACTCGACCGAATTACCTCAAGCCACGAGGCTGATCATGACCCGCGAAGAATTCCTGCGTTTAGCCGCTGCCGGCTATAACCGCATTCCTGTTGCCTGCGAAACCCTGGTGGATTTCGACACCCCGCTGTCGATCTACCTGAAGCTGGCCGATGAGGCCAATACCTACCTGCTCGAATCCGTCCAAGGCGGCGAGAAGTGGGGGCGTTACTCCATCATCGGCCTGCCGGCCCGCACTGTGCTGCGCGCTTATGGCCATGAAGTACTGATCAGCGTCGACGGTGTCGAGGTCGAGCGCCACCAGTGCGAAGATCCTCTGGCCTTTGTCGAACAGTTCCAGGCGCGCTATAAGGTGCCAACCTTGCCGGGCTTGCCGCGCTTTAACGGCGGCCTGGTGGGCTACTTCGGCTATGACAGCGTGCGTTATGTCGAGCCCAAACTGGCCAAGGGCGTTAACCCCGATGCCCTGGGCACCCCGGATATCCTGCTGATGGTCTCCGATGCGGTGGTGGTATTCGACAACCTCGCTGGCAAGATGCACGCCATCGTCCTCGCCGATCCGGCCCAGGCCGACGCGCTGGAACAGGGCCAGGCGCGCCTGCAGGAGATCCTGCATAAGCTGCGTCAGCCAATTACCCCGCGGCTGGGTGTAGATCTGGCAGCGCCGGCGGGTGCCGAGCCGGATTTCATTTCCAGCTTTAAACGCGATGACTATGAACATGCGGTCAAGGCGATCAAGGAGTACATCCTTGCCGGCGACTGCATGCAGGTGGTGATCTCCCAGCGCATGTCGATCCCGTTCAAGGCGGCGCCGATTGATCTGTACCGGGCGCTGCGCTGCATCAACCCGACGCCTTACATGTATTTCTTCAACTTCGGCGACTTCCATGTGGTCGGCAGCTCGCCGGAGGTGCTGGTGCGTCTGGAAGATGGCTTAGTCACGGTGCGGCCGATTGCCGGCACCCGCCCGCGCGGCGCCACCGAGGAGGCCGATCTGGCCCTGGAAGAGGATTTGTTGTCGGACGCCAAGGAAGTCGCCGAGCACCTGATGCTGATTGATCTGGGCCGCAACGATGTCGGCCGGGTTGCCAGCACCGGTAGCGTCAAGCTCACCGAGAAGATGGTGATCGAGCGTTATTCCAACGTCATGCATATCGTCTCCAACGTCACTGGTCAGCTCAAGGAAGGCCTGACGGCGATGGACGCCCTGCGCGCCATCCTGCCGGCCGGCACCCTGTCTGGTGCGCCGAAGATTCGCGCCATGGAAATTATCGACGAGCTGGAGCCGGTCAAGCGTGGCGTCTACGGCGGTGCCGTGGGTTATCTGGCCTGGAACGGCAATATGGACACCGCTATCGCCATCCGTACCGCGGTGATCAAAGATGGCGAGCTGCATGTGCAGGCCGGTGCCGGCATCGTTGCCGACTCGGTGCCAGCCCTGGAGTGGGAGGAAACGCTAAACAAGCGTCGCGCCATGTTCCGTGCTGTGGCGCTCGCCGAACAAACTGCCTCCGAGCAAACCGTTCCTGACCAGTCCAAGCGCTGAGGAGTCCCGCCATGCTTTTAATGATCGATAACTACGACTCCTTTACCTACAACGTGGTGCAGTACCTGGGCGAACTGGGTGCCGATGTGCATGTGATCCGCAATGACGAACTGTCGATTGCCGAGATTGAGGCGCTGCAGCCCGAGCGTATCGTGGTCTCGCCCGGCCCGTGCACGCCGACCGAAGCCGGGGTGTCCATCGAGGCCATCCTGCATTTTGCCGGCAAGCTGCCGATTCTCGGTGTGTGCCTTGGCCACCAGAGCATCGGCCAGGCCTTCGGCGGCGATGTAGTGCGTGCGCGCCAGGTGATGCACGGCAAGACTAGCCCGGTGTTCCATAAGGACCTAAGCGTATTTGCCGGCCTGAACAACCCGCTGACGGTAACCCGCTACCATTCTTTGGTGGTCAAGCGCGAAACCCTGCCCGACTGCCTGGAAATCACCGCCTGGACCCAGTTTGAAAACGGTGAAGTGGACGAAATTATGGGCCTGCGCCACAAGACCCTGCATATCGAGGGCGTGCAGTTCCACCCTGAGTCGATTCTGACCGAACAGGGCCATGAGCTGTTTGCCAACTTCCTCAAACAACAAGGAGGCCTGCGCTGATGAATATCAAGGAAGCCCTCAATCGGGTGGTCAGCCAGCTCGATCTGACGACCGAAGAAATGCAGAGCGTCATGCGCGAGATCATGACCGGCCAATGCACGGATGCGCAGATCGGCGCCTTTCTGATGGGCATGCGCATGAAGAGCGAGACCATCGATGAAATCGTCGGCGCGGTCTCGGTGATGCGTGAGCTGGCCAGCCATGTGCACCTGCAGACCCTCGACCACGTGGTCGATGTGGTCGGCACCGGTGGCGATGGCGCGAATATCTTCAACGTATCGACTGCAGCGAGCTTTGTTGTCGCTGCGGCTGGCGGCAAGGTGGCCAAGCATGGCAACCGCGCGGTGTCGGGCAAGAGCGGCAGTGCCGACCTGCTCGAAGCGGCTGGTATTTACCTGAGCCTGACGCCGGAGCAGGTGGCACGTTGCATCGAGAACGTCGGCGTCGGCTTTATGTTCGCTCAGGTGCATCACTCGGCGATGAAGTACGCGGCGGTGCCGCGTCGTGAGCTGGGCCTGCGCACCATCTTCAATATGCTCGGCCCGCTGACCAACCCGGCAGGCGTCAAGCATCAGGTGGTCGGCGTATTCAGTCAGGCGCTGTGCCGGCCGCTGGCCGAGGTGCTCAAGCGTCTGGGCAGCCAACATATCCTGGTGGTGCATTCGCGCGATGGTCTGGATGAATTCAGCCTGGCTGCCGCGACTCATGTGGCAGAGCTGAAGGATGGGCAGATCACTGAGTACGAAGTGCTGCCGGAAGACCTCGGGCTGAAGAGCCAGAGCCTGATCGGTCTGGCGGTGGAAAGCCCCGAGGCATCGCTGGCGTTGATTCGTGATGCCCTGAGCAAACGCAAGACAGAAGCCGGGCAGAAGGCCGCAGATATGATCGTGCTGAATGCCGGCGCGGCGCTGTATGCGGCGGATCTGGCTGCTAGCCTTAAAGAGGGCGTGCAGCTGGCCCACGATGCCTTGCACACTGGCCTGGCATGGGAAAAACTGCAGGAGTTGGTGTCCTTTACCGCCGTATTCAAAGAGGAGAATGCTGGGTGAGTATTCCAACCGTTCTGGAGAAAATCCTCGCGCGCAAGACTGAGGAAGTGGCGGCCCGCCGCAGTATCGTCAGCCTGGCTGAAGTCGAGCAGCAAGCCCGTGGCGCCGATCCGGTGCGCGGCTTTGCTCAGGCTCTGCTGGCCCAGGCAAAACGCAAGCAGCCGGCGGTAATCGCCGAGATCAAGAAGGCCTCGCCGAGCAAGGGCGTGCTGCGCGATAACTTTGTGCCGGCCGAGATTGCCCTGAGTTACCAGAACGGTGGGGCCACTGGCCTATCGGTGCTGACCGATATCGATTTCTTCCAGGGCGCTGATCGCTACCTGCAGGAAGCTCGTGCAGCCTGTGCGCTGCCGGTGATCCGCAAGGATTTTATGATCGATCCCTATCAGATCGTTGAAGCCCGCGCCTTGGGTGCCGATTGCGTGCTGTTGATCGTGTCGGCGCTGGAGGACGGGCAGATGGCTGAGCTGGCTGCCACCGCCAAAGCTTTCGATCTCGATGTGCTGGTGGAAGTGCACGATGGCGACGAGCTGGAGCGTGCGCTGAAAACCCTGGATACGCCGCTGGTGGGTATCAACAACCGCAACCTGCACACCTTTGAACTCAACCTGGAAACAACCCTCGACCTGCTGCCGCGAATTCCCCGTGATCGCCTGGTGGTAACCGAGAGCGGCATTCTCAACCGCGCCGATGTCGAGTTAATGGAGATCAGCGAGGTGTATGCCTTTTTGGTTGGCGAGGCGTTTATGCGCGCCGACAATCCGGGGGCTGAGCTGGAGCGGTTGTTCTTCCCCGAGCGCAAGCGGGTGTTTGCTGCGCCTGATGTGGACTGAAACCGGCAGCACAAAAAAGCCGACGCATGCGTCGGCTTTTTCATATATCGAGCATGCTGTTTAGCGCGTGCCGAACACCACCATGGTCTTGCCTTTGACGTTGACCAGGCCTTGCTCTTCCAGGGCCTTGAGCACGCGGCCAACCATTTCGCGGGAGCAGCCAACAATACGGCCGATTTCCTGGCGGGTGATCTTGATCTGCATGCCGTCCGGGTGGGTCATGGCGTCAGGTTGTTTGCACAGGTCGAGCAGAGTGCGGGCAACACGACCGGTGACATCAAGGAAGGCCAAATCACCAACCTTGCGCGTGGTGTTACGCAGGCGCTCGGCCATCTGGCTGCCCAAAGCGTAGAGGATGTCCGGGTCCTGTTGGGTGAGCTCGCGGAATTTGGCGTAGCTCAGCTCCGCCACTTCGCACTCGGTCTTGGCGCGCACCCAGGCGCTGCGTTCTTTCTCGGTACCGTCCTTTTCGAACAGACCCATTTCCCCGAAGAAATCGCCGGAGTTGAGGTAAGCGATGATCATTTCACGACCATCATCGTCTTCGATCAGGATAGTGACCGACCCTTTGACGATGAAAAACAGCGTTTCGCAGCGATCGCCCGCATAGATGATGGTGCTCTTGGCGGTGTAGCGACGGCGGTGGCAATGCGCGAGAAGCTTGTCGAGATTTTTTATTTTAGGTGTGAGGGTAATAGCTACCATGCCTGAATCCCGAATTTATAAAGGTAAGCCGTTGTGCGGCTGAAGTTCTAATAATAGTTATCTGTACAAGTGTGCCAGTAATCCGACGTCAGCTTAACCAAGCCTCCATGGCGAGGTCCGGTTTTGCGACCTGGCTAACATTCAGCACGGAACTTTTTACTCATCGGGCAGCGGGTCGGCAAGTAAAAGTGCTGTGCTAAGCTGCCTTCCTTTTTAACAGCGGAGCCCGAGTAATGAAAGCGCGTATTCAGTGGGCTGGCGAAGCCCTGTTTATCGGTGAGTCGGGCAGCGGCCATGCGGTGGTAATGGACGGCCCGCCGGAGAGCGGTGGACGCAACCTGGGCGTGCGCCCGATGGAGATGGTGCTGATCGGTTTGGGCGGTTGCAGCAACTTCGATGTGGTCAGCATTCTGAAAAAATCCCGCCAGGCGGTAGAGAGCTGTGAAGTCTTTCTGGAAGCTGAGCGCGCCACCGAAGAGCCCAAGGTATTTACCAAGATTCACCTGCATTTCGTGGTCAAGGGCCGTGGTTTGAAGGAGGCTCAGGTCAAGCGTGCAGTTGAGCTGTCAGCCGAGAAATACTGCTCGGCCTCGATCATGCTGGGCCGCGGCGGCGTTGAAATCACTCACGACTACGAGATTATCGAACTGGGCGAGTAAGCGGTTGCAGATACCTAGTGACATGAAAAAGGGCATCTCGGTACCCTTTTCTGTGCCTGCGATTCAGTTCTATACGCGGTAGGTAGTGCTGGTCATCACCTTGGCCAGCAAGCTCATGCCGAACTTCACCGGTGCCGGGAAGCGCAGGCCGCCGGCATCCAGGGCGTTGCAGGCATGCTGTTCTTCATCGACGCGCATCTGTTCGAGAATCGCGCGGGATTTCTGGTCTTCCAGCGGGATCTGCTGCAGGTGATCGTCGAGATGCTTGACCACCTGATCTTCGGTAGCAGCGACAAAGCCCAGGCTGACCTTGTCGCTGATCAGACCAGCCGCCGCGCCTACGCCAAAGGACAGGCCATAGAACAGCGGGTTAAGAATGCTTGGCTGGCTGCCAAGTTGGCGGATGCGCTGTTCGCACCAGGCCAGATGGTCGATTTCTTCATCGGCGGCGTGTTCCATGGCTTTGCGCACTTGCGGCAGCTTGGCGGTCAGAGCCTGGCCCTGGTACAGCGCCTGCGCACAGACCTCGCCAGTGTGGTTGATCCGCATCAGGCCAGCGACGTGCTGGGCCTGGTGCTCGTCCAGCTCGGCTTCCGGTTGCACAATGGCCGGTGATGGCCGGCTTGGCTGGCCGCTAAAGGGCAGCAAGGTACGCAGTGCGGCATCGGCTTGCAGCAGCAGGCGATCAACAGGTGAGAAGTGACGTTCGCTGGCCATAGGGACCTCCGGCGATGATTACGGCGCTCAGTTTACTCCACGCGCGGGAGAAGGTCTGTTGACGTTTCGTCGCAGCCTCGCCGATTCGTCAACCACCGATGAAGCATGGCCAGCGTCAGGGCAGTTCGCGTAGCACACGAAAACCCAGGGCGTAGTCCTTGTGCTGCGGCTGCTTCATATCACGCTGGCTGCTGCGCAGGTAGCTCGGGCCGCTGTTCCAGGCGCCACCGCGCACTACCCGCGGGCTTTTGTCGAGCAGGCTGGCCGCCTGTTGCTCGCTACCGTCGAAGGGGCTGGCAAAGCGTGAGGCGGTCCATTCCCAGACGTTGCCGGCGGTGTCATACAGGCCAAAGGCGTTGGCGGGGAACTGGCCGACACGTTCAGTCTTGCTCTGGATCAGCCGCGAGGTGGCGCAGCCACGGCAATGCGCGCGCGGTCGGTTTTCCGGGCTGTCGAGCTGCTCGCCCCACCAGTAGTAGCTGGTGCTGCCTGCGCGGGCGGCGTATTCCCATTCGGCTTCGGTAGGCAGTCGATAACGCTGACCAGTGACCTTCGACAGCCATTGGCTGTAGGCCTGAGCCTGGTGCCAGGACACATGGATCACCGGCCGCTGCGCCGACAGTCCCCAGCCCTCGTTGTCCGGCATGGCCGTGGCGGTGGCGTAGGCATACTGCTGCCAGTCAGCGAAGCTGACTTCGTAGCGGCCGATGGCGAAGGGTTGGCCGATTTCAATCGGCGTCAGCGGGCGTTCGTTATGGTTGCCGCGGCCACTGTGATCACCGAGCAGGTAGCGCCCGGCAGGCAGCACAACCAACTGCGGCCCTTGCTCGCCCTTGGGCAAGACGTCGCTGAATACGCTGCCAATCGTATGCGCCTGCGCTGGATTGCCAATCAGCAGGGCGAGCATGGTCAGTGCGCCGAGTAACGAACGACTCAACCCGGTGGCCATGCCATCTGCCGCTGACCCAGCACGTGCATATGGATGTGGTGTACCGTCTGGCCGCCCAGGTCATTGCAGTTCATCACCACGCGAAAGCCTTCCTCGCAGCCTTGCTCCTTGGCCAGGCGTTGGGCAGTGAAGAGGATATGCCCGGCCAGCGGCTTGTCTGTCTCACTCAGGTCATTGAGGGTGCTGATGTGTTTTTTCGGGATAACCAGAAAGTGCACGGGTGCCTGCGGGCCGATATCGTGAAAGGCAATCACCTGGTCATCTTCATAAAGCTTGCGCGCCGGTATTTCACCAGCGACGATCTTGCAAAATAGACAGTCCATGGACAGTCTCCCGGCCGGTATTTAAAGAGGCCCGAGTTTAGTGGACAAGGAGCGTGGGTGAAAAACGATATTCATGATCTGGGCTTGGTACTGGACTCCAAGACCAAGCTGGTGCTGATCGAATCCTGGGATGAACCGCGGGTTCTGGAAACTCTGACCAGCCTCGCCGTGCGCCGCAGCCTTGGTTTGCAGCTGTGGTCCGTGACCGAGGGTTTGCAGCGCGTGGGGTTTTCCATTCAGGAACCGGTCGACAGCACAACGCTGGAGCCGGAAACCGCGCTGCGCCTGATCAAGGCTGACACGCAGCCAACACTGTATGTGATGTGCGACCTGCATCCGTTTCTTGAGGGCAACCCCAAGCTGGTGCGCCTGCTCAAGGAAATCGCCATGAGCGAGCTACCCAGCAAGCCGACTCTGGTGCTGGTGTCCCACGCCTGCAAGTTGCCGCCCGAGGTGCAGCGCTATGCCTCGCGCTTCAGCCTGTCGCTGCCTTCCGAGGAAGAGCTGCTGGCCATTGTGCGCGACGAGGCTACGGGCTGGAGTGCACGTAACCGCAATGCCCGGGTGCGCACCGATAACCGCACCTTGCAGCAGGTGGTGAAGAATCTGCGTGGCCTCAGCCATGCCGAGGCGCGCGCGCTGGCGCGCAATGTGATCTGTGATGACGGCGCGATTACCCAGGAAGACCTGCCGGAGCTGAACAAGACCAAATTCAAACTACTCGATCTCGATGGCGTACTGAGTTTCGAGTACGACACCGCACGTTTCGCTGAGGTCGGTGGGCTGAGCAACCTCAAGCGCTGGCTGGGGGATCGGCAGAGCATCTTTCTTGAAGGCAAAGGCGTCGATCTGCCCAAGGGCGTGCTGTTGGTTGGCGTACAGGGCGGCGGCAAGAGTCTGGCCGCCAAGGCTATTGCCGGCTTGTGGGGCTTGCCCTTGCTACGGTTGGACTTTGCCTGCCTGTACAACAAGTTCTTCGGCGAGACCGAGCGCAACCTGCGTGAAGCCCTCAAGCTGGCCGAGCAGATGGCGCCTTGTGTGCTGTGGATGGATGAGATCGAAAAGGGCCTGGCCAGTGGTGATCACGATGGTGGCGTCAGTCAGCGGGTACTCGGCACCCTGTTGACCTGGATGGCCGAGCGCAAGGCGCCAGTCTTTATGGTGGCCACCGCCAACGTGATTTCACGGCTACCGCCAGAGCTGGTGCGCAAGGGGCGTTTCGATGAGTTGTTCTTTGTCGACCTACCGGATGCGGCGGTGCGTGCCGAGATCTTCCGGATTCACCTGGCGCGGCGCGAGCTGGAGGTGACAGGCTTCGACCTGGCGCAGCTGGCGGCGGCTTGTGACGGGTTCTCCGGTGCTGAGATCGAGCAGGCGGTGGTCAGTGCCCTGTATGCCGCGCAAGCCCAACAGCAATCGGTCAACCAGGCATTGCTGCTGCAGAGCATTCAGGGCACCGCACCGCTGTCGGTGGTGATGGCTGAAGATCTTGCTGCGCTGCGCGCCTGGGCGGATGGGCGCACGGTCAACGCCGGCTAGCTACGCGGCCGGCTTGCCGAACTGGCGATTTAGCCGTGCGCTGATTCGCCGTACCAGCCAGCGCGGTCCCAGCCGAGGGCTGAGGGCGAGCAAGCGGTTGCGCCAGCCTGGGATGATGATCGCGCGGTTTTTCTCCAGCGCCTTGACGGTGATAAGCGCCACTTCTTCGGCGCTCATCATCAGCTTGCTGCCCTGTAGCGCTTCACTGTTCACGCGTGCAGTGCGGAAAAACGCGCTGCGGGTTGGCCCAGGGCAGAGTACGGATACTTTAACGCCGTACTCTTTCAGCTCTTCGCGCAGGCCTTCGGAGAAGTGCAGTACGTAGGCCTTGCTCGCGTAGTAGTTGCTCATGCCGGGCCCCGGCTGAAAGCCGGCAACCGAAGCGACGTTGAGAATCTGTCCGCTGCCCTGGCCGGCCATGATGGTGCCGATGGCGTGGCAGAGGCGAGCGAGGGCCAGGATATTCAGCTCGATCAGCTGTTGCTCGCGAGCCCAGTCCTGGGCCACGTAGGCGCCAGAGGTGCCGATACCGGCGTTGTTCACTAGTAAATCGATAGTGCGCTCGCCTTGCTCCAGCTCATGCAGCAGGCCGCTGACCTGCAGTGGCTGGCTGAGGTCGCAGACGCGAAACAGCACCTCCACGGAAAAGCGTTGAGTCAGTTCGCAGGCAATGCTTTCTAGCGCATCGCGTTGGCGCGCCACCAGAATCAGATTGCGGCCACGCCGAGCCAGGGCTTCCGCCAGGGCCAGGCCAATACCGCTGGAGGCTCCGGTAATAAGCGCGTAACGGGTCATAGGGTTCTCCGTGATGGGGCCTTTCGACCCCATGTACCGCGCAAGGTTGCGTAGTTTAGAGCCTGTACAAAGGCTCGCGAGCTAGAGTCCTGCAAGGCGAAAACAGGCGAGGAAGCGGAGTGTACTTTTGTACATGAGCATTCCGAGCCTGTTTTTAACACAGCAGGGCCGACGCGCAGCAGGCTTTGAACAGGTTCTTACAGGCCGGCGTCGGCATAACCCATATAGGCAGGCAGGGCGATGGCCGCAACGATCGCGATGACAATAATCGCCACCCAGAGCAGAGCGAGGATTTTCACTGCGCGACTATTCGGTGGTGGCGGCGGACCAAAGCGGTTGGCGGCGGTGCTGCCGGGGATAATAAACATCAGCAGGGAGAACACCCCGCCAACAATCGGCACCAGGGTGACCAGCAGCAGCCAGCCCGACCAGCCGATGTCATGCAGACGCTGTACGCCGAACATGATGCCGACCACCGCCACGGCGATACCCACCACGACCATCAGCAGGCCGCCAAGAATCTCCGATGCGGCGAAGAAACCGCCGGCGATGCCGAACAGCGGCAAGCAGGCCAGCATTAGCACCATCGACCAGGCCAGATAGCGCAAACGACCGATTCGCCCGTCGGTGGTAAAGGCCTTCAGCTCGCCGAATTCCGGCAGGGCCTCTGCCACTGCTGCTTTCGGTGTGGCGTAGGGCGTGGCAGCTGCGCTGACCACTTCTGGTGGGCTTTCCGCGAGCATGGCCTGGCGGGCGATAAATTTCTCGATAACGATGCCGCAGGCCGAGCACTCGATGGCTTTGCTTTGCTGGTGGCCGCACTTGGGGCAGGTCATTCCACTTGTGCTTTCGGCTTTCTGTGTCGTGCTCTGAGGTGGTGGCGATGTGGGGTGGTCGTCAGTTGTCACCAGGCTCAGGCTGGCGGCTAGATCCTGTTCCTTGCGCACTTTGGCGCCGGCGCTCTGCAAGGCCTTGAGGTACTGGTCGGCCTCGTTTTCGCTGAGGTCGCGCTTGATATCGACATTGCCGCCGCTAAACAGTGAGTTGATCCGGGTCAGGTCGCTCTTGAACAGGCGCGCGAGGTTTTCTTTGGCTGTTTCCAGGCTGACGTCGGGCATCAACTCGCCGTTGAACACAATCTTGAAGCGGGCTTGGGTCATGTCGGCGTCCTTGTCGGTGCCAGAATGGAGTTGCGCTACAGACTAGCCGGCCTGCAGGCCAGTAAACAAGCTGCCTGCGTGCAAATGTGCAGGGGCCTAGAGGCGGTTCACGCTCTGCTGGCGGACCAGCTGCCGACCAGGCGGCCGTTGCGCAGAAGAACGAGTTGGTTGAACAGCTCGAACAGGCCCTCCGAACGTTGCGGGCGGAGAAATACCCAGTCGTCGACTTGTAAGCCTGTGCCGGCTGAGCCGATCAAGCGTTCCTGGTTGGCACTGCGGCCATACAGGGCGTCATAACTGAGCCCTGCGGGTGATACCGGTGTTGCTGGCCATTGCCCGCCATACAGGTAGTAAGCCTGTTGGCGATTGGGGTTCCAGCGTTGCAGAAGTTGGTGTGATCCGTCGAGAAACGGCAGTTGCCCAGGCAACGCCTTGAGCACCGGGCTGGCAATCCATAGTGCGGCTTGCTGGACGCTAAGCAGTGGACTGTCGAAATCGCTGGGCTTGAGCAATGCAGAGCCGACCGCGACTTCATTCAGCGGCGTATCGAGCTTGGCATGCAGGGTGTAGGTCAGGCTGCCAGCGCCATTGAGCAGCGGTTGTTGCGGCCACAGCTCGCTGAATGCGGCGGCGCTGGTGATAAACGCCCGATAGCGTGCGGCGCTCTGGGTAAAGGCGCTGGTCTGCTCGGTCCAGAACGGCGTATGGGCGAGGTGCGCGTCATAACCCATTAAGCCGCGTACGCGTAGCCGGTTGGGCGTATTACGCAGCCAGGTGAGTGCGGCGCCAAGTTCTGCGGGAGTGGCAAAGCCGCCGCGGGCCAGGCCGATATCGATTTCAAAGGCAATCTGCAGCGGCTGGTTGAGGGCATTGGCCAGGGCGGCGTATTCCTGCAGACGGGTTTGGCTATCGATCAGCCAGGTCAGCTGCTCGGCGGGGACAAAGCCGCTGCCTTGTGGCAGTTGCTGGTAGAAACTCAGGGCCGCTGCACTGGGCAAGGGTTTGCCGAGCAGCAGGTCGGACTGAGGAAAGCTCAACGCCAGCTGATTGATCTGCGGCTGGTGAAACACCATAAAGCGCTGCGTGCCGAGCTTCTTCGCCAGGTAGTCGAGCAGCCCGGTGGAGGCCAGTGATTTTGCCACCAGACGCAGCGGCAGTTGGCTACCGAGCTGGCTAGCAAGCAACTCGGCGTTCTGGTCGAGGCGCTCCAGGTCTACCACCAGCAGCGGCAGTCCGGCCCCTGCACGCCGCAGCAACTGGTTGAGCGCAGCAAAGTAGGGCTCGTGCGGTTGGCCGAGATCGCTCGGACGCAGCGCCCAGCCACCGAACAGCCCCAGCGCGCCGAGACCGAGCAGATTGCGTCGCTTCATCGCGCCCAGCGTTGTTGCAGCTGCAGGCTCTGCTTGAGGGCGGCGCGGTATTCGCTGTCGAGGCGGGCGATCAACTGCTCGACGCTGGGCAGGTCGCGGATATTGCCGACGCCCTGGCCGGCCGACCACACGGTTTTCCAGGCCTTGGCTTCTTCATCCATTGGCTTGAGCTTCTCGCCGTAGTTGACCTCGCCTTTGTTCTGCAGCTGCTTGAGGTCGTAGCCGGCCAGCTCCAGGCTCTGGCGCATAAAGCTCGCCGGTACGCCGGAGACCGCTGGGGTGTGAATGATGTCGGCGGCTTTGGCGTCGAGAATCATCTGCTTGTAAGCGGCGGAAGCGGCGTTTTCCTGGGTGGCGATCAGACGGGTGCCGAGATACGCAAGGTCGGCGCCAAGCAGTTGCGCGGCCAATACTTCGTGGCCCTGGTTAAGGCAGCCGGCCAGCAGCAGGGTCTTGTCGAAGAACTGGCGGATTTCGGCGATCAGTGCGAACGGGCTCCAGGTGCCGGCATGTCCGCCTGCGCCGGCGGCCACCGCGATCAGGCCGTCGACGCCAGCTTCGGTGGCTTTCTCGGCATGCCGGCGGGTGGTCACGTCGTGGAATACCAGGCCACCGTAGCTGTGTACGGCGTCTACCACTTCCTTCACCGCGCCGAGGCTGGTGATGACGATAGGCACGCGCTGCTCGACGCAGATGGCCAGATCCGCCTGTAGACGCGGGTTGCTGCCGTGCACGATCAGGTTGACCGCATAAGGCGCGGCGGTGCTGTCCAGGCCGGCTTCGATCTCTTCCAGCCATCCCTTGAAGCCGCTGCTGTCACGCTGGTTCAGCGCCGGGAAGCTACCGACGATGCCGCTGTTGCAGCAGGCCAGAACCAGTTGCGGGTTGGACACTAGAAACATCGGCGCGGCGACGACGGGCAGGCGCAGGCGTTGTTCGAGCAGGGCTGGAAGCGACATGCGGTAATCCTCTTGGAGTATTTAGAACGGGCGAACCACGACCAGAATGACAATGCCGAGCAAGGCCAGCACGGGTGCTTCATTAAACCAGCGGTAGAACACATGGCCGCGTTGATTCTCGCCGCGGGTAAAGGCCTTGAGCTGGGCGCCGCACATAAACTGGTAGACCACCAACAGCGCCACCAGGCTCAGCTTGGCGTGCATCCAGCCCTGGCTGAAGTAGTAGCTGGGGTTAAGGCTGAGCAGCCACAGGCCCAGGCCGACGGTAAGAATCAGCGACGGCCACATGATGCCGCGATAGAGCTTGCGCTCCATGATGCAGAAGCGTTCGCGGCTGACTTCGTCGGTGCTCATGGCGTGATAGACGAACAGGCGCGGCAAGTAGAACAGGCCGGCGAACCAGCAGACCATGGCGATGATGTGCAGAGCCTTGAGCCACAGATAGAGCATTGTGCGCACTCGTTGCAGGAAAGTGCCCCGATAGTAGTGGGCATGACCGCCTCCGTCATCACTGGCGGCGCTCAAGTGTTGGCCCCTGGCCGAAGCGGCCGTATCATCGGCAGCTTTCCACTGCTGGTATTACAAAGGGGCAAGTGATGATCAAGGTCGGAATCGTCGGCGGCACGGGGTATACCGGTGTCGAGCTGTTGCGTTTGTTGGCGCAACACCCGCAAGCGCAGGTCGAGGTGATTACCTCGCGCTCCGAGGCCGGCATGCGTGTCGACGAGATGTACCCGAACCTGCGCGGTCATTACGACAGCCTGGCGTTCAGCGTGCCGGATGTTGCCACCCTGGGCGCTTGCGATGTGGTGTTCTTCGCCACGCCGCACGGTGTTGCCCATGCCCTGGCCGGCGAGCTGCTGGCGGCCGGGACCAAGGTGATCGACCTGTCAGCCGACTTCCGCTTGCAGGATGCCGATGAGTGGGCCAAGTGGTACGGCCAGCCGCACGGCGCGCCGGACCTGCTGCCGGAGGCGGTTTATGGCTTGCCGGAAGTCAACCGTGAAGCCATCAAGCAGGCGCGACTGATCGCCGTACCGGGTTGCTATCCCACCGCCGCACAGCTGGCGCTGATTCCGCTGTTGGAGGCCGGCCTGGCTGATACCACGCAGGTGATCGCCGACTGCAAGTCCGGGGTCAGCGGTGCCGGCCGCGGTGCCAGCGTGGGTTCGCTGTTCAGCGAAGCCGGCGAGAGCATGAAAGCCTACGGGGTCAAAGGCCATCGGCATCTGCCGGAAATCCGTCAGGGCCTGCGCCGGGCTGCGGGCAAGGATGTCGGCCTGACCTTTGTGCCGCACCTGACGCCGATGATCCGCGGTATCCACGCCACGCTTTACGCCACTGTGGTCGACCGCTCGGTTGATCTGCAGGCGTTGTTCGAGAAGCGTTACGCCAACGAGCCTTTCGTCGATGTGATGCCCGCTGGCAGTCATCCGGAAACCCGCAGTGTGCGCGGCGCCAATGTGTGCCGGATCGCTGTACACCGGCCGCAGGATGGTGATCTGGTGGTGGTGTTGTCGGTCATCGATAACCTGGTCAAAGGCGCGTCGGGTCAGGCGGTACAGAACATGAACATCCTCTTCGGCCTCGATGAGCGTCTGGGCTTGTCCCACGCGGCCATGCTGCCTTGACGGCGGGCTGGGAGGTTCGCCCAAGCGATCCGGGACGTGCTCGGCGGCGGCGCATGCTCGGCTTGCTGCTGGTGCTGTGTATTCCGCTGGCGTTTTATGCCGGCGGCTGGTGGCAGCAGTACAGCCAGCCTGCAGTGATTGCGGGGCAACCGGCCGAGCCGGTGCGCGATGAGCAGTTGCTGCGCGAAGTCGATGAGTTGCGTCAGCGCGTGGCGGTGCTCAGCAGCGCGGAAAAGGTCAGCCAGCAGGCCAACGAGCAGAGCCGTCTGACTATCAAGCTGCTGGAAGAGCAGATCTACAAACAGCAACAGGATCTGGCCTTCTATAAAGGCGTACTGGCGCCCGCCAGTCGTCGTGAGGGTTTGCGCATCAAAACCTTTGAGCTACAGGCCACGGACAGGCCTGAGCATTTCCGCTACAAGATACTCCTCAGCCGTGTGGGTAAAGGCGAGACGCCGCTGGAAGGCCAGTTGCAGGTATCGATCGTCGGCAAGCAGGGCGGGCAGGATGTCACGCTCGAGCTGGCGGCGCTGGGCGCAGACTTGCCCGATGCCCTGCCTGAGCAGCCGATAGCCTTCGCCTTCAAGCACTTTCAGGCCATTCCCGAGGCTGGGCGATTTGCCGAGCTAAAGTTGCCTGAAGGGTTTATCCCGCGCGAGATCAAGGTGCGTGCCGAGGTGCAGGGCGAGAAGCCTCTGCTGCGCACATTCAAATGGAACAAAGAGGAGTAACTGTTCCTTATGTGGAATAAAGATAAGGCGCGCACTGACGTGCAGCGTTTCGCGGGCAAGACCAGCCTGATTGCGGTGGGTGCCGAATTGCATGGCGATTTGCGCTTTCAAGGCGCGGTACAGGTCGATGGCAAGGTCATCGGTAATCTGGTGGCGAGCGAAGGCATGGTGCGCGTCAGTGTGCAGGGGCGGGTTGAAGGTGAGATCCGCGCCCCCCATATAGTGATTGATGGTGAAGTGGTCGGCGACGTGCACGCCAGTGGCCATCTTGAGCTGGGCGCGCGCGCGCGAGTGCGTGGCAATCTGTATTACGCCCTGATGGAAATGGCCATGGGCGCGCAGATCGAAGGCCGTCTCTGCCGTTTGCAGGACGAGGCGCGGCCGTTGGAATTGCCCGAAACGCTGGATGTCGCACAATAGTTGACCGCTTTTCTAGGGTAAGCGGATAATGCCGATCAGAATGCAGTATGGCGCGTAGCGTCGGGAGTTAATCAGCATGAGCGTCGAAACCTTCACCCCCAGTGCTATGCAATTTACGCAGGGCGCGGCGAACAAGGTGAAGAGCCTGGTCGATGAGGAAGGCAACCCGCGTCTGAAATTGCGCGTGTTTGTAACGGGAGGCGGTTGTTCCGGCTTCCAGTATGGCTTCACCTTCGATGAAGAAGTGGCAGAGGACGACACCATCGTCGAGCGCGAAGGCGTAAGCCTGGTGGTCGATCCGATGAGCTTCCAGTACCTGGCAGGTGCCGAGGTCGATTATCAGGAAGGTCTAGAGGGGTCGCGGTTTGTCATCAACAACCCGAACGCCACGACCACCTGCGGTTGCGGTTCTTCGTTCTCGATCTGAGTTGCAGGCTGTTCATGCTAACGCCGTGCCTTGTGCGCGGCGTTGTCGTTTCTGGGTGCAGCAGATTTGAAACGGTGATTAGGCGGGGTATATCGCGCCGAGTACCCGCAGGCCACGTGCGCCGGTAACGCTCGGCCGGTTGGCGGGTATGCCTTCCAGGCAGCAGTGCGCTAGCCAGGCAAAGGCCATGGCTTCGACCCAATCGGCGGGCACGCCATGGGCATCGGTATTGTTCACCTGGCTATTGGGCAGTAGCTGCGCCAGGCGGCGCATCAGCGCGTGGTTATGCGCGCCGCCACCGCACACCAGCAGCATCTCGGTGTTCTGCTGAGCAGCCTTGAGCGCCTCGGTAATGCTGATGGCGGTCATCTCCAGCAGGGTAGCCTGCACGTCAGCCTCAGCAAACGCCGGTAGGTTCTGCAGATGCTGATCCAGCCAGTCCAGGTTGAACAACTCACGGCCAGTACTTTTCGGGCCCTGAGTCTGGAAGTAGGGATCACTCAGCAAGGCTTGCAGAAGTTGCGTCTGTACCTGGCCACTGGCAGCCCACAGGCCGTCCTGGTCGTATGTCAGGCCCTGATGGCGCTGTATCCAGGCATCCAGCAGCACATTGCCCGGGCCGCAATCGAAACCGTGCACCGGACGCTCAGGCTCCAGCAAGCTGAGATTGCTGAAACCGCCGATGTTGAGGATTGCGCGGATGCTGCCTTCGCTGGCGAACAATGCCTGGTGAAATGCCGGAACCAGCGGTGCACCCTGACCACCGGCGGCAACATCGCGGCGGCGGAAGTCGCTGACGACACTGATGCCGGTCAGTTCAGCGAGCAGGGCGGAGTTGCCGATCTGGATACTGAACCCACGGGCAGGCTCATGGCGCACGGTTTGACCATGGCTGCCGATGGCGCGAACGCTGTGTGCGGGTGTGTCGTGTTGTATTAGCAGCTCACTGATGCCTTGCGCGGCGAGCGCGACCCACTGTTGTTCGGCGATTGCCGCACGGGCCAGTTCATCCGGGCCGGATGCGCACAAGCTGAGCAGGGCGCTGCGCAGCTCGTCTGGCATGGGTAGGTAGCGGGTGCCGAGCAGGCGGGTGCTGTGTTCCTGCTCAATCAGCGCAATGTCCAGGCCATCCAGGCTGGTACCGGACATCACGCCGAGGTAGAGGGGCATGGTTTAGCGCTGATTGTTGAGGGCGAGCATGGTGGACTTTTCTTTGTCCATCTGTGCCATCAACGGTTTGCTCAACTGCATAAAGCGGGCTTTCTCGCTGCTGGCGATAGGGTCAGCCATGGGCAGCTTCTGGCTCAGTGGGTCAACGTGCACGCCGTTAACCTGGAATTCATAGTGCAGGTGCGGCCCGGTGGACAGGCCGGTGGTGCCGATATAACCGATGATCTGGCCTTGCTTGACGTTGCCGCCGCTGCGGATGCCCTTGGCAAAGCCATTCATGTGGGCATACAGGGTGCGGTAGCGTTGGCCGTGCTGAATGATTACCGCATTGCCATAGCCACCGTGGCGACCGGCCAGGGTAATGCGGCCATCGCCGGCAGCCTTGATCGGCGTGCCGCGTGGGGCGGCGTAATCCACACCTTTGTGCGCACGAATCTTGTTCAGCACCGGATGGCGACGCCCAGTGGAGAAGCGCGAACTGATACGGGCGAAATCGACAGGGGTGCGGATAAAAGCTTTGCGCATGCTTTCGCCAGTGGCGCTGTAGTAGCTGCTATTACCTTGCTTGTTGGTGTAACGCACGGCGGTGTAGGTCTTGCCGCGGTTGGTGAAGCGCGCCGAGAGGATATTGCCGGTACCGACCTGTTTGCCGTTGGCCACTTTCTTTTCGTAGATCAGTTCGAACTCGTCGCCTTCACGAATATCCATGGCGAAGTCGATGTCGTAGCCGAATACGTTGGCCAGATCCATGGTCAGGCTGTGCGACAAACCTGCGCGTTTGGCCGAGAGAAACAGCGAGCTGTTGATCACTCCGTGGCTGTAGGTGGTCTGGACTTCAGGCTTGACCAGTTCGCGCTTGAAGCTGAAGCCCTTCTCGTTCTTCGTCAGGGCAATGCTTTCCAGGTCGCTGAGCTTGCTGTGCAGGCTTTCCAGCTGGCCGTCTGTATTCAGGTTGAACTCAAGCGCTTGGCCTACTTTCAGGCGTGTCAGCTGCTTGGCTTCCTTACTGCTATTAAGCACGTCATGCAGAGTGGTTGCGCTCAGTCCGACCTTGGCAAATACCGTGGACAGCGTGTCGCCGTTTTCCACGCGTAACGTGCGCTTCAGTGGGTCGATTTCTTTTTGCGGCGCTTCAGCCTGTGCTGCCTTCAGCTCATCGCCAGCTGGCTGCTCTGTAGCTGCTGTATTGGCGAAAGGTGATTGGCTTTTGTTCAGCGACTGCGAGGCATCTAAGTCCTGCTCATCTTGCAGCTCGGCGTACTCAGAGCCGTTGTCTAGCTCAAGGTTGATGTAGGTCTTTTGGGCTTCAACTTCGCGGGTGGGGAATACTAGTAGGGTTAGGCTCAGTAGGGCGGCGACGCCACTGGCCGCCAGAATATGGCTTTTCGGGTACAGGGGCGGCGCTTTAGTTGGAGAGGTCATAGGCTGCTTTTTGACTTTAAAAATGAAAAGAAATAGATAAACGAAATGATGAATATGCAGTAACTGTATAAAATATAACCAAATCGCTAGCTAGGCAACCCCGGTTGTCGCAAGGCGGTCTTAGCCTAGGTGGGGTGGCCGGCAGAACTTGTGATTTGTCTGCGATCTTGTATGGTTGGTTCCCTTTTGTTTTGAGTGGTCGTGAGTCCTGTCATGAAGTCGGTTGAAGAGCAGTTGGCGCTGATCAAGCGTGGCGCAGAAGAGGTTCTGGTTGAGGCCGAGCTGGTTGAGAAGCTCAAGCGTGGTCAGGCACTGCGTATCAAGGCAGGTTTTGATCCGACTGCGCCGGATCTGCACCTCGGGCACACCGTGCTTATTAATAAGCTGCGTCAGTTCCAGGAGTTGGGGCATCAGGTGATTTTCCTGATCGGCGACTTCACTGGAATGATTGGTGACCCCAGCGGTAAGAGCGCCACGCGCCCACCGCTGACCCGCGAGCAGGTACTGGAGAACGCGGAGACCTATAAAACCCAGGTGTTCAAGATTCTCGATCCGGCGAAAACCGAGGTCGCCTTCAACTCCACTTGGATGGACAAGATGGGGCCAGCTGATTTCATTCGGTTGACCTCGCAGTACACCGTGGCCCGGATGTTGGAGCGCGATGACTTCAGTAAGCGGTATTCGACCAATCAGCCTATCGCCATTCACGAGTTTCTCTACCCTCTTGTTCAGGGTTATGACTCGGTAGCCTTGCAGGCGGATGTCGAGCTGGGCGGCACCGATCAGAAGTTCAACCTGCTGATGGGGCGCGAGTTGCAGCGCTCCTATGGTCAATCCTCGCAGTGCATCGTCACCATGCCGTTGCTTGAAGGTCTGGATGGCGTGAAGAAAATGTCGAAGTCGCTGGGCAACTATATTGGTATCCAGGAAGCGCCGGGTGTCATGTACAACAAGCTGGTATCCATGCCAGATGCGCTGATGTGGCGCTACTTCGAGCTGCTCAGCTTCCGTTCGATGGATGAGATCGAGCAGTTCAAGCGGGATGTCGAGCAGGGCGCTAACCCGCGTGACATCAAGATCAAGCTGGCCGAAGAGATTGTTGCCCGCTTCCATGGCGAAGAGGCTGCGCTCAATGCCCATCGCTCGGCGGGCAATCGTATGAAGGAAGGCGAGCTGCCTGAAGATCTGCCAGAGATCGAGGTTCTGTCGGCTGAGGATATGCCGATTGCCGCGCTGCTTAATAAAGCAGGCCTAGTGAAGAACGCCGCGATGGCGCGTGATCTGTTGGGCTCCGGCAGTGTGCGCGTGGATGGTGAGGTGGTGGATCGCGCCTTCATATATAAGGTGGGTGCTGTGCACGTCTGCCAGGCGGGCAAGAAAGCGTTCGCGCGTATCACGCTTAAGGCCGAGTAATCGGTTGCACGCTTGCGTGATGGTTTCGACAAAGCCGTTGAA
>NZ_JBNXUH010000087.1:0-214 GCF_050563605.1 Pseudomonas peli | reverse complement strand
CGCTACTTGGAGCCACTATCGACTACGCGATCATGGCGACCACACCCGTCCTGTGGATCCGGCCCATTGGCTGCCTCCCACACTTGGATATGCCTCCTCGGAGCCTTATAGAATTGTTTATAAGACTTGCGCATTATTTGACCTCCAATGCGAACAAAGGGAAACCGCTGTGGTCTCCCTTTAGTGAGTTCAATTAATTATCCACGGTCAGAAG
>NZ_JBNXUH010000085.1:153-223 GCF_050563605.1 Pseudomonas peli | reverse complement strand
CGGAATATCGTCGACAAGACCTATACAAACACAGAAGAAAACGAAATGAAAGAAGGGGCACACACCCCTG
>NZ_JBNXUH010000085.1:0-140 GCF_050563605.1 Pseudomonas peli | reverse complement strand
GGCAAGACCAGCGTGATCACCCGCAAGATCGCCCACCTGGTGCAGAACTGCGGCATCCAGGCCCGCCATATCGTCGCCATGACCTTTACCAACAAGGCCGCGCGCGAGATGAAGGAACGTGTCGGCACCCTGCTCAAGGG
>NZ_JBNXUH010000084.1:0-266 GCF_050563605.1 Pseudomonas peli | reverse complement strand
TTTTTTTTCAAGCAAAAGACGGCATACGAATGCGCTCATTTCGTCTSGTGGGCTGGGAGATGTKTAAAAGAGACANGTCCCATRACCCGATTAGCGTGCTGCGGATGACCCMCTCCCCGCCACGCCACACCGCCAGCAGTGCCGAGCAGCAAGGCGCCGGCGCGCACACCGATTACGGCTGCATCACCCTGCTCTACCAGGACGATGCCGGCGGCCTGCAGGTGCGCCACCTCGATGGCCCTGTCTCTTATACACATCTCCTAGCC
>NZ_JBNXUH010000082.1:0-284 GCF_050563605.1 Pseudomonas peli | reverse complement strand
GCTCAGAATGTCGTCATAGTCGCTGCCGATCAGGTTTTCCAAGCCACGTAGCGAGTCGAACCCACCCCCGCCAATATCTCATCTCGTGGGGCGTCGGCGCCAGCGACAGATGTGTATAAGAGACGGGCCCTGCGGGATGTTATTGCCGGAACCGCCGCTCAGAATGTCGTCATAGTCGCTGCCGATCAGGTTTTCCAAGCCACGTAGCGAGTCGAACCCGGAACCGCCAGTATCCTGGGCTTGTGTCGCTGTCTCTTATACACATCTCGAGCCCACGAGACGAA
>NZ_JBNXUH010000081.1:0-384 GCF_050563605.1 Pseudomonas peli | reverse complement strand
GTGTTTTCTCTTGCGTTGTGGTGTGTTGGGGGGGGGGGGGSSMCGCSKCCSSSGGSGCGGGGSGGGGGGGGGGGGGRKDGGGGTCGTYCCCCCCCCCCCCCCGGGGGGGGGGGGGGGGGGGGGGGGGGGGAGAAAATAAAAGGTACCCACCGCTAAGCCGCTACTCCACCACCTTAAACCGCAGCACACCAATCATCTGCCCGGCTTCGGTCAGCACCTGCACCTGCCAGCGGCCTACGGCGTCGGCGGGGAAGTTCTGTTTGTGGGTCCAGGGGCGGGAGCCTTTCTCCGTCTCTTATACACATTTGACGGCGCCGACGACGCTCCACGAGTGGAGAGTTTGGGGGGGCGCGCGGCGCTTAAAAAAAAAAAAAAAGAAAAGAA
>NZ_JBNXUH010000080.1:0-484 GCF_050563605.1 Pseudomonas peli | reverse complement strand
GTCTCGGGGGCTGGGAGATGTGTAAAAGAGACAGCTGGATGGCATGCCGCTGCCGTGGATGGGTATCCGGGGTATTCAGCACCTGGCCAAACAGATCGACAAGCTCGACCCGGCGCAGAGCAAATACAACCGCCTGTACCTGACCCATATCGTGCGCATGCAGGAAGAAATCGGCACTGGCGGTGCGGGGGTCCGCTTCTGTCTCTTATACACATCTCCGAGCNGGCGTCAGATGTGTAAAAGAGACAGATTCAGCCCCGGCCAAAACAGACCGACAAGCTCGCCCCGGCGCAGAGAAAATACAACCGCCTGTACCTGACCCATATCGTGCGCATGCAGGAAGAAATCGGCACTGGCGGTGCGGGGTTCCGCTTTATGTATGCGAGSTTTTTGCAGGAAGCCGGCGAGAAGCTGGGTGACAGCAACCTGCAGGAGCTGTGTCTTCTACACCTTTTACGCTGCCGACGACGCGCCCCGGGTGGGG
>NZ_JBNXUH010000012.1:0-126043 GCF_050563605.1 Pseudomonas peli | reverse complement strand
AGTCGCCATTGCTTGGGCGTGTTTTATATAGGTCTTTTCTCCTGTTGTCCGCRGCGCTGCKGATGCCGGTTTTRGCCGTTGCCGCAGGMAAGGTGCGAVCGCYKGGGGGCGMCGGGTAATCCSGGAGTACCCGCCATATCTCTGGCGTGACCCGCAGAATCCTCAACAGCTGATCGGCGCCAATGCCGACCTGCTGCAGCACCTGGCCAAAGAGCTGGGCGTGGTGGTGGACATCATCTATACCGGGCCCTGGTCACGGGCACAGGATGAAGTCAGGACCGGCCGCGTTGACCTGATTGCTGGTGCCTTCCTGACCCTGCCGCGCCTAGAAGTCATGGATTACGTGCATCCGGCGTTTTTCTTCACCCCAAGTGTGGTGTGGGTGCATCGCGGTGCCGAGTTCCCCTATGCCGGCTGGGATGATTTGCGCAATCGCACCGGCGATACCTTGGTTAACAACAGTTTTGGCCAAACATTTGATGCCTACGCCAAGAGCAATCTGACTCTGGAAGGCGTTGCCAGCCTGACCCAGGCGTTCCAGAAGCTCTTGCTCGGGCGTACCGACTATGTGCTTTACGAGCGTTATCCGGGGCAGGCTCTGGCCGATAGCCTGGGTATGCAGGACGACCTGCTGGTGCTAGATCCACCGATCTCCAGCGAAGGCCTGTACCTGACGTTGTCGCATAACTCGGCCTGCAACGATGCGTGGCTGCGCGGCATGCTGGCGAAGAAAATGAACGAGGCAGTCGCCAGCGGTTTGCCGGACGTCTTGCTGCAGCGCAATCTGCAGCGCTGGAAAGATCAACAGCTCACACCCACCGGTGATGCTGAACAGTAGGGAAATTCTGTGATTTATCGACGTATCTGTGCGGCCTTGCTGCCGCTCATGCTCAGCGCCTGTGCATCCGACCCCGCGCCCAATGAGCAGCTGCGCTTGACCGAACAGGCGCTCAGCCAGGCCAAGGCGCTGGGTATTTCTGCCGAGCAATCGGCCTCGCTGCGCCTGGCCGAGGAAAAACTCGCTTTAGCGCAAACGGCCATGCAGGACGAGGACTACAAGCAGGCGCGGGTGTATGCCGAACAGGCCGAGCTGGATGCACGGCTGGCCGAAGCCGAGCACTTGACCGAAAAAAGTCAGCAGCAACTGGCCGAGCTGAGCAATGCCATCAACCGCTTGCGCAAACAGCTGGGAGGCTTGCAATGAAGCATGCTCAGCTCAGCCTGTTGGCGATTTTCGCGGCTGTATTGTTGACCGGCTGCGCTTCATCGCACAGCTCCAGCGACCAGGCGCTGCAGGGAGCGCACGCCGCCTTCCAGCAGGTCAAGGAAGATGGCGATGTGCTGCGTAGCGCGCCCAAAGACCTGATTCGTGCTGGCGAATCGCTGGCCAAGGCTGATCGCCTGTCGAGCTACTGGGGCAGCGCCGCTGATGTCAGCCACTATGCCTATCTCAGCCAGCAGTACAGTGCGATTGCCGGGCAGAAGAGCACGCTCAATCTGAACCAGGAGCGCGCGGTCAAACTTGAGCTGGAGCGCCAGCGCCTGCAGTTGGCTCTACGTGAGGCCAAGTTGCTCAGCGTGCAGGATCAGAGCAGCTGGCTTGAGGAGCAGATGGTCAGTCTGGCCACCAGCCAGAGTGAACGCGGCCTGGTGATGACCCTGGGCGATGTGTTGTTCGATGCCGGCCACAGCGACCTCAAGGCTTCAGCCAATCGCACGGTGCTGAAATTGGTGCAGTTCCTTCAGCTCAACCCACGGCGCATCGTGCGCATTGAGGGCTATACCGACAGCCGTGGCGATGCCCAGGAAAACCTCGAACTGTCCCGCGCCCGTGCCCAGGCGGTTGCCGATGTACTGGTCGATTTGGGCATCGATGGCAAACGCATCGAAGTGCAGGGCCATGGCGAGAGCTTCCCGGTAACCGAAAATGCCTCGGCTAAAGGCCGGGCGCAGAATCGTCGGGTAGAGATCGTATTCTCCGATGAGCAAGGTAACCTCGGCTCGTCGCGTTAAATCTGGCGCCGTTAAAAAGCCCCGTTTTGCCGGGGCTTTTTATTGCCTGTCATTCAGATCGGCGCAGCCTGCGGGTAGCCGCTAGACATCTCCGCACAGTCCATACACCTGTTAATTGAACCGCTACAGTCCTGGCGGGCTGGCACTGTATCGCCCACAATTCAGTGAGCTGTACCGGTGCAATTGTAAATGCCCGGTTTACTGTTACGGTTCAGTCAAGCAGGAACGCGGTCATGACCAATCTGTTGCTTTATCAGCGTATTGCCCAGCAACTGGCGGAAGACATCCGCCGCGGCGTTTACCAGCCCGGTGAGCGTGTGCCTTCGGTGCGCAAGATGAGTGCGCAGCTCAGCGTCAGTCACGCCACTGTTCTGCAGGCTTACGCCAATCTGGAAGATCAGGGCCTGATTCGCGCACGCCCGCAGTCAGGCTTCTATGTCCACCAGACTCCAGCCCTGACCGCGCCCACACCCGATATTGCCCGCGTAGAGCGCCCTGGCCTGGTGACGCGCAGCAGCATCATCAATCAGGTGCTCACCGAGTCGCGTCGTGAGGGTGTGTTCCCCCTCGGCGCAGCGGTGCCGCATGTGGATTACCTGCCGGTGCGCGCGTTGCATCAGCAACTGGCCAAGGTCACCCGTTTTCACAGTGCGCGGGCCTTCAGCTATATGTTCAGCCCGGGCTTTGAGCCGCTGCGGCGCCAGGTGGCGATCCGCATGCGTGATGCCGGCGTGGTGGTCGACCCGACTGAGGTAGTGATCACCCACGGCTGCGTGGATGCCCTGCAGATGAGCCTGCGCGTGCTGACCAAGCCGGGTGATCTGATTGCCGCCGAGTCGCCGACCTATTACGGTCTGCTGCAACTGGCTGACCTGCTCGGCCTGAAAGTTATCGAGATTCCCAGCGACCCGACCACCGGTATCAGCCTGGAAGCCCTGCAACTGGCTGCCAACCAGTGGCCGATCAAGGCGCTGGTGCTGACCGCGCGGCTGAGCAACCCGCTGGGCGGCACCATTCCTGAAGAGCGTCAGCGCCAGTTACTGCGTCTGGCCGGTGATTACGATATTCAGATCATCGAAGACGATATCTACGGCGAACTGATGTTCGAGCAGGGCCCGACCAAGGCGCTTAAATCCCATGATCGCGAAGGGCGGGTGGTGTATTGCTCGAGCTTCTCCAAGACCCTCTCACCCGGTGTGCGTATCGGCTGGATTGTTGCCGGCAAGTACCAGGATGAAATCCAGCGCCTACAGACCTTCAGCACCCACTCGGCGTGCAGCGTGACGCAGATGGCGGTAGCGGCCTATCTGGAGAATGGCGGCTACGACCGCCACCTGCGCTTTATCCGCCAGGAGTACCGCAAGAACCTCAGCGCCTTCCAGCTGGCGGTGCAGCAGTATTTTCCCGAAGGCACGCAGATGAGCCGGCCCAAGGGCGGCTTTATTCTCTGGGTCAGCCTGCCGGCGCGGGTTAATACCAAGGACCTGCACGTACGCGCCCTGCAGCAGGGCATCAGCATTGCGCCGGGGTTGATCTTCAGTAATACCGAGCAGTTCAACCACTGCATCCGCCTCAACTGCGGCATTCCGTGGAACCGTGAAGCCGAGCGCGCCTTGATGACTTTGGGCATGCTGGCCGGGCAGCTGTGTCAGGAAGGCGCTGCGAGTTTTTAACAGCGGCTTAACCCGATGTAGCCAAGGGCTGCGTCTACCTGAGCGAATGGTTTATTCGATCGCTCAGGAGATGCCCCCATGTCTGCTTACCCCGTATTGCTTACCCGTCCTCTGCTTGCCGGTTTTGCCGCAGGCGTATTGATCAGCCTTGGTGCGTGCAGCGCCGCCAATCCCGAGGCTCCGGCTACCGAGGCTGGCAGCCCGCAGCTGAGCGATCAGGCCCATAAGCGTGAACGTGCCGAATTGCATGAACAGCTGGCCGTTGCACCCGCTGAACTGCAACGCAAAAGCCAGGTGGCGGGCGGCGCCGTGATGCCCAGCGTGGCCTATGCGCCGATGCCGATGTCTGTGCAGGCCGATGCCTTGCCGCCTGCATACATGGGGAAGAGCCGCGACGAGAACCGCGAGCAGTATCAGAAACTCGCTGACAACCCGGTGCATGCCGTGGTCGAGACCCCGGTGTCGACCTTTAGCATCGATGTCGACACCGGCAGCTATGCCAATGTGCGGCGTTTCCTCAATGGTGGGCAGTTGCCGCCGCAGGATGCGGTACGCCTGGAGGAGCTGGTCAATTACTTCCCCTACGCCTATCCGCTGCCCAAGGGCGATGTGCCGTTTGGCGTGCACACTGAGCTCGCGGCAACGCCGTGGAACCCGGAAAGCCGCCTGCTGCGTATCGCCATCAAGGCATCGGACCTGCGCGTAGACGAGCTGCCGCCAGCCAACCTAGTGTTTCTGGTGGATGTCTCCGGCTCGATGGATCGCCGCGATGGCCTGCCCATGGTGCAAAGCACTTTGAAGCTGCTGGTCGAGCAGTTACGTGCTCAGGACAAGGTATCGCTGGTGGTCTATGCCGGCTCATCCAGCGTGGTGCTGGAGCCGACTGCCGGCAGCGATAAAGCCAAGATCCGCGCGGCTATCGACCAGCTTACGGCGGGCGGTTCTACGGCTGGCGAGTCGGGCATTCAGCTGGCCTACCAACAGGCGCAGCAGGGTTTTATCGACGGCGGCATCAATCGCATCCTGCTGGCCACCGATGGTGACTTCAATGTCGGTATCAGTGATTTCGAAACTCTCAAGCAACTGGCCGCCGACAAGCGCAAGACCGGCGTATCCCTGACCACCCTGGGCTTTGGCACCGATAATTACAACGAGCAGTTGATGGAGCAGCTGGCCGATGCTGGCGATGGCAATTACGCCTATATCGACAACCTGCGCGAGGCGCGCAAGGTGCTGGTCGATCAGCTCAGCTCGACCCTGGCAACGGTTGCCAGTGATGTGAAGATCCAGGTCGAGTTCAATCCGGCCGAGGTCAGCGAGTACCGCCTGCTGGGCTACGAGAACCGCGCGTTGAAGCGTGAGGACTTCAGCAACGACAAGGTTGATGCCGGCGAAATCGGCGCCGGCCACACGGTAACTGCGTTGTATGAGGTGGTGCCTGTGGGCGGCAAGGGCTGGCTGGAGCCGCTGCGTTATCAGCAAGCGGCCAAGGCGGGCAGCGCGGCGGGCGAACTGGCCTGGCTGCGCATTCGCTACAAGGCGCCAGGGCAGGACATCAGCAAGCTGCTGGAGCAACCGATTCAGGCCGCCGATACGCGTGCTATCAGCCAGGCTAGCGAAGACCTGCGCTTTGCCGCCGCTGTGGCCGCCTTCGCCCAGCAGCTTAAAGGCGATACCTACACCGGGCGCTTCAGTCTGGCCGACAGCGTCGAGCTGGCGCGCAATGCCAAGGGCGATGACCGCTTCGGTCTGCGTGGCGAGTTCGTACAGCTGGTGGAACTGGCGCAGAGTCTGCAAACTGCGACGAACCGTTCAACTACCGCACGAGTACAGCAGTGAATCGACCCCTCACGGATGACGACGCCACCTTGTTGCGGCGTTACCGCCGCGGTGACGCGGCGGCTTTCGCCGAGTTGTACCAGCGCCACCGGCTCGGCCTGTTTCGTTTTCTGCTCGGCCTGTGTGGCGACCACGCCCTGGCCGAGGAGGTGTTTCAGGACACCTGGATGAGCCTGATCCGCAGCCAGAGCGAACAGCGCGATAGCGTGCTGTTCAAAACCTGGCTGTACCAGATCGGTCGCAACCGGCTGATCGACACCTGGCGCAAGCATGGTCGGCACCAGGCGGGGCATGCTGAGTACGATGAACAGCAGCATGCCCCGCACGACCCGCAGCCGGGGCCTGAGCAACAGCTCAGCCTGAGCCGCGATCAGCAGCGTTTAGAGGCCGCCCTGGCGGATTTGCCGGCGGAGCAGCGCGAAGTGTTTCTGCTGCGCGCCCATGGCGACATGGAGCTGGCCGAGATCGCCGAACTGACCCAGATACCTGCCGAGACGGTAAAGAGCCGTTTGCGCTATGCCCTGCAGAAGTTACGTCGGCTGCTGGCTGACCCGGCCGCCGAGGAGTTGTCCGTATGAACCACGATCAACATAGGCTCGATGAGCAGGAACGGCAGATGCTGGAGCATTTCCGCCAGCACAGCGGCGGTGAGCCCAGTGCGCAGCTGGATGCGCAGATTCTCGCGGCGGCCAGTGCCGCAGCGCGCAGCGCGGCCACAGCCGAAGCCAAGCCTGGCCTGAGCGCACGCCTGCACAACTGGCTGTTCGGCGCTGGCGGCCGGCAACGCTGGTCGGTGGCATTGGCTGGGGTTGCGTGCCTGGGGATTGGCGTGAGCCTGACCTGGCGTACCTTCGAGCAGGCTCCAGATGCCTTCGATGCCGTGCCCAGCGGCGCGCCTATGGCGCCGGCTGCGGCGAGGATGGCCCCGCAGTCTGCACCGCTGGCAGAATCCGCTGTGGTTGCTGATGAGGCAGAACGCTCACGTACGGCGCAGCCTGCACCGGTGATCCAGGGCTACAGTGCTGATGCCGCCAAGGCCGAGAAGAAGCTTTCGGCCGGTGCCTCCAATCAGCTGTTGCGTGAAGAGCCCGCGGCCGATGCGTTGCATGATCAACTGCCACAAACCGCGCGGGCGCCTGCTGTATCAGCCCCCGAAAAAGCGGCAGACGCTGCAGGCAGTCAGGCTGAACAGCAACTGCGCAGCGAGTTGCAACGCTTACTCAAATTGCGCCGTGATGGTTGGACGGACGAGGCCGACGCCTTGCTGTTACAGCTGATGCGCGAGCATCCAGAGTTGGATATCGATGCGCAGTTGCAGCAACTGCAATCGGCTGAATAAGGCTGGGTAGGTAAGTCGCTGGCGGCCATCGACACTGATGGCCGTCGGCTGATTCTTAGCGCGCTGTTACCTGCCGTACGTATTGCGCGCTTGCCAGTGTGGGGGGGAGGGGCCAGCATAGCGACTTGTGTCACTGCCTTTGTACCTGCCCATGTTGCCTATTCGAAGCCTCGCGCTGCTGCTGACAATGCTGTCACTGGTGGCCTGCGAGCAAAGCACCAACCCTCCTGCAAAGCCCAAGGTTGAAACCGCCAAGGCGCAACCAGCGCAAACTGTGGTTACCAGTAAAGTGGCCAAGGCCGAGCCGGCCCCCGTCGTGAACAAGCCTGCGCAGCCCAAGGCTGCCGAAGCCAAACCTGCGGCAGCGGCTCCAACCAAGCCCAAACCTGCTGTGGTTGCAAGCAAACCCGAGCCCGCTGAGCCGAAAGCGCCGCTGGATCTGAGCCTGCATACCAATGTGTTTGATCCCCTGCAGCCGGTGGCACCGCTCAGCGATCTGTCGATCCCGTTACTGCCGCCTATGTTTGGAGACAAGGATAAGACAGAGGAACCCTTTCAACTCAATGGCAAGCTGATTACCAACGAGCGTGATGACGACTACTGGCAATCGGTGGAAGGCGCGCAATTGCAGTTTGAGTTCAAGCGCTAGCAGACGGCTTTATAAACCGCCTGCTGACGGCAATCAGAAGCGATAGGCCTGCTCGCCAATGGCGGCGAACAGGCTGGGATCCAGCGGGGTAAAGCGCTGCTCGCCCGGCAGGCGCACCCACAAGGGCTCCTGCACCGCCGCCGGGTTGTAGGCGGCCTGTTTGAGGTCGGTTTTCTTGTATTTGAAGGTACCAGTGGTTTCCACCTCGCCCAGCAGGCGGATAAACAGCGGCGCGGCATACACCGGTAATTCTGCATCCAGGTGCGCGGCAAGGGCGGCGCTGTCCAGTTGCTGGCCTTCACTCAGACGCAGCGCAGCCATGCCACAGCGGCCGTTGGTGCCGGGGATTTCCACGCCATACACCACCGCATCCTCGACGCCGGGGAAGGCTCCTAGGACGTTCTCTACCTCTGTGGTGGAGACGTTTTCGCCTTTCCAGCGGAAGGTGTCGCCGAGGCGATCAACAAACTGCGCGTGCTTGCAGCCGATATCGCGCATCAGGTCGCCGGTGTTGAACCAGGCATCACCCTTCTTGAACACGTTGCGCAGGATCGCCGCTTCGCTCTTGGCCGGGTCGGTGTAGCCGTCGAATGGCCACTTGGCACTGATCTCGCTGATCAGCAAACCCGGCTCGCCCTTGTCGGCTTTCTGCAGAAAGCCCTTGGCGGTGCGCATCGCGCAATCGTTCTCCAGGTCGTAGCGCACGATGGCGTAGGTGGCGGGGGAGAAGCCCACGGTATTGTCGAAGTTGAACACGTTGGTAAAGCCAATATTGCCTTCGCTGGAGGCATAGAACTCGGTGATCTGCTCAACCCCGAAGCGCGCTTTGAACTCGGCCCAGATCGAGGGCCGCAGGCCGTTGCCGATCATGCAGCGCAGGCTGTTGTGCTTCTCCGCAGCGCACTCGGGCTGGTTAAGCAGGTAGCGGCACAGCTCGCCGATGTAGCCGAAGCAGGTGGCCTGATAGCGCTGCACATCCGGCCAGAAGGCGCTGGCGGAGAACTTGCGCCGTAGGGCAATGGCCGCGCCACCGGCGATGGCTGCACTCCAGCACACGGTGACCGCGTTGTTGTGGTAGCAGGGCAGGGTCAGGTAGAGCACGTCCTGATTGCTCAGGGTCAGGCCGGAATGGCCGAAGCCTCCGTAGGCCTTGATCCACTTGCCGTGGCTCATGATCGAGGCCTTGGGCAGGCCGGTGGTGCCGGAGGTGTAAATCAGGAAACAAGGGTCCTTCATCTGCACCTTGGCGCTGTCGGGCAGGTTATCGCTGGCCTGACTGCGCGCCAGTTGCATCAGATTGGTCCAGCCGTTGGGGGCCTGGCCTGCATCGTTGAGACAGTCCTGATCGGCCACCCAGTAACGTGGCGTCTGCGGGTTATCGAGCTGTTCGGTGATCTCAGCGAAGGCCGCCAGCAATTCATCGCCGATCAGCATAAAACCCGGTTTCACCAGATTGAGGCTGTGGGCCAGCACCTTGCCGCGCTGGGTGGTGTTGACCAGTGCGCCGACCGCGCCGAGTTTGCTGAGGGCGGCGAGAATCGCCAGCAGTTCCAGGCGATTTTCCTGCATTACCGCTACCACGCTGCCATGGCGCACGCCTTCAGCCTTGAAGGCCCAGGCCAGGCGATTGGCCCAGGCATTGAACTGCGCATAGCTAAGGCTGCGCGACTCATCCAGCAGCGCCGGACGGTCGGGATGCTGCTGCACAGTGCGCTCCAGCGCCCAGGCCAGCGAAAGGTGCTTCTCGCGATTGCGAATGCCGGCGTAATACAGGCCGCGCAACATACGCGGCACACGCGGCAGATGCTGGGGGATACGGGCAAGGAAACGCAGCGGGGAAATCAGATCGGTCTGGCTCATGGCTCTCGCGCTTATGGTTGTTATGCGGGGGCGAAGCCCAACTCTAGCCGCGCGTATGCACGCCTGCCATGGCTCTGGCGCAAGCCTGGACGGGCAGATCGGCAAATAGCGCTGCAGCTGTGTATTGCCAGTGCGCGCGGGGCTGTGGCATTAGTTCGACACGCCAGCGCACTTGCGCGCAGAACCAGGAGGGTGCGATGAACCTGAACCAAATCACCGTGGCGGTCACCGATGTGCCGCGTTCTATTCGCTTTTATCAGGGCCTGGGCCTGCAACTGATTGTCGAGAGCCTGCCGGACTATGCGCGGTTCTGCTGCCCGGATGGCCAGGCGAGTTTTTCCCTGAGCAAGGTTGCCCAGGTGCCGGCGAGCCAGACGTTGATCTACTTCGAATGCGCCGAACTGGATCAGACCGTCGCCCGCCTGCAGGCCCAGGGTGTCGGGTTCAGCATGCTGCCGACCGATCAGCCCTGGCTGTGGCGCGAAGCCTATCTGCAGGACCCCGATGGCAATCCGCTGTGTCTGTATCACGCCGGTGAGAATCGCTTGAACCCGCCTTGGCGGCTCCAACAAGGCGCTTAATGCACTGCGTCCAGACCCGCTCTAAGGTGAACGGGCGTTGGTATGGCCTGCCGATTTAGTCGACAAACAGATCGTTCATCAGTTTGCCGGCCGGGTCATAGCGGTACTGCTCGAAGTCGCTCTGGCCCTGTTCACGCAGGATTTCCTCGTCGATCAGCAGGCGCCCGCTGATGCTGCGTTCGCTGCTGGACAGGATGGTGTGGGCGGCATCGGCCATGATCGCCGGCAGGCGCGCGGCCTTCATCACCGCCGGACCGCCGGCCTCGAACTCGATGGCGGCGGTGGCGATCACCGTTTTCGGCCACAGCGAGTTGACGCTGATACCGTACTTCTTGAATTCCTCATGCATGCCTAAGGTCAGCATGCTCATGCCGTACTTGGTGGTGGTGTAGGGGCCGTAGTTGGCGAACCACTTGGGGTCGAGGTTAAGCGGCGGTGACAAGCTGAGAATATGGCCCTTACTCTGCTTAAGGTAGGGCAGGGCCGCCTGGCTGCAGACCATTACCGCGCGGGTGTTGATCTGGAACATCAGGTCGAAGCGCTTAGGTTCGAGCTTTTCCACACCGACCAGCTTGATGGCCCCGGCGTTGTTGATCAGCGCGTCGATGCCGCCAAAATGTTCAGCGGCCTGAACCATGGCGGCTTTTACCGCGTTTTCGTCACGTACATCGACTTGCAGGGCCAGGGCCTTGCCGCCCACTTCCTCGACTTCGGCGGTCACCGAGTGGATGGTGCCGGGTAGCTTGGCATGAGGCTCGGCGCTTTTCGCCGCAATCACGATATTGGCCCCCTCACGCGCAGCGCGCAGGGCGATTTCACGGCCGATGCCGCGGCTGGCTCCGGTGATAAAGAGGGTTTTGCCTTGCAGTGACATACGGCTTCTCCAATTTTATTTTTATGTAGGGTGGGTCAGGCCTCTGCGGCTTCGATTTCCACCAGCAGCTGTCGGTTCTTCACCTGATCGCCACGGCTGACGCCAATCCGGCGTACCACACCGTCGATGCTGGCCTTGAGCGGGTGTTCCATCTTCATCGCTTCCAACACCACCAGCAGTTGGCCTTTGCTGACGCTGGCGCCTTCTTCCACCAGCACCTCGACAATCGCGCCATCCATCGGCGCCTTGACGCTGCCCGAGCCTGCACCGGCGGCGCTGCTGACGGGCAAATGGGTGATATCGCTCAGCTGCAGATTGCCGTTATGGCCATACAGCCAGAGGTTTTCGCCGGCCAGGTGATAGGCCAGGCGCTGGCGAATGCCGTCCAGTTCCAGGGTGGCCCAGCGGCCGTCGCTGGCCAGCAGTTTGAGGCTGATCTGCTGTTCGCCAATCGTGGCCAGCAGGCTGGGCTGTGGGCCGTCGCCCAGCACTTCCAGCTCCACGGCAAATGGCTGTTCGCCCTGTTTAAGCAGAAAGCGCCATGGCGCGCTGCCGGCGTTGCGCCAGCCGGAGAGCCCCGGTTGGTGCGCGCGGGCATTGGCCGATTGCTGGAACAGCAGGGCGGCTGCGGCGGCCAGTTCGCTGGCTTTTGGCGGCTGCGGGCTAAGGCTCGGGTCGCTGGCGAAATGCTCGGCGATAAACGCGGTGGTGGCATTGCCGGCGGCAAACTCGGGGTGGCTGAGCAGGTTGGCGAGAAAGCGCTGGTTGCCGTTGACGCCCAGCAGCACGCAATCCTCAACCGCACGCACCAGCTTGCGTCGTGCTTCTTCGCGGGTGGCGCCATAGGCGATGACCTTGGCCAGCATCGGGTCATAGAACGGCGTGATGGCCTGGCCTTCGACCAGGCCGTGGTCGATGCGAATGCCATCGCGAAGCGCCGGCTCCCAACGCAGTGCAGTGCCGGTTTGCGGTAGGAAATTCTGCGTGGCGTCTTCGGCGTACAGGCGCACTTCCATGGCATGGCCGGTGAGGCGGATCTCGTCCTGCTTAAGCGGCAGCGGCTGGCCTTCGGCCACGCGAATCTGCCAGGCGACCAGATCTTGCCCGGTGATCAGTTCGGTGACCGGATGCTCCACCTGTAGACGGGTGTTCATTTCCAAGAAGAAGAATTCGCCGCTCTGATCGAGGAGAAACTCCACGGTGCCAGCGCCGACGTAGTTCACCGACGCCGCCGCTTTCACCGCAGCCTCGCCCATGGCTTGACGCAGCTCAGGTGTCATCACCGGGCAGGGCGCTTCCTCGACCACCTTCTGGTGGCGGCGTTGCACCGAGCAGTCGCGCTCGCCGAGATAAACGATGCTGCCGTGCTGGTCGCCGAACACCTGGATTTCCACATGGCGCGGTTGGATTACCGCGCGCTCGAGAATCAGCTCGCCGGAGCCGAAGGCGTTCTGTGCCTCGGAGCGAGCGGTGCGGATCTGCGCCAGTAGCTCGCCAGATTCGTGTACCAGACGCATGCCACGGCCACCGCCGCCAGCACTGGCCTTGATCATCAGCGGGTAGCCGATGCGACCGGCCTCGCGGCTCAGGGTGTCGTCGTCCTGGGCTGCGCCCTCAAAACCGGGAATACACGGCACGCCGGCTTCGAGCATGGCGATTTTCGACAGGCGCTTGCTGCCCATCAGGTGGATGGCTTCCACGGTCGGGCCGATAAATACGATGCCAGCGGCCTCACAGGCGCGGGCGAAGTCGGCGTTTTCCGAGAGAAAGCCGTAGCCAGGGTGGATCGCGTCGGCCCCGGTTTTCTGCGCTGCCTTGATAATGTTGTCGATGACGAGATAGGACTGGTTGACCTGGGCCGGGCCGATGCACACGGCTTCATCGGCTTGCTGCACATGGCGTGCGCCGGCGTCGGCTTCCGAGTAGACGGCCACGGTGCGGTAGCCGAGGTCCTGGGCGGTGCGCATCACCCGGCAGGCGATTTCCCCGCGGTTGGCGATCAGGATTTTGTTAAAGGCGGGCATCTGTGTGCTCCTGCTGGGGTCGTAAACCTGGCGATCAGGTCTGTTGTTGGGGGCTTATTCAGCAGCCCACTTCGGCGCACGTTTCTGCATAAAGGCCATGGTGCCCTCGATGCCTTCGCCGCCGGTTACCGCTGCGGCAAACTGCTCGGCTGCGCGGTCCAGCAAAGGTCCGAGTGCTTCGTATTCGGCGGCCAGCAACAGGGCTTTGGTCTGGGCATTGGCCTGCGGCGCGCATTGACGCACCTGGCTCAGTACCTGGTGCAAACGGGCGTCAACGGCTTCGCTATCGGCTTCGCTGAAATGCACCAGGCCCAGGCGTTCGGCCTCGCTGCCATTGAAACGGGCGGCGGTAAGGGCCAGGCGACGGGTCTGGGTCAGGCCAATGCGCCGCACCACAAAGGGTGCAATCTGCGCCGGCAGAATCCCTAAGGTGGTTTCTGGCAGACCAAACTTGGCGTCCTGCTGGCAGATGGCGATATCCGACACGCAGGCCAGGCCGAAACCGCCGCCGAGCACTGCGCCTTCGAGCACGGCGATCAGCACTTGCGGCGTGTTCTGCGCTTCTTCCAGCAAGCTGCCGAAGGCGCGGTTAAGGCTGCGGTAGGCGTCGCCACCAGCTGCACGAGCACCGGCCATATCCTTGATATCGCCACCGGCGCAGAAATGCCCACCGGCACCGCGCAGGACAATGGCGCGCACGCTCAGATCATTGCGCAGGCTTTCCAGCACCGCGCGCAATTCGCTGACCATGGCCAGGCTCATGGCGTTGCGGCTGTCCGGGCGGTTGAGGGTGATGTGCAGCACACCAGCGTCGAGGCTTAGCAGCAGGGTTTCGCAGTTCGGTAGAGCGGCCATGGTCGCGTCCTCAGCCTTTCTTTTTGCCAGGCAGAATGCCCATCAGCTTGCAGATAATGCCCAGCATGATTTCGTCGGCACCGCCGCCGATGCTCACCAGGCGCACGTCGCGGTAAGCACGGGCCACCGGGTTTTCCCACATGTAGCCCATGCCGCCCCAGTACTGCAGGCAGCTGTCGGTGACTTCACGGCCGAGGCGGCCGGCCTTGAGCTTGGCCATCGAGGCCAGGTTGGTTACATCGCGGCCGCGCACGTACTGCTCGGTGGCCTGATAAACCAGGGCGCGCAGGCACTCGACTTCGGTCTGCAGCTCGGCCATGCGGAAGTGGATGACCTGGTTGTCGATCAGCGCATTGCCGAAGGTCTTGCGCTCCTTGCAGTAGTCGATGGTGGCGTTGATGCAGTGCTCCAGGCCCTTGATCATATTGGCCGCGCCGAATAGGCGCTCTTCCTGGAACTGCAGCATCTGCATCATAAAACCGGCGCCTTCGTGGCCGATGCGGTAGCGCTGCGGCACGCGCACGTTGTCGAAGAACACCTGGGCGGTCTCCGAGCTGCGCATGCCGAGTTTGTCCAGATGCGGGCTGACCGAAATTCCCGGGGTGTTCATCGGCACCATGATCAGCGACTTGTTGACGTGCGGCTTGTCGTCCGAGGTATTGGCCAGCAGGCAGATAAAGTCGGCGGAAGGGGAGTTGGTGATCCACATCTTGCTGCCGTTGATCACATAGTCGCCGCCGTCTTTCTTGGCGGTGGTCTTTAGCCCGGCGACATCCGAGCCGGCACCGACTTCGGATACGCCGATGCAGCCGACCATCTCGCCGGCAATCGCCGGTTTGAGGAATTCCTCGCGCAGCTCATCGGAGCCGAAGCGCGCCAAAGCTGGGGTGCACATATCGGTCTGCACGCCGATGGACATCGGGATGCCGCCGCAGATGATGGTGCCGAACTCTTCGGCGGCGACGATCGAGTAGCTGTAATCCAGGCCCATGCCGCCGAATTTCTCCGGCTTGGAGATGCCCAGCAGGCCGAGGTCGCCGGCTTTCTTGAAAATCTCGTGGATCGGGAAGCGGCCGTCTTTTTCCCATTGTTCGACGTGCGGGTTGATTTCCTTGTCGACAAAGTTACGGACCGTGCGGCGCAGCTCTTCGTGTTCTTGGGTGAAGATCATTTTTTATTCTCCGAAGGGTTACAGGCGGGCTACGCCGAAAGTGGTGGTTTTAAGCGGGCGAACAGCGGCTTCGGCACAGATATCCAGCAGATAGCCGAGCAGATTGCGCGTATCGCGCGGGTCGATCAGGCCGTCGTCCCACAGGCTGGCGGTGCCATAGAGCGCGGTGGACTGACTGTCGAGTTTTTGTGCAGTGACGGTTTCCAGCATGTCGAGCATTTTCGGGTCGGCTTCCTTGCCTTCCTTCAGGTGTTTTTCCTCGGTGACGATACGCAGCACCTTGCCGGCCTGAGCGCCACCCATTACGGCGGTTTTGCTGTTGGGCCAGGCGAAGATAAAGCGCGGGTCCAGACCACGGCCGCACATGGCGTAGTTGCCGGCGCCGTAGGAGCCGCCAACGACGATGGTCAGTTTCGGCACCGTGGCGTTGGCCACTGCCTGGATCATCTTCGAGCCGTGCTTGATCACGCCGAGCTGTTCCGACTCTGTGCCGACCATAAAACCGGTGGTGTTGTGGAAGAACAGGATCGGCGTGTTGCTCTGCTCGCACAGCTGGATAAATTGCGCCGCCTTGGCCGCGCCTTGCGGGGTGATCGGGCCGTTGTTGCCGATAAAGCCGCACGGCTGGCCTTCGATCTGCAAGTGGCCGCAGACGGTCTGGTTGTCGAACTCGTTCTTGAAGTCGAGAAACGCCGAACCGTCGGCGATGCGGGCGATGATTTCGCGTACGTCGTAGGGTTTCTTCGCGTCTGCCGGGACCAGGCCGAGCAGTTCTTCGACCGGATACAGCGGCTCGTTGTAGGCCTTGGTCGGGCGCGCCGGCAGCTGAGCATTCCACGGCAGCATGGCAAGAATTTCCCGGGCGATGCGCACGCCATCGGCGTCGTTCTCGGCCAGGTACTCGGCGGTGCCGGCGACCTGGGCGTGCATCTCGGCGCCGCCCAATTGCTCATCGGTGGCGATCTCGCCGGTGGCGGCTTTCAGCAGCGGCGGGCCGGCGAGGAACATCTTGGCCTTGCCGCGCACCACCACCACATAGTCCGACAATCCCGGCTGGTAAGCCCCGCCTGCGGTGCTTGAACCGTGCACCACGGTGATCTGCGGCAAACCCATGGCCGACATGCGTGCCTGGTTGGCAAAGCCCCGTGCACCTTCGACAAAGATATCGGCGGCGTAATTGAGGTTGGCACCGCCGCTTTCGGTGAGTGCTACAACCGGCAGTTTGTTCTCGAAGGCAATCTGCTGCAGACGCAGGGTTTTCTTCAGTCCTGTGGGGGAGATGGTGCCGCCCTTGATCGCGCTGTTGCTGGCGGTGACCAGGCAGCGCACCCCGGCGATATAGCCGATGCCGGAAATAATCCCGCCACCGGCCTGGGTGCCGTCCTTGTCGTCGTGCAACTTGTAGCCAGCCAGCGACGACAGTTCGAGAAACGGCGCGCCGGGGTCGAGCAACAGATTCAGGCGTTCACGCGGCAGCAGCTGGCCGCGCTTTTCGAATTTCGCTTTGGCCTCGGCGGCCTTGTTCAGGCAGTTATGTTCGATCTGGCGAAAGCTGTCGACGGCTGCGAGCATGGCTTCGCGGTTCTTGGCGAATTCCTCGCCATGCACGTCAATCTCGGAATGGATTACCGGCATCGCATCACTCTCCCTGGTCTTTCAGCACATCGGGCAAATAGGCCCGGTGGAAGCCGTTGTAAGACTGGCTTTGCCCGGCCTTGGCCTTGAACAGCGGGAAGGCGCGGCTGCCCTGGCTGGCGGCGCCGTCAATGCGCACCGTGTTGCCACTGATAAAGGCGGCGCCCGGCGATAGCAGAAAGACGATGGCCGCTGAGACTTCCGATTCTGTGCCGATACGCTTGAGCGGCACGTGCTCGCGTAGGGTCGGGATCACCGCCTTGAACGCGCCCTCGTAGGTGTCCATACCGCTGGAGGCGACCCAGCCCGGTGCCACGGCATTGACCCGCACCCCGGCGTGGCCCCACTCGACGGCGGCGGTCTTGGTAAAGTTCTCCATACCGGCCCTTGCCGCCCCCGAATGGCCCATGCCGGGCATGCCGCCCCACATGTCGGCGAGCATATTGACGATGCTGCCGCCGTTCTTGCTCATGCTCTGGTTGAACACCTCGCGGGCCATCAGAAAGCCGCCGACCAGATTGGTACGCACCACGGTCTCGAAGCCTTTCTGGTTGATCGAGGCGAGCGGCGAGGGGTACTGGCCGCCGGCATTGTTGACCAGGTGGTGGATCGGCCCGCGTTCGTTGACCACTGCCGCGACCATGGCCTTGACCGATTCCTCGTCACGGATGTCGCAGACTTGGAAGCTGACGCTGCCGCCATCCTCACGGATTTCGCCGGCAGTCTTTTCCAGCTTGTCGGCCTTGCGTCCGACCAGCACCACATGAGCGCCGAGGGCGGCCAGCTCATGGGCGGTGCAGCGGCCGATGCCGCTGCCGCCACCGGTGACCATGATGGTCTGGCCGCTAAAGAGGTCGGGTTTAAAGACTGAGTCGTAGCTCATTGTTATTGTCCTTGTTCGAGGCTAGCGGCCAGCGCCTTGGGCACAGGTATCGGGAATTCCAGCAACTGTTGGGCGAAGGCCTTGCCTTGCGGGTCGATGCGCAGGGAGGCGACGCCGCCGCCGCCCAGGGCGTTCTCCAGCAGGAAGTTCAGGCTATGGCTGCCGGGCAGATACCAGCGGCTGACCTTGCTGGTTTGCGGGTCGAGCGTGTGCTGCATCCATTCGGCCACGGCACCCTCACTCAGCGCAGCGGCGATCCAGGCCAAGTACTCGGGCTTTCTGGCCATTACACCAATATTGCTGTGATTGCCCTTGTCGCCAGAGCGCGCCACCGCCAGCTTGATCAGCGATACGCAGGCGTCGGCCTGGCCGCTTGGTAGCGGGGCGGCGATGTCGGCGGCGATCTGTGCGCTATCCAGCACCGCGATCTGCGGCAGTGCGACAGGTGTGCGTTCGCCGTTCAGTTCCACTTCCATGGTGCAGGCGCCTTTGTCAGCGAGAAAGCTGAACAGGCGGATTACCGGGTAAACCGTAGGGCGGCCGCCGACGATGCCGGTCAGGCCCGGCGCCATGCCGGTAGCTGCCTGGGCGATCTCGCGGGAGAAGAGGATCAGCGCTTCTTTCTTGGCATGGCGCACGGCGATCTTGATCACGATCTCGCGGGTATCGGCGCGCTGGCCACGGGGGCCGTAGGTGGCCTCTGAGCCCAGCAATTCAATGCTGACTTCCTTGTAGGGCCCCCAGCCGCGTTCGGCGAACATTTCCTCGGTTTTGTTGATGATTGCCTGGCTGACCCGCTCGGCTTTCTTCACCGCATCGATACCAGCCATCAAGCAGCTGGCGGTGCAGCGGAAGCCGTCCGGGTGGGTGGCGCTGACCTTGTATTGATCAGTTGGCGGCAGGCCGCGTGCGCCTTTCAGTTCAACCCGGTTTTCGCCGACTTGGGTCAGTTGCACCTGGGTGAAATCGCAGAGCACGTCGGGCAGGTAATAGGCCCGTGGGTCGCCAATTTCATAGAGCATCTGCTCGCCCACGGTAAAAGGCGTGACCAAGCCGCCGGAACCATCCGGCTTGGCCACGACAAAACTGCCATCGGCTGCCACTTCTACCACCGGAAAGCCGATATGTTCGTAGTCCGGCACGCTTTCCCAGTCGGTGAAGTTGCCGCCGGTGCACTGCGCGCCGCATTCGATGATATGCCCGGCCAGCGCGGCCTGAGCCAGTTGGTCGTAGTCGCTCCAGCTCCAGCCAAATTCATGTACCAGGGCGGCGCTGACCACAGCGCTGTCGACCACGCGGCCGGTGATCACGATATCCGCGCCGAGCTGCAAGGCTTCGACGATGCCCGGTGCACCGAGGTAGGCGTTGACCGACACGCAGAAGGGCGGCAACGGCGCGCCACTGAACATCTCGACTGTGCCGGCCTTGGCCAGCTCGCCGAGCTTGGGCAGCAGGTTGTCGCCGTGCAGCACGGCAATCTTCAAGTTGACCCCGGCCTGCTCGCAAGCGGCGGCCAGAGCGGCTGCGCAGGCGCTGGGGTTGACCCCGCCGGCGTTGCTGATTACGCGGATGTTCTTGGCGGCGATAGTGCCCAGCAGCGGCGCCAGGGTTTCCACAAAGTCGGTGGCGTAGCCGGCGTCCGGCTTCTTCATCCGCGCGCCAGCCATGATCGACATGGTCACTTCGGCCAGGTAGTCGAATACCAGGTAATCCAGATCGGTGCCCTGTACCAGCTGGGCGGCGGCGGTGCTGGTGTCGCCCCAGAAGGCGGAAGCGCAGCCGATGCGTACGGTTTTAGTCATTGGAATAGGTCCGCAACACATGAATAAGGTGAATTGAAGGCTACCAAGCAAGCGCTTGGTTGAAAAGCCCCGGTGCGAATCTTTCTACCCTAAAGTGTGGCCAAGCGCTTGCTTGGGTGGCTGGCGCAGCATAAATTTCACTAATAACGACAAGCACTTGGGTAAACCAGCTGAGAACCAGCGTGCAATTGCAGGCTGGGCGCTTGGCCCGAGGCATAAAGAGAGTTGGAGAGTACTTAGCGTGGATGATCAACAAGCTCAGGCGGTGATGCAGCAACTGGTGGCCAGCGGGCAGATCACCGACCCGGACAGCGCACGCGGCAAGCTGCTGCAAACCGCCGCGCACCTGTTTCGCAGCAAGGGCTACGAGCGTACTACCGTGCGCGACCTGGCCAGCGCCGTGGGCATTCAGTCCGGCAGCATCTTTCATCACTTCAAGAGCAAGGACGAAATCCTGCGTTCGGTGATGGAGGAGACCATTCGCTACAACACCGCGCTGATGCAGGCCTCCTTGGCCGAAGCTAGCGACCTGCGCGGCCGCGTGCTGGCGCTGATCCGCTGTGAGCTGCAGTCGATCATGGGCGGCACCGGCGAGGCCATGGCGGTGCTGGTGTATGAGTGGCGCTCGCTGTCGGAGCCGGGCCAGGCGTTTATCCTCGAGCTGCGCGACAACTACGAACAGCTCTGGCTGCAGGTGCTGGGTGAGGCCAAGGCTGCCGGTTATTTCAAGGCCGACCCGTTTATTTTGCGCCGTCTGCTGACCGGCGCACTAAGCTGGACCACTACCTGGTTCCGCCCGGAAGGCCCGATGACCCTCGATCAGCTGGCCGAAGAGGCGCTGTCGCTGGTAATCAAGGAAGCTTGAGGAAATTCAGCTACGCTAAGGTGGCACATTGATAGTATTTTGGCGTCAACGGATTGTGAGTGGTTTTGGTCACGGAAGAAGTCCCTGCGTTTTGTTCTGAGGTTCGCCGTTTGGCCACGCTGTTACGAGGTTTGCTGCTCGGGTTGATGCTTTCTGCGGTATGCGTTGCGCAGGCCGCGGAAGAGGTGCGAGTGGGGGCCTACCATTTCCCGCCCTATGTGATTAAACCGGAAAGTGAGCGCCCAGGTGGCCTGCTACCGGAGTTGTTGCAGGCACTCAATCAACTGCAAAGCGACTATCGCTTTACCCTGGTCGCGACCTCGACCATGCGCCGTTATCGCGATCTGCAAAGCGGCCGTTTCGACCTGATTCTGTTCGAATCCCCAGCCTGGGGCTGGCAAGACACCGCGCATACCGCACTGGATCTGCATATCGAAGATGCCGAAGTCTATGTCGCACGCCTGCAGCCAGGCCGTGACGAGCGGTATTTCGACTCGCTCGAAGGCAAGCGCATGGCCCTGTACAGCGGCTATCACTACGGTTTTGCCGGGTTCAACTCGGACAAGCAGTTTCTCACCGATAGATTCAACGCGATGTTGACCTACTCTCACGACAGCAACCTGGTCATGCTGCTGCGCGGCCGGGCCGATGTGGCGGTGGTTACGCGCTCTTACCTGCGCGCTTATCAGCAGCGTTACCCGGAGCAGAGCAGCGCCTTGCTGGTTTCCCAGCGGGTTGACCAGGTGTATCAGCACCAGGCGTTGTTCCGTCCGGAGTCTGCGCTGCAGCCGCAAGCCTTTGCCGAGTTGCTCAAACAGCTCAATCGCGACAAACAGCTGGATAAACTGCTGGGGCGCTACCATTTGCGTGACGCATCAGTGCTGATAAATGACTGAAAATGCTCTGTTCGGTCAGATTTGCCTAGGGTAGGCTGCGGTTATCCGAAAAATAGGGAAGTTGGCGTCAAATGGGATTCATCAGGCGTGGGGTAAGCAGGTTTTTCGGCATGAGTCTGGCGTTGCTGCTGGCCGGGCCGCTTATGGCTGCGCAGGAAGTGCGCGTGGCCGCTGTGTATTTCCCGCCTTATGTGTTCAAGACTGAACAGACCCAGGCCACCGGTTTGCTCGAAGAGCTGGTAACGGCCCTGAACCAGGCCCAGACGGACTATCGCTTTGTTATGGTGCCAACCTCGGTAAAGCGCCGCTTTCGTGATTTCGAGCAGCAGCGCATCGACCTGGCGATTTTCGAGAATCCAGGCTGGGGCTGGCAGGACATTCCGCACGAGGCGCTGGATATGCGTCTGGAAGATTCCGAAGTGTTTGTCACCCGTGCTGAGCCGGGCCGCGATCAGCGTTATTTCGACTCGCTCGAAGGCAAGCGCCTGGCGCTCTGCCATGGTTATCACTATGCCTTTGCCGGCTTCAATTCTTCGCCGGAATACCTGAGCAAGACCTTCAACGCTACCTTGACCCATTCTCACGAAAGCAACCTGCTGATGGTGCTGCATCAGCGTGCGGAAATCGCCTTGGTTACGCGCTCCTATATCGGCGACTTCCTCGAACGCAATCGGCAGTACGCCGGGCAGTTGCTGATATCCGAACGCGCCGATCAGCGCTATCGCCATCATGTGCTGTTTCGCCCGCAGGCGCCGATTACGTCGGAGCAGTTTATGGCGATCTATGAACCGCTACGTGAGAACGGCCAGCTGGAGAAGATTTTTAGCCGCTACCAGGTTGCCGTCATGCCACCCGCAGCGGATAGCTCAATAGCAACAGGTGCAGCAGATTGACCGCACAATGCAAGGCGATGGCCAGGCTAATCCGCCCGCTGAAATGAAAGATCAGTCCATAACCCAGGCCCGCAATACCAGCGACCACAGCGAATAGCGGACTGAAAGGCACATGTACGGCGGCAAACAGCAGCGTCGTCAGGCCAATCCCCACCCAGGCTCCGAGCCAGCTGACCAGGCGGCTTTGCAGCAAACCGCGAAACAGCAGTTCCTCGGCCAGCACGGCCACTCCCAGGTTGACCGCCAACCACAGCCATAGCTGCGCTGGCCATTTCGGTTGCCAGCCGACCAGACCCAGCGCCAATGCCAGCAGCGGTACACCGAGCAGCGTCAGCGCGGCGGTGAGCCAGACGCTTTTTGAGAGTGATTTGCTCGGCGTTTTTTGCCCCAGCCACCAGGCCAGTAGCGTGACGCCGACCAGCAGCTTGTCCCAGGACAAACGCAGAGCGTAAGGCGCGGCATCGGCACTCAGTTGGCGCGGCGGCCACAGGGGTGTGGCGCTAAACCCGGGGACGAGGTGCGCGGCGAAAGCGATGCAGGCCAGCAGGCTCAGGGTTGTCCATAACGCGTTGGGCAGGTGCTTGTCGGCATGCAGCAGTAATGCGCAGAGAGCGGTTCCGGCGGCCAATCCAGATAGTTGGATATAACCCAGGGCAAACCCGGTGGCCAGGCACAGGGCTGGCAGCATCAGGCGCAGATGCAATGGCATGGTACGTCCTTGTCGTTTGCGGTTAAGGCTCGCGGGCGTCCTTGGCTTCTTGCTCAAGCTGGCGTTGGCGGATCCTCTCCAGCTGTTCCTCGCTTAGCGGCAGCGGTTTGGCCGTGCGCAGCAGCACCATCAGGCCACCCACGATGGAGCCCAGCACCAGGAGCATCAGCAACCAGATATACCAGGTCATAAAAGCCGTCCTTGCAGAGTTGAGCCTCCACCATAGCGCGCGGCGGCCAGCAATTAAACGCCAACAACCTTTTGCTGGACATAACGCGCCGCTCTGGCTCGGGGTAGGTGAGTGTGACGACTGTCACACGGCAGCAACTTGGCGCTGGTTGAATGGCGACTTTCCAACGCACAGGGAGTTTGCCCATGACCACTGCCAGCGCGCTCACGCGCTTGCTCAAGCCGGTTACGCCGTTGGCTGCGGACATGAGCATCGCCGATGTCGCGGATCGCCTGCTGACGCCGGAGCACAAGGCCTTTCTCTCGCTGCCGATTGTCGATAGCACCGGCAGGCCGCTGGGTCTGGTCAGCCGTACCACCTTGCAGGACATCTTTATGCAGCGTTTTGGCCGCGACTTGCGCGGCCGCCATGCGGTGCAGGAGGTGATGAACGCGGCGCCGCTGGTGGTCAGCCTGGATACCAGCCTGGAGGATGCGGCCAAGCAGATCACCGGGCAGCTGCAATACCCGATCACCGAAGACTTTATCCTGGTTGACGCCCAGGGCCTGTATCGCGGCCTGGGCACCGTGCTCGATCTGCTCAAGGCCATGGAGGCGCGCATCGCTCAGCGCAACCTGGTGCTGCGCAAGGCCCTGGTGGAGCTCAAGGAGTCACAGACCCAGCTGGTGCAGTCAGAGAAGATGGCTTCGCTCGGGCAGATGGTCGCCGGCGTCGCCCACGAACTGAACACCCCGCTGGGCTATGTGAAGAACAACGTGCAGTTGCTGCGCGAACTCAGTGCGCCGCTGTTCGAACTGGCCGAGGCGCAAGCCGCACTGGGCGACTGCCTGAATGATCCGGCCTGTGATGAGGCGCGCCTGGCCATGGCCCTGGACACTGCTGCCGAGGCCCGCGTCAAGGCCGCGCCGGAACTGCTGGTGGACGACTTTACCCAGCTGTTCAGCGACACCCTCTATGGCCTGGAGCAGATTGCCGAGCTGGTGGTCGGGCTGAAGGATTTCGCTCGCCTGGACCGCGCCATGAGCGAGGAGGTCGACCTCAATGAGTGCATCCGCAGCGCCCTGGTGATTGCCCGCAACGGCATCAAGGACAAGGCCGAAACCATCCTGCAGCTGGGCGAGTTGCCGCGCATTCCCTGCGCGCCTTCGCAGATCAACCAGGTTCTACTCAACCTGCTAAACAACGCCGCCCAGGCCATCGACGGTTTCGGCCAGATCCTGGTGAAAACCTGGGCCGATGACAGCGCCGTGTTTGTTTCCCTGCAGGACTCGGGGCGCGGTATGTCGGCCGAGGTGCTGGCGCGCATCTTTGATCCGTTCTTCACCACCAAGCCGGTGGGCCAGGGCACCGGGCTGGGGTTGTCGATCAGCTACAAGATCATCCAGGACCACGGCGGGCAGATTCGCGCGGCGTCCGAGCCTGGGCGCGGTACGCGCTTTCTGATCCGCCTGCCGCGCCCGCAGGCGCTACCACTACAACGGAGTGCCTGATATGAGCGAGCCGATTCGTATTCTGTTTGTGGACGATGAAGAGCGCATCCTGCGCAGCCTGGCCCTGCAGTTTCGCCGCGAGTACGAGGTACTGACCGAGAGCGACCCACTCCGTGCGTTAGAGCGCCTGAAAAGCGAGCGTGTGCAGATTATCGTCAGTGACCAGCGCATGCCGCAGATGAGTGGCGCCGAACTGCTGGCCCAGGCGCGGCAGATTGCCCCCGATACCCTGCGCATTCTGCTGACCGGTTACAGCGATCTGGATGCCGCTGTAGAAGCACTCAACAGTGGCGGCATCTTCCGTTACCTGACCAAACCCTGGGACCAGCAGGAAATGGCTTTCACCCTGCGCCAGGCGGCGCAGATTGCTGCACGCCAGTTGCAGGCGCCGAAAGTGCTGACGGCCATACCGCAGGCGGCGATCAATGTGCTGCTCTTGGATGAGGATGCGCCGACCCTGGCTGTAGTGGCCGAGTTCTGCGTGGCCGGTGGCCATCGCCTGCTGCGCGCGGCATCGTTGAGCGAGGCCGTGGCGCTGCTTAACAGCCAGCCGATTGATCTGTTGGTCAGTGACCTGCAAGTAGCAGGCGAAGACACCGCGCCGCTGCTGAAAAGTCTGGCTCAAGCCCATCCGCGTTTACTTAGCCTGGTGGTGACGCCGTTCTGCGATACCCAGGCGCTGCTCAAGCTGATCAATGAAGCGCAGATTTTCCGCTACCTGCCCAAACCGATTCGTCGCGGTCTGTTCGACAAGGGTTTGCAGGCCGCCGCCGAGCAGGCGCAACTGTGGCGCGCGCAGCCGGCGCAGGTGGTCACTCGCCTGGCACAGCAGCCGCGTGAAGAGCGGGAGCGGGAGAAGGTTGGCAGTTTGCTCGGCATGCTCGGGCGTTTGCGTGAACGCCTGATTGCCTGATTGGATCAAGAGTTGATCGCGGGCATGGCCCGCTCCTACAAACGAGATAGTGCGTAGGAGCGGCGGGGGTGCCTAACCCATGCCCGCGAAAAACAGCCGTTAGCGGCGGACTTGCTTAAGGGTTTCGGCGATCAGGAAGGCCAGTTCCAGCGACTGGTCGGCGTTCATCCGAGGGTCGCAGTGGGTGTGGTAGCGATCCGACAGGCCGTCTTCGGTGATTGGCCGCGCGCCGCCAATGCACTCGGTAACGTTCTGCCCGGTCATTTCGATATGGATACCACCGGCGTAGCTGCCCTCTGCCTGGTGCACGGCGAAGAACTGCTTCACTTCGGCCAGAATCTGCGCAAAGTCGCGGGTCTTGTAGCCGCTTGAGGCCTTGATGGTGTTGCCGTGCATCGGGTCACTGCTCCACAGCACCTGGCGACCTTCGCGTTGCACGGTCTGGATCAGGCGCGGCAGACCGGCTTCGACCTTGTCGGCGCCCATGCGCACGATCAGGTTGAGGCGGCCGGGATCGTTGTCCGGGTTGAGGATATCGATCAGGCGGATCAGGTCTTCGCTGTCCATGCTCGGGCCGACTTTCACCCCAATCGGGTTGCCGACGCCGCGCAGGAACTCGACATGCGCGCCGTCCAGCTGACGGGTGCGATCGCCGATCCACAGCATATGCGCCGAGCAGTCGTACCAGCCGCCGGTAAGGCTGTCCTTGCGCACAAAGGCCTGTTCGTAATTCAGCAGCAGTGCTTCGTGGGCGGTGAAGAAGCTGGTTTCGCGCACTTGCGCCGCGCCGTCCATACCGCAGGCGCGCATAAAGGCCAGGGTTTCGTCGATCCGGTCGGCCAGTGCGCTGTATTTCTCGCCCAGCGCCGAGTTGGCGATAAAGTCGAGGTTCCACTGATGCACCTGATGCAGGTCGGCAAAGCCGCCCTGGGCAAAGGCGCGCAGCAGGTTCAGCGAGGCGGTGGACTGGTGGTAGGCCTGCAGCAGGCGCTCCGGGTCCGGCACGCGGCTGGCCGAGTCGAAACCGATGCCGTTGACGATATCGCCGCGGTAGGCGGGCAGGGTCACCCCGTCGATGGTCTCGTCATTGGCCGAGCGTGGCTTGGCGAACTGGCCGGCCATGCGCCCGACTTTGACCACCGGGCAACCGGCGGCAAAGGTCATTACGATGGCCATCTGCAGCAGCACCTTGAAGGTGTCGCGGATTTTTGCCGCGCTGAACTCGGCAAAGCTCTCGGCGCAATCGCCACCCTGCAAGAGAAACGCGCGACCCTGGGTGACTTCGGCAAACTGGCGACGCAGTTCACGGGCTTCACCGGCAAACACCAGCGGCGGATAACCGGCCAGGGTCTGCTCGACCTGGGCCAGTTGCGCGGCGTTCGGGTACTGCGGTTGTTGCTGGATCGGCTTGGCTCTCCAGCTTTCAGGGCTCCAGGGTTGCGACATTACGGCTCTCGGCTTAAGTCAATTTAGGCGGACGGGCATGGTAACCGATAAGCCATGACCGGCAAGCCGATAGGCGCGATAGAGCCGCTGCATGGTGACGTACGGCTCAGGCCGTAGCGGGTTTGAAGCCTGCTGCTGGCGCTGTGCGCGGCGTAACGTCACGCCCCGGCAGAAAGCTGCCGAAGCCCTGTTGTTTGCCCAGCTCAACGGGGAACTCGCTGCCGCGGCGGTAGGCGATGCGACCGTTGATCAGCGTCGCCTCCACGGCCGCGTCATTGCGTTTGACCACGCGCTCCAGGCCGAGCACGTCCATCGGCGCTTCATGGATCTCGTCCAGTTCATCGGTCAGCCCAGCCGGGTTGACGATCACCAGATCGGCGCGGTCGCCAACACGGATATAACCGGCGTCGACGCCGATAAAGTCCGCCAATTCGCCACTCAGGCGGTGGATGGCGCGGCCCATGTCCATAAAGGGCGTGCCGGCCAGTTCGGCGTCACGCACATATTTAAGGAAGCGCAGCGGGAAGTTGTACTGGGCGATGGAACGCAGGTGCGCGCCAGAGTCGGCAAAGCCCGGCTGGGTCCAGGGGCTGGAGAGCAGCTTGTGCATCACCGGCAGGCGCTGGTTGCCGTAGCAGGTGGCCACTTCAGCGCTTCGCGGTACTGGCAGGCCAATTCGAAGTAGGCGTCCACCGGGTCGAGGCCACGGGCGGCGCCGAGTTGCTTGAAGTTCTTGCCAACCATACTGGCGTCCGGGCACTCGCTTACCCAGCAATCGGAGAAGTCGCGGTGCCACAGGCCCTTGGTGAGGATGGCCTTGACCTGCTTCTTGAACAACGCGCGGAACTCCGGCTCCAGCACCTTGGCGTACAGCTCGTCCGGGTCCTTGATATTGCGCAGGATCTCGCCGGCGCCGAACTCCTCGAAGGCGTTCACGTTGAGCCCTTCCAGGCGCAGGTTGAAGGGCGCTGGCAGGGTCTGCCAGCGGAAGTGGCCGCGCAGCACACGGTTGGCCAGCCAGCCGGAGAGGCGGGTAAAGCGGTGCAGCAGCGGCTGCGACTTCAAGTCCAGGGCGGTGAGCATCGAGCATTTCAGCGGCTTTCTAAACCAGCCGTGGGCCTGATAGAGGAAGGCGAACACATTGACCTTGGTCACTGCATCCGGCGCGCCCTGGAGCACCGCACCACGCCGGCGTAGCACGGCGAAAAGGCGGGAGAACTCGGTCCAGCTGGCAAAGGTCGATGGCAGCGGGCTGGACCAGGCGCGGTCGCCGTCCATCTTGTCGAGTTTGGTGGTCATCACCGACAGGCCGATGCAGCCGGCGTCCAGCGCTTCTTCCAGCAGTTGTTCCATGCGCGCCAGTTCAGCTTCAGTCGGTTTGATCTTACTGGTGGCGCGCTCCAGACCAAGCACCGCTACGCGCAGCTCGGAGTGGCCGAGGAAGGAACTGACATTCGGCCCCAGCGGCTGCAGATCGTAGAAGGCGCGGTAGCCGGCGGCGTCGCGCCAGGTCTTCTTCTGTTGCAGGATCGGCAGCACGTATTCGCGCGGCACCGCCTCAACGCGGGTGAACAGGTCCGAGCAGTCCTCAGCGTCGGCCAACGCCATGCTGATCGAGCAGGAGCCGATGGTCACGCTGGTCACGCCGTGGCGCACCGACTCCTTCAATGCGGGGGCAGCGATCACTTCGGCGTCGTAGTGCGAGTGGATTTCCAGAAAGCCCGGCGTTACCCACTTGCCATCGGCGTCCAGGACCTCGGGGCAGCCGCTTTCATCCAGTGGGCTGAGGCTCAGCACATCGATGCGTCCGTCTTTGATGCCGATATGCCGCAGTTGCCCGGGTTGGTTGCTGCCGTCGAAGTACAGGCCGTTCTTGATAATGATGTCGTGGCTCATAGCAGACTCCAGGGCGCTAACAGCAGGCCGCCGGTAACCAGCAGCAACAGGTAGATGGCAATACGGAAATGCTGCTCGTTAAAGCGCCGATGCAGGCTCTCACCCAGCCACACGCCGATCAGCAGTAAGGGCGCATAGCTGGCGACTTGCGGCAGGGCGGGGAGTAGGCGGCCGTCGAGCAGAAAGGCCAGGGTCAGCAGGCTGTTGAGGGTGAACCACACCGTGACCAGGGTGGCGCGCAGGCGCGCCTTGTCCAGTTGGGTGCCGGCCAGGGCGAATACCAGCAGCGGGCCGCCGGAGGCGAACAGGCCGTGACTGATGCCCGCACACAGGCTGAGCAGGCGGCTGAGCCACATGGGTCGCACGGGTTGCACGGCCGCATGACGCAGGCGCCATAGCTCGCGGGCGGCAAACCACAGCACCAGCGCGCCAAACAGGCGCTTGGTCAGGGCGGCGTCGAGGAAGGGCAGCAGGGCATAACCGATAACCGTGCCGAACAGCATGCCGGGCAGGATCATGCCCAGCAGCAGGCGGCGGTCGATCATCTGCCGATGCCGCCAGACCAGGTAGCCGGTCATGCAGATATTCAGCGGCACCAGTACCGGCAGCAGCTGATCAATGGGCAGCAGTAGGGCGCCCAGCGAAAGGGCGATCACGATGCTGCCGAAGCCGGTGATTGCCTCCAGTGTGTATGCCAACAGGATAAAACCCGCCAGGGCCAGCCAGATAACCTCCATCAGCCCATCTCCGCGGCGAAGCGTGCGCTCATCTTGCGGTAGTAAAAGTCGGGGGCGATGCGCCAGAGCAGACTGGCCAACCAGCTGCCGCGGTCGGGGAACAGCCGCTCGCGGCCTTGCCTCTGCGCCTGGAGAATCTGCGCGGCCATCCAGTCGGCGCCGCGTACCTGGCCGATGGTTGAGCGGCCGTGCTGCGCCTGCTTGCCATCGCCGCCGAGGGCGTTCTGTTCGATCGGTGTATCGAGAAAGCTCGGGTAGACCAGCAGTATGCGGATGCCGTCGCGGGCGGCCTCGGCGCGCAGTACCTCGAAGAACTGGCCGAGGGCGCTTTTTGCTGCGCAATAGCCAGCACGACCCAGCACCGGCATCCAGCCGGCCATGGAGCCGATGGCGATGATCTGCCCACGGCTCTGGCGCAGCAGCGGTAGGGCGCTCAGGGTCAGCTCTACGGGAGCCTGATAGTCGACGGCCATGACTTTGCGCAGCACCGCTGGGTCTGTCTGCATGGCCGGCGAGCGGTGGGTGATGCCGGCGTTATTGATCAGCACATCGAGGCGGCCGAAGCGCTCGCTGCAGGTTTGCAGCAATTGCTGATGCAGGTGCGGGTCGGTGATATCGCCGGCCAGCCCGATTACCCGCTCGGCACCCAGTTCATTCACCCGCGCGGTCAGGCCGTCTGCATTGATATCGGTGAGCAGCAGATTGCAGCCTTGGCCGTGATAGGCGCGCGCAAGCTGCCAGCCGAGGCCGCTGGCGGCCCCGGTGATCAAGATGGTGGGCATTATTTTTCTCCAGCGTTAGCCAGTGCCGCAGGGGCGGGTGAAGCGGCGATGGGCTCGCGGCGCGACCAGATAAATGCCAGCGTCAGGCCGCTGACCAAGTGCCAGCAGCCCCAGAACGCAGCGATCAGCAGCATGCCGCTGGCCTGCGGGAAGAAGGTGAAGATGATCACCAGGCCCAGGGCCGAGTTCTGGATACCGACCTCCAGAGTGATCGCCCGGCGATCTGCTGCCGGCAGCCCGGAAAGCCGCGCGCACCCGTAACCCACCGCCAACGCCAGGGCGTTGTGCGCCACCACCAGCCAGAAGAACAGATGGAAGTGCGCGATAAACTGGTCGAAGTTGCGGCTAAAGGCCAGGGTGACGAAGGCCAGCATCACCAGCAGGGCAAAGATGCGCAGCGGCTTTTCCACCTTGAGTGACAGGCTGGGAAAGCGCCGGCCGATCCACATGCCGGCGATCAACGGTAGGCCCAGTACCAGCAGTACCAAGAGCAGCAAGCTGATCGGGTCCATGGCGATTTCAGTCAGCAGCGGGCGGGTCAGTGGATTAAGCCAGGCATAAAAGCCGAAGTTCAGCGGCGTCAGCACACTGGCGGCGAGGCTGGATACCGCAGTCATGCTGACCGACACCGCCACATTGCCACGGGCCATCCAGGTCATGATGTTGGAGAAGCTGCCGCCGGGGCAGGCCGCCACCAGCATCATGCCCAGGGCCAGCATCGGCTCGATGCGCAGCGCCCAGCAGGCCAGACAGGTCAGCGCCGGCAGCAGGACAAATTGCGCGAACAGGCCAATCAGCGGCGCCTTGGGCTCGCGGACGATGCGTTTGAAGTCATCCAGGCGCAGCTCCAGCGAGACGCCGAACATCATCACCGCAACGATGACGTTGATCAGCACCAGGCTGCTGGGGTCGAACTGGATATTCACCGGCTCCATCACAGGCTTCCTTCAACAGTGCGGCTGGCGGTAGCGGGCAGCGCGGCCAGGCCGGCGCGCAGACTGTTGCTGTGTTGCGCGATGCTCTGACGATAGCTGTCCTTGTGCACGTAGTAGGCCATGCGCTCCAGTTGCAGGTATTGGTAGCCACCGTCCATGCGCATGCTCGCTCGTTCGCGTTTGAGTGCCTGGAAGTCCTTGGCCGCCTGTCTGCCAGCCTGCAGGCCTTTGATATATAGCGCCACCAGCTCGGCCTGCTCGTCGCGGCCCTGCCAGCCGAGGCCCGAGGCTTCGACCATACCCAGCATAAACAGGTCGTCGTACTCGGGGTGGAACACGTTGAGGTACAGCTGCGGCGCGCCGGCGCTACTCGGCCAGTTGAGGTGCGCGCGGTCGATAAAGGGGTAGTCGAGCTTGTAACCGGTGCCTTGCAGAATCAGGTCGTACTCGGCCTGTTCGCCATCGCTGAAGGTCACCTGCAGGCCGTCGACCTTGGCCACATCGCGGCGCGCCTTGATATCGCCATGGCCGAGGTAATGCAGCACCAGGGAGTTCATCACCGGGTGTGATTCGTAGAGTTTGTAATCCGGGTCGGGCAGGCCGTATTGGGAAGGCTTGCCGACCAGGGCACGAATCAGCAGGCCGTCGAGAAACTGCTTGAGTGGGCGCGGCAGTTTGATTGCGCCGCCGAGGGTGTCGGTGGGCCTGCCCAGGGTGAATTTGGGCAGGAAGTAATAGCCACGACGCACCGAGAGGTCCACCGAGGCGGCGCGGTGCACGGCGTCCACGGCGATATCGCAGGCCGAATTGCCGCAGCCGATCACCAACACGCGCTTGCCGTCGAATACTGCAGGGGAGCGGTAGTCGCTGGAGTGCATCAGCTTGCCGCTGAATTCGCCCGGCAGCGCCGGCTGGTTGGGCGTGTGCAGGGTGCCGTTGGCCATCAGCACGCCGTCGAACAGCCATTCACGTTGCACGCCGTTGTGCTCGCTGATCAGCTTCCAGCCTTTGTCCAAGCGCTGGATTTCCACCACGCGGGTATTGAACTGGTAGTGCGCATACAGCCCGAAGTGCTCGGCGTAGTCGCGGAAATAGCGGCGCATCTCACTGTGATGCGGGTAGGGGGCCACCTCGGCGCGCATCGGAAACTCGCTGAACTGAGTGGTGCCCTTGGAGGAAATCAGGTGCGCCGAGTCGTACATGGTGCTGTGCGGATTATCGATGTCCCACAGGCCGCCGACATCCGCGTGCAGTTCGAAACCGACAAAGTCGATGCCGTGCTTGTGCAGTTGACGTGCTGTACACAGCCCCATGGGGCCGGCACCAATAATGGCGTACATGGCAAACCTCGATAATTGTTTTTATTGTTGTAGCCGCATAACGACGAACTCGGCGCTCCCGACTGCGGCAAATTATCGCGTGACCAGGGGAGGGTGCCTCAATGACAATTAGCGCCTTTCCCCTGGCCGAAATGGTCGGGGATGTCACGGTGGAGAGTGGTGGATGCCAGGTTTACCTCCGGTTGGGCAGATGCCGGACCCGCTGTTGATCGCCGAAGTGCACGATGCCTTCGGGGTGATCCAGGTAGTCGAAATGGGTGCTTACCGCTTTCTCGAGTTCGGCGAAGCGATCGAGCAGAGCTGCGTGTATATGCCGGACCCCAGCTGGCTGGAGTACGACTACACCCGCGCCATGCTGCTCGGCGCCTTGTGCCATGAGCACCCGGAAAGTGCGCTGTTTCTCGGCCTCGGTGCCGGCAACCTGACCCAGGCCTGCCTGCGGTTTCTGCCGTTGGAAGATGTTGAAGTGATCGAGCTGCGCGCCGATGTGCCGCGCTTGGCCATGGAGCATATGGGCCTGGTCGATGACCCGCGCCTGACTATCCGTATCGGCGATGCGCTGGAATTGCTGGAAAGCGCGGAAAAAACCGACCTGCTGTTTGTTGACCTCTATACCGATCACGGGCCGGCGACTGGGCATCTGGCCTGGCGCTTTCTGGAGAACTGCCAGAAGCAGCTCAATCCCGGCGGCTGGCTGATTATCAACCAGTGGGCCGGCAACGACGGCAAGCCGCTCGGCGCGCCGTTGCTGCGCGGGCTCTACCACCGGCATTACTGGGAGTGTCCGGTAAAGGAGGGCAACGTGGTACTGCTGGTGCCGGCGGATCTGGAGCAGGAAATCGACTTTGCCGAGCTGCGCCGCCGTAATGAGCTGCTAGCGCCGCAGTTCGGTTATTCACTGGAGTCGTTGATTAAAGCGGTGCGTCCGGCCACCTGATCGGCAGTCGGATAACCAGGCTTAACGCCCTTTAAAGTCGCCCGGGCGGCGCTCCAGCATAGCTTTGACACCCTCCTTAGCATCTTCACTGGCCATCAGCCTTGTCACGCTCGGGTGCAGGCTGGCGGCTGCGGCAGCTGGGCCTTCGATAACGGCCTGGCGTGCCGAGGCCAGGGTGGCCTGCACGCCTAGCGGCGCCTGGGCGGCAATGCGTTCTGCGAGCCACAGCGCCTTGGGCAGCAACTCTTCGCTGGCCACAACCTCCTGGATAAAGCCCAAGCGATAAGCTTCGTGAGCATCGAACTCATCGCCGGTCAGCAGCCAGCGCATGGCGTTGCCCCAGCCGGCCGTCTGATGCATACGCAGGGTGGCGCCGCCGAAGGGGAAGATCCCGCGTTGCACTTCCATCTGCGCGAAGCGGGTATTGCTGGCGCACAGGTTGATATCCGAAGCCAGCATCAGCTCGATACCGATGGTGTAGCAGTAGCCTTGCGCGGCGACGATCACCGGTTTGCTCACTCGCGGTCCGCCGAATACGCCCCAGGGGTCGCAGCCGCCGTCAGGTATCTTCCAGCCGGCGGCAAACTGCGCCGCTACATTGGCTAGGTCCAATCCGGCGGTAAAGTGTTCGCCATGGGCAAATACCAGCGCCACCCGCGCCTCGCTGTCACGCTCGAACTCACCGTAGGCCAGGCACATGTCGTCGAGCATGGGCATATCGAAGGCGTTGCGTTTGCTCGCTCGGTCCAGGCCGATCAACATGATCTGGCCGCGTTTTTCACGGCTGACGCGGCCGCTGGTGCTTTGGGTCATGGCGGGGAGTCCTTGTGCGCAGGTTAGTAAACTGGGGCGTGAAGCCGTTACAGCATGGCAGCTGCAGGCTATCAGAGGATGACCATCCGGCGTGCTATATGCTCGATTTCAGGAAAAACCAGTACATTTGGCCAGGTTTTCCGGTATAGTGCGCGCCGGTCAATTCATGGCCACGTTCAGGTAGTACAACTCGCCCGAAGGTTAACTTTGGCAGTTAGTCCGTTTTGCGGACTATCCTTGACGATTCATTTATCACACGTTTTCGCAAATCCCCGCCGACATGGCTGCCAGGGTGACTTTCGGGTCTTACACGGCATGCGCAGCTTTGGAACATGGGTCTTTGCGGATGCACTAGAGGCAGACCCATGACCCAGGAAATCGGCGGCTTCGCCGCTCTCGATCTACATCCCAATGTTCTCGCTGCTGTAATTGCCACTGGCTATGAAGAGCCTTCGGCTATTCAGATTCAAGCGATTCCAGTAATCCTCGCCGGCCACGACATGATCGGCCAGGCGCAGACCGGTACCGGTAAAACCGCTGCCTTCGCCCTGCCAATCCTCAGCCGCATCGACCCGGCCAAGCGTCAGCCGCAAGCGCTGATCTTGGCTCCGACTCGTGAGCTGGCGCTGCAGGTTGCCACCGCTTTTGAAACCTACGCCAAGCAAATGCCGGGCGTCAGTGTTATCGCCGTTTACGGCGGCGCGCCGATGGGCCCGCAGCTCAAGGCCATCCGCAATGGCGCACAGATTGTTGTGGCCACTCCAGGTCGTCTGGTTGACCATCTGCGTCGCGACGAGAAAGTGCTGTCCACCATTCAGCACCTGGTCCTCGACGAAGCCGACGAGATGCTTAAGTTGGGCTTTATGGATGACCTCGAAGTGATCTTCAAGGCCATGCCGGAAAGCCGTCAGAGCGTGCTGTTCTCCGCCACTCTGCCGCACTCGATCCGCTCCATTGCCGAAAAACACCTGCGTGACCCAAAGCACGTCAAGATCGAAACCAAGACCCAGACCGTAACTGCCATTGAGCAGGTGCATCTGATGGTTCACGCCGACCAGAAGCACGCTGCCGTATTGCGTCTGCTGGAAGTCGAAGAATTCGACGCGCTGATCGGTTTCGTCCGCACCAAACAAGCCACCCTGGACCTGGCCGCCGCGCTGGAAGCCAAGGGTTACAAGGCTGCTGCACTGAACGGCGACATCGCACAGAACCAGCGTGAGCGCGTAATCGACTCGCTGAAAGATGGCCGTCTGGACATCGTGATCGCCACCGACGTTGCCGCTCGCGGCCTCGACGTGCCGCGCATCACCCACGTGATGAACGTGGACATGCCGTACGACCCGGAATCCTACGTGCACCGTATCGGCCGTACTGGTCGTGCTGGCCGTACCGGTCGCGCCCTGCTGCTGGTGACTCCGCGTGAGCGCCGCATGTTGCAAGTGATCGAGCGTGTAACTGGGCAGAAGGTCGGTGAAGTCAAGCTGCCAGACGCCAAGCAGGTGTTGGACGCGCGCATCAAGAAGCTCACCAACAGCCTGGCTCCGCTGGTTGCTGATGCCGAAGCCAGCCACGGTGATCTGCTTGATCGTTTGACTGCCGACATCGGTTGCAGCCCGCGTGCCCTGGCCGCAGCCCTGCTGCGCAAGGCCACCAACGGCCAAGCGCTGACCCTGGCTGAGGTTGAGCGTGACCAGCCGCTGGTTCCGAACAGCGGTGCTCCGCGTGAACGTAGCGAGCGCAGTGATCGTCCTGAGCGTCCTGATCGCGAAGGCAGCCGTGAGCGTCGTGCTCCTGTGCCATTGGCCGAAGGCCGTGCCCGTTGCCGTACCGCCCTGGGCGCTCGCGACGGTATCGCCGCGAAGAACCTGCTCGGCGCGATCCTCAACGAAGGCGGCCTGGTCCGCGAAGCCATCGGCCGCATCCAGGTGCGCGAGAGCTTCAGCTTGGTCGAGCTGCCGGAAGAAGGCCTCGAGCGTCTGCTGACCAAGCTGAAAGACACCCGCGTCGGTGGCAAGCCGCTGAAGCTGCGTCGTTATCGCGAAGATTGATGCTTCGCAGAATAAAAAAGCCCCGCCTAGTGCGGGGCTTTTTTATTCTGCGGATTTGCTTGTGCTGGCTGCGCATAGGGTTGATGAGTGGGCAAGCAAGGTAAGCTTGTGCTTTGGCAAAGCAGGCTGGAACAAGGTGTTGCAGAAGAAAGTCCGTTAAATTGCGGGCAAGTTTTTATACTGGGATGGAGGCAAAGGATGGCTGGCATGGAATTGCTGCGCTTGCGGGTATTGTTTGGGTTGTTGTGGTTTTCTGTTACCGGAGCCGACGCAAATCAGTTCACTTACACGGGGAGTGTCGGTCAGGATAAGGTCGAGCTGATACTCATCCATGACTATCAGCTCGACGCCTTGAGCGGTTATTTATTCAACCAGAGCGGGCGTCAGCCGGTTACGCTGGAAAAGACACCTTATCTGGATGGTGAGGGTTTGCTGATTAACATCATGGACATTCCGCGCATGGCGAGTGCCGCCCTGTCACTGGAGCCTTTTGTTCTAGGTGCGCAAACCCTGCAAGGCAACTGGGTCGATCTCAAGACGCGTGAACGCAGAAGTGTCGACCTGCGGCGGGCAGTGCATTTCAGTTATGAGAGCCGTGATGCTTATGTCGGTGAGATGCTGCAGGCCAAGGTGGATAAGCGGTTCTACTACCTGGTGCATGCGCAAAAGCAAGTCGGCGAGCCTGCAGGACGGGTTGATCATATAAGTGTGCGCGATCGCGTCAGTGGAGAGCTGGTGCAGAAACTGGACGGGCTGAACCTTTTCTTTCGTGGCGCCGAAACCCTGGAGCTAGTCGATTTCAATGGCGACGGAACCCTAGATTTTCGCGTCACCCCGATGCTGGTGAGAGCCAGTGATGGGGCGATAGTGGCTGGCGACCCCTGGTATTACCTTTATCAGGACGCTGCCGGTTACCAGCGCCACCCATCTCTGGAGGCGCTGGCTAAGCGCGGGCACCTGCGGTTCGATGCTAATGGGCGGGTCAGCCTGCGCCCCGAGGCCGGGGTTGACTATCAGGTGGGCACTATTCAATGGGAGCACTACAGTTTTGCGGGGACTCTCCAGTTGAAACTGCATGCTCGCAGCGAGGAGACCTTCTGATGCGATCACTTAATGCGGTGTTGGGTTGCTTGCTGACTGCAGTGTGTCTGCTGCTCTCGACGGTGGCGCAGGCCTCTTATGCGATTTATGAGGGTCGTCTTGGCACTTATCCGATCAGCTTTGTCATGCATTACGACAATGGAGTGAAGCGTGCACTGTATGCCTACGATCGCTACCGAACGCCCATCACCCTCAAACCGGCAATTACCCATGAGGCCTATCTGGGTATTGATGAGCTCGATGTCGACGGCCTGCCAGTGGCGCGATTTCATTTCACGCATGTCGACTTCTTTCGCAGCAGGCCGCAGATTTCTGGGCAGTGGGTGCGTTATCGAGACGGTAAGTCTCTACCGCTTGAACTGAAGCTCAAGGCGTTCCTGGAAACTGACAGTGCCTGGCCAGATGATGCGGTGAGCTTGCTTCAGGCGCAGTCCAGCGAGCAGTTTTATTTTCAGGTGCCATTGCGCGAAAGCGACGCGCGGGTTCTCTCCATCGATGTGATGGAGAAGTCGACTGGTAAGCGCCTGCAGGTGCTGCCCATTGATGGGGCAGCTTGCTGGAATCAGGGGGTGAACTCGGTGAAGGTCTTTTCGGAGAGCGGCGCTCTACGGATTGGTTTGGTAAAAACGCCTTATTGTGCCGGGCGCTTTTTTGTCTGGAATGATCAAACCACGCGCTTTGATGTGCAGCCCTAGGTCAGGCGAAGCTGTAGATGTCCATCCCCAGCGCGCCCAGGGTAAAGCCTCTGTGCTCGACTTTGAATTGTCCGCCTGCGCCCTGGGCGAAGAATAGCGGCAGCAGGTGTTCGTCGCTGGGGTGGTTGCGCACAGCAAAGGGTGCTTGCTGGCGGTAGTCCTGCAGAGCGGCATGATCCTGCTCGGTTAGTTTCTCCACGATCCAGTCGCGAAAGGCCTGTGCCCAGGGCTCGATGACATCCGGGCCTGCGTGCCAGTCTAGTTCGCCCAAGTTGTGGGTGATGCTGCCGGAGCCGATCAGCAGCACACCTTGCGTGCGCAAGCTGGCCAGGGCTTGGCCGACCTGGCGTTGCAACTCCGGGCCTTGCTGGCTAGGCAGCGAGACCTGCACCACGGGTATATCGGCTTGTGGGTACATCAGGGTCAGGGGCACCCAGGCGCCGTGATCCAGCGGCCGTTCGGCGTCGAGCTGCGCTGGCAGGTTGGCGGCGGCCAGCAGTTGGATTATTTCCGCCGCTAGCGTTGGGTTGCCAGGCGCCGGGTATTGCACTTGATAGAGCTCGGCAGGAAAGCCGCCAAAGTCATGCCAGGTTCGCGGTTGCGCCGCGCCACCGACCCGCAGTTCGCGGCTTTCCCAGTGCGCCGAAACCACCACAATGGCGCGCGGCCTGGGTAGTTGGCTGGCCAGGTGGGCGAGAGCAGGACCACTGGCGCCGGGTTGCAGGGCCAGCATGGGTGAGCCGTGGGAGATAAATAGGCTGGGCAGTGACATGGCAGACTCCTGATGTATTACTTGTATCTTCTATCAGCCAATCTGTGCATAAAAGCGCAAAAGCTAAGGTGTTTTGATCGCTTTAATAGATGGTTTTGTGCGGGCCGAATCCCTTGGCCTTATTGGCTGCGTTGCGGCACGATTCTCAGCTGAATTTTTACAGGAGCTTTTATGCACGCAGAATTCTGGCAGTCGCGTTGGGCGCGCAGTGAAATCGGCTTTCATCTGCCTGAGGTCAATCCGTATCTGCAGCAGTACTGGCCGTCGCTGGGTTTACCGGACGGTGCGCGGGTGCTGGTGCCGCTGTGTGGCAAGAGCCTGGACCTGGCCTGGTTGGCGGGGCAGGGCTATCAGGTGGTCGGTGTTGAGCTGGCGCAGCGTGCGGTGGAGGACTTCTTCGCCGAGCATAAGCTGCAGCCGGAGGTCAGCGAGGTGGGCGCTTTCAGGCTTTATCGGGCTGGCGTTGTGGAGATCTACTGCGGTGATTTCTTCGCCCTGACTGCCCAGCAGCTTGCCGGCTGCACTGCGCTGTATGACCGCGCCGCACTTATTGCCTTGCCACCGGAGATGCGCGCCCGTTATGCGGCGCACCTGACGCAGGTTTTACCCAGTGGCAGCCAGGGCTTACTGGTGAGCCTGGACTATGACCAGACGCAGATGGACGGGCCGCCCTTCGCTGTGGCGGATGACGAGGTGCAGCGACTGTTTACGCCCGATTGGCAGCTAGAGGAGCTGGCATGCGGCGATGTACTGGGCGACAACTGGAAGTTCCTCAAGCGCGGCCTTGAGCGCCTGGATGAGCGGGTTTATCGCTTGCGTAAGGCCTGAAGTCGGAAAAGAAAAAGGCGGCCCGTGGGCCGCCTTTTTCGTCTGCGTTATGCTTAGCCGCGCTGACGCAGGGCTTCGATACGCACTTCCAGTGGCGGGTGAGTCAGCAGCAGGCCAGCCAGGCCGCCCTTCAGGCCGCCGTTGATGCCGAAGGCGGTCAGGCTGTTAGGCATGGTGACCGGCACTTCCTGTTCGGCGCGCAGGCGCTGCAGGGCGGCGATCATTGCACCAGTGCCGGCCAGGCGGGCGCCGGCTTCGTCGGCCTTGAATTCGCGCTTACGCGAGAACCACATAACGATGATGCTGGCCAAGATACCGAGTACAAGCTCGGCGAAGATGGTCGCGACGAAGTAGCCAATGCCTGGGCCGTCTTCGTTTTTCAGGATCACCTTGTCGACAAAGTTGCCGAAGATCCGCGCGAAGAACATTACGAAGGTGTTCACCACGCCCTGGATCAGCGCCAGGGTGACCATGTCGCCGTTGGCCACGTGGCCGATTTCGTGGGCCAGCACAGCGCGTACTTCGTCGGGCGAGAAGCGCTCCAGCAGGCCCTGGCTGACCGCTACCAGGGCGTCGTTCTTGTTCCAGCCGGTAGCGAAGGCGTTGGACTCATACGCTGGGAAGATACCGACTTCCGGCATCTTGATCCCGGCTTCGCGGGACAGTTCTTCCACGGTCTGCAGCAGCCATTGTTCGTGACGGGTGCGTGGCTGGGTGATGATTTCGGTCTTGGTGCTCATCTTCGCCATCCACTTGGACAGGAATAGCGAAATCAGCGAGCCGGCGAAACCGAACACGGCGCAGAAAACCAGCAGGCTGCCATAGTTCTGGCCGGTAAAGCGGTCGACCCCGAGCAACTTCAGGGTGATGCTGGCGATGATCAACACCGCAACGTTGGTGGCCAGGAACAGCATAATGCGCATCATGGTGTATTGAGACTCCTCACGGGAAACATCTATCAGGCCGCTGAAAACCCTGTTCTGGCTGCTTCGCCTGGTTTTTCAACGGCCACTGTTGGTTATGACGGCTATATAAGGGCGCACCCCCCGGCACTTCAACCTGGCGACTATTTCAAACTATGTCGCTTGCGCCGTTCAGGTTGGATTCGAACAGCAGGCGGGTGAGGCGCGCGACGCGTTCGCCATGCCGCTGGCCGAGGGCTTCGCGCAGCTGAAAGGCCAGGGTGGCATGCACGCGACGGACGCTAGGCGGCAAGGCATCACCCTCGCGCAGGGCATGGGGCACGCCGCGAGTCAGGCGCAGAAAGCCTTTTTCGCTGAGTACGGCTTGATCCAGGGCGTCGTAGCCGATAGTGGTGTCGAAGCGGATATAGCCTTCCTCGGCGAGCCATAGCAGGGCGCCTAGGCAGCTTTGATGGCGTGGTGTGGGCAGGCCGAATTCATCCGGCTCTTCACGGCCGATCAGGTCTTCGACATACAGCGCGGCTTTGCTGGGGAACGCCTGGTACAGGGTCAGCATGCCGGCGGCGGCATCCTTGTAGAAGTCGTCGATCTGCAGGTCCATCAGAATTTGCCAATCATTGAGGTTGGAAGGTAAGGCAGCACGCGGCCCAGTAGCGCCCAGGGCCAGCCAGGCACGTAGGCGCTGACACGGCGTTTGTCGATGTGCTTGGCGATCAGCGCCGCGCCGCGTTCTACGTCAATCAGGAAAGGTCGGCTGGCCATGTCGCTGTTCAGTGGCGTGTCGATAAAGCCCGGTAGCAGCAGAGTGGTGTCGATGTTCTTGCCCAGCAGTTCGGCGCGGGTGGCTTCCATATAGCTGATCAGGCCGGCCTTGCTCGCCGAATAAGCGGCCGTGTGCGGCAGGCCGCGTTTGCCGGCGACTGAAGCGACGGCGACCAGATGACCGTGACCTTGTTGGCGAAACAATGCGCAGGCGGCATCTAGACAGGCAATCGCACCGATCAGATTGGTTTCCACGGTCAGTCGAGCGCGCTTGAAGTGGCCACCGCCGGCTTTGCCGGTCAGGGCGATACCAGCGTTGGCAATAATCCCATCCAGCCCGCCAAGGGCATTGGCAGCCAGGCCCACAGCGTCTTGGCAGGCTTCGTAGTCGGTTACATCCAGCGGTAGCACCACCACCTTGCGCTTGAAACGCGCCTGCAGCTCGGCAGCCAGCAGATGCAGACTGTCTTCGCGGCGTGCGGCCAGCGCCAGGTCGTAACCCTTGGCCGCCAACTCGCGGGCCAGGGCGGCACCGATGCCAGAACTGGCACCGGTCAGCAGATAGCGTTTGCCCTGGCTCATGGCTTGCTCCGATTACTGTTGGTAGGTCTTGAGGAAGCTGCCGATACGGCCGATGGCCATTTCCAGCTCATCCACGCGCGGCAAGGTGACGACGCGGAAGTGATCCGGCCACGGCCAGTTGAAGGCGGTGCCCTGAACGATCAGCAGCTTTTCCGAGAGCAGCAGATCGAGGACGAATTTCTCATCGTTATGGATCGGGCAGACCTTGGGGTCGATCTTCGGGAAGGCATACAGCGCGCCCATCGGCTTGACGCAGCTGACCCCGGGGATGTCGTTGAGCAGTTCCCAGGTGCGGTTGCGCTGCTCCAGCAGACGGCCTTGCGGCAACACCAGGTCATTGATGCTTTGGTAGCCGCCCAGTGCGGTCTGGATTGCATGCTGGCTCGGCACGTTGGCGCACAGGCGCATGTTGGCGAGGATGTCGATGCCTTCGATATAGCTCTGCGCACGGTGCTTGGGCCCGGAAATCGCTACCCAGCCGGAGCGGAAACCCGCCACGCGATAGGATTTGGACAGACCGTTGAAGGTCAGGCAGAGCACGTCCGGGGCCAGCGAGGCGGTGCAGATATGCACGGCATCGTCGTAGAGGATTTTGTCGTAGATTTCGTCGGAGAACAGCACCAGGTTGTGCTGGCGCGCCAATTCGACGATATCCAGCAGCACTTCCTTGGAATACACCGCGCCGGTGGGGTTGTTCGGGTTGATTAGCACCAGGGCCTTGGTGTTCGGGGTGATTTTGGCGCGCATGTCGGCGATATCAGGGAACCAGCCGGCCTGCTCATCGCACAGATAATGCACCGGCTTGCCGCCGGCCAGGGCTACGGAAGCGGTCCACAGCGGGTAATCGGGTGCTGGGATCAGCACTTCATCGCCGTTATTCAGCAGCGCCTGCATGGCCATCACGATCAGCTCAGACACGCCGTTGCCGAGGTAGATATCCTCGATGCCAACGCCTTCCACCTGCTTCTGCTGGTAGTACTGCATCACCGCCTTGCGCGCGCTGAACAAGCCCTTGGAGTCGCTGTAGCCCTGGGCTGTGGGCAGGTTGCGGATTACGTCCTGCAAGATTTCCTCAGGCGCTTCGAAACCGAACGGTGCCGGGTTGCCGATATTCAGCTTGAGGATGCGATGACCTTCCTCCTCCAGGCGCTTGGCGTGCTTGAGCACCGGCCCGCGGATGTCGTAGCAGACGTTGGCGAGCTTGTTCGATTTGCTGAACTGCATGTAAATGATCCCGAATGGTGGAACGCCGCTGAATTACCCTGCAAAAAGCCCCGATCTGACGAGCCTTGGCAGGTTGTAACGCCGGTGACAGACTGGGGTCGAATGATACGTGGCAGCCCGACCTTGGCAAAGGTACTGGTCGGGCTTTTTTATGGCACGCCATCCATGGCCGCCACCCTTTGGGCCGTCGCTGCGCGACGTTAAAAATCGCTCCCGGCGATTTTTTCATGTAGAGGAGACTTGCCTGTGAACAAGCTGGAAAAACCCCTGGAAGCCTGGCGCGAAGAGCTTTCCGAGGAACAGTTTCACGTCTGTCGCCTGGGCGGCACCGAGCGCGCCTTTACCGGCCAGTATCACGACAGCAAGGTGCCGGGTATTTACCACTGCGCCTGCTGCCAGGCCGAGCTGTTCGACTCGGATGCCAAGTACGACTCCGGTAGCGGCTGGCCGAGTTACTTCCAGCCGGTCAGCAGCGAGGCCATCGCCAGTCTGGATGACTTCAATCACGGCATGCACCGTATCGAAGTCAAATGCGCCAAGTGCGATGCTCACCTGGGCCATGTATTTCCCGACGGGCCGGCGCCAACGGGGCTGCGTTATTGCATCAACTCGGCTTCGCTCAAGCTGGTGCCGAAGGCTTAAGGCCATCGCATAGGCCTGCATTAGCGGGCCTTATCTTGCTTTAATTAAATTGCATGCAATTTAATTGCTCGCTATCTTGCGTCCATTCCCACTCCTCAGGATGACCAGCATGAGCAACGCACTCTTCGATATTCCGGTTACCACCATCAAGGGCGAGCAGAAGACCCTGGCTGATTTCGGCGGCAAGGCCGTGCTGGTAGTCAACACCGCCAGCAAGTGCGGCTTCACCCCACAGTACAAGGGCCTGGAGAACGTCTGGCAGCAGTACAAGGACCAAGGTCTGGTGGTGCTGGGCTTCCCCTGCAACCAGTTCGGCAAGCAGGAACCAGGTGATGAGGGCGCGATCAGCGAGTTCTGCGAGCTGAACTTCGGTGTGAGCTTCCCGCTGTTCAAGAAGGTCGATGTAAATGGCAGCGATGCCCACCCGTTGTTCGTCAATCTGAAGAAAAGCGCGCCAGGCCTGCTCGGCAGCCAGGGCATCAAGTGGAACTTCACCAAGTTTCTGCTGAGTGCCGACGGCACGGTGATCAAGCGTTTCGCCCCGACTACCAAGCCTGAAGACCTGACTGCCGAGATCGAAGCGCTGCTGAAATGATCCCGACCAGTCTGCACGCGGATGAGGGGCTGCAGCTGGACAACCAGCTGTGCTTCAAGCTCTACGCCGCTTCACGGGCGGTAATCCGCGCCTACAAGCCGATGCTCGATCAGCTCGGCCTGACCTACCCGCAGTACCTGGCCATGCTGGTGCTGTGGGAGTGGCAGCAGCAACCGCCTGCGTTGCCGACGGTCAAGGCGCTGGGCGAGCGGCTGTTGCTCGACTCCGGCACGCTGACACCGCTGCTCAAGCGTTTGGAGCTGCAAGGTTTGTTGCAGCGCAAGCGTTCGGCCAGTGATGAGCGTGAGGTGCATCTGGCGCTGACCCCAACCGGCTGCGCCTTGCGTGAGCAGGTGTTGCCGCTGAAAAGCCAGCTGCTGTGCGAGCGCGGGATTGATCTCGATCAGGTTGCCGCGTTGCGCAGCCAGGTCGGTGTGCTGCTTGATCAGTTTATGGTGCTTAACCACTGATCGAGCAGGGCCGCCAGCTCATCTTTGCGGAAGGGCTTGGCCAGGTAGTCGTCCATTCCCGCAGCGCGGCAGCGCTCGCGCTCATCGGATAGCGCGTTGGCCGTCAGGGCGATAATCGGCAGCTCGGCGAATTCGGTTTTCTGGCGAATCCGCCGGGTGGTTTCATAGCCGTCCATGACCGGCATATTGCAGTCCATCAGAATCAGATCGACGGCTTGGGTCTCCAGCAGGGTCAGTGCTTCGCCGCCGTGATTGGCCAGCAGTACCTCGCAGCCGAGTTTGCCCAGCATGCCCTTGGCCACCAGTTGGTTGACTGGGTTGTCCTCCACCAGCAGTACACGCGCCTGGCGGTTTCGCTGCGGCTCGCTGTGCTGCTCGGCGGCATGCGCTTCGCCTTGGCCGAGGGTGCGGCGCAAGGCCTGCAGCAGCGCCTGGCGTGACAGCGGCCGGGCCAGTTGTTCGATAGGCGAAAGTTTTTCCACCTGCTCGCTGCTGAGAAAGTTGCCATAGGCGCTGACCAGCAGAATCGGCAGGCTGGAAAGCGTGCGCAGCTCATTCAAACGCTGCGGGCAATCGCTGATCAGCAGGTCGGCATCGAGCGTGCCCAGCGCGGCATCGGCGTCCAGGTGCTGATACTGCAGGCCCCAGCTTGGCAGTAGGCTTGCCAGCTGTTCACTCAACCCGGAGCTGGCGGGGCTGAGCCCGATAATGCGCCCGTGCAACAGGGGAAGCTGCTTAGCGTTGGTCTGGCCGGGTAGCGGTAGATCGACGCAGAAGGTGCTGCCGAAACCTTCCCGTGTCTCCAGGCTCAGCTGGCCGTGCATGGCTTCGCAGAGACGGCGCGTCAGGGCCAGGCCTAGGCCGGTGCCACCAAACTGCCGGGTGATGCCAACCCCGGCCTGGGCAAATGGATGGAAGATCCGCGCCTGGGCGTCTTCGGCAATGCCGATGCCGGTGTCGCGGACAATGATCCTGACGCCGCCGGCCTGGGCACTGACGCTGATATCGACGCGGCCAAAGCGGGTGAATTTCAAGGCGTTGGACAGCAGGTTGCTGACAATCTGCCTGACCCGCGTCGGGTCGCCGAGCAGCTGGTTGGGCAGTTGTGGGTCAATCAGGCTGGTCAGCTCCACACCAGGCGCGGCGTTCTGCGACAGCAGGTTGGCGGTTTCTTCCACCATGCTGCCGAGGTCGAAGGGAATCTGTTCCAGTTCCAGCTGCCCGGCCTCGAATTTCGACAGGTCGAGAATGTCGTTAAGTAGCTCCACCAACACCTTGCCTGAGTCGTGGGCAATCGACAGCTGCTGGCGCTGTTCGTTGTTCAGTGGCCCGTCCAGGGACAGTGCGAGCATGCCGAGCAGACCGTTGAGCGGGGTGCGAATCTCGTGGCTCATATTGGCGAGGAAGGCCGAGCGCGCCTGGGCCATGTCCAGAGCTGTGCGTTTGGCTTGCTCCAGCTCGCGGTTGGAGTCGAGCAGGCGACTGTTGGCGGCTTCCAGCTGCTCGGTGCGCGCCGAGACCATGTCTTCCAGTTCAGCCAGGTAGCGGGTCAGACGGGCTTCGGCTTGCTGGCGCTGCTCGATTTCGCTGGCGATGCTGCTCAGTTGGCGGTTGGTCACATCGACCAGTACGCCGATCTCGTCGCGTTCATGGTTGGGTGGGTAGGGCAGCTTGGCGTTATTGGGGCTGCGCAGGTCGCGCTCGCTGAGGGCGCGGATAAACCCAGTCAGCGGCTTGGTCAGCATGAAATAGAACATCACCAGCAGAATCAGCGACAGCAGCAGGCTGCGGGCGAAGCCGGTCAGCAGGGTCAGCAGCGAGCGATTGAGAAAGTGGCTGCCAAAGGCATATGTGTCGACTTCCAGGCTCAGCTTGCCGAGGGCTTCGCTGGGCGAATGGCTGACGAACAGCGCGGTCTCGAAGTGCCGGCGTTCGCCGAACATAAAGTCGCTAATTATCCGATAGCGGCTTTCCATGGCCGGGCGGCTGACGCTGGCCAGGGTCAGCTGGTTGTTGTCGATGATCTGCGCGCTGATCACCGCCGGGGAGCGCAGCAGACCCAGCACCAGTTCCTGGGCCAGTTCGGCGTCGATGTTGTAGGCGATGCGCGCAGCCGGGTTGTGGCTGATTTCCATCAGCGCGTTAATCTCGCGGTTGATGGAGGCATCTTCGCTGGCATAATCGATGCCCACTTGCATCAAGCTGAGCGCCGTGCCGAGGATAAAGGCTACCAATACGGTCAAGCCGGCCTGTTTGAATGACAGGCGTTGGGTTAGCGCTATATCCATATGGGCCGGTTGTTCTCATGTTGAATCGCCTGCCAAGCATAGCCCATCTGTTTTGCCGGACGGCAGTGGCAGAACGGCTCAAAAAACCTGGAGTGTGTTGTGGATTCGCGTTTGAGTGATTTTTTGTTGCGTGCCGAGGCTGTACTGGCACGTTTAGAGCCATTGCTGCCGGCACAGCGCCCGGTTATCGACTGGCAGCAGAGCCTGGCGGCACGTTGGCAGCGCGATGGCCGCAGCGGCTTTCTCGCAGCGCTCAAGGTCAGTCTGGATGTGGGGCTGGCTGATCTGATCGGGGTGGATCGCCAGCGTGCTCAGTTGGCGCGCAATACCCAGCAGTTTATCCAGGGCCTGCCGGCCAACCATGCGTTGCTCTGGGGCGCGCGTGGTACGGGTAAGTCATCGCTGGTGCGGGCGCTACTGGCCGAGCATGCGGCAGCGGGGCTGCGTCTGATTGAGATTGAACGTGATCATCTGACCGATCTACCGCACATCGTCGAGCAGCTGAGCGAGCTACCGCAGCGTTTTGTGTTGTTCTGCGATGACCTATCGTTCGAGGCCGGCGAGGGCGATTACCGCATGCTGAAAACCGTGCTCGACGGCTCCCTGGAGCGTGCGCCGGACAATGTGTTGCTGTATGCCACCTCCAACCGTCGCCATCTGTTGCCGGAAAAACAAAGTGACAACGAAAGCTGGCAGCGGGTGGATGGCGAGCTGCATCCCAACGAGGCGGTGGAAGACAAGATCGCGCTGTCCGACCGTTTCGGCCTGTGGCTGTCGTTCTACCCATTCACCCAGGAACACTTCCTCGACGTGGTCCGCCACTGGGTCGAGGTGCATGCCGCGCAGGCCGGTTTGGCTTGGCAATGGCATGACGAGCTGGAAAAGGCGGCCATACGCTGGGCCCTGGGCCGCGGTAACCGTAATGGCCGCTGCGCCTATCAATTCGCCCGTGACTGGGTGGGCCTGCAATTACTGAGTAAGCACGATGATTGATCTACAACAAAGCGGGCAGGGGCTCGATGGCTACCCCTTGCTGGTGGCGCAACTGCAGGCGCTGCTGGCGGGTGAGCGCGACTTTATTGCCAATGCGGCGCAGTTTTCGGCATTTCTGTTTCAGGAGCTGAGCGACCTGAACTGGGCGGGTTTCTACCTGGCTCGTGGCGAGGAGCTGGTGCTTGGGCCGTTCCAAGGCAAGGTGGCGTGCGTGCGGATTCCCTTCGGTCGCGGCGTGTGCGGCGCCGCAGCGGCCACTGGGCAGACTCAGCGCGTTGAAGATGTACATGCATTTGCCGGGCATATCGCCTGCGACAGCGCTTCAAATAGCGAGCTGGTGGTGCCGCTGTTCAAGGACGGCCGTTTGCTTGGCGTGCTGGATCTCGACAGCCCGTCATTGGCACGTTTTAGTGCAGCGGATCAGGCTGGTATCGAGCGGTTAGTCGCGGTATTTATCGAACTGACCGATTGCTGAGTCAGCGCTAAAGGTAAGGCAAAAAAAGCCCGGCAATCACCGGGCTTTTTGTTGGACGGCAGCGATTATTCAGGCCTTGGCGGCCATCTTGGCGAGCATCTTCAGTTCGCCCGGCAATACAGCCTGCACCGAGGTGCGTGCGGTGATTCGCGCATAGTGCGCACTCAGGTTGGGCCAGCGTTGCGCATCCAGTTGCTCGCCGCCGTGCTGCATATTGATCAGCTGACAGGCCAGGGCCAGGTCGGCCAGGGTCAGGCTATCGCCGACTAGGTATTCAGCTGAACCGAGGGTCTGTTCCAAATAGTCGAAATGCGCAGGCAGCTTTTCGTGCAGGGCTTTCTGTACGGCAGCTTCGTCGCAGCTCTGGCCCATACTGGGTTTCAGTGTGCGGTTGCGAAATACGCTGAAAGTGCAGAGCGGGGCCAGTTCATAGTCGGCGTATTTCTCCAGCCAACGTACCTGCGCGCGTTGTTCGGCACTCTGCCCGAGCAGGGTGGGGTGTTCTGGGTGTTTGTCGTCCAGGTATTGGCAGATCACGCTCGAGTCGGCGAGGGTGAAGTCGCCATCCCTCAGGGCCGGAATACGCCCCAGCGGGCTCAGCTCGCGATACCAGGCCGGTTGGCCGAACGGCAGGATGATTTCCAGCTGGTAGTCCAGATTCTTTTCAGCCAGAAACAGGCGGACTTTACGGACGAAGGGCGACAGCGGGGCACCGTAAACGGTCAGGCTCATGCGCGGCACTCGTGGGCAGGGCGGTAGCGCGCAAACTGCGCGCTGGAGGGGTTAGTCGTAGATGTTCTTCTTCTTCCATTCGTCGTCACCGCCGAGAGATTCAAGGCCGGCGTCCAGTTCGCTGGGCTGGTCGGGGGCGGGCTTGCTGCTTTCCAGAACCATGGCGTTGGCGCGCGCTAGCTGCTCTTCGAATTTCTTCAGGGCGTTCTGGTAAGGGGTGGGGTCGGGTTGTTTGCGCAGGTATTGCACGCCGCGCTCGAACGCCAGACGCGCTTGGCCTGGCTGGTTCTGCTGCAAGGCCTGTTGGCCAAGGTTGCCGAAAAATTCGATATGCACCTGGGTCAGCATATGGCGCACTTCTTTCAGCCAGTGTTTGGCCTCGTTGGCCGGGATAATCCCGTCTTTGGCGCAGCGGGTCAGTTGGCCGTGGAGGTTTTCCAGCTGGAAACGCACTTCCTTGGCCTTGGCTTCATTGGCAATGGGTTGCGGCGGGTTGCTTACGGCAATCGACTCGCCTTGGGCAATTAGTTTGCGCAGCTCTTCAATGCGCGCCTTGAGGGCGTTGTTGCCTTTGTCCAACGGCAGCATGCGTTCACTGAAGTGCAACTGCAGGCGACTGAGCATCAGCTTCAAGGCTGGAGACATCAGTTGACCGGGGAGGGCTTCGGCGAGGTCCGTGCAGCGGCGCAGGCGATCATTGAGGTCGGCCTTGATGCGTGCCTTCTCCAGCTTGTTGTTCTCGACCATATGATTGATATAGGCAATGGCGATCAATACGACGATGCCAGAAACAATCAATATGGTAATCACGAGTGGGGACATGGGTGGAGCCTCTCGATCACCGGTTTTTCTTCCGAGTGTAGTGCGTTAGCCGGGAGGCTGATAGGGCTGCCTCACATTCGGCGCTGAAGTCTTTGATTTATAAAAATTTTTACACAGAGGTTGACGGGCCTTGCAAGGCTCCATAGAATGCGCGCCACTTCGTAGCGCAATGCCTCACGGCAAAACGTGTAGAAGCCGGATAGAAGTTGTAGTTTCCGGGCTGCGTCCCCTTCGTCTAGTGGCCTAGGACACCGCCCTTTCACGGCGGTAACAGGGGTTCGAGTCCCCTAGGGGACGCCACTTCTTTATGAAGTGTGCTGCTAAAAACCAAGTTGTATGCGGGAATAGCTCAGTTGGTAGAGCACGACCTTGCCAAGGTCGGGGTCGCGAGTTCGAGTCTCGTTTCCCGCTCCAAATTCAGGTCATCTGCTCAGGCAGGTAGCCGAAAAGTTCCAAGGTCCCCTTCGTCTAGTGGCCTAGGACACCGCCCTTTCACGGCGGTAACAGGGGTTCGAGTCCCCTAGGGGACGCCATTTTTAGTACCAAGCTGTATTGCGGGAATAGCTCAGTTGGTAGAGCACGACCTTGCCAAGGTCGGGGTCGCGAGTTCGAGTCTCGTTTCCCGCTCCAAATAAACGAAAACGCCGCTCACTGAGCGGCGTTTTTGTTTCTGTTATGAAGCATATAAAAAAGCCCGCCGGTTATGCCGTGCGGGCTTTTTTGTTTCTGGCTGAGGTTTAGTGCTTGCTGCCCTGCGCGGGCATGGCCAGCAGCTGTTTTTCCTGGTTCCAGTCGAAGGGTTCGTCGTTTTCTTCGGCGTAGAAGCGGCGTTCTTCGAGGGTTTGGTACATTTCGATTTCTTCGTCCGGCATGAAATGCAGGCAGTCACCGCCGAAGAACCACAGCAGGTCGCGCGGTACCAGATGGGCGATCTGCGGGTAGCGCTGAAAGATCTGGCTGATCAGGTCCTGACCCAGGTAGAGGCTGGCTTCCGGGTCGCTCGGCAGGTCGCTGAGCAATTCGTCGTAGCGCTCCAGGTACATGGCGTGGCTGTCATCGAGAATCTGCTCGGCTTCGCCCAGGGCGACCAGGATGGTGCGCAGGTGCTGCAGCAGGGCGAGGTGATGGTCGATGTGGGTGCTGGCCATGGGGGCAATCCTGTAGGTAAAACGGGCGCGCAAGTATAAGGCTCGCGTCGCCCGCTGTCCTGTCTGCTTAACGCACCTTGCCGGAGCCTAGAGTCAGTTCTTCCTTGGCGAAGTCATCGACATCAATGACTACCCGGCGCGCCGCTTCGGCCTGATGCAGGCTGTGGGCCTCTTCCGTGTTGAGAACGCCTGCAGCCAGCGCGGCATCGATCAGGCTTTGCCCTGGCAGTTCCTGTACCTGGCCGGCTTTGACGGCCTTGTGCAGTTTCTTCTGCATGCCCTGTACGTCCTGCAGCAAGTTCATTGCATATTGCAGGGCACCCACGGGGTCCTGTTCGGCTTGTGGGCGGTAGCAGCCTTCGAGCAGCTCCTCCAGCGCCGGGTCACCGCTGTTGCGACCGATAATACCGGCCACTTCGGCGTCCAGTTCATCGCTTGGGCCTTTGTGTCGGCGGCCCAATGGCAATACCAGCAAGCGCAGGGCGCAGCCGAGCAGTTTGCTGGGGAAGTTGCTGAGCAGCTCTTCCAGCGCCTGCTCGGCCTTGCCCAGGCTTTCTTCCACGGCCCAGCGCAACATGGGCTGCGAATGGTCCGGGTAACCGAGGTCGTGGTAGCGCTTGAGCGCCGCCGAGGCCAGGTACAGGTGGCTGAGTACATCACCGAGGCGCGCCGACAGGCGTTCGCGGCGTTTAAGCTCACCGCCAAGCAGCATCATGCTGGTGTCGGCGAGCAGGGCGAAGGACGCTGCCAGGCGGTTGAGCGCGCGGAAATAAGGGCGGCTGATGCGGTCGCCCGGCACCTGGCTGAAGACGCCAAAACCGAGGCTGAGCAGGAGGCTGCTGGCGGCATTGCTGACGGCAAAACCGATATGTTGCAGCAGCAGTTTGTCGAATTCCTGCAGCGACTGATCCTGGTCTTCACGGCTGGCCAGGGCCATTTCCTTGAGCACGTAGGGGTGGCAGCGAATCGCGCCCTGACCAAAGATCATCAGGTTGCGCGAGAGGATATTGGCCCCCTCCACGGTGATAAAGATCGGTGCGCCTTGCCATGAGCGCGCCAGGTAGTTGTTCGGGCCCATGACGATGCCCTTACCGCCATGCACGTCCATGGCGTGGCTGATGCATTCGCGGCCGCGTTCGGTCAGGTGGTATTTGAGGATGGCCGAGAGCACCGAGGGCTTCTCGCCCAGATCCACCGCATTGGCAGTGAGGATGCGTGCGCTGTCCATCAGCCAGGCGTTACCGCCGATACGAGCGAGGGCTTCCTGAATGCCTTCGAAGGCGGACAGCGGCACGTTGAACTGTTCGCGGACCTGGCTGTACTGGCCGGTGGTCAGGCTGGTGAACTTGGCCGCGCCGGTGCCGACTGCGGGCAGGGAGATCGAGCGGCCCACCGACAGGCAGTTCATCAACATCATCCAGCCCTTGCCGAGCATTTCTTCACCGCCGATCAGGTAGTCCAGCGGGATAAACACATCCTTGCCGGAATTGGGGCCGTTCATAAAGGCGGCGCCGAGCGGTAGGTGGCGACGGCCGATTTCGACGCCGGGTGTTTCGGTGGGTACCAGGGCCAGGCTGATGCCGAGGTCTTCCTCTTCGCCCAGCAGATGCTCGGGATCGTAGGCCTTGAAGGCCAGGCCGAGCAGGGTGGCGACCGGACCAAGGGTGATATAGCGTTTTTCCCAGTTCAGACGCAGGCCGATGACTTCTTCGCCTTGCCACTGGCCTTTGCAGATGATTCCGGTATCCGGCATGGCGCCGGCGTCGGAGCCGGCCAGGGGGCCAGTGAGGGCGAAGCAGGGGATGTCTTCACCGCGCGCCAGGCGCGGCAGGTAATGGTCACGCTGGGCGTCGGTGCCGTAGTGCAGCAGCAGTTCGGCAGGGCCGAGAGAGTTGGGCACCATCACGGTGGATGCCAGGTCGCCGGAGCGGGTGGCCAGCTTCATTGCCACCTGGGAGTGGGCGTAGGCGGAAAAGCCCTTGCCGCCGTATTGTTTGGGGATGATCAGGGCGAAGAAGCCATGGCTCTTGATATGTGCCCAGGCTTCGGCTGGCAGGTCCATCTGCTGGCCGATCTGCCAGTCACTGACCATGGCGCACAGCGCTTCGGTCGGACCATCGATAAACGCCTGCTCTTCCTCGGTAAGTTGCGCCTTGGGGTAGGCGAGCAGGGTGTCCCAGTCCGGGCGGCCGCTGAACAGCTCGCCATCCCACCACACCGTGCCGGCTTCAATGGCGTCGCGTTCGGTGGCCGACATCGGCGGCAGCACGCGCTTGAACCAGGCAAACAACGGTGCAGTGAACAGGCTGCGGCGTTGTTGCGGCAACAGCAGTGGCAAGGCCACGGCCAGCAGGAGTAGCCAGAACAGGCCCATCAGCCAGACAGGTGCATGGCTGAACACGCCCATCAAAATCAAAAAGCCGGCCACTATGCCCAGGGCGGGCAGGGGAGCCGTGCGCCGATGGGCGAGAAAGGCCGTGCCGAACAGCAGGGCGAGTAACCAGAGAGCGAGCATGCAGAATCCTCCATGATGACAATGCGCTTTTTACGCACCATCACGAGCGTAGTCGTCATTGATGGCGACAAGAGCGGTGAGCTTGGCTGAATCGTCGTGACATTGGCTGGACTCGCGTCGCTAGACTGGTTTCTCAGCCATGGAGAAACCTTGATGCGTGAATACCTCGAGCCCGGCCGCTTCATCGATAGTGACCACCCAGCGCTGGTGGAGTTCGCAGAAAAGTTTCGCGGGGCCAGCCGCGACCCGCGTCAGCAGGCCATCAATCTGTACTACGCGGTGCGCGATGAAATTCGCTACAACCCCTATGTATTCAGCCGCGACGCCGACACCTTGAAAGCCAGTCACGCATTGCAGGCAGGGGAGAGTTACTGCGTGCCCAAGGCCACTTTGCTCGCCGCCTGCGCCCGCCATTGCGGCATCCCGGCGCGCATCGGCCTGGCCGATGTACGCAACCATCTGGCCACTCCACGGCTGCTGGAAATGCTGCGCAGTGAAGTGTTCGCCATGCATGGCTACACCGAGTTGTTTCTCGACGGCCGTTGGGTCAAGGCTACGCCGGCGTTCAACCTGGCGCTGTGCCGGGTATTCAAAGTGGCGCCGTTGGAGTTCGATGGCCTGAGTGATAGCGTATTTCACCCGTTCAACCAGCAGGGCGAGCGTTATATGGAATACCTGCATGACCACGGCCAGTTTGCCGATGTGCCGGAGCAGCTGTTCTTCGGTCATCTGGCCGCTTGCTACCCGCATCTGTTTACCGAGGATGCGATATCGATCAGTGGCGACTTCGCGGCCGAGGCCGTGCCCGGCTGATGTATCGACAGGGCTGATAAGCACCATCGGAAACTGCCGGGTTTAATCTGCGCCTGGCGCTGGTAGGCTGCTGCCCAGCCGTGGGGGCGGCAGTTGTGCGCAAAGATACTGTGGTGGCGATGTTCCAGGCGCTAGACTTGGGCCACTTCGCGCTGCGTGGCGCAGCCCCTCTCGAATTTCTTTTTCTCTGATCAGGTGTGCGCATTTTTATGAGTACTGCTCTGTCCATTCGCCAGTTGACCAAGACCTATGGCAACGGCTTCCAGGCGCTGCATGGCATCGACCTGGACGTGGCTGAAGGCGATTTCTTCGCCTTGCTCGGCCCCAACGGTGCCGGCAAATCCACCACCATCGGCATTCTTTCCACCCTGGTGACTAAAAGCAGCGGCACGGTGAACGTGTTCGGTCACGACCTGGACAAACAGTCCTCGGCGCTCAAGCGCTGCCTGGGTGTGGTGCCGCAGGAGTTCAACTTCAACCAGTTCGAGAAGGCCTTCGACATCGTCGTGACCCAGGCCGGTTACTACGGTATCCCGGCGAAAATCGCCAAGGAGCGCGCCGAGCAGTACCTCAACCAGCTCGGCCTGTGGGGCAAGCACAACGTGCCGTCGCGCGAGCTGTCTGGCGGGATGAAGCGTCGCCTGATGATCGCCCGCGCCCTGGTGCATCAGCCGCGTTTGTTGATTCTCGATGAGCCGACTGCCGGGGTTGATATCGAACTGCGTCGCTCGATGTGGAGCTTTCTCACCGAGCTGAACGAGCAGGGCATCACCATTATCCTGACCACCCACTACCTGGAAGAGGCCGAACAGCTGTGCCGCAATATCGGCATCATCGACCACGGGCGGATTGTCGAGAACACCAGCATGAAGGACCTGCTGAAGAAGCTGCATGTGGAGACCTTCCTGCTCGACCTCAAGGAATCGCTGCTGGTTGCGCCGCAACTAATTGGCTACCCGGCGCAGTTGCTCGATGGGCACACCCTGGAAGTGCAGGTGGACAAGGCTCAGGGCATTACCGAGCTGTTCCGTCAGCTGGCTCTGCAGAATGTCGAGGTGCTCAGCTTGCGCAATAAAACCAACCGCCTGGAGGAGCTGTTCGTCTCCCTGGTCGAGAAGAATCTGGCGAAGGTGGCGGTATGAGCACGGCTTATCTGAACTCCGAATTCACCGCCAACATGGTGGCGCTGCGCACCATCGTCTACCGCGAGATCCGCCGCTTTACCCGCATCTGGCCGCAGACCCTGCTGCCGCCGGCGATCACCATGGTTCTGTACTTCGTGATCTTCGGCAACCTGATCGGTAGTCAGATCGGCGACATGGGTGGCTTCACTTATATGGAGTACATCGTGCCGGGGCTGATCATGATGTCGGTGATTACCAACTCCTACGGCAACGTGGTGTCGAGTTTCTTCGGCAGCAAGTTCCAGCGCTCCATCGAGGAACTGATGGTTTCGCCGGTGTCGCCGCATATCATCCTCACCGGCTATGTGGTCGGCGGCGTGCTGCGCGGCCTGGCGGTGGGTTTTATCGTCACTCTGCTGTCGCTGTTCTTCACCAAGCTGCAGGTGCATCACCTCGGCGTGACCGTGCTGGTGGTGCTGCTGACCGCGACCATCTTCTCCCTAGGCGGCTTTATCAACGCCGTGTTCGCGCGCAACTTCGATGATATTTCGATCATTCCGACCTTTGTGCTGACGCCTTTGACCTACCTGGGCGGGGTGTTCTACTCGATCACCTTGCTGCCGCAGTTCTGGCAAACGGTGTCCCTGGCCAACCCGGTGCTGCATATGGTCAACGCCTTCCGCTACGGCATTCTCGGGGTGTCCGATATCCGTATCGGCGTGGCCATCGGTTTTATGCTGGTCGCCACTGCCGTGCTGTATGGCGTGTGTATCCGTCTGCTGGTCAGCGGCCGCGGCATGCGTCAGTAGCAATTGCCTAATATCGGGAAACATTTTTAACGGCTGATCTGCGCGGCTCGGCCGTTAGACTCAGCCTCTACAAAGAATTAGGGGTTGTATATGTTTGCCCGCGCACCTGCTCTTCTCGGTACAGTTTTCTGGCTGTGTTCGCTTGCCAGTGTGCACGCGCAGGCCAATGAAGGGCCGCTGGTCGAGGTGGTCAAGGCCGAGCGAAGCCTGGTGCGCGACGAGCTGGTGACCTTTGGTTCACTGCGCCCCGACGAGTCGGTGATGATCCGCCCGGAAATCGCCGGCCGGGTGGCGCAGCTGCATTTTCGCGAAGGCCAGCGCGTCGAAGCCGGTGCACTGCTGGTAAGCCTGGATGATTCGATTACCCGCGCCGAATTTGCCCAGGCGCAGGCCAACCTGAACCTGGCGGAAAAGAACTTTCAGCGCGCACAGATGCTGTTCAAGCGCGGTGCCAGTAACGCTCAGGCGCTGGATGAAGCCAGCGCCGTGCAGCTGGCCTCGCGTGCCAACCTGGCGTTGTCCCAGGCACGCCTGGACAAGACCCGCATCCTCGCGCCCTACGATGGCGTGCTGGGCTTGCGAGCAGTCAGCCCTGGCGATTACCTCAGCGAGGGCCAGGACATCGTCAACCTGGAAGTGCTCGATCCGCTCAAGGTGGATTTCCGCATTCCGCAAAAAGCTGTCAGCCAGATTCGTCTCAAGCAGGTGATCGAAATCAGCCTGGATGCCTATGCGGGTGAGCGCTTCACCGGCGAGATTTTCGCCATCAACCCGCGTCTCGACGAAGCCGGGCGCAGCCAGGCGATTCGCGCGCATATCAGCAACAGCGATGGCCGCCTGAGCCCAGGGCAGTTCGTGCGGGTTTCGGTAATTCTCGCCGAACGGCCGAATGCCCTGGTGATTCCGGAAGAAGCCATCATGCCGGTGGGCGACAAGCTGCTGGTTAACCTAGTGGTCGATGGCAAGGTCGAGTTGCGTGAGGTCAAACTGGGTAAACGCCTGGCTGGCAAAGTTGAAGTGCTGGAAGGCCTGCAGGGTGATGAAACCCTGATCAGCGCCGGTTGGCAGAAGGTCCGGGCCGGCGCGTCGGTGCGCACCAAGGTGGTGGAGCAAGCGCCATGACCCTGTCGGATATCTGCATCCGCCGGCCGGTATTTGCCACCGTACTGTCGCTGATTGTGGTGCTGCTTGGTTTGATGGCCTATGACCGTCTGGCCGTGCGCGAGTACCCGAATATCGACGTGCCGATTGTCACGGTCAACGTCACTTACCCGGGAGCCAGCCCGGAGATCATGGAATCCCAGGTCGCCCAGCCGATCGAGGATGTGCTGTCGGGCATCGACGGCCTGGATTTCGTCAGCTCCATCAGCCGCTCGGAAAACACCCAGATCACTGCGCAGTTCCGCCTGGGCAGCAACTCCGATGAAGCTGCCAACGATGTGCGTGACCGTCTGGGTCGGGTGCGCGGCCTGCTGCCGGATGAAATCGCCGAGCCCATCGTGCAGAAGGTCGAGGCCGACGCCCAGCCGGTGATCTGGATCGCCTTCTACAGCGAACGCTATAGCGCCATGGAGATCACCGACGTGCTAGAACGGGTGATCAAGGATCGCCTGCAGACCATCCCCGGCGTCTCCGAAGTGCAGATTCGCGGCGCGCGCACCTTTGCCATGCGCATCTGGCTGGACCCGGAAAAGCTCGCCGCGCACAACCTTACCGTGCAGGACGTGGAAGACGCCCTGCGCCGGCAGAACGTCGAGATTCCGGCCGGGCGAATCGAATCGCAGCAGCGCGAATTCACCGTGCTCTCGGAAACCGACATGAACACCCCGGAGCAGTTTAATCAGCTGATCCTCGATGATTCGCGCGGTTACTTGCTGCGCCTGGCGGATGTCGGCTATGCCGAAATCGGCGCTCAGGATGAGCGCAGTATCGTCCGCTACAAGGGCCAGCCGGCCGTGTCGATGGGCATGATCAAGCAGGCCACCGCCAACCCACTGGATATCTCCGATGGCCTGGCCGAGGCCTTGCCGGATGTACGCGCGCTGTTGCCGGAAGGTATGGAGATGGCAGTGGCCAACGACAACTCGCTGTTTATTCGCGAGTCGATCGACAACGTGTTTATCACCATCTGGGAAGCGGTGGGGCTTGTCATCCTGATCATCTTTATCTTCCTGCGCTCGCTGCGCGCCACCATCATTCCGCTGGTGACCATCCCGGTGTCGCTGATCGGCGCGTTTGCCCTAATGAGCCTGATGGGCTTCACCATCAACACCCTGACGCTGCTGGCGATGGTGCTGGCCATCGGTCTGGTGGTGGACGATGCCATCGTTATGCTGGAGAACATCCACCGGCATATCGAGGAGGGCATGCAGCCGCTGCAGGCGGCGCTCAAGGGCAGCCGCGAGATCGCCTTTGCGGTGATCGCCATGACCATGACTCTGGCCGCCGTATTTGCCCCCATCGGCTTTATGCAGGGCACCACGGGCAAGCTGTTTACCGAGTTCGCCTGGACCCTGGCCGGCGCGGTGCTGGTGTCGGGTTTTGTTGCCCTGACCCTGACGCCGATGATGTGCGCGCTACTGCTCAAGCCGCATCAGGCCGGCGAGCGGCACAACCGGCTGTACAACCTGATCGAAGATTTTCTCAACGGCCTGACCTACAGCTACAAGCACCTGCTGGCCAAGGCACTCAGCGCCTGGGTGCTGGTGGTGGGCGTGCTGTTGCTCACCGTGGTGGCCTGCGTGCTGCTGTTCTCGGGGCTTAAATCCGAGCTGGCACCGACCGAAGACACCGGCACCATTATCGGCGTGTTCAACGGCCCGGATGGCGCCACCATCAATTACACCGGGCGTTATGCTCGCGAGATTGAAGCCGCTTACGCCAGCATCCCCGAGACCAACCGCTATATGGTGATTGCCGGCTTCCCGACTGTGGCCCAGGGCATTTCCTTTATGAAGCTGGAAGACTGGGCCGACCGTTCGCGCAGTCAGTTCGAGATTCGCAACGAGTTACTGCCCAAGCTGCAGGATATCGCCGGGGTGCGTGCCTTCCCGGTCAACCGGCCGCCGCTGGGGCAGAGCGCGCGTAACCAGCCGGTGAACTTCGTGATTCGCTCGTCGATGGAGTACAGCGAGCTGCAGGGTTATGTCGATGAATTGCTCAACTCGCTGCGCGATTATCCGGGGCTGGAAAGTCTGGACAGCGACCTCAAGCTCAACGCGCCGCAGCTGAAAGTCGCGGTCAACCGTGAGCAGGCCGTGGCGGTGGGCACCGATGTGGCGACTATTGGCCGCAGCCTGGAAAGCCTTTTCGGCAGTCGCCAGGTGACGCGCTTCAAGCAGAACGGCGAGCAGTACGATGTGCTGGTTCAGTTGCAGGGCGTGGACCGCAGCAACCCGCAGGATCTCGATCGCGTCTATGTGCGCGGCCGCGATGAGAGCATGGTGCAGCTGTCCAACTTGATCGAGGTGCGCGAGACCGTGGCGCCGCGCGAGCTCAACCACTTCAACCAGCTGCGTGCGGTGACGGTAAGTGCCAACGTCGGCTCCGGTTACACCCTGGGCGAAGCCCTGGCGCATCTGGAAGCCGCAGCGCGCACGGTATTCCCGGCCGAGACCCAATACGACTACACCGGCACTTCGCGGGACTTCAAGGAATCCAGTGCCGGTATTGCGCTGATCTTTGCCCTGGCCCTGGCGTTTATCTTCCTGGTGCTGGCGGCGCAGTTCGAGAGCTTTACCGACCCGCTGATCATCCTGTTCAGCGTGCCGCTGTCGATGGCCGGGGCCTTGCTGGCGCTGACGTTATTCGGCGGCACGTTGAATATCTATTCGCAGATCGGCCTGGTGACGCTGATCGGCCTGATTACCAAGCACGGCATTCTGATCGTCGAGTTCGCCAACGTGTTGTTGCGTCAGGGCCATGAACTGCGTGGTGCGGTGATCGAGGCGTCGGTGCAGCGTCTGCGGCCGATTCTGATGACCACCGGTGCGATGGTGCTGGGCTCACTGCCATTGGCGATTGCCACGGGTGCGGGTGCGGAAAGCCGTCAGCAGATCGGCATGGTGATTGTCGGTGGCCTGTTGGTCGGCACCTTCTTCACCCTGTTTGTGATCCCGACCCTGTATATGCTGCTGCGCCGCTGGCGGCCGATAAAGCAGGACAGTGAGGAAATGGCGGTTGTCTAACGCCTGATCTTCGTAGGAGCGGCCCATGCCGCTCCTACGAAATCGTGTTAGTCGACCTTCAGCACCAGCTTGCCGAAGTTCTCGCCGCTAAACAGTTTCAGCAGAGTTTCCGGGAAGGTGGTCAGGCCGCTGACGATATCTTCCTTGGATTTCAGCTTGCCGCTGGCCATCCAGCCGCCCATCTCCGCAGCCGCTTCGGCAAAGCGTGGGGCGTAGGTCATCACCACCATGCCTTCCATACGTGCGCTGTTGACCAGCAGGTTGAGGTAGTTGGCCGGGCCTTTTACGGCTTGCTTGTTGTTGTACTGGCTGATCGCGCCGCAAATGATCACTCGCGCCTTGAAGGCCAGGCGGGTGAGCACGGCATCGAGAATGTCGCCGCCGACGTTATCGAAATACACGTCCACACCTTTAGGGCATTCGCGCTTGAGACCGGCGATCACGTCTTCGCTCTTGTAGTCGATGGCGCCGTCGAAGCCCAGCTCATCAATCAGGAACTTGCACTTGTCCGCGCCGCCAGCGATGCCGACCACACGGCAGCCCTTGAGCTTGGCGATCTGCCCGGCAATGCTGCCGACTGCGCCGGCCGCGCCGGAAATCACCACAGTTTCACCGGCTTTCGGTGCGCCGACATCGAGCAGGGCGAAGTAGGCGGTCATGCCGGTCATGCCCAGCGCCGACAGATACAGCGGCAGCGGCGCGCGCTTGGGGTCGACCTTGTAGAAGCCCTTGGGCTCACCGAGGAAATAGTCCTGCACGCCGAGGGCGCCGTTTACATGGTCGCCCACGGCAAAGTCCGGGTGCTGCGAGGCCACCACTTCACCCACACCGAGTGCGCGCATCACTTCGCCAATGCCGACTGGCGGAATATACGACTTGGCATCGTTCATCCAGCCACGCATGGCCGGGTCCAGCGACAGGTAGGCGTTCTTCACCAGAATCTGCCCGGGGCCGGGTTCACCGACGCTGTTTTCTACATAGCTGAAGGTCTCGCGGCTGGGCAGGCCGACCGGGCGTTGGGCAAGCAGGAACTGACGATTGAGTGGGGCATTCATGGCAGGTACTCACTGAACGGAAAGACTGTTGATAGCCCTTAGCTGCGTGATGGGCAAGATTTGCCCGTGGGACGAATGGTGGTTAATCCATTCGAATGATAGGTGGACAGGGGTGTTAATCACTCATTTCAATGAGGTCATCACCAGCAGTTTGATAGTGCTGCCTTGGAATCATCGAGCTGATTAGACTCAATGCAGTTTTTAATCCTTGCGAGGACACGCAGATGAGCTTTAGCTTTTCCGGCCGGGTTGCCCTGGTCACCGGTGGTGCTGCTGGTATTGGTCGTGCCACGGCACTGGCATTCGCCAACGAAGGCCTGCAGGTGGTGGTGTCTGACGTCGATGTGGCAGGCGGCGAGGCGACAGTCGCGCTGATCCGTGAAGCCGGCGGTGACGCGCTGTTTGTGCGCTGCGACGTAACCCGCGATGCAGAGGTCAAGGTACTGATGGAGCGCACACTGGGTGCCTATGGCCGTCTGGACTATGCCTTCAACAACGCTGGCATCGAGATCGAGAAAGGCAAGCTGGCTGAGGGCACTGAGGCCGAGTACGACGCCATCATGGGCGTTAACGTCAAAGGCGTGTGGCTGTGCATGAAGCACCAGATCCCGCTGCTCCTGGCGCAAGGTGGCGGCGCCATCGTCAACACCGCGTCGGTCGCCGGCCTTGGTGCGGCGCCGAAGATGAGCATCTATGCCGCCTCCAAGCATGCGGTGATCGGCCTGACCAAATCGGCAGCGGTCGAGTATGCGAAGAAGAAAGTGCGGGTCAACGCGGTATGCCCGGCGGTGATCGACACCGACATGTTCCGCCGCGCCTATGAATCCGACCCGAAGAAGGGCGAATTCGCCGCCGCCATGCACCCGGTCGGGCGTATCGGTAAGGTCGAGGAAATCGCCACCGCAGTGCTGTACCTATGCTGCGATAACGCGGCCTTCACCACCGGCCAGGCGCTGGCGGTAGATGGCGGCGCCACAGCCATCTGATTTCCTTCAGTAATAAAAAAAGCGCCCATCTGGGCGCTTTTTTTATACCTCGCCATTTCTTTCGCACGATTGGCCACTAAAGTCACTGCAGTGTTCTACGCCGCTGTTCAAGATCGCCCAGCGCTTTGATCAAGGAGTAAGAAAGCCGTGACTGCTGATCCGTTATTGACCCTGTTCCTGCCTATCGCCCTGGGCATCATCATGCTCGGCCTGGGCTTGTCGCTGACCCTGGCGGATTTTGCCCGGGTGGTGAAGTTTCCCAAGCCGGTGCTGATCGGCTTGAGCTGCCAGCTGTTGCTGCTGCCCGTGGTGTGTTTCTTTCTGGCCAAGGCCTTTGGTCTGGCCCCGGCGCTTGCTGTTGGCCTGATGCTCTTGGCCGCCTCGCCGGGCGGCACCACGGCCAATCTCTACAGCCATCTGGCCCACGGTGATGTGGCGCTGAATATCACCCTGACGGCGGTCAATTCGGTGATCGCGGTGCTGACCATGCCGCTGATCGTCAACCTGTCGCTGGCCTACTTTATGGAAGGTGATCAGGCCCTGCCGTTGCAGTTCACCAAGGTGGTGCAGGTGTTTGTCATCGTGCTCGGCCCGGTGGCGATTGGCATCTGGATACGCAGCCGCTTCCCAGGTTTTGCCGCGCGCATGGAGAAGCCGGTGAAGATCATCTCCGCGCTGTTTCTGTTGATCATCATCATCCTGGCGGTGGTCAAGGATTGGCAGACCTTTGTCGACTACGCACCGCTGGTGGGCGGAGCGGCGCTGGCATTCAACCTAATTAGCCTGGCGGTGGGCTACTGGGTGCCGCGCATGTGCAAGCTGAGCCTGCGCCAGTCGATTGCCATCGGCATGGAAATCGGCATTCACAACGGCACTCTGGCGATTGCCCTGGCACTGAGCCCGATGCTGCTGAATAACGCGACCATGTCCATCCCAGCGGCGATCTACAGCATCATCATGTTCTTTACCGCAGCGGCCTTCGGCTGGTGGGTGAACTTCGCTCATGGCAAAGAATTGAAAGCCACTGAGTAGGAATTGCCGCGTATACAAAAGCCCGTCGCATGGACGGGCTTTTTTATGCCTGCAGGTTGGATCAGTGCAACGGCAGTTCAACGCCTTCAAACAGCTCTTCCAGCTCGACCTTGCTGTGGCATTGCACGGCTTTGGCCATCATGTCGCGGGTCAGGTGCGGGGCAAATTTCTCGATAAAGTCGCACATAAAACCGCGCAGGAAGGTGCCGCGACGGAAGCCGATCTTGGTCACGCTGGCTTCGAACAGCTCGCCGGCATCCAGCACCACCAGGTCCGGATCGAGTTTGGGATCGACAGCCATCTTGGCTACGATGCCCACGCCCAGACCCAGGCGTACGTAGGTTTTGATCACGTCGGCGTCGGCGGCGGTAAACACCACCTTTGGCGTCAGGCCACGATGACTGAAGGCTTCGTCGAGTTTGGAGCGGCCGGTAAAACCGAACACGTAGGTGACGATGGAGTATTCGGCCAGGGCTTCCAGGGTCAGCTTTGGCAGCTTGGTCAGCGGATGGCCCTGAGGCACCACCACGCAGCGGTTCCAGCGGTAGCAGGGCATCATGATCAGGTCGTTGAACAGCTCCAGACCTTCGGTGGCGATGGCGAAGTCTACGGTGCCATCGGCAGCCATTTCAGCGATCTGCATCGGCGTGCCCTGGTGCATATGCAGGGCTACGTCCGGGTATTGCTTGATAAACGCACTGATCACCGGCGGCAGGGCATAGCGCGCCTGGGTGTGAGTGGTAGCGATGGACAGGGTGCCTTTCTTCTCGTTGGAGAATTCCTGGGCGATCTGCTTGATGCTTTCGACCTTGCGCAGGATTTCCCCGGCGGTGTTGATGATGCGCTCACCGGCCGGGGTGATGCGGGTCAGGTGCTTGCCGCTGCGGGCGAATACTTCAACCCCCAGTTCGTCTTCGAGTAGGCGGATCTGTTTGCTGATGCCGGGCTGCGAGGTGTAGAGGCTTTGTGCCGTGGCAGAAACGTTGAGGTCGTGATGCGCGACTTCCCAGATGTAGCGCAGTTGCTGAAGCTTCATAAAAATCCCTCAAAGCAAAAAGACAGCCGTTCAGGTTACCGGCGTTTTATATAACCATAATGATGATTGAAGCATTAAATCTAGACCAAAAATAAGAAAGTGCTGCGCTTCTTTTAAAGATCACCGCGGCTGCGATGCTGCAGCATCGGCACCAGGTACACCGGTACTTCGGACAACTGCACCAGGCGCGACGCGGTACGCCCCAGCGGAATATCCATATCCGTGCCGTGGCTGTGGCTACCTAGGACCAGTAAATCCACGCCGAGTTGCTGCGCTTCATCGAGTATCACCAGCGGTGGATCGCCCTGTACCACGCGCACCGCCTTGATCAGGTCGAGATCATGCAGGGCTTCGCCGATCTCATCGCGAAAGCCCTCCAGCACCCGCTGCTCGATACTCGCCATCACCGTGCTCAGGCCGTTGGTGCGCAGGTCCTTGAGGCGTTCTTCATCCAGATAGGTTTGCAGCACCGATTCGGCAAACAGGCCCATGGGCTCCACCGCGTGCACCACATACAGGCTGGCATTGAAGGAACGGGTTAGCGCCAGAGCGTGTTGCAGGATGTAGGGGGCGTACAGGCCGAGGTCAGTGGCATAGAGAATCGAGCGAATCATGCGGCCTCCTTGACTGCCTGACTGGCGGGCCTGATCTGAGCTTAGCAGCGCCATCGATAAGTCAAAGAAAGCCGAGGTTTTGAGGACGAATGGTTATATACGTAGGTAGGGGGTAAGCGGCGAGGGCGGCTGATCGCCCTTGCGCGGGGGCTAGAGTTGCGGCTCGTTACTAATGCCATGCGGGACGTGACCGGTGGCGACCACTTCGCGGGCTTTTTCGCAGTGTCCGGCTTGGTCGTCGAAGAACACGTCGGCGCCGAAGGTTTCCAGAATCGCGGCTTTTTCCAGGCCGCCGAGGAAGTACGACTCATCCAGACGGATATTCCACTCACGCAGGGTGCGAATCACCCGTTCATGGGCCGGGGCCGAGCGCGCGGTAACCAGCGCCGTGCGAATCGGGCACTGCTCTTCGGGAAACTCCTGTTGCAGACGGTGCAGGGCGGCGAGGAACGGTTTGAACGGGCCGCCGCCGAGCAGCTCACGGGCCGACTGGCGTTCGTGACTCTGGAAGGCTTCCAGGCCAGCCTGCTGATAGACCCGCTCGGATTCATCGGAAAACAGCACGGCATCGCCGTCGAAGGCAATGCGCAGCTCATTGCTGGCCGCCCGCCGAGCGCCGCCGGAGAGGATGGTCGCTGCACCAAAGCCGGCACGTAGTGCACTGCGCACATCTTCGGCGTGGGTGGAGAGAAACAAGTGGCAGCCGAATGCAGCCAGATAAGGGTCAGGGCTGCGTCCGCCGACAAAGGCCGCACGGGAGATGCCCAGGCCGTAGTGCTGAATCGAATTGAACGCGCGCAGGCCGGTGTCGGCGCTATTACGCGAGACCAGAATCACCTCGACCCGCTGCTGTTCGAGGGCTGTGTTCAGCGCCAGCAGCTTCTCGACCAGGGGAAAGGCATCACCGGGGGCGAGTATCTCGTCCTCATGCTCGATCTGGTACTGGCGGTAGGCCGCGACGCCCTGGCTTTCATAGATGCGGTGGCTTTCGCTGAGGTCGAACAGCGCCCGCGAGGAGATCGCCAGCACCAATTTGTCGCCTAATCCCTTGCTCATGGCTGTGTCCTATTGCGTGCGTTGTTCGAGGAATCGCAGGGTCTGATACAGCATCTCGGTGCGCGGCATGGCGCAGCCGGCCTGGGCCGCAGCGGCCAACGGCGCGGCGTAGATGGCATGCAGCTCCAGCGGGCGCTGCAGGGCAAAGTCGTGGTACATGCTCGGCAGGTAATCCGGCATGCGGTCGGTGGCCGCCAGTAGCTTGCCGGCAAAGCCTGCGGGCAACTGATAGCCACAGGCGCCGGCGGCATCCACTACTTCCTGCATGATCGCTTCGATCAGCGCGCGGCTGTCGGCGTTGGCCATCAGCGCCGTGGTGGCGCTGTCCAGCAGCACGGCCAGGCCGTTATAGGGCACGTTCCACACCAGCTTTTGCCATCGCGCCTGGTTCAGTTCGGCCATGGCGGTGGAGTCAAGGCCAGCAGCCTGGAACAGCGCGCTGCCTTGTTCGAGTATCTGCTGACGGCTCTCGGCATCGTTCGCCGGGCCTGAGTGATAGCCCAGGTTGACGCTGCCCAGAGCCTGATGCTCGACCACCCCCGGTGCACTGCGATGGGCGCAGATATAGCAAAGGCCGCCCAGCAGGTGCAGCGAGTCCGGCAGCAGCGGGCGCAGCTCGTCTTCTACGGCCAGGCCGTTCTGCATCAGCACCACCTTGGCGCCGGGCGCGGCGGCCTGGCTGATCAGCGGTGCGAGTTCGGCGTTGCTGGTGGTTTTGGCGCCGATCAGCAGCCAGTCGCACGGCGGCATATCGGCAACCGACTGGTACGCCTGCACCGGTTGCAGGTGCAGGTTGCCGTGCAGCGCACTGTTGACCTGCAGGCCCTGGCTGGCGACTGCAGCGAATTCGCTGCGCAGCAGAAAGTGCACATCAAAACCGGCGCGGGCCAGCATCAGGCCATAAAAGCCGCCAATCGCGCCGGAACCGATAATGCCGATACGGGGTGCTGCATTCATCATGGTAATTCCTCTGCGGGGCGCGACAGGGCAGTGTCCAGCGCCTGAATAAGTGCGGCGGGCTGCAGGCTGCTCTGCAGTGCGCCATAAAATTGGCCATCCTGAACCACGAATAACGCGGGTAGATGAAATACCTCATAACGCGCCACTAAACCGCCACTGTTGGCCGCGTCGACCCAAGCCAGGCGCTGTATCGGCAGCGACAAATTAGGCAGCTCACGCCGCGCCCAACGGCAACTGGCACAACCTATGCTGGTAAATATCAGCAGTGAAGTGCCAGGCAAGTCGAGTAGATGGCGATCTGCATCTAAATCGGTCAGTTCCAGTTCAGTCACTATACTGGCCAATGTGGTATCAAATTGATGGCATCCGAGGTAGTCATAGATGCGTCACTTTCTGCGTCATCCCAGTGATATGCCGGTTGAATTAGTGCTGCGCAAACAGGCATTTGTACCCAAAGAGCGGCTCAACAATATCAGCCTCGGCGGTGTGGCTTGCAACTCCAACCGCGCTTTTCGCCGTGGTACGGCCATCGAACTGCGTATTCCGCTGTTCGGCGAGCATGCGCGCTATCCGGGCCTGGTGGCCTGGTGCCGCAAGCAGGAGGGCAAATACCTGGTGGGTATCGCCTTTGTCGATGAGGACACGCTGTTTCGCGCGCGCATGGTCGAGCAGGTCTGCCAGATCGAACATTATCGCCATCAACGCGAGCAGGAACTGGGCTGCAGCCTGCCGGTCGAGGTGGTGGCGCAGGAATGGATCAGCCAGCATGCCGCCGAGTTCTCCCGCGCCAGCCTGAATTAGCGCCCTAATCCTGCGAATCCTCCCATCGGCGCGGCTTAAGCCGCCAAGCCCATTGTCGAGCCAGGCCTTTACGCGCTAAGGTTCGGCTTCCCCGCTGTGCTCATATTGCTGTGCTCCGCCACACGGGGATCGCTGGCGGCCGGCACCCGTGACCTGATGACTCTGACTGATGAATAGCACGATGGCTGATTTACCGATTGATGACCTGAACGTTGCCTCCAACGAAACCCTGATAACCCCCGCACAGCTCAAGCGTGAAATTCCGCTGACCGATGCTGCCTTGCGCACGGTTGCCAGTGGTCGCGAGGTAATCCGCAATATTCTCGATGGCAAGGATCATCGCCTGTTCGTGGTGGTCGGGCCGTGCTCGATCCACGATATCAAGGCCGCCCACGAGTATGCCGAGCGCCTCAAGGCGCTGGCTGCCGAGGTCTCGGACAGTCTGTATCTGGTTATGCGCGTGTATTTCGAGAAGCCGCGTACCACCGTCGGCTGGAAAGGCCTAATCAACGATCCGTTTATGGATGACTCGTTCAAGATTCAGGATGGTCTGCATATCGGTCGCCAGTTGCTCCGTGACCTGGCTGAAATGGGCCTGCCGACCGCTACCGAAGCCCTCGACCCGATTTCCCCGCAGTACCTGCAGGACCTGATCAGCTGGTCGGCCATCGGCGCGCGCACCACCGAATCGCAGACCCACCGCGAAATGGCCTCCGGCCTGTCTTCGTCTGTGGGCTTCAAGAACGGCACCGACGGCGGCCTGACTGTGGCGATCAACGCCCTGCAGTCGGTCTCCAGCCCGCACCGTTTCCTCGGCATCAACCAGGAAGGTGGCGTTTCCATCGTCACCACCAAGGGCAATGCCTACGGTCACGTGGTGCTGCGCGGTGGCAATGGTAAGCCGAACTACGACTCGGTGAGTGTTGCCGTTTGTGAGCAGGAACTGACCAAAGCCGGCATACGCCCAAACATCATGGTCGATTGCAGCCACGCCAACTCCAACAAAGACCCGGCTCTGCAACCGCTGGTAATGGACAACGTGGCCAACCAGATTCTCGAAGGCAACCAGTCGATCGTCGGCCTGATGGTGGAAAGCCACCTAGGCTGGGGCAACCAGTCGATTCCCAAGGACCTCAGCCAGCTAAAGTACGGCGTGTCCATCACCGATGCCTGCATCGACTGGGAAAGCACCGAGAAAACCCTGCGCGGTATGCACGCCAAGCTCAAGGATGTGCTGCCTAAGCGTCAGCGCGGCTAAGTACAGCGGCTGTAACAAAAACGGGCTTATGCGTTATGCATAAGCCCGTTTTTTATTGGGATCATCAAGCGTCCCGCTTGCCCCAGTTAAGAATCGCCAGGGTCAGCAGCCCTGCGACAATCCCCCAGAACGCCGAACCCACCGAGAACAGGGTCATGCCCGAGGCGGTGACCAGAAAGGTGATCAGCGCCGCTTCACGCTCTTTCGGCTCGCTCATGGCCTGGGTCAGGCCGCCGATGATCGAGGCGAATAGCGCAAGCGCCGCGATGGACAGGATCAGGGCTTTCGGTAGAGCAGCAAACAGCGCGGCCAGGGTTGCGCCGAAGATGCCGGCGATGCCGTAGAACACCCCGCACCAGATGGCAGCGGTGTAGCGTTTTTTCGGGTCTTCATGAGCTTCCGGGCCGGCGCAGATCGCCGCGCTGATGGCGGCCATATGAATACCGTGGCTGCCGAACGGCGCGAGCAGCATCGAAGTCAGTCCGGTCGTAGTCAGCAGTGGGCTGGCCGGCACGTCATAGCCATTGGCGCGCAACACGGCCATGCCGGGCAGATTCTGCGAGGCCATGGCCACGATAAACAGCGGGATACCGATGCTGATGGCCGCCGCCAGGGAGAAGCTTGGCGTGGTCCATTCCGGCACCGCCAGTTGCAGCTCGAAATGTTCGAAATTGAGCAGGCCGAAAATCCCGGCCAGCACACTGCCGACGATCAAAGCGGCGAGTACCGCATAGCGCGGCAGCAGGCGTTTACCCAGCAGGTAGGCGAGCAGCATGGCCACCACCAGCACCGGCTGCTGCTCGGCGGCCACGCAGATTTCCAGACCGATCTTGAACAGCACGCCAGCCAGCAGCGCGGCAGCGATGGAGGCGGGGATGCGCCGCATCAGGCGGTCGAAGGTGCCGGTCAGGCCGATCAGTACAATCAAACCGGAAGCCAGGATATAGGCACCGATTGCCTCGCTATAGGGAACTCCCGGCAGGCTGGTGATCAGCAGGGCGGCGCCAGGGGTGGACCAGGCGATCATGATCGGCGCGCGGTAGCGTAGCGACAGGCCGATGCAGCAGATCGCCATGCCAATCGACAGCGCCCAGATCCACGATGAAATCTGCCCGTTAGTCAGCCCTGCGGCCTGGCCGGCTTGAAACATCAGCACCAGCGAGCTGGTGTAGCCGGTGAGCATGGCGATAAATCCGGCGACTACCGCCGAAGTTGAAGTGTCGGCCAGCGGCCGTAGGCGTGCTTGCGGCAGGTCGTGCATCAGAGCAGTCCGGTGTCGGCGAAGATGGGGTACAGCGAGGCTACCAGCAGCAGGGCCATGCCGATATTAAACACGCGCAGCGCTCGGGCATTGTTCAGCCAGTTGCGCAGCAGGCTGCCAGCCACTGTCCACAGGCCGACGCTAGGGCAGTTGACCAGGGCGAACAGCGCCGCGATCAGCAGCACATTGACCACGAAGTTTTCCTGCGGGGTGTAGGTGGTGATGGCGCCGATGGCCATGATCCAGGCTTTTGGGTTAACCCACTGAAAGGCCGCAGCCTGGAGAAAGCTGAAAGGTTTGCCGGCCGCGTTGCTCTGGCTGTCCGGTGCGCCGGAGTTAGCGATTTTCCAGGCCAGATATAGCAAGTAAGCCGCGCCCAGATAGCGCAGCACGCTGTAGAGCAGCGGCACCTGCTCGAACAACTGACCAAGACCGAGGCCTACCGAGGCCACCAGCAGCATAAAGCCCAGGCTGATACCGAACATATGCGGCAGGCTGCGGCGTAGGCCGAAGTTCACTCCGCTGGCGAGCAGCATCATATTGTTCGGCCCCGGCGTTACTGAGGTGACAAAGGCGAAGGCGATAAAGGCGAGCAGCAGTTCGGTGGTCATGGCGCAGCACTCAGGGGCAGTGCTGATCAGCCTAGGAGGAGTTGGGCAGGCCGTCGCGGTACAGCGACGCGGGCAATCGACGGTACAGTTCTGCAATGGTTGTGTGCGGTCAGTACAGTTTGCCCTAGCCTTCGCCGGTACCGCTCTGGCGGCTGTTACCCAGGGTCTGATTAACTTGCAGCCAGCCGCTGACGGCGGTCTCCCCGGCTTCACTGAAGGCGCGTTGCAGCAGTTTGGCCTGTTCGCGGCGCAGTGCCTGCTCCAACTTGGCACCTTCGGCGGTAAAGCCGAGCAGACGTTTGCGCTTGTCGTCTTCGGCGGTAAGGCTCTGCACCAGATCCATTTCCAGTAATTGGCGCAGCGGGGTGTTTAGCGCCTGCTTGCTCACGCCCAGGTAGCCGAGCAGCTCTTTCATGCTCAGGCCTGGGTACTTGGCGATAAAAAACAGAATGCGGTGATGCACCCGCGACAGCCCACGGCGCGCCAGCATTTCATCGGCTTTGGCGGTAAACGCCTGGTAGCCGAAGAAGAATGCTTCCATGGCAGTCTGCTGAGTGATTGGATTTTTAAGGTCAATCATGTTGACGTATCCAGGCTGATCGTCGTAATTTCGGTCAAACAGTTTGACCTATTTTTATTTGCCTTTGCTACCGGTGATATCCATGGCCTTCTCCGAACGTGTTGCCCGCCTGAAAAGCTCCCTGATCCGTGAAATCCTCGCCGCGGCGCAGCGTCCGGAAGTGATGTCGTTTGCCGGCGGCCTGCCGGCCGAGCCGATGTTGCCGAAGGTCGAGTGGGCTAACATGCCGGCCAGCATGGGCCAGTACGGCATGAGCGAAGGCGAGCCGGCGCTGCGTGAGGCGATTGCCGCCGAAGCGCGTGCCTTGGGCGTGCCGTGCGATGCGAGCCAGGTGCTGATCGTCAGCGGTTCGCAGCAGACGCTGGATCTGGCCAGCAAGCTGTTTATCGATCCGGGCACCGAAGTGCTGCTCGAAGCGCCGACCTACCTGGCCGCGCTGCAAGCCTTCCAGCTGTTCGGCGCCGATTGCATCGCTGTGCCGCAAGAAGCCGATGGCCCGCAGATCGATGCCTTGCGCGAGCGGCTGCAGAACCACAAGCCGGCTTTCGCCTATTTAATCCCAACTTTCCAGAACCCCTCGGCGGTGCGCTACAGCGAAGCCAAGCGCGACGCGGTGGCGGCGCTGCTGGATGAATTCGGCGTGACCCTGATCGAAGATGAACCCTACCGCGAGCTGGTGTTCGACGAAGGCAGCGCCACGCCGATTGTCAGCCGCCTGCAGAAGGCCAGCTGGATCTACACCGGCACTGTGTCGAAAACCCTGCTGCCGGGCCTGCGCGTGGGCTACCTGATCGCCACCCCGGATCTGTACCCCTACCTGCTGCGCCTCAAGCAGTCGGCGGATCTGCACACCAACCGCATAGGCCAATGGCAGGCGCTGCAGTGGCTGGGCAGCGAGAAGTACCGTGGCCATCTGGCCGAGTTACGCGACTTCTACCGCATCCGCCGTGATGCCATGCAGGCGGTGCTGGAAGAGCATTTCAGCGACCTGGCCGACTGGCAGATTCCCCAGGGCGGGCTGTTCTTCTGGCTGACCCTCAAGCAGCCGCTGGACACTCGCACGCTGCTAGCGCCGGCTCTGGCGCAGAACGTGGCGTTTATGCCGGGCGAACCGTTCTTTATCGACCCGGACGCTCATCCGGGCCATTTGCGACTTAACTTCAGCCACGTTGCGCCGGAGCGTTTGAGCGAAGGCCTCAAACGCCTGGCCGAGGTAATCCGTCAGGCGCAAGCGAGCTAGTTGAGCGGTTTCAGAAATATTCGGGAGGAGGGCGATATGTTCAAGGTTTATGGCGATTACCGCTCGGGCAACTGCTACAAGATCAAGCTGATGCTGCATCTGCTTGGTCAGCCCTATGAGTGGATACCGATCAATATCCTCAAGGGCGAGACCCAGAGCGAAGCCTTTCTGGCCAAGAATCCCAACGGCAAGATCCCGGTGCTGGAGCTGGAAGACGGCACCTGTCTGTGGGAGTCCAATGCCATCCTCAACTTCCTCGCTGATGGCAGCGCGTTTCTGCCCAGCGAGCCGCGCCTGCGCACCCAGGTGCTGCAGTGGCAGTTCTTCGAGCAGTACAGCCATGAGCCCTATGTCGCGGTGGCGCGCTTTATCCAGCTGTATCAGGGCCTGCCCGAGGCCCGCCGCAGCGAGTACGAGGAGTGCCATGTGCGTGGGCACAAGGCCCTCAAGGTGATGGAGAAACAGCTGCAACGCGCGCCGTATCTGGTCGGGGAGAACTTCTCGATTGCCGATATCGCGCTGTATGCCTATACCCATGTGGCGGACGAAGGTGGCTTCGATCTGGCCCCGTATCCGGCCATCCGCACCTGGCTGGCGCGGGTTGCCAGCCATCCGCGCTATATCGGCATGCTCGACTGACAGTCCGTCGGGTGAAATGAGCGGTGAGAGGCGCTGCGCTTTCTCACCGCTCAGTCGCCAGCTCGCCGTAAAAAGCACTTATCATTCAACGATCTGTATATTCGACTGGGTCGCGAATGCCATCTGCTGTTCAGCGCTACAAGCGGCTCCTGTCCGCTGCTCTGGCGCGTTATTTCCCCCATACCACTGCCTATCTGCGCGCCGAGCGTGAAGCGGCTGCGCCGCTGAAAAAGCCTGCATCACGGGCCAAAAAAGCGGCTGCCAAGGTCAAGTCGGACAGTACACAGACGCAGGGCAAACCGCGCCGCGCTGTCAGTAAACCGCTTATTCAAGGCATTTACGGGCCGGCCATGCTGGCGGTCGATGCGACGCAGAGCCAGGCCATGCGCGAGCAGGTAGCGCGGGCGGTGACGGCTGGGCTGCTTAGTGCACCATCGGATGAGCAGTGGGCGATGATCCTCAGCAATCATCCGCTGACGCGCATCTTCGCCGGGGCCGGCTCGGGCAAGTCCACCACGCTGGTGCTGCGGGTGGTGTTTATGCTCTGTCACCTGGGTATCAAGCCCGAACAGCTGACGGTGATTTCCTTTACCAATGCTTCCTGCGCCGAGCTGCGCGAACAGCTGCTTAAGGTACTGGGCTTCTTTAACTATCCCTTCGATGCCACTCAGGCGCGCCAATGCGTGCGCACCTTCCACTCGGCCATGGGCAGTGTGGCCAAGAGCGTGCTGGATAACCCGTGCTGGTTCGAACAGCTGGATGACCCACAGGCGGCGAGCCGCGAGCTGGATAACCCACTGAGCGCCGGCCGCCTGCGACCTGCGCAGCTGCGCCTGCTTAAACAGGCCTATCAGCAGTGCTATGCCGAGCAGCCGGTATTTCGCCAGCGGGTGCATAGCCTGTTGCAATTGCCCATGCCGCCGGCTGAGGGCAAGCGCCTGCCGAAGGCGCCGTTGGATGCCTACAAGCTGCCGGGCGAATTCAGTGCTGCGCCGCTGTATGAGGCGTTCTACGCCCAGGCCGGGTTTGCCGAAAGCATTGGCATCACTGTCGCGGCCTTACAGCCGCAGGCGCTAACGGGCCCGGCAGCGGTACGCGAGTTCAGCGAAGCGCTGCTGCTGTTCTGGCCGTACTTCGAGCGTTGCCTGCAAGCGCAGGGTTTGATGACCTTCAATGGCGCCTTTGCCCAACTAACGGCGCGACTAAACGCCGGCGGGCAGGGCGTTCCAGCGCAGTTGCTGGCGCCATTTAGCCATTTATTGATCGATGAATTTCAGGATATCTCGCCGCAAATCGTTCTGTGGCTGCAAGCCGTACAGCGTGCCCAAGCCGGGCAGGGCGCAACCGTCAGCCTGATGGCGATTGGGGATGACTGGCAGTCGATCTACGGATGGCGCGGCAGCTCGCCCGAGCTGTTTATCGACTTCGACCGACACTTTCCGGCCAAGGGTCGGGCAAAGCAAAGCGCGGTGCTGACCCTGGCCAACAACTACCGTTCGATTGAGCCGATCATCCTTGACGCCGAAGCTCTGCTGGGCGGCGTGTTGCACAAGCAGGCGAAGGCCAGCCAGGCGATCAAACCCACTCAGCCGGGCGATCATGGCGTGCGCCTGATTCAGCGTTTCGACAGCAAGGTACGCCTGCCGGAACTGCTCAAGCAGATCAACGAGCAGTGCGCCTATGCCGCCGGGCGCAACAGTCGCGAGCGCAACGCGGTATTGCTGCTCAGCCGGCGCAACGAACCGCTGCAGGCCATCACCGCGCAGCTGGACAAGAAGCTGGCGGTCAAGGCCTACACCATCCACCGCGCCAAGGGCCTGCAGGCCGAAGTCGCGATCATCCTCGACGACTGCCAACCGCCTGAACCGCACCCGCTGCGCAATGCGCTGTACGCCTACTCGGGCTTTTTCAGCAACAGCTACGGCCAGGCCATGCAGGACGAAAGCCTGCGCCTGGCCTATGTGGCCGTCACCCGCGGGGTCAGCCGGGTGTTCTGGTACTGCCAGAGAACCCAGGGCGCAACGCGCATCCTGGCGGGGCGGGGCAAGTAGAAGCTCCCTCTTGATGTCAGTGCTGCGATGTCGTTGGCAGATTGGCTAAATCACTTTTGCTTATTCACCCAGACGGGATCGCTGCACTTGTCGGCCAAAGCCGCACGTGGGCTGCAGGTTCGCTGCGGATGGCTGCAAATCCCACCATTTCGTCTCAGTAACCCTCGGGCTAGAGCCTTAGAAATAAATTGACGCAACTTCTGCGAGTGGTTAGTTTTGCCTCCTTTATGTAAATGCTAATTGTTCGTATTAGCGTTAGATATGGAGGTTGGAGTGAATGCATTGACGCGTGTCGCTCGTGGGGGCTCCCCGTGGAGCGATATCTATGCACCCACTTATCGGTTCTATTCCCCCGAAGGCGGGGTTGAGGCCAGCGGCTGTTTCAAGGCCATCGAGACACCGGCCGGTGAGGATGGTCACGGCGTTGAACGGGCGGTAGAGGCGGCCTTTGCCGAGGCTAGGGCGGCGGGCTTGGGCCAGCCGATGGTGGTCGGGGTGATTCCCTTCGACAAGCAGCAGCCGTCCAGTCTTTTTGTCCCGCGCCATGTTTCGCGCCTGTTGCCTGTCGCACCGCCAACCAGGGTTTGCGGTTTACCCTGCGGCAAGGCCCGCCAGTGTACCGAGCAGCCGGATCAGGCTGGTTTCAAACAAGCCGTCGGTCGTGCCGTCGAAGTGTTGCGTGGTGGCCAGGTGAGCAAGGTGGTGTTGTCGCGGCTTTTGCAGCTGGAGTTCGACAACGCACCATGCGCCGCCACAGTGTTCCAGGGGCTGCGCCAGCAGAACCCCGAGGCTTACCATTTTTCCATGGATTTGCCGGATGGCGGCGTGCTGATCGGCGCGAGCCCCGAGCTGTTGCTGCGTCAACACGGTCGGCACTTCACCTCCAACCCACTGGCCGGCTCGGCCAAGCGTCTGGCTGACCCTGCTGCCGATGCGTTGGTGGCGCAGGCGCTGCTGCAATCGACCAAGGACCTGCACGAGCATCGCCTGGTGATCCAGGAGCTGGATCGTCAGCTGCGCCCGCTGTGCCGCAGTCTGAACGTGGCCGATGCGCCTTCGTTGTTGAAAACCGCGCGGCTCTGGCACCTGTCGACGCAGATCGCCGGCGAGCTGGATACGCCTGCGTCTGCGCTGAGCCTGGCTTGCCGCCTGCACCCGACGCCGGCGCTGTGCGGCTTTCCGACAGCGGCGGCCAAACGTCTGATCGCCGAGCTGGAGCCGTTCGACCGCGGCGTGTTTGGCGGCATCGTCGGCTGGAGTGATGCCGACGGAAACGGCGAATGGGCGGTGGTAATCCGTTGCGGCATTGTCGACCACACGCGGGTCAGCCTGTTTGCTGGCGCGGGACTGGTTACCGCGTCCTGCCCAGAATCGGAGTGGCTGGAGACCGGCAACAAGCTCGGCACCATGCTCTCGGCCTTCGGCCTGGAACGGGAGGCGCTATGAGTCTGGTGCCGTTCACGCCCTGGCCGGCGGAATTTGCCGCGCGCTATCGCCAGGCCGGCTACTGGCGCGGTGAGCCGCTGACGCAACTGCTTGAAGCCCAGGTGCAGACGCAACCCGAGGCGATTGCGCTGATCTGTGGCGAACGCCAGCTGAGCTACGCCGACGTGGATGCGCAGGCCGCTCATCTGGCTCAGCGTCTGGCCAATCAGGGCTTCGCTCCGGGCGATCGGGCGTTGGTCCAGCTGGGTAATCAGGCTGAGTTCTATATCGTCTTCTTTGCCCTGCTCAAAGCCGGCATTGCGCCGGTCAACGCGCTATTCAGCCATAGCCGCCTGGAGCTGCTGGCTTACGCTGGGCAGATCCGCCCGCGGCTGTTTATCGGCAGTCGCCAGCATCCGCTGTTTGCTGATGACAGTTTCCTCGGCGAATTGCAGGCCGCCATTCCTGAGTTCGATACTTTGCTGCTCGATGCCGATGCCGATTCTGCGCGGTCGCTAAGCGCCTGGCTGCAGCCGGCTGCCGCGCTGCGTGCCTATGCACCGACGCCAGCCGATCAGGTGGCGTTCTTCCAGCTTTCCGGTGGCAGCACCGGTACGCCGAAGCTGATTCCGCGCACCCATGACGATTACGCCTACAGCGTGCGCCGTAGCGTGGAAATCTGCGGGTTCGACCGCGACACCCGCTATCTCTGCGCGCTACCTGCGGCGCACAACTTTGCGTTGAGCTCGCCTGGCGCGCTGGGGGTATTGCATGCCGGCGGCTGCGTGGTGCTGGCGGCCGATCCGGGGCCGGCGACCTGCTTCCCGCTAATCGCCCGTCACCAAGTGAATGTCAGCGCCTTGGTGCCGCCGGCACTGTCGCTGTGGTTGCAGGCCGCTAGCGGGAGAGCGGCAGAGCTGGCCAGCCTGCAACTGTTGCAGGTCGGCGGTGCGCGCTTGCCCGAGGCACAGGCGCAGCGCATCGGCAGCGAGTTGGGTTGTCGTCTGCAGCAGGTGTTCGGCATGGCCGAGGGCTTGGTCAATTACACCCGTCTTGATGATGACGAGGCGCACGTCTATGGCACTCAGGGTTGCCCGATGAGCCCTGCCGATGAAGTGCGCGTGCTCGACCGCGCCGGCAACCCGGTGGCGGTCGGTGAGATCGGTGCGCTGCTGACTCGTGGCCCGTACACCATTCGCGGTTATTTCCAGAGCCCCGAACACAACGCCCAGGCCTTCGATGCTGAGGGTTTTTACCGCTCCGGCGATCTGGTGCGGCTGCGCGCTGATGGCTATCTGGAGGTGGTCGGGCGGATCAAGGACCAGATCAATCGCGGTGGCGAAAAGATCGCCGCCGAAGAAGTGGAAAACCTGCTGATGGCGCACCCGGCAATCACCCATGCGGCGCTGGTGGCGATGCCCGACACGGCGCTGGGCGAGAAAAGCTGCGCCTTTGTGGTCAGCCGTGACCCTGCGCTCAAGAGCATCGCCTTGCGCAAGTTCCTGCGTGGCCTGGGGCTGGCCGATTACAAGCTGCCTGACCGTTTCGAACACCTCGACAGGCTGCCCATGACCGCCGTCGGCAAGGTCGACAAGACCCGTCTGCGCCAGCGTATTGCGGCGCACCTGGCTCCTACTGAATTAGCTCCTACTGAATAAGGAAATCCCCTCATGGCTATCCCGGCTCTGCAGCCCTACAGCATCCCCAGCGAATGGACGCCAAACAAGGTCAAGTGGACGCTTGATCCTGCCCGCGCGGTGTTGTTGATTCACGATATGCAGGCGTACTTCGCCGACTTCTGGGAGGCCGACAGCGCCTTCGTTCAGGCCTTGGTCGAACGTCTGGTGGCTGTGCGTGCGCAGTGCAAGGCGCTGGGCATTCCGGTGGTCTACACCGCCCAGCCCGGCGAGCAAAGCGACGCCGAGCGGGCCCTGCTCAACGACATGTGGGGGCCGGGCATTACCCAGCACCCCGAGCGCCAGGCGATCATCGCCGGGCTGGCCCCGGAGTCTGACGACACGGTATTGGTGAAGTGGCGCTACAGCGCCTTTCAGCGCTCGCCGCTGGAGCACATGCTCAAGGAACTGGGTCGCGATCAACTGATCATCGGCGGCATCTACGCCCATATCGGCTGCCTGATGACCGCCTGCGACGCCTTTATGCGTGACATCCAGCCGTTCCTGCTGGCCGATGGCGTGGCCGACTTTAATCAGGCCGACCACCAGATGGCGCTGAATTATGTGGCGACGCGCTGCGGCCAGGTGATTCGCTGCGCTGATGTGCTCAGCCTGGGCCGCACCGCCGCACCGGCGTTGACCCGCGCCGCCTTGCAGGCGCGCCTGCTGAGCCTGCTGGATGAGCTGGACGAACCCTTCGACCCCGACGAGAACCTGCTCGACTACGGCCTTGACTCGATTCAGGTGATGGCGCTGCTCAGTGAGTGGCGCGCGCAAGGTCTGGAACTGAGCTTTACCGACCTGGCCAAGACGCCGACGCTGAACGGCTGGTGGAGCCTGATCGAACAGCATGGCGGTGCCGCATGAGGCGCTTGGGAGTAGCCCAGCAGGGCCTGTGGCACGGCTATGTGCTGAATGAAGACCGCGCCATGTTCAACACCGCCGAATGCATCGCCTTCGCCGGCAAGATCCAGGCGCCGCCGCTGCTCGCCGCGCTGCGCCAGGCGGTCAGCGAGTGCGAAGCGCTGTCCGGGCATTTCGTGGTCGATGGCGAGCAGGTGTGGTTCAACTCTGCCGAGCTGCCGCTCAGTGTGGCGCAGGTGCAAATACCGGATGGGGTCGATGCCCAGGCCTGGGTGCAGCAGTGGGGCATGGCCGAGATTCGCCAGCCGTTCGATCTGGAACGCGAGCAGCCATGTCGCTTCACTCTGCTGCAGGGCGAGCAGGTGGATTTTCTCTACGGCTGCATTCACCACATCGCCCTCGATGGCTACGGCAGCAACCTGCTCTATCAGCGCGTTGCCGATTTGTACGGTGCGTCTCTGCGCGGTGAGCCGGGCGCGCCTTGCGAGTTCGGCGACTACGCCGCCGTGCTGAGTGAGGATGCCGAGCGCGACAGCCAGGGCCGCACGACCGCAGCCCGCGACTACTGGAGTGAACAGCTGGGCGCACTGCCTGAGGCAGTCAGCTTTAGCGAGCGTGTCGCGCCGATTTCGGCGACCTTCCTTCGTCATTCGGCGGCGTTCCCGCCGGCGCTTTGGCAGGCCCTGAATCAACTGGCCGAGGCCAACAAGCTTGGCTGGCCAGACCTGCTGCTGGCCACAATGTCGGCACAGCTGCGCCAGGTCAGCGGTAGCGCCGCCCAGGTGCTCGGCCTGATGGTGATGAACCGCATGGGTTCGGCCTCCTTCAACGTACCCTGCATGCAGATGAACATCGCCCCGCTGTGTCTCGATCTGAGCGATCAGGCCAATCTGCTAGAAGCCGCACAGAGCATCGGCAAGCTGCGCCGCAGCAGCCGCAAACATCAGCATTACCGCTACGAGTCACTGCGTCGCGACCTCGGTCGGGTTGGCGGCGAGCAGCGTCTGTTCGGTCCGCTGATCAATATCATGCCGTTCGACCGACCGCAGACCTTCGGCGACTGTCCGGCGCGCACCTTGAGCCTGAGCGCCGGCCCGGTGGAAGACCTGACCCTGGAAGTGCACCTGGGGGCTAACGGTGTGCCGCTGCTGGATTACGACGCCAACCCGGCGTGCTACAGCCAGGCGCAGGTGCGCGCGTTGCAGGAGGAATTGTTCAGCCTGCTGGCCGCCTGGTTGCAGGCCCCGCAACAGCCGCGTGATCAGTTGCTGAGCGCCTGGAGCGCGCAATACCGCGCGCAACATTTGCTTAGCGCGCCAGCCAGCGAGCAGGCCGCCATGGCTGAGGTCGGCAGTGTGCTGCAGGCCATTCGCGTCCAGGCCGAACGCCAGCCGCAGCACCTGGCGCTGTGCCAGGGCGAGCGCAGGCTTACCTACGGCGAATTGCAGGCGCAGGCCGAAACCATCGCCTCCGCCTTGAGTGAACGTGGCGTGCAGCCGGGCGAGCGGGTCGGGGTGATGCTCAGTCGCAGCCCCGAGGCGATTGTCGTGCAGCTCGGCGTGCTGTTGGCCGGGGCGGTGTATGTGCCGCTCGATCCGGAGCAGCCTGGCGAACGCCAGCGGCTGATCTGCACCACCGCGCAGCTGGCGCTGGTGGTTACCGAGGCGGCGTTCCGCCATCGCCTGGCCGATAGCTACAGCGGCCCGGTCGAACTGGCTGGCGTGCTGCACAGCGCCAAGCGCCTCTGCGCGCCGCGTCAGGGCGAGGCAGCGGCCTACCTGATGTTCACCTCCGGCTCTACCGGTACGCCCAAGGGTGTGGAAGTCAGCCACCGCGCGCTGGACCACTTTATCCAGGCGGCGCGCCTGCGTTATGGCGTGGATGCCACCGATCGCATGCTGCAGTTCGCCCCGTTCAACTTCGACGCCAGCATCGAGGAGGTATTTGTCAGCCTCAGCGCCGGCGCGACGCTGGTGCTGCGTACCGATGCGCTGCTGGAGTCGATCAGCGCCTTTGTCGAGGGTCTCGAACAGCTGGAAATCAGCGTGCTCGACCTGCCAACCGCCTTCTGGAACGAATGGGTGGTGGCCCTGCGCGCCGGCCTGGTGCAGGTGCCGGGTGGGTTGAAGAGCGTGATCATCGGCGGCGAGGCGGTTTATCCCGAACAACTCACGGCCTGGCAGCGCATGGCCCCGCCAGCGATTCGCCTGATCAACACCTATGGTCCGACCGAAACCACGGTGGTGGCGACTACCTGCGATCTGCAAGGTGTTGCGCCGGCCAGCGATAGCCTAACGAGTAGCGCCAACTTGCCGATTGGTCAGCCGCTGGCCGCCGTCACGGCGCTGGTGCTGGGCCGTGGCGAACGCCCGGCCGAGGAGGGCGAGCTGGTGCTGTGCGGCGCGCAGTTAGCCAACGGCTACCTTGGCAGCGATTCGCAAGCCTTTGCCAGCCTGCTGATCGGCGCGCAGCAGACACAGGTCTACCGCACTGGTGACCGGGTGCGGATAGAGGAAGGCCGGCTGGTTTACCTCGGCCGTCTGGATAACGAGTTCAAGATCAGCGGCTATCGCATCCAGCCCGGCGAAGTCGAGTCGCGCCTGCTGGCCTTGAGTGGCGTCGATGAGGCCTGCGTGCAGGGCCTGGAACTGGGCGGTGGGCTGCGCCGGCTGGTGGCCTTTATCAGTGGTCCGCGGGATGACGTGCGCGGCATTCGCCAGGAGCTGAGCAAGCTGCTGCCGGCGGCCATGGTGCCGACCGACTACCGGCACTACCCGGCGTTGCCGCGCACCGCCACCAACAAGCTCGACCGCAAGCGCCTGCAAACGGAGTACCTGCAAGGCTCCCGCGAGCAGGCGTTGGACGATGAGACCCAGCAACGGGTGCGCAGCATCTGGCAGCAGATTCTCGGCGTCAGCGCGATTCAGGCCGCTGACAACTTCTTCGAACTGGGCGGGCAGTCGCTGCAGACCATCCAGATCGTCAACCGTCTGGCCAGTGAGTTCGGCACGGCGGTGAAGGTTTCCGATGTTTTCGATCACCCGCGGCTGGCGGACTTTTGCCACTTCCTCGACAGCCGCGTGCTGCAGAGTGAAGCGCAGGTGGAACAGGTCTGGTAAGGAAGCGTCATGCAAATGAACAGACAAATGGATTTCAGCGGTCAGACCATCTGGGTCACCGGTGCCGGCCAGGGCATTGGCCGCAGCGTGGCGGAGGGGTTTGCCCAGTTGGGTGGGCAGGTGATCGGCTTCGATCTGAGCTTCCCCGAGCAGAATTACGGCTTTACCCGCTATGTGCTGGATATTGGCGATGCCCAGGCGGTGCAGCAGGCCTGCTTTGAGCTGCTGGGTGCCCACGGGGTGATCGATGTGCTGGCCAGTGTCGCCGGCGTGCTGCGTCTGGCGCCGATTGAGGAGCTGGCACTGGAGGACTGGGATGCCTGCCTGCGGGTGAATGTCTCCGGGCCGTTTTACCTGCTGCGTCAGCTGATGCCACGCTTCAAGGCCTGGCGGCGCGGCGCGGTGGTGGCGGTGAGCAGTAACGCGGCGCATGTGCCGCGCATGCAGATGGCTGCCTACAGCGCGTCCAAGGCGGCCTTGAGCAGTCTGATCCGCACCGCCGGCCTGGAGCTGGCGACCCATGGCGTGCGCTGCAACCTGGTGTCGCCGGGTTCCACCGACACGCCAATGCAGCGCGGCATGTGGCACAGCGCCGATGCAGCGGCGCGCACCATCGCCGGCTTTCCCGAGCAGTTCAAGCTGGGCATCCCGCTGCAGAAGATCGCCACCCCGGAAGAGGTCGCCAGCGTCGTGCTGTTCCTGGCCTCCAACCTGGCCAGCCACATCACCCTGCAAGACATCGTGGTTGACGGCGGCGCAAGCCTGACCGACTAAGAGGTAGTTAATGGACACTAATATCATCGGCCTGCTGAACCAGCTGGCCCGCCAGGGCGTGCAGTTGAGTCTGAATGCCCAGGGCCAGCTGGTTTCCCAGTCGAGCAAGGACGCCATCACCCCAGAGTTGGGCCAGCTGATCCGCGCTAACCGCGACGCCATTGTCACCTGCCTGGCTGCCGCCAACGCCTTTGCCGCGCCGATCCAGGCGCAGCACGCCGAAAGCGGCCCGCTGTCGTCGTCGCAGAGCGGCTTGTGGTTTATCGAGCAGTACGAGGAAAGCTCGCACCTGTACAACATGCCGGTGTATTTCCGCCTGACCGGCGAGCTGGATGTGCCTGCGCTGGCGTTTTCCTTCGATGCACTGGCGGAGCGCCACGCCAGCCTGCGCACGCGCTTTGTGCGTAATGCCCAGGGCCGTGGCGAACAGCAGATTTTGCCGCACCGACCGTTGCAGCTGGATGTCGAGGATTTATCCGCACTCGAGTTACCAGCCCGTGAGGCGCAGGTGGCGCAACGGGTGCGCGAGGAGATCAACCGGCCCTTCGACCTCACCACGGGCGAGCTGACCCGCGTGCACCTGCTGCGCCTCGGCGCGCGTGAGCATGTGCTGCTGATCACCCAGCACCACATCATCTCCGACGGCTGGTCGGTGAAGAATATGTTTGCCGATCTGAAGACCGCGTTTCTGGCCTTCCAGAATCGCCAGCCATTGAACTGGCAAGCGCCGGCGCTGAACTACATCGACTACGCCAGCTGGTTCAACTCGCCGCTGTTCCGTGACTACCACGAGCAGTTCAAACCGTTCTGGGTCGAGCGCCTGCGCGGCATTGCCGATGTGCACAGCCTGCCGCTGGACAAGCCGCGTCCGGCGCATCAGGCCAGTGGCGGCGAGCTGGTCTTCTCGACCATCGACAACGCGCTGTGGGCGCGTTTCAAGCAGCTCTGCCAGCGCCACAACACTTCGCCCTTTATTGGCCTGCATGCGCTGTTCGCGCTGCTGCTGGCGCGCCACAGTGGTGAGCGCGACATTGTTATCGGCACGCCGCTGGCCTACCGCGAACGCCCGGATATCGAAGGGCTGGTGGGCTTTTTCGTCAACACCCTGGTGCTGCGCACCCAGCTGCCGGAGCAGCAGAGTTTTAGTGATTACCTGCAGGCTTGCCGCAAGGATGATCTGGAGGCCTTCGACCACCAGCTTTACCGCTTCGAGGCGCTTAGCGAAGCGTTGGGCATGGATCGCCACACGGCGATCAACCCGATTTTTCAGATCATGCTGGTATACCAGGCGCGGGTCGATTTCAACGACCTGATTCCCGGTTGCCAGGCGGTCGAGGAGACCTCGCCGGTGCTGCCGGCCAAGACCGATATCTCGGTCAAGGTCACCGAGTTGATGGACTCGGTGCGGGTTGACTGGTTGTACGCCACAGCGCTGTTCGAGCACGCCACGGTCGAGCGTTATGCCGAACGCCTGTTGTTGCTGCTGGACGCTGTGGTCGAACAACCCGAGATGGATATCTGGGCGCTGCCGCTGCTCGATCAGTCGCTGGTGCAGCAAACCGCCGCGCGCTTGGCTGCGTTGCCTCGCGAGTATCCCAATCGGCGCACGGCGCTAGGCTTGTTCGAGGACATGGCGCGGCTGCATCCGCAGCGTCCGGCGCTGGGCGTTGGCGAGCAGGCGATAAGCTATGCCGAGCTGGACGCGCGAGCTAATCGCCTGGCGCATTGGCTGCTGAGCCAGGGCTGCGGCCCGGGGGCGCTGCTGGGCGTACTGGCGCGCCGCGAAAATGCCTTCGCGGTGGCGGTTATGGCCATCTGGAAAATCAACGCCGCCTACGTGCCGCTGGACCCGGCTTACCCGCGCGAACGCTTGCAGCACATCCTTGGCGACGCTGGCATCGAGCTGATCGTCGCTCAGGGCGAACCACCCTTCGCGCTGGACGCCGGTGTGCGCTGGGTTGATCTGCTGGATACCAACCTGCAGGCGCAACTGGACGGCATGCCGCCGACCACCCCGGCGCTCGGCCACGACCCGCAGCAGCTCGCCCAAGTGATCTACACCTCCGGTTCCAGCGGTTTGCCCAAGGGCGTGATGGTCGAGCAGGGCAGCCTGGTCAACCTGCTGCAGGACCACGCCCAGCGCCTGCAACTGGGCTGCGAGGCGCGCATGTTCAACTGCATGTCGCTGTCCTTCGATGCCGGCAATATGTGTGCGCTGCTGCCGCTAACCCACGGCGCGAGCCTGGTCTGGGGCGACCCGGACGAGGGCCTGCTGGAGCAGCTCGAACGCAGTGCCAGCAGCCATATGATCTTCCCCACCGCGTTGCTCGCTACCCTGCCCGAGCGTGAGTTGCCGGCTTTGCAGGCCATCGGCTTCGGCGGTGAGGCCTGTCCGACCGGGTTGATCGAGCGCTGGGCCGGACGCGTGCGCCTGATCAATATGTATGGGCCAACCGAGGCTACGGTGACTGCGCTCTGCAAGCATTTGCTGCCAGGCAGCAGTCTGAGCATCGGTACGCCCATCGACGGTATGCAGGCGCTGATTCTTGATGAGCTGGGCAACCTCTGCCCGGTCGGCGTGCCGGGTGAACTGTGCCTGGCGGGCCTCGGTCTGGCGCGCGGCTATTTGAACCAGCCGCAGCGCACGGCAGCGGTGTTCCGCGAACACTGCGTGGCCGGCGTCACCCTGCGCCTGTACCACAGCGGCGACCGCGCGCGGCTGTTGGGCAATGGTGAGTATGAATACCTGGGCCGCCTCGATGAGCAGATCAAACTGCGCGGCTACCGCATCGAGCCGGGGGAGATCGAAACCCAGCTGAGCCTCAGCTGCCCGGCGCTGCAACAGGTCAAGGTGCTGGTGCTGCGCGATGGCCAGCGCCAGGCCCTGGTCGCCTACGCGGCGCTCAAGCCCGGTGAGGCGCAGCCTGCGGTCGAGGCGGTGCTGCATGACGTGGCGCAGCGCCTGCCGGAATATATGGTGCCGAGCAGCTTGGTGCTGCTCGAACAGATGCCGCTGACCCCGAATGGCAAGCTCGACCTGCGCCAGTTGCCGAAGATCGACCTGGCGGCCTGCGGGGAGCATACGCCGCCGGCCAACCCGCTCGAGGCCGAGATCCTCGCCATCTGGCAGGCCGTGCTGAATCAGCCGCTCGGCGTGCAGAGCGACTTCTTCCAGATGGGCGGCGATTCGATTCTGAGTATCCAGCTGACCACGCGCCTGCGCGATGCCGGCTATCCCTGCTCGGTCAAGGAAGTGTTCGAGGCCAAGACAGTGCGCCGCCTGTGCCGGGTGCTGGGCAGCAAGCGTGATGATATTGCGGTGCAGGCCGAACAGGGCGTGCTGACTGGCGAGTTCCCCTTGCAGCCGATTCAGCGCTGGTTCTACGAGCAACCGCTGGCCACCCCGCAGCACTGGAATCAGGGCGTATTGCTGCGCCTGCCTGCGGGCATTGCGGTGACGCAGTTGCGCGGTTATCTGCAGCAGCTGTTGCAGCATCACGATGCCCTGCGCCTGGCGGTGACGCCGACCAGTCAGCGTTACCTGGAGAATCTGCCGCTGGCGGCCCCAGCAACCCTCGATTACGCCGAACTGGGCGAAGCCGGTTTGCAAACGGCGCTGACCGAGCTGCAAAGCCACTTCGAGCCGATGCTGGGGCGTAGCCTCAGCTGGGCGCTGGTAGAAAACCTGCCGCAGGGCCGCGGGCTGTTTATCGCCTGTCACCACCTGGTGGTCGATGCGGTGTCCTGGCGCATCCTCGCCGATGACCTGGCGCGCCTACACCGTGGCGAAGCGCTGCCGGCCAAGACCAGCAGCTATCGCCAGTGGGGCCAGGGCTTGCTCGCCTATGTGCTGCAAGCCGGAGCGCAGCTGCGCTTCTGGCGCGAGCGCATGGCGGCGATGGACTATCGCATCGCGGACGACTGGATCAGCGTCGAGCCGACCCAGGTGCATCTACTTGAGCTGGAACCGGCGCTAACTCAGCAACTTAGCCAGCACGCCACCCAGGTATTTGCCTGTGAGGTGCGCAGCCTGTTGCTGGCTGCCTTGACCCGTGCTCTGCGCGAGATGGGCCTCGGTCAGCGCCAGTGGATTCTGCTGGAAGGCCATGGCCGCGAGTCGATAGACCCGAGCCTGGATGTCAGCCGCACCCTGGGCTGGTTCACCAGCATGTACCCGCTGGTGCTGGATGATCAGGCGGATTGGGCGCAGCTGATCGCGCAATGCGCCGAGCAGCTGCGCCAGGTGCCGGATAACGGCGTCGGTTATATGCCCTTGCGCGCCAGCCTGGCGGAACCCAACCCCTTGCCGTTGCCGCCCGTGGCGTTGAATTACCTGGGCAGTGCGCGCAGCGGCCAGGGCGACTGGCAGCCGTTGCCCATCGCGCCGGGCCGGCCGAGTGCGGCGGACAACCGTTCGGCGGAGCTGATCAGCCTGCATGGCGGGATTTTTGATGGTCGCCTGACCCTGCGGCAGATCGGCTGTTTGCGCGGTGACCTCAGCGAGCAGCTGCTGCAGCGTCTGCGTCAGCACCTCAGTGAACTGGCCGAGCTTGCCGTGGCGGTGCAGCCATGACAGTGATGCAACAGAACCTCGGCGTGCCACTGCTGGGCACCCACCTGGCGCAGGTGTTCGTCGAGCATGCCGGCGCGCCCGCGCTGGGCTGGGCTGGCGACAGTTATAGCTACGCGCGTCTGGCCGCACGTACTGCGGCGATTGCCGCGCAACTGACGGCGCGGGGCGTGCCGCCCGGAACACGGGTTGGCCTGTACCTGCAGCGCTCGGCCGATCTGTTGGCAGCGACGCTCGCCTGCCTGCATAACGGCCTGTGCTTTGTGCCGCTGGACCCGGAGTTCCCCCTTGAACGGTTGCAGGGCATTGCCGACGACGCCGAACTGGCGCTGGTGTTGCAGGATGCCGGGGGCGAAGGCCGCTTCGCTATGCCGAGCCTGCACCTACAAGAAGGTGAGGGCGGCGAGCTGAGTTGGCCGGCGCTGGATGAGCAACTGCCGGCCTATATGATGTTCACCTCGGGCTCCACCGGACGGCCCAAGGGGGTGGTGATCAGCCGCCGCGCCCTGGCCAATTTCCTCAGCGCCGCTAGCCGCAGGCTGCAGTTGGGCAGCGCCACCCGCTGGCTGTTTATCACCACCCCAGCCTTTGATATCTCCCTGCTGGAAATGCTCGGCCCGCTATGGGCCGGTGGTGCGCTGGAAGTGGTCGGCAACCCGGCGCACAAGGACCCAGACGCGTTGCTCAGGCTCTTGGCCGAGCATCCCGAAATCAACACTCTGCAGGCCACCCCAGCGTTCTGGCGCATGCTGCTCAAGGCCGGCTGGCCGGGACGTGCGGGGCTGACTGCGCTGTGCGGCGGCGAGGCACTGGATGCGCCCCTGGCTGAGCGCCTGGCGCCATTGGTTGGCCAACTGTGGAATTGCTATGGCCCCACAGAGGCCACGGTCTGGTCGCTGATGGCGCAGGTGCAATTGCCGCTCGGCGAGCAGGGCGTATTGCTGCGTCAATCCCTTGATGGCTACCGTCACTGGGTGCTGAACGAGGCGGGTGAAGCCTTGGCCATTGGCGGCGAGGGCGAGCTGTGTATCGAAGGGCCGTCGCTGACCAGCGGCTACTGGGCGCGCGCGGATCTGACCGCACAGAGCTTTATTGCCTGGCAAGGCCGCCAGCTGTATCGCACCGGTGACCGCGTGCAGCGGGTCGGCGAGGATGCCTACCGCTATCTGGGACGGCGCGACGAGCAGATCAAGCTACGTGGCTTTCGCATCGAGCTGGGTGAGATCGAAGTCTGTCTGCGGCGTATCGACGGCGTGCAAGACGCGGCAGTGCGCTTGCATGGCAGCGGCGATGAAGCCTGTCTGGTGGCGTACGTGGAACTGCGCGAGGGCGCTGGTCTGGGCCGTATGACCATTCGCCGGGGGCTGCAGCAATGGCTGCCGCACTACATGATTCCGGCGCGCATTCTTCTACTCGACAGCCTGCCGAAAACCGCCAGTGGCAAGCTGGATCGCAAGCGCCTGCCGGCTCCTGAATAAGTTGTACGTAGCCCGGATTGCATCTTGGCTACGCACGGTCCAATCGCTTAGTTCTTGAGCGGCTGAGCGTCGGCCTTGCCGAGCAGCTGCTCAATATCAGCGATCACCTGCAACGCTGCTTGCGGGCCGCCGAGCGAGGTCCAGAGTGAGCCATCGACTGCGCCGAAGCGTTTACCCTGGATTGCCGACAGTTGCTTGAACGCTGGGGTCTGTTCGGCCTGTTGCAGGGCTTCCACGGCTTCGCCGCTGGTGCTCAGGGTGCCGATCACCAGCCAGTCGGCATCCAGCAGTTGCAGCGACTCCAGGCTGAGGGCCATGGAGTGGGTGTGCCCGGGGTCTTGCTGGTAGCTCGGGCGAACCAGGCCTAGGTCGCTGATCACGCTACTGGCGAAAGCATCCTTGAACATGTAGGACGGGCCTTTGGGGTTCCAGCGCACGATGCTGAAGGTCTCGCCCTGGTGAGCCTTCAAGCGTTCGCGGGCTTCGGCGGCGCGGGCGTTGTAGCGTGCCAGCAGCGCATCGGCGGCAGCGCTTTGGTTGAGCGCGTTGGCAGTGCGTTGCAGGCTTTCCTGCCAGGGTTTGGCCCAGGCGAAGGTGATCACTGTTGGGGCGATTTCATTGAGGATCGCCAGTTGCTCGGGTTTTACCGGGCCGGTGAGGATCAGGTCGGGTTCCAGCTCCAGCAGGGTTTCCAGGTTGGGGTTGTCGATATCACCGACTACCTTGATCCCGGCCACCGCTTGGCTGTCGAGGTAACGCGGCGGCGCGGCCTGACCACGGCCGTTAATCGTGCCCACTGGGGTGATGCCCAGGGCCAGCGCCGCATCCAGATCCAGTTCACTGAGGGTAATTACCCGTTGCGGCGCGCTCGGCACAGTAACCGGGTTGCCGAAGGCGTCTTCGATCTGGCGAGTGTCGGCCACGGCGGCCGCGCTTAACAGCTGGCTGACCAGCAGCAGGGGCAGGCTCCAGCGCAATAGAGTAGTCATCGGATTAGTCCTGTTCAGAGTGGGCGGGCTTGCGCCGGCGTGGCACCACCACGGGGGCGCCGTCATCAGGCGCCGCGAGGATGTCCACGTCGGTGTGGTAGAGCTGGTCGACCAGGGTTTTATTGATCACCTCGCGGGCCGGGCCCATGGCGGCGATACGGCCGTTGTCGAGGGCGATGATTTCATCGCAGTAGCGCGCGGCCACCCCCAGGTCGTGAATCACGATCAGCACGGTGCGGCCCTCGCCGGCGATATTCAGCACCGCTTCCATAACCTCGGCCTGGTGGCCGATATCCAGAGCGCTGGTGGGTTCGTCGAGCAGCACCAGGTCGGTGTTCTGCGCCAGGATCATGCCCAGCCAGGCGCGCTGGGCCTGGCCGCCGGACAGCGAGGAGGCGACCTGTTGCCAGATGTCCTGCAGCTGCATGGCATCGCGGGCGCGGGCGACCTGGCGGGCGTCTTCCGCGCTCCACTGGTTGAACCAGCCCTGGTGCGGATGGCGGCCGTATTGCACCAGTTGTTCGACGCGAATGCCTTCGGCCATCACCGGGCGCTGCGGCAGAAAGGCCAGCTCGCGGGCCAGGGCTTTCATTGCGTAGCGTTGCAGCGGTATGCCGTTGAGTTCGACTTGGCCGCCCTGCAATGGCAGTTGCCGCGCCAGCAGCTTGAGCAGGGTGGATTTGCCGCTGCCGTTGGGCCCGACAATGCCGATCAGCTTGCCCTTGGGCAGCTCGAACGAGACGTCCTGCAGCACGCTCTTGGCCTGGTAGGCGAAGCTCAGGTTATGCGCACGCAGTTGCGCAGGTAGGGGCTGGGGTATCGGCGTGGGTAACAGGGGCATCAATCGGAGCCTTTGCGGTCTTTGAGCAACAGGATCAGCAGCAGAACGCCGCCAAGCAGGCGGGTCATGGTCCCAGTGGGGATTTCTTCGGGCTGTGCCAGCAGGCGTACCAGGGTGTCGCTGCCCACCAGCAGCACCGCGCCACATAGCGCTGCCAGCCAAATCGGCGCGAGGTGATCGCGGGCCAGCCAGGAGGCGATGATCGGCGCGACCATGGCGATAAATATCACCGGGCCGCCGATGGCGGTGCCCAGCGCCGCCACCAGAATCGCCACGCCAAGCACTGCCAGTTGCAGCGCCGCGACCTTGATGCCGAGGTTCTGCGCCGTCGCCTCGCCGAAGCGCAGCAGCGCCAGCGGGCGGTTAAGCCAGGCCAGCAGCGGGCAGAGCGCCAACAGAATCAACGCAATTGGTGTGACCGTCTGGTAGCTGGCTCCGGCGAAATGGCCCATGGTCCACAGGTAGATGCTGCCCAGGTGCACCAGCGGCTGCGTGGCCATCATAAAATCACCGATGGCGCCGAGCAGCTCCGACAGGGCGATACCAATCACAATAAACAGATAACCCTGCTCGCCAGGCCGGCGGCACAGCACGAACAGCGCTACCGCAGCCAGCGCCGCACCCAACGGCGAGGCCCACCAGGGCCAACTGCCAACAGTCAAATAAAGAGCAAAACCGATCACTGCCAGCGATGCGCCTTCGTTGACCCCGACCATATCCGGGGTGGCCAGGCGGTTGCGCACCAGGGTCTGGATCAGGCAGCCGGCCATGCCCATGGCGAGTCCTGCGACAACCACAGCGGCGACCCGTGGCATGCGGATCTTGAACACCATGATGTCATTGAGCTTGCTGCCCTGGCCGCTCAGTGTGGCCAGCACATCGAGCACGCCCATGCGCCCGGAGCCGAGGCTGATGGCCATGATCACCAGCGCCAACAGCACCGTAAGCACCAGCAGGCTGAGCAGCCAGGTGCGCCGATGCAGCAGCAGGTTCAGCTGACCCAGACGCAGATGCCAGAGCCCGGAGGGTTGATGGCTGGGCATGTTTACTTCACCGCCAATAGAGAACGGAAGCCGCCGCGCAGAACGATGGCGATCAAGGCCGGTGCGCCTAGCGCAGCGAGGAGGGTGCCGACCGGCAGCTCGTAGGGTTGCACCAACCAGCGCGCGAGGATGTCGGCGGCGAGCAGAAACAGCATGCCGAACAGGCTGGAAAACAACAGCTGGCGTAGCAGCGCTACCGGTTCCAGCAGACGCGCGCTGTAGGCAGCCAGAAAGCCGACAAAACTGATTGGTCCGGCCAGGGCGATGGCGCAGGCGGTCAGCAGGGTGGCGGCGAGCAGCACACCAACGCGCACCCAGGTGGTCGAAATGCCCAGGGCGCGGGCCTGACTGTCGCCCATCTGCATCAGGGTCAGTTGCCGGCAGAGCAGGGCGGCGAGCACCAGGCCGAGCAGCGCCAATGGGCTGACCGTGCTCACTGCCGACAGTTCGGAGGCCGACAGTGAACCGAGGTTCCAGTAGCGAAACTGCTCCAGCGCCACCCGGGTGGAGAGCAACAGAAAGTTGGCGATGCCGCCGAACACCGCCGCCAGCGCCATGCCGGCGAGGATCAGCTTGAGCGGGCTGGCCTGGCCAAGCATTACGCCGATGCCGAGCACCAGCAGGTTGCCCAGCAGCGCCCCGGCACCGGCCCAGAGCAGGTAACCCTGGGTCGATTCGACGCCAAAGTAGATCAGCCCGACCACCAGGCCGAGCACCGCGCCAGCGTTGACCCCGAGCAGGCCGGGTTCGGCCAGTGGGTTGCGGGTGGCGCTTTGCAACAGGGTAGCGGCCAGTGCCAGGCTGGCGCCGACCAGCAACGCGGCGAGGGTGCGCGGCAGGCGCAGGCTGTTAACCACCATGGCCAGTTTGTCATCGGCCAGGCTGCTGGGGTTGCCCATTAGAAAACCGAGCACATCCGACGCGCCGTATTGCCCGGCACCGGTGGCCAGGGATAGTGCCAGCAGGCCGAGCAGTAACAGGCTGCCGGCGAGCAGGACGTGACGTTGCTGAATATGGAGGGTGCGGGTTAGTTGGCTCATGGTTCTACTGGGCAGAATTCGTGTAACCCCGGCGACAGGTGTCGCCGGGGTACGGGTGTTACAGGTCGTAGCTAAAGCCGACGAATACCGTGCGGCCCATCAGGAGATGGTCGATGGACTGCGCCACGTCATCGCGTTTGCTATCGGTCAGGTTGTTTACCCCGGCCTTGAGCGCGAGCTCCTTGGTGGCCTGGAACTTGGTGCCCAGACTGACGGTGTGGTAGGCGTCCGATTCAACACTGGAGGCGTTGTTGGGGATGACCAGCATCTGGTTGCCGGTGTACTGGTAGTCCAGGTTCAGACCCAGTTTCGGCAGGGCCTGCCAGTCGAGGCCGATATTGCCAACGTGCTTCGGGCTGTAGTTCAGCTCGTTGCCCGTGTCACGGTTTTCGGCGTCGGAATAGGTGTAGTTGGCACGTGCTGTAACCGCATCGGTAAAGGCGTAGCTGCCCTGCAGCTCATAACCCTGAATACGCGCCTTGCTGACGTTGGTGTACGTCATGACACGTGGCCGGTAGAGCGGCGGCCGCCAGCTGTCGCTGACGATCATGTCTTCAATCTCGTTGTTGAAGAACATGATGCCGGCTTGCAGGCGCTCGTCCTGATACAGGGTGCCCAGCTCATAGCTGACCGAGGTTTCCGGTTTCAGGTCCGGATTACCGACGATCTGACACATACCACGGCAAGCCAGCACGCTGTAATTCTCGTCGGACTGGGTAATGTCCGGTGCCTTGAAGGCCTTGCCGACACCGCCCTTGAGCACCCAGTTGTCGGTTAGGTTGTAGATGCCGTAGAGGCGCGGGCTGAATGCGCCGCCGAATACTTCGTGGTCATCCCAGCGTCCGGCGAGGGTGATATCGAGGGCGCCAAGGGAAAACTCGTCCTGCAGGTAGACGGCTTTCTGGTCGACTTCGGTTTCCTCGCCGAGGTTCTGGTTGTGCTCCAGGGTGGTACGACGCAGCTCGCTACCAGCGGTCAGCAGATGGCTGCCCAAGGTGGTTGAGATCTGGCCGTCTACGGTGTGGTTATTCTGCTCCACTTCACCCACACGGCCGCGCAGGGTGGTCATGATCTGCGAGTCGTCGGTCAGGTCGACCTTTTCGTAGTAGTAGCGCACGCGGGAGTTGAAGCTGTCCCAGTTGCCGTTATGGGACAGACCGAAAGTGGTGCGATCCATTTCCTGCTCATTAGTGACCAGCGGGGCAGGGGCGCCGGCGTTGTTCCAGCGTGCCTTGCGCTCATCCTTGCGGTGGCTGAAGTCCAGGTCGATGCTCTGCTGCTCGTCGAGCAACCAGCTCAGTGAGCCCAGCACATTGGCGCCCTGGCGCTTTTCCGTGGCGTCGGTGCCCTTGAGGCTGAGCTTGTCGGTTTGCCAGGCGGCCTGGTCGGTGGATTCGACAATCAGATTGCCCAGCAGCTTGTCTTCAATCAGCGCGCCGCTGAGGTAGCCGCTGCTGATGTGACGGTCACCGTTATCCCCCTTGGTCGGGTGCTCGTAGCTGTAGGCCACGCCGGCTTCGGTGCTGTTGGTGGGCTGACGCAGGATCACGTTGACCACGCCGCCGAGGGCATCGGCGCCGTACAGCGAAGACATCGGGCCACGGATCACTTCGATGCGCTCAACCGCTGCCATGGGGATCGAGGACAGGTCGAAGTCGTTGGCGTAATTGGAGGTCAGGGCGTCACGCGAGTTGATGCGGCGGCCGTTGACCAGCAGCAGGGTGTAGTCCGAATCCATGCCGCGAATCTTGATCTCCTTGCGGCCATAGGCCGACGAGGTATTGATGTGTACGCCAGGTAGGCGCTTTACCGCATCGGCCAGGTCATAGACCGGCATCTTCTCCAGTTCAGCGCGGGTGATGACCGAGGCGCTGGCGGGCACGCTCAACTGGCTGTGGGCCGTTTGCGAGGCGGTGACGATGCTGTCTTCCAGGGTGACGCTGTTGTCGGCCAGCGCCGCGAAAGGCAGCAGACCACCCAGTACGCCCACCGAGATGGCGCGACGGCGATTGATGTTTCTGACAAAAGACATGACAGGTTCCATTTGAGTAGGTGTTGACGCGTTTACAGCTGATCACTGGTGATCGGCGGTTTCAGCCCGCCTGTGTTGTTATGCCTGCGGTGTGGCTGGCGGCGTCGCGTCGCCGGATACCGCGCTGGAGCAACCACATACCCACCCCCGTGAGTATTCCGACGACCACATAAAAGCCGCTCAACTGGGTGAAGCCCTGAAGCTGGTTGTCTGCACCCGTGCTCAGGTAGAGCGCCGAAAACAGGCTGCCGAGCCCGGCCGCGACATTGCTGACGGTGCCCTGAAACGCCATAAAGGCGGCGCGCTGGTGCGGCGGCGGGATCACTGCAGCGATGGTCATACTGCTGTTGGTGCGCACTGCGCTGGCGGCCATAAACAGCACGAAGACCAGGTAAATCGACAGGCCAATCGGCATGGCGAAACCCAGCAGCGTGGTCAGCGCTAAACCGCCGCTGCTGAGCAGAATCACCGTCAATGCCTGGCCACGGTCGATCCAGATACCGCCCAGGCGCATGGCCGCCAGGCTGGCCAGGCCGCCGCAGAGAAACAGCAGGCCGATCTGCTCGCGCGGAAAATTCAGGTTGAACTGGAAGTAGTTGGAGAAATGCGGCACCAGCAGAAAGTGGCCGAATATCTGCAACGCGGTGATCGCCAGTGCGCCCAGGCATAGCGGCGATTTCAGCAACGGCAGCACCGAGCCGCTGGGCCGAGAAGCGCTGGCCTGAATGTGCAGCAGCAGGTGACACAACAACGCCAGCGCCAAGCCCACACCGCCGAAAACGATAAAGGGCGCTTGCCAACTCCAGCGCAGCGCCAGCTCCAGAGCCAGGGGCACCACCACAATCGCCGCCAGAGAAAAGCCCATGCCGATATAGGCGAGTTTTCGCCCGCGTTCGGCCGGCGGGATGATGTCGAGCATGCTTGCCATCAGCAGCGCGCCCATGGGCCCGGCAACCAGGCCGGAGAGCACAAACAACAGAATCAGCTGTTCGGCGCTGCTGGTCAGAGCGCAGGCCATCAGCAGGGCGAAGCGCAGGGTCAGAAGGATCACCAGCGCCTGTTTGCGCTGCAGACGATCCAGCCAGGGCGCCGCCAGAGCCATGCTCAGGGCCGAGGCGAGCGTGGCGCCGCCACTGATATAGCCAACATGGCTGGCCTGCATGCCGAGGTCGCGCACAAGGTCCGGACCCAGGGGCATCACCATCATCAGGCTGCCGATGGAAAGCAGGTTGATCAGCATCGCCAGATGCACGGCTGCTTTCGACTGTCCTACATCATCCATGTGCATAACCGCTCTAGATTGGGCGCGGGCTGCATCTTAAGTAATGAATCAGTATTTCGCAAACGCTAATCGTTAGCGTTACTATTGGTGTTTTTTGACGGATGAAGGCATTGCACGCCAAGGATTTTCCCAAGAAGAACGCTGTTGCTGAGGCGACTGATTTGTCTGCAACGGCTGCTCCAGCCACCTCAACGGATACCTCTGTGGAAGGAGAGATGTTGTCCGAGCTGGCCACGCTGTTCAGTGGCGATCTGGCGCGTTACCGCAATGTTTTTGTGGCGGCGGATGATCCGCGCGAGGCAATCAGTGGCGCGCAATTCCTTCAGCCGCAGACACTGAGTACGTTGATGGCACGCTTCCGTCCGCAGTTCGCGACCGCGGACCAGCGCGGCTTGGCGTCGATCTGGGCCAATCAGTACTTTATGCGCCTGTTTCCGCCGGTGATCAGTGCGGCGCTGCTGCTGGACCAACGCATGCCGCTGCGGATCGAACAGCTGGCGATCATCGTCGATGGCGAAGGTTTGCCGCTGGTGTTCAAACTGCCTGGGCCGTGCGAGCCGCTACCACCGCCGCAGAATCCCTTCGAGCGCTTTGCCCATCTGCTCGATGACAATCTGCAGCCCTTTATCCAGGCGCTCTGCGCCCATACCGGAGTATCGGCGAAAGTGCTCTGGAGCAACGCCGGCAACTACTTCGAGGCTTGGCTCGGGCAACTGCAAAAGCGCAGCGATCAGCCGCAGCTATTGCTCGATGGCCAGCGCCTACTGAGCGCCACGCAACGCCCGGATGGTTCGCGCAACCCGCTGTATGCACCTATCCGCTATATCGATATCGAGCACGCCGACGGCCAGGTACGCCCTTGGCGGCAGCGCCGCTTGTGCTGCATCCGCTACGTGCTGCCAGAGGTTGAACTGTGCCCCAACTGCCCACGGCTCAAGCAGCCTCAGTAGCACTTGCTATGCATCGCGCAGCAGGTTGTGGGCTGGTCGGGGTCGGTAGTCGATTAGATAAATGTCTGCCGAACTACGCCGCGCGGGATGCGGTTTTTACCTGGCAGTTGCTTCAGGCGTTGCTGCCATTCGGCGCGAGGGGTCAGGGTAGGGGCCGCCTTCGCCATTTCAGCTGCTGCGAGGGCAGCTTTGGCGGCTTTTGCTTCGGCTCTAAGCTCAGCCAGGGTGGGTGTCTTGCGTACAGGTTCAGTAGCGCCCTTTTCAAGGGTGCGAAGGCAGAGCTTGCATGACACCTGAGTAACGTCCTGGGTGCTGTTCAGGTTCGAGCCAGTGCGCCCGCATGCAACATTTTCCTGGGACGCGTAATAGTGAATGGCCAACGTGTTGTCTCCTGCATTTTCGGGCGCGGGATTCTACACGGCGTCGCTGAGGCTGCAAGCGCTTGGGTCGAAGCGAGGTCAGGTGCATGCAGGATTTCTTAGCGAGGGATTGAGGTTTCCCTCGGCATAGTCGGTACGAATCAGGTTAGCTTTTTGGAGTGGCGATGACCTGCTGTAAAAGCACCTGTAAGGGCTTATGTGTGTCCGCGTCGGTGGCGTAAAGTCGGTTTCTGATCTGTGCCCAGGCTGCCTGAAACAGCGTGTGACAAGGCGTGGGCAAATCCGCTTTCAACGGATGCCAGAAGAACTCAAAGACATGTCCGCCATCATCATGTGTGTCGAAGCGCCACTGGTGGGGCAGCGACTCTGCAACCTCACAAAGCTGAAACGACCAGATCTGTTGTTCGTACCCGGCGTTCCAATTGCCTAGATCCCTTACTGCCTGGGCATTACGAATGCCCGATTCTTCAGCAAGCTCACGTACGGCTGCATGGGCAGGCCGCTCAGCCAATTCAATGGTGCCCTTCACCAGTTGGTAACCCGCTAGCGGATGTTTGAACACCAGCAGGTGCTCCATGCCGTCAATCATCCGCACAACCACAGGGCATGCTTTTGTCGCAAGCAGGTCGAGCCCAGGAGCATCCTCCAAGTCAGCCTCCATCAGGGCGGTAGTAATGGGCGCTTTTTCTAGCAGGAATGCCATGTGCCTGATCCTTGAGTTTGAAAATTGCGTCCTATGCCAACATCGCCTTAATTGGCATACGGCCAGCCCCGGCCTACCTTTGCGCCGTTACAGCAGCAATGCTCGCTTGAGCAGATCGTAGAGTCCCTCAGGTACTAGCGGTGATGCAGGGGTGAAACTGGAGCTGGAGTGCCACTTGGCTCTGAACGGCGCGCCATCGCTTTCGTGGCCGTCTAGCCAAGGTTTTTCATAGACGTCTGCGTCGTCAAACCGTGCATCGTAGACTTGAACAATCTCGTGCCCTGGTTTGCCTGCGTAGGTGAAGATGCTTTCCAGCGTGCCAATCAAGCGAATATCGCTGATCGAACGGCCCAGTTCTTCTTGCACTTCCCGGACGATGGCGTCGTGACTCCTTTCGCCGAATTCAATGCCGCCACCAATGGGGCGAAACAGCGTCATGTTTTCAACGGCATCGTGGAATTGGTTGACCAGTATTTTTCCGTGATGATGAAAAATGCAGAGCGCGAGTGGGCGAATGAACTGTTCTGCCACGAGTAGTAATCCCTTTCTTCTGGTCGTCAATTGCTCTAGCTGGACCGAGTTGCAGGTGTTGCGGGCAACCCATCAAGGAAGGTGGCAATCTTTCGACTGCCTCGTAAATGCATCGTTGGCACCTTCGGACCGATGGCCATACGCACTGCGTCGATACCTTGGCGGTAGCCATGGTCGAACTGCCATACGAATTTAAGAAAAGCCAGGAATGCCCGGTCGAGGTTCTCTCTACAGCCTGCTGGAAGGTCGGGGCGAGGTCGGTTCAATACGCTACGAACGATAACGCGCGTCAGGCAGGTCAGTCGCGGCGTATCAAGCCAGATGATCAGGTCGGCGCTGGGCAGGCGCAGGTCAAAAGTGCGTCGGGCGTAGTTGCCTTCGCAGATCCAGGCATCAGTTGTGAGCGCATTGCGGACCCTTTCACGGAACTGCGCAGCGTCTGGCTCGACCCAGCCAGGCTCCCAGAACAGTGTGTCCAGGTGCACTACGGGCAAACTGAGGTGTTTGCTCAAGGCACGAGCCAGAGTGGACTTGCCGCTGCCAGCATTGCCCAAAATCACAATCCGTTGCACGAGGGACTTCCAGTCGCGAAAAAAGGACGGCGATTCTGCTGATTATTGCGGGCCTGTCAATCGCGCGGTCACCGGCAATGGGCAAATGATCGAGGCCCGCCTCTAGCCATTTTCTGCCAGCTCACGACCATCCGCCCCCAGTCCCTTAAATATCCCGAAACAGGTCATGGGCGTTAAGCAGGTCGTAGGCGATCTGCGGGCGTTTTTCCAAACCGCGGCGGATGGCGGTGGGGATTGCCTGGCGGGTTTTGCGACACAGCCCCGGTAATTCATCGATCTGAATCGCGATGCCGCGCATGCTGCGCACTTCGTTGAAACCGGGGGCGACGGCGACGCGCACGCCGAGTTGCTCGTAGATGCGCCGTTGCAGCTTTTCCAGGTCCGCCAGGCTTTCAAGGTTTTCCAGGCGCTCTAGCAGGCGCTTTTCCTCGGTGCGGGTAAGCAAAAGGATGCGCACATCGCTGTTTGCTTGCTGCAACAGTTGCTCGCGCCCGCAATCGCAGGCGCCGGGTGGGCAGGGTTGGCGCAAGGGTGGGGTGCTGGTCATGGGCTCCGATCATAGCCAGCTACGGGGGCATTTGCCCATGCTCGGGTGTGGACAAATGGCCTATTGGGTGGATAATCCGACCCATCAACCGTGCTGAAGACAAACTCGCACCATGGGTAAAGCTCTGCGTACCGCTCTGATCTGGATGCTAATGCTCGCCCTCCCGGCGCAGAGCATGGCGGCCATCAGTATGCAGTTATGCGCGGTAACCCAGCAGAGCGGGGCGATGGCCCAGGTTGATCCGCAAATGGCGGCGCATCATCCGGGCGCGATGGTGATGGCTCAGCCTATTGAGGCCTCGGCCCATGGTGAACATCACGCCAGCGACACCTCCAGCAAGTCCATGCCAATTGCCGATAACAGCCTGTGCAGCCTCTGCGCCTTTTGTGTCGGTGCGGCGGCCCTGAGCACAGTGGTTGCCAGCAATTCTCCGCTGCAAGCGGTCGAGCCGTCCCTGGCGCGACTGGATCAGTTTGTCGGCTTTATCGCCGAAACCCCCGAAAGACCCCCACGCCTGTTTCTCGCCTAAGCCAAACCGTGCGTTGACGCACCTGGCGCAGTTGCTGCCCAGGCCCGCGTAACGCGTATTTAGCTATTAGTCGGTGTTTGCCTGCGCAGTGCAGGCGCGCCGCTGCACGCGAGACTATTCGATGATGCGTTTTCTCTTTGCCCGCCGGCAGGCGTTTATCTGCCTGGCATGGCTGCTGCCGGCCGGCAGCTGGGCCGAGTCGCCCGACCCGCTGGACGCTCAAGCCGCCACGCCGGCTCTGCACTATCAATCGCCACTCAAGGCCTACCAGGGTTTTAGCGCGCAACCGCTGCACGACTGGCGCGAGGCCAATGATCTGGTTGGCCGGATCGGCGGCTGGCGCACCTATTCCCAAGAACCGTATGCCCAGGAGCCCGATACCCAGACAACTCCGGCGCAGCAGCCCGCCGAGCCGTCGACCAAGCCAATGGAGGCGCACCATGGCCATCACTAGATCGAGTGGCATGACGAGCCGCGTCGGGCTTTGCGCAATGGTTGTTCTACTGAGCGGCTGCGCCAGCTTTAGCCAGGATGGTGGTTTTACTCAGGTCGAGCAGACCAGCCAGGCGCAGTTGGACAAGCAGGTGACCTGGGTGAAAACCCCGGAGCAGCGTAGCCAGGTGGCCGAACGGGTCGCCGAGTTGCTGGCCGAGCCGCTGACGGTGGATGCCGCAGTGCAGGTTGCCTTGCTGAATAACCGCGATTTGCAGGCAAGCTTCGATCAGCTGGGTATCAGCGAAGCCGAGCGTGTGCAGGCCGGGCGTATCTCCAATCCGGGCTTTTCCTTCGGGCGTTTGGAGAAGGGCAGCGAGGTGGAATACGAGCGCGGCCTGCATATCAACCTGGCGCGGCTGATCGCCATGCCGCTGACCTCCGGCATGGAGGCCAAGCGCTTTGAGCAGGTGCAGCGGCAGACCAGCCTGGCGTTGTTTGAGCTGGCCAGCCAGACCCGCAAGGCCTGGTACCGCGCGGTGGCAGCGCAGGAAAGCCTGGTTTATATGCAACAGGTGATGCAGGCGGCCGAGGTATCGGCTGAGCTGGCCCGGCGGCTGGCGGCGGTGGGTAACTACAGCACCTTGCAGCGCGCCCAGGAGCAGAGCTTCTATGCCGATGCCGGACTTAACCTGATCCGCGCCGAACAGGCTCGGATACAGAGCCGCGAGCAGTTGACCCGCTTGCTCGGCTTGTGGGGCGAGCAGATTGATTTCAGCTTGCCAGAGCGTCTGCCCGAGTTGCCGGCTAAGCCTGAGCAGTTGCCGGATGTCGAGCGTCTGGCCATGGCTCAGCGTCTGGATATCCAGGCCGTGCGCCTGGACGCCGAGCGGCTGGCCAGCAACCTGGGGCTGAGCAAGACCACGCGCTTTATCAACGTGCTGGAGCTGGGCGTGGTGAACAATCGCTCGAATGAGGAGCCGACCCAGCGTGGCTACGAGATCAGCGTCGAGTTGCCGCTGTTCGACTGGAGTGGGGCCAAGGTGGCCAAAGCCGAGGCGCAGTACCGGCAGATGCTTAATCGCGCCGCTGCCACGGCAATCAACGCGCGCTCGCAAGTGCGCGAGGCCTACCTGGGTTACCAGGCCAGCCATGACATTGCCCGGCATTACCGTGACGAGGTGCTGCCGCTGCGCGCGCGTATCGCTGAGGAAAATGTCCTGCAGTACAACGGCATGTTTATCAGCACCTTCGAGCTGCTGGCCGATGCGCGCAAACAAATCCTCGCGGTCGATGGCTATCTGCAGGCGCAGCGCGACTTCTGGATCGCCAAGGCTGATCTGGATATGGTCCTGTTGGGCGCACCCAGCTTGTCACCGAGCACACCGGCTATGGCCGCCACCGACGAGCCCGCCGGGCACTGATCAAGGACTATTTCCCATGGTTTCACGACGTGATTTCTTTCTCGGTGCCAGCGCGATTACTGCAGCTGTCGCCACCTCGGCGGTCAGCCGGGTATCCCTGGCCGGCATACCGGAGGCGGTGTCGCAGGGCAGCGCCGACACCCAACCGCCGCTGCAGCCGCAGAACGGCCGGCCCTACAACCCGGTTGTGACGCTTAACGGCTGGACCCTGCCGTGGCGCATGAACAACGGCGTCAAGGAGTTCCACCTGGTTGCAGAGCCGGTGGTGCGTGAGCTGGCGCCCGGCTACAAGGCCCATCTGTGGGGCTATAACGGCCAGTCGCCGGGGCCGACCATCGAGGTGGTGGAGGGCGATCGGGTGCGCATCTTCGTCACCAACAAGCTGCCCGAGCACACCAGCATCCATTGGCACGGCCAGCGCCTGCCCAATGGCATGGATGGCGTGGCAGGGCTGACCCAGCCCGCGATCCCGGTGGGCAAAACCTTTGTCTACGAATTTGTCGCGCGCCGCCCGGGCACCTTTATGTACCACCCGCACGCCGACGAGATGACCCAGATGGCCATGGGCATGATGGGCTTTTGGGTCACTCACCCCAAGGAACACCACCCGCTGATCAGCGAAGTGGATCGGGATTTTTGCTTTCTGCTTAACGCCTACGACATCGAGCCCGGCGCGGCTACGCCGAAGATCATGACCATGCTCGACTTCAACCTGTGGACCTTCAACAGCCGCATCTTTCCCGGCATCGACCCGCTGGTGGTGCGTAAGGACGACCGCGTGCGTCTGCGCGTCGGCAACCTGACCATGACCAACCACCCGATCCATCTGCATGGCCACGAGTTCGAAGTGACCGGCACCGATGGCGGGCCGACGCCAGTGGGCTCGCGCTGGCCGGAGGTGACCACGGATATTGCCGTGGGGCAGATGCGTCAGGTTGAGTTCCTTGCCGATGAGGAGGGCGACTGGGCTTTTCACTGCCACAAGAGCCACCACACCATGAACGCCATGGGGCATGACGTGCCGACGCTGATTGGCGTAGACCACCGCGATATGACCCGCAAGATCGCCAAGCTGATCCCCGACTATATGGTGATGGGCGAACGCGGCATGGCCGATATGGCGGAAATGCAGATGCCCCTGCCGGACAACACCGCACCGATGATGACCGGCGACGGCCCCTTCGGCTCGGTGGAAATGGGCGGCATGTTTACCGTGCTCAAGGTGCGTAAGGATCAAGCGCCAGGCGATTACCGCGACCCGGGCTGGTTCAAGCACCCGGCCGGCACTGTGGCCTATGAGTGGAAAGGGGAGCTGGCCAAACCGGCGCGTTCGAGCGAGGCCGGTGGGCAGTCGATGCCGCTCAAGCAGCCGCCTGGCGAGCCGGTCGAAGTGCAGGTGCGTAAACCTAGCGGCCATGCAGGCCATTGAGGAGGTAGACCCATGAAACAGACAGCTTATTTGCCGTTGGCATTCGCCCTGGCGGGCTTGCTGCTTAGCGGTTCAGCGCTGGCCCATAGCGAACAACACGCTGCGCAGCACAGCGCTGCCGTAGTCAAAGAGCAGAAACCCTGGGGTATTGCCGGTGACCTTGAGCAGGTCAGCCGCACCATCGAAATAGGCATGAGCGACCAGATGCGCTTTAGCCCCGACCAGCTTGAGGTCAAGCAGGGCGAGACCATCCGCTTTGTGCACCGTAACCAGGGCAAGTTGCTGCATGAGTTCGTCCTGGGTACTCAGGCGGATCTGAACGCGCATGCGGCGATGATGGCCAAGTTTCCCGGCATGCAGCACGACGAGCCCTATATGGCCCATGTTGGGCCGGGGCAGAGTGGCGAGATCATTTGGACCTTCAATCGTGCTGGCGACTTCGATTTCGCCTGCCTGATCGCCGGCCACTATCAGGCAGGAATGGTTGGCCGCATTCGTGTGCTGACCAACTAACCCCTTACCCAAGCAGAGGATCGACCATGAAAAATCTACTGAGTGTTATCGCCTTGGCCTGCGTACTGGGCAGCCCCGTATTTGCCAGCCAGCACAGCGCCGCGCCGGCCACCAGCAGTGCTGCGGCCACAAGTCAGGGCGAGGTGCGCAAGATCGATGCAGCCAACCAGAAAATCACCCTGCGCCACGGGCCGTTGGCCAATATCGGCATGCCGCCGATGACCATGGTGTTCCAGGTGCGGGACGCCGCCCAGTTGGAGGGGCTCAAGGTGGGCGACAAGGTGAGTTTTGTTGCGCAGCAACAGGGCAGCCAGTTTGTCGCGAGCGAGTTGCAGGCTGTGCAGCCTTGAGCTGTTGGGGCCGCTAGGCGGCCCCGATTGCCTGATCAGGCAGCAGCGAAGCGCTCGTCGAGATAAGCGATGATCGCCTTGGATTCATACAGCCAGGTGCTCTGGCCGTTTTCTTCGATGCGCAGGCACGGCACCTTGATCTTGCCGCCTTGCTGTTCCAGCTCGCTGCGCGCCTGGGCGTCGTTCTTCGCGTCGCGCAGGGCCACGGGCACATTGAGCTTGTGTAGGGTGCGGCGGGTTTTTACGCAGAACGGGCAGGCGTGGAACTGGTATAGCGCGAGGTTGCTGGCGCTTTGCTCGACCGCCGCTTGAGCTTGCGGGGTGCGTTTGAGCTTGGCCGGACGGCTGATCCAGTCGAGGAGAATGATCAACTGGCCGAGGGCGATACGCAGTGCCTTGATAATCATGCGGGGACAAACCTTGGGTCGATAAACAGGGGCGCGCAGCTTACCCGAGTTTTCTCGCCTTGGCCTGGCCCTAGGCCGAACGGCATAATCCGCGCTCGATTGCCCAACCCTGCCGAGTCTGCGATGAAACCTGAAGACCTGCTGTTGCTGGTAACCCGCGAGATGCCTTTTGGCAAACACAAAGGCCGCTTGCTCGCTGATCTGCCGGGTAATTACCTCAACTGGTTTGCCCGCGAAGGCTTCCCCCAAGGTGAAATCGGCCGGCTGCTGGCGCTGATGCAGGAGATCGACCATAACGGCCTGTCGGGCCTGCTCGACCCGTTACGGACCAAACCGCGGGTGCCGTTCAAGGGGCAATAGGCTTTTTACGGGGCAATAAAAAACCGGCTTGTGGCCGGTTTTTTATTGCGTGCCATCCATGGCCGCAGCGTGTGTCGCGCGAGGCGACGGTAAAAGGTGCTTCTGGCAATTTGCATTGCGCAGCAGGCGGCTTACTGCGCCTGGCTGACCTCTGGGGTGAGGGTCAGCGGTGGCACTTCAACGAACTCCAGTTGCAGGCGTTCGCTACTCCAGGCGCGGGTCTGGTTGGTCAGCGCCAGGTCGTCGTTCAGCTTTTGGCCGTAGGACGGGATGATTTCTTTCAGCTTGGCTTGCCACTCTGGGCTCTGCATCTTGTCCTTGAAGGTCTTCTCCAGCACCGAGAGCATGATCGGCGCGGCGGTCGAGGCACCTGGCGAGGCGCCGAGCAGGGCGGCGATGCTGCCATCGGCGGCGCTGACCACTTCGGTGCCGAACTGCAGGATGCCGCCGTGTTCGGCGTCCTTCTTGATGATCTGCACGCGCTGGCCGGCCTGGATCAGCTCCCAATCCGCCGACTGTGCTTCTGGGAAGTAGTCGCGCAGCGAGTCCATGCGGTCTTCCTGGCTGAGCATCAGCTGGCCCATCAGGTAGGTGCTGAGCGAGAAGTTATCGATGCCAGCGTGGGTCATCGGCAGGATGTTGTCGGTGGTCAGGGCGCTGAAGGTGTCGAGCAGCGAGCCATTTTTCAGGAACTTGGTGGAGAAGGTGGCGAACGGTCCGAACAGCAGCACCTTCTTGCCATCAATCACGCGGGTATCCAGGTGCGGCACGGACATCGGCGGTGAGCCTACCGATGCCAGGCCATACACTTTGGCCTGGTGCTGGGCGACGATTTCCGGGTTGCTGGTTGCCAGGAACGAGCCGCCGACCGGGAAGCCCGCATAGCCTTCGCCTTCACTGATGCCGGACATCTGCAGCAGTTTCAGCGCCGCGCCGCCAGCGCCGATAAACACGAATTTGGCGTTGATGGTTTTCTCTGCGCCGCCGTTGGCCAGGTCGGCCACCAGCACGTTCCAGGTGTTGTCGGCATTGCGTTCGATGCCACGCACTTCATGCTGCAGGTTGAGGCTGACGTTGTCCTGCTGGCTTAGCGAGCCGAACAGCTGGCGGGTGATTTCGCCGAAGTTGACGTCGGTGCCAATCGATACGCGGGTCGCGGCGAGCTTCTGCCCGGGCTCGCGGCCTTGCATCACCAGCGGCACCCACTGCTTGATCTGCTCCGGGTCTTCGGAATATTCCATGCCGCGGAACAGCGAACTGGCCTGCAGGGCTGCGTGGCGCTTCTTGAGGAAGTCGACGTTGTCATCGCCCCAGACAAAGCTCATATGCGGCACGTTGTTGATAAACGAAGGCGGGTTGTTCAGCACCTTGCGCTCAACCTGGTAGGCCCAGAACTGCTTGGAAATCTCGAACGACTCGTTGATCGCCACCGCCTTGCTGATATCGATGCTGCCGTCAGCCAGTTGCGGGGTGTAGTTCAGCTCGCAGAAGGCCGAGTGTCCGGTGCCGGCGTTGTTCCAGGCATTGGAGCTTTCATCGGCGACCTGATCCAGGCGCTCGTAGATGTCGATGCTCCAGCCCGGCTCCAGCTCGTTGAGGTAGGTGCCCAGGCTGGCACTCATGATGCCGCCGCCAATCAGCAGAACATCCACGGATTTTTCCGGCTCGGGGTGCTTGGCGCAGCCGATCACGCTCAGGCACAGCAGGGTCAACAGGAGCTTTTTCATTAAACCAACCATTTCAATCGGTGAAGTCAAAATGACGACCTGCGCCGACACGGGATCAGGCGTGTGGTAATAGCGTGCTGGCCCGTCGGCGAGCGACAGGCGCGGGGCAGGGTATGCAGGGCGTCGTGTGCATAACGGCAGCGGCCCAAGGCGCGGCGACTGGCGTTGCCTGGGGCTGACTAATGGCAAGTGGCAAGAAGCATGCCCGTCACCGTAAAGCGTTGGACTGCGGCGCGCTGCCGCAGTTGCACTGGGTTGCTCGGCGGTTCTGGGTGGCGTGATCTCGCCATGTTCTGGCGAATTTATCGCGGCTTTTGGCGGAATCTCGCCGCGCACCTTGAGAACGTGCAGGCAGAAAAAAACCGGCGCGGGGCCGGCTTCTTCTGATTCAGGGCTTGATCAGTTATTGACCAGGCTGAGGAACTCGCTGCGGGTGGCGGCGTTCTCGCGGAACTCGCCGAGCATCACCGAGGTGACCATGGAGGAGTTCTGCTTCTCCACGCCGCGCATCATCATGCACATATGCTGCGCTTCGATCACCACCGCAACACCGAGGGCGCCGGTGACTTGCTGGATGGCTTCGGCGATCTGCCGGCTGAGGTTTTCCTGGATCTGTAGGCGACGTGCATACATATCGACGATGCGTGCAACCTTCGACAGGCCGAGCACCTTGCCATTGGGGATATAGGCAACGTGGGCCTTGCCGATAAACGGCAACAGGTGGTGCTCGCACAGCGAATACAGCTCGATGTTCTTTACCAGCACCATTTCGCTGTTGTCGGAGCTGAACAGTGCGCCATTGGTGACTTCTTCGAGGGTTTGCTGGTAGCCCTTGCACAGGTACTGCATGGCTTTGGCGGCGCGCTTGGGCGTGTCGAGCAGGCCCTCGCGGGATACGTCTTCGCCGAGTTGGCCGAGAATCTCGGTGTATTGCTGTTCCAGGGACATGGACAATCTCGTAGGTCTTTCTAAAGGGCGCAGGTTAGGCCGCGAGGGTCGGGCTGGCAAGTGCGCAGGCCGCCAGCTGCATGAGCTTATTCGTCGCGGCCATCCATCATGGTGCGCTTGAGCATCACGTAAACCGCGCCGGTGCCGCCGTGTTTGGCCAGGCAGGAAGTGAAGCCGAGCACCTGTGGATGCTGACGCAGCCAGGTGTTGACGTGGCTTTTGATCATTGGTTTGCGGCCGTCCATGCGCACCGCTTTGCCGTGGGTGATGCGCACGCAGCGCACCTCCAGCTTGTTGGCCTCGGCAATAAACTCCCACAGGGTGTCGCGGGCTTTTTCCACGTTCATACCGTGCAGGTCGAGGCTGCCTTCAAAGCTGATCTGTCCCAGCTTGAGCTTGCGCATCTGGCCTTCCTGCACGCCGTTGGCGGCCCAATACAGCGCGTCTTCAGCGCCGACATCGATCACGAACTGGTCGGACAGGCCGTCGACCTTGACCGATTCCACGCGCGCCGTGGCGGCCTGGCGCAGGGTGGCCAGTTGGGCACGGTTGGGTTTCGGCTTACCGGTGTCGGCGCGGTCATGCTTGATCGGTTTGACGCCGCGCAACTCGGCTTTAAATAGGGAAAAATCGTCGTCTTGCATTTAGGCCTCCGCGAAGGCCGCTAGTGTAACCAAGCTGCCAGATTCGTGTTGCCTGGAAGCAATCAGTCGCGCTTTTTCATCAGATGTGGGGCCATGCTCAGGTCGCTGGGGCGGCGCAGGCGGCGTCGGCAGCGGCGCCAGAGCAGCACGCCGAAGACCAGCAATAGCAGCCCGATCACGACAAATACGCTGGCTGTGGCTGGCGATTCGTTCAGTGGGCCGAGCGCGGCAGGTTGGCCGAGCAAGGTGGCGATGCCTGCCATGCTCAGCAGCACGCCGAATGTGGCAAACAGCGCTGCCAGGCCAGCCCCCAGGCGCAGGCGCCAGTTGCTAGCATTGCGTGGGCGCAGGCGGCGTGCATCGAAACCATCGGAGTGCTTCATTCCGATTTCCTCATGCCAATTTCCTCGGTGGTTATCGGCGGTATGACCGGTGTGGGCTGGCGTGGTTCAACTGTGGCGGCCAGCCCATGCTCGGGTTGCGAACTACTGCGCGGCTGGCGGTGACTCAGATCAAGGCGCTGGCGCGCGGCACCACGGCAGCAAAATTGTCGGCCAGGGCGATCATCTCGGCGCGGTGCATGTCGGCGGCGCTGATCACCTGGCCATCAAGTGTCGGTAGGTCGCGGGTGGCGCAAGCGGCATCTACCACGGTGCAGCGGTAACCATAGTCCTTGGTGGCGCGCACCGTGGTGCTGATGCTCGAATGGGTCATAAAACCGCAGACGATCAGGTCCAGGTGGCCCAGGGCTTGTAGGCGCTCATGCAGGTCGGTGCCGTTAAAGGCGTTGGGCATGCGCTTCTCGACGATGATTTCGCCCGGCAGCGGCGCCGCTTCTGGCAGGTGCAGGCCACGCGGGCCACGAGGGTCGAGCAGGCCGTCGGGGATGCCCAGGTGTTTGACGTGGACGATGGCGCTGCCCTGGGCGCGGGCGGCTGAGAGCAGTTTGGCGATTTCTTCCAGCGCGGCATCCAGCCCCGGTAACTGCAATACGCCGCTGCGGTATTCCTCTTGCGCATCGATGATCAGCAAGGTCGCATTGCTCAGGCTGGCGGGGGCATGGCCGCGGCCAGTGAGGGCGAACAGCGTTTGTGGGGTGGACATGGCAGGAACTCCAGGCTGGCATGGACAGTCCCACCATTGTCCGCCTGTGCTGCGCTGCTGTGAACCTTTGTGGTCGATGATCTTGCGTGTCGCCTATGCGGCGAGCAGAATCGGGGGGCTGCCGAGGAACGGCGATTTCAAGCAAAGGAGCTGCAATATGAACCTGATTGCATTGTTTTCCGAACACTTCTGGCTGTTGTTCGCCGTGGCGATTTCCATCGCTGTGCTACGTGAGCTGCGCCTTAAACGGGATTAGTGGGTGCCCGCGTTAACCACCAAGTCGCCACCTCATCAAAAACGCCAGGGCATGCCCTGGCGTTTTCGTTTCAGTACAGGCCAAACAGTTCGAACTGCAGGTACCAGATACCCAGCGAGCCGAAGAAGTTGACCAGAATGGCCGGCAGAAACTTCAGGTGCACAGCAAAGCTGTAAGTCTTGTCCAGCGACATCGCCATCACCCCGGCGGCAGAGCCGACCACCGTCAGCGAGCCGCCAATTCCCACCATCAGCGCATTCAGCGCCCACTGATCGAGCCCCAGCTGTGGGTTGGACATCAGCGCAGCCGCTTCCACGGGCACGTTGTCCATCACCCCGGAGGCCACCCCGAGCACCACGTTAACGGCGGTGGGGTGCATCACTTCAAACAGCCGCGAGATATACGACAGCCAGCCGACGTGGTTAAGGCAGGCCACCGAGGTGATGATGCCGATAAAGAACAGCAGGGCGTTCCACTCGACCTTTTGCAGTTGATCCTGCCAGGGCAGCTCGATACCGCGGCGCATCAGCAGCCAGGCATACAGAGCGACGATGCCCAGGCCAATACCGATGGCGAACTCGATGCTGACTTTCAGCACGATATTGCACAGCACCGCGCCAAATACGGCGAAAAAACCGACTATCGCCAGACCCGCGCCGCCGGGTTTGAGTGCGGACTCGGCCTGGTCAGCCACCTGGATCAGGCTTTGGCCATCGAGTTTGCGCAGGTAGAAGAAGTGCAGCGTGGCGGCGAACAACAGCCAGCCAGTCAACGCCGAGGGGATCAGCAACAGCAGGCCGGCGATGCTGATTTTTCCGGCCAGCACCACCATCAGGCTGGTCGAGGTGCCGAGAAACCACACCCCGGAGTTGGAGGCGACCACGATGTTGCACAGCGAAATATGGGTGTAACGCTGATTGGTCGAGATGTTCTTCACCGTCTTGCCGAAGATCATCGCCGTGGTGATGTTGTTGAGAAACGGCGAGAGCAGCGCCGACAGCGCGCCGGTGGCCCAGAACATGCCGCGCGCTCCGAGACCTTTACGCATCAGGTAGCCATTGAGTGCGGTGAAGACGTTCCGCTCATTGAGCAGCTCGACCACCATCCACATAAACGCCATAAAGGCGATCAGGCCGAACAGTTCTTCCTTGATCTCGCTCTGCGCGTGCAGGAAGAACTGAAAACCATTGGGGTCGTAAAACGCGTAGTGGGCACCGATAACGATCAGACCGGACATCATGAACATTGCCGGCTTGAACTTATCCATCTCCAGTTGTGCTTCAAAAACGATCAGCGTCATGCCAATCAGGAATATCGCCAGCACGAGCAAGCCCGTGATCGAGAAGGGATCTATGACCATTTTTAGGGATGTCTTGAGAAAGGGAGGGAAGGGTTAGAAATTGGTAACAAAATTATACTGATGAGCATGGTGCTTGGGCAGGTCTACTTTGTGACTGTGGCGGCCTTTATGGTCAGTAATGCGTCGCGCCGTTAGATCAGCGCTGCGCTCGACGCAGGCAGGTGCGGCAGGCTGTTAGAATGGCGCACTTTTTTCTTCGGAGAGCTGCCGTGACCGACGCTACACATACCTACCCAACCCGCCTGCGCAGCGTGCGCGATTACATTCGCTGGGCGGTCAGTCGGTTTCATGGCGAGGAGCTGTTCTTCGGCCACGGCACCGACAACGCCTGGGATGAAGCCCGCCAGCTGGTGCTCGGTGCCCTGCACCTGCCATACGAAATTGCCGACAGCTACCTCGATTGCCGCCTGGAAGACGACGAGCATGCGCACCTGCACGCTTTGCTCGCACGGCGCATCGACGAGCGCGTACCGACCGCTTACCTGTTGGGCGAGGCCTGGTTCTGCGGCATGCCGTTTATTGTCGATGAGCGCGTGCTGATTCCGCGCTCACCGATTGCCGAGCTGATCGAACAGCACTTCGAGCCCTGGCTGGCGATCGAGCCAGCGCGGATTCTCGATCTGTGCACCGGCTCGGGTTGCATCGGTATTGCCTGTGCCTATGAGTTCCCCGAGGCTGAAGTGGTGCTCGGTGATCTGTCCTACGAAGCGCTGGAAGTGGCCAACCAGAATATCGAGCGCCATGGTCTGGATGAGCGTGTGTACACCGTGCAGGGCGATGGTTTTGCCGGGCTGCCGGGCCAGCGTTTTGACTTGATTGTTTCCAACCCGCCTTACGTGGATGCCGAGGATTTCGCCGATATGCCGGCCGAATACCAGCACGAGCCTGAGCTGGGCCTGGCTTGCGGTGACGATGGCCTGGACCTGGTGCGGCGCATGCTCGCCGAGGCGGCGGATCATCTGACCGAAAAGGGCGTGCTGATTATCGAAGTCGGCAATAGCCAGGTGCATGTCGAGGCGTTGTACCCGGAAGTCGATTTCACCTGGCTGGAATTCGAGCGCGGCGGTCACGGCGTATTCCTGCTCGCAGCCGCGCAATGCCGCGAGCATCAGGCGCTGTTCCGTCAGCGCCTGAATGGTTGATCAGCGCAGCACTAGATGCCGGCTTAGCAGCGCGCGCAAAGCGGCCGGCTTGACCGGTTTGGGCAGGAAGTCGAGGCCGGCGGCATGCACCTGAGCGATCAGCTCGGGGCGGCCGTCGGCGCTGATCACCACACCTGGTAGCGGTTCACCCAAGCGTGTGCGCAGCCAGGCCATCAGCTCGGTGCCGGTTTCGCCGTCATCCAGGTGATAGTCCACCAGCGCCAACTGCGGGCGGACGTTTTCACTCAGCAGGTGTTCGCACTCCAGGCGATTACGCGCCGTCCACACCTGACAACCCCAGCGTGATAGCAGGCTGTGCATACCGGCGAGGATGCTGTCCTCGTTGTCGATGCACAGCACCTGGATACCGGCCAGCGCCTCGCCATGCTGCTCGGGCTGGCTGACCGGCACGGGCGGCTCGGCGTGCAAGGCCAGGGGAATGGTTACGCTGAATACGCTGCCCTTGCCCGGCCAGGAGCGCACTTCCAGCTGGTGGCCGAGCACTCGGCATAAACCGTCGGCAATCGCCAGGCCCAGGCCCAGGCCTTTTTCGGCGCGGGTCTGGTGGCTGTCCAGGCGTTTGAATTCCTCGAAAATCACCTTGCGCTTGTCGTCGGGAATGCCCGGGCCGCGATCCCAGACTTCCAGGCGCAGCTGTTGGCCTTTGCGGCGCACGCCAAGCAGCACGCGGCCCTTGGCGTAGCGGAAGGCGTTGGTCAGGAAGTTCTGCAGGATGCGCCGCAGCAGTTTGATGTCACTGTCGACCCGCAGGCGGCTGCCGCGCAGGCGGAAGTCCACTCCATGTTCGGCTGCCAGCACCTTGAATTCCGCGCCGAGGGTGTCGAACAGGTTGTTCAGCACAAAAGCGTGGCGGTCCGGGGTGATGCGGCCGTTTTCCAGGCGCGAGATATCCAGCAGGTCACTGATCAGGTCTTCGGCTGAGCGCAGTGAGCTGTCTAGGTGGCGCACCAGCTCGCGGGCGTCGGCAGGCAGGGCGTCGTCCTGGTGGGACAGGGCGGCTGAGAACAGCCGCGCGGCGTTCAACGGTTGCATCAGGTCATGGCTGACGGCGGTGAGGAAGCGAGTTTTCGATTGGTTAGCCGCTTCCGCCACGCCCTTGGCTTCGGTCAGCGCCTGATTCAGTTGTGACAGCTCCTGGGTGCGCTCGCTGACCCGTTGTTCCAGACCTTCGTTGGCGTCCTTGAGCGCGCGCTCGGCTTCGCGGAATTCGGTGATGTCGGTAAAGCTCATAACGAAGCCGCCGCCGGGCATGGGGTTGCCGATCAGCTCGATCACCCGGCCGTTGGGGAACAACCGCTCTGAGGTGTGCGCAGTGCCCTGGCGCATCCAGTACAGGCGCTTGCTGACGTGCTCCTCGATATCACCGCCACCGAGCAGGCCGCGTTCAGCGTTGAAGCGGATCAGCTCGGCCACTGGCCGGCCGACATACACTTGGCCGTCGGGGTAGTTGAACAGCTCGATATAACGGTGGTTCCAGGCCACCAGGCGCAGCGACTGGTCGACCACACTGATGCCCTGGGTGATGTTCTCGATGGCGCCTTGCAGCAGCGCGCGGTTGAACTGCAGCACTTCCGAGGCTTCGTCGACGATGCGCACCACATCCTCGACCTGCATCTCGCGGCCTTCGATGGCCGCCTTGACCACTGCGCGGGTCGATGAGGCGCCGAGCACACCGGCCAGCAGGCGTTCGGTGTGGGCTATCCATTCACTGTTGGCGGTCTGGTTGGGGTCGAAGCCCTTGCCCTGGCGGTAGGCAAAACGCATAAAGCTCTGCCGCGCACGGTCTTCGCCGACAAAGCGGTTGGCCAGCAGCAACAGGTCGCCGACCTGCACCGCGAGCATGCTGCGGTTGCTTGGCTTGTTGCCCAGGTCATGGCCGATAAAGCGCCCGGCCTGCCAATGCTCGGCCACCCGGGTGCGTGAGAAATAGGAGACCCAGGCAAACAACAGGAAGTTGCCGGCCAGCGACAGCACCACACCACGGGTCAGCGGGTCGACCTGAAAGCCGATCGGCCCGTACAGCAGGGTTTGCACGCCCGGCAAGGCATCCGCTGGCCAGCCCAGGCCGCGCGCTACCAGCGGCATGACCAGGGTGTAGAACCAGATCAGCGCGCCAAAGAACAGCCCGGCAAAAACGCCCTGGCGGTTGGCCTGCTTCCACACCAGCGCGCCGAACATCGCCGGTGCCAGCTGGCCAATGGCGGCGAAGGAGACTTGGCCGATGGTCGCCAGGCTGGCGTTGGAGCCGAGCAGGCGATAGCACACATAGGCCAGCAGCAGGATCACCACGATGCTCACTCGGCGCGCGGTAAGCATCCAGTGGCGGAAGGCCTCGAAGGGTCGTTCGGTGTTCTGCCGACGCAGCAGCCAGGGCAGCAGCATGTCGTTGGAGATCATGGTGGAGAGCGCTACCGAGGCAACAATCACCATGCCGGTAGCCGCCGAGGCGCCGCCGATAAAGGCCAGCATGGCCAGCGCCGGATGGGCTTCGGCCAACGGCAGGCTGATCACGAAGGAGTCCGGGGTGATGCCGGCGGGTAGCAACATCTGCCCGGCCAGGGCGATGGGCACTACAAACAGCGCGGCGAGGATCAGGTAGGCGGGGAACACCCAGCGCGCCAGGTTGAGGTCCTTGGGCTCGATATTCTCCACCACCGTCACATGAAACTGTCGCGGCAGGCAGATGATCGCAATCATCGCCAGGCCCGTCTGGGTCATCATCGCCGGCCAGTTAACGGTTTCCGCCCAGAAACTCTCCAGTTCTGGGCTGGCTTTGGCTTGGTTGAACAGGTCGCCAAAACCGTTGTACAGGCCGTAGGTCACAAATGCGCCGACGGCGAGGAAGGCCAGCAGTTTGACCAGCGACTCGAAGGCAATCGCCAGAACCATGCCGCGGTGGTGTTCGGTGACATCCAGATTGCGCGTGCCGAACAATATTGTGAACAGGGCCAGCACCAGCGAGACGATCAGCGCGGTGTCCTGGGCGCCGGTGCCATTGGCCCCCGCGCCGGCTCCGCTGAGCAGGTTTACCCCCAGCACAATGCCTTTGAGCTGCAGGGCGATATAGGGCAGCACGCCGACTAGGCAGACCAGCGCCACCACCACCGCCAGGGCCTGAGATTTGCCGTAGCGGGCGGCGATAAAGTCGGCAATCGAGGTGATGTTTTCCTGTTTGCTGATCATCACCATCTTCTGCAGCACCCAGGGTGCGAAGACCAGAATGATGATCGGCCCGAGGTAGATCGGCAGAAATGACCAGAGCTGCTCGGCGGCCTGGCCCACCGCGCCGAAAAACGTCCAGCTGGTGCAGTAAACCGCCAGCGACAGGCTGTACACCCAGGCGCGAACCTTCGGATGCATGGGCGTGGCGCGGCGGTCGCCGTAGAAGGCGATGGCGAACAGAAGGGCCATGTAAATCAGCGCAACCGCGGCGATCAGCCCGCTAGACAGGGTCATGCAAACTCCGAAAACAAACTATAGGGGGCTGCCGGGGTCTTATCTGGCAGCGCAGCGGCTGCCCAGAGCCTACTGCATATGATTTGTCCCAGTCTCGCAGCAAAGTGACGGTGCGTCAGGCACGACCAAGGTCGCACTGGCGCAGAACTTGTTGCTGTTGTGGATTGTGCACACTTGCCGGCCCTGTTAGCGTGTCGCGCCTGCGACTCTGTCCGAGGAGGGACCCTATGTTCAAGCCGCAACTGATTACCCTGCAACGTGGCGGATTGCGCATCGAGCCCATGGTCGATGCCGATATTCCGGCGTTGGTGAGCCTGGCCGAAGCCAATCGCGCAGAGCTGGTGCATATGAATGGCACCCAGCGTCTGGACTGGTACCGCGAAGGCCTACTCGAACAGCGCGAAGGGTGCGCCTTGCCTTTTGCCATCCGCCTGGGTGAGCAACTGGTGGGTACCACCCGTTTTGCCGACTTTGTCAGCAGCCTGCCCGCCGCAGAAATCGGCTGGACCTGGCTGGACCGCAGCCAGCACGGCACGGGCCTTAACAGCACCATCAAGTACCTGATGCTCAAGCATGCCTTCGAGAACTGGCGCATGGTCCGTGTGCAGTTGAAAACTGCGGCGAGCAACCTGCGTTCGCAACGCGCCATCGAAAAGCTCGGGGCGCAGCGTGAAGGTGTGCTGCGCAACCATCGCCGCCTGGCAGATGGCCGTCTGGACGACAGCGTGCTGTACAGCATCACCGATCATGACTGGCCGACCATCAAGCAGCAGCTGGAGGCGCGTTTCAGCGGTTGATGCATGGTGCAGGCAGGTACCGAACAAACACGCTTCTGGCAGGCGCGCGAACTGGGCGGTATCGAGCTGCTGCACGCGCACTATATCGAGCAGCGCTTTTCGCCCCATGTGCACGAAGGCTTTGTCTTTACGGTGATCGAAGAGGGTGCCCAGCGCTTTCGCCACCGTGGCAGCGAGCATCTGGCGCCGGCCGGCAGTATGGTGTTGATCAACCCGGATGAGCTGCACACGGGCTCCAAGGCCCATGACCAGGGCTGGCACTACCGCGGTTTCTACCCGGACAATGCGCAAGTCTGCGGCGTGCTGGCGGAGCTGGAACTGGGCCAGCATGGCATGCCGTCATTCGCCCTGAGCGTGCTGCATGACCCGCAGCTGCATCGTCAATTCGGCAATCTGCATCAGCTGCTGGACAGCCACGCCTCGGCGTTGCAGCTGCAAACCGCCTGGCGTGAGGCGATTCTGCTGCTGTTTCAGCGCCATGCGCGCTTGCCTGAGGGTCTGGCGCCGGGTGATGAACCGCGCGCGGTCAGCCGCGCCAAGGAAATACTGGCCAGTCAGCTGGCAGCGCCGCCATCACTGGAGCAACTGGCGCAGGCGGTGGGGTTGTCGCCGTTTCATTTCGCTAGAGTGTTTCGCCGCGCCACCGGCCTGCCGCCGCATAGCTGGCTGATGCAGCGCCGCCTGGAGCAGGCTCGGGCGTTATTAAGAAATGGCTGTGCGCCGCTGACAGTGGCTATGCAGCTGGGTTTTGCCGATCAGAGCCATCTCAGTCGGCAGTTCAAGCAGGCCTACGGCGTTGCGCCGGGGCAGTATCGTCAGGCCCGCGCCATTCGCTAGCGCGTGGCAATCCATATCAGTAGCCCCGCCTGAAACACGCAGAAGGCCACCAGGCAGGTGATGGTGAAGCGCAAGCCGCCGTCTTCGCGTTTGAATACATCAATACGCGCCTCAAGCTTGCGCACTTTTACTTCCAGTTCGCGAAGGCTTTGATCGGCCTGTTGCAGCATGCTGGCGGCGTCCAGCAGTTCGACGATCTGCACCTTTTCCGTATGCCAGTCGCCATGCAGCGCGCTGACCCGTGGCGCGCCGCATTGCGCCTTGATCTTTAGCGGGTCGAGGTATTCGACCACAAAGCCCTGGGCCTGCAGGCAGTGGTCGCGACGGGCGCGGGCTTCATCGCTGAAGGCGTCCTTGCTCGCCAGCGGGGTGTTTTCCACCTGGTAATGAGCGAAGTGCTGGCGTGCCCAGATAATCCCCTGAGCCAGCATAAAGCGCCCCAGGCCACGGTTTTCCGGCTGTACCAGCAGGCCAGTGTCGGGGCCGAAGCGCACCGTACGCTGTTCATGATTGGCCCAGACTTCGAAGATGTTCTGCTCCTTGCGCACGCGCTGGCCGGGCAGCTGCAAGGTCAGGCGCAGCAGGCTGTGCTGTTTGCCCAGGCGTTCGACGCGGCCTAGCTGGATAAACCGCAGCGGCCGCGCACCGGTGTGGCGGTCGGTGGGCAGGGCGGCCAGGCGTAACAAGCTGAAGTGCTCGGGAGCAAGCTCGGCCCAGGGATGGGCTGGCTCGACGACTTCCTGCGGGGCAGCGTCGGTGTCGGTTTGCGGCGCGGGGCTGTCGGTCATAAGCGGCGGTCCTGTGCGCGACACCTTAGGGTGTCGCCTGATGCGCTTATCGGCCGCCGCTCGGCTAACTGGAGGCTGGCTTTTTGCCGCTGCGCTGGATGAACTGGGCGATCTGCTCGCCCAGCCCTTGTGCCAACGGTAGCCGAGGATTGTCATAGCTGGCCAGTTGCGCGGTTAAATCCAGCGCGCTGATGCGCAGCATATGGTTCATCCCGGGGATGATAAGCAGCTCGGCATCCGGCTTGGCCACCTGTAGCGCTTGGGCATCGGCGACGCTGACCTGAATGTCGTGGCTGCCTTGCACGATCAGCGCCGGGATCTGCAGACGGGCAAAGGCCTCGCCGGGTTTCTGCCGCAGCAGCGAGATCAAGTAGGGCTGCACGCTGGGGCGAAACAGCACATGCAGCTGCTTGGGCACTTTGGGGCTGAATTGCCCGGCCAGCAGGCGGTCGAGTATTTGATTGCTCTGCGCCAACAGATGCGGCGGCAGGCGCGCGGCCAGTTGCTCGCGCAGCAGCTGGTCAATTGGCCGTGAACTGCCGGCAATTGCCACCAGGGCATCGGCCTGGGCCTGTTCGGCTGCCAGGCTGGCAATTAGCGCGCCTTCGCTATGGCCGATCAGAATCAGCCGATCAAAAGCCGGGTTGGCCCTGAGCAGCTGTGCCCAGCCCACCGCATCGCTGACATAACCCTCGACACTGAGTTCGCGTTCATCCGGCGTGGCGGCGCGGCTGGCGGCCACGCCGCGCTTGTCGTAACGCAGGCTGGCGATGCCCTGTTTGGCCAGGCTCTGCGCCAGACGCTTGAGGCTGTCGCTCTGGCCGCCTTCGGGGTTGTTGCCGTCACGGTCGGTGGGGCCGGAGCCTGCAATCAGCAGCGCCACGGCTACTGGCGTGGTGCTGCTGGGCTTGAGCAGCGTGCCATGCAGCGTGCCCTGGTCTGTCTGCAGACGCATGGGTTGTTGCACGCTGCTGTGGGCGTTGCTGCTCTGTGCGGCGTCGGGGGCGGCTTGCAGCAGGGTGCTGCAGAGGAGAAGGGGTAACAGAAGAGCTCGGGTCATGGATAGGGACTGCCAGGGGTGAGTCGATTGGACGTTTATCCGCCCTGAAGGTTCGAGGATGATCTGTACGGACGCCACGGGTATACTCGCCGCCTTTACTCAAGTGGGGTTCTGCGCCGGCTGGCGTAGCCTCGGAGCTGATTTTCGCGGAGCGTTTTGCACATGTCCGGCAATACCTACGGCAAGCTGTTCACTGTCACCACCGCTGGCGAAAGCCATGGCCCGGCGTTGGTCGCCATTGTTGATGGCTGCCCGCCGGGGTTGGAGATTAGCCTGGAAGACCTGCAGCGTGATCTTGATCGGCGCAAACCAGGCACCAGCCGGCATACCACGCAGCGCCAGGAAGACGACGAGGTGGAAATTCTCGCCGGCATCTTCGAGGGCAAGACCACCGGTTGCTCGATTGGTCTGCTGATTCGTAATACCGACCAGAAGTCCAAAGACTACTCGGCGATCAAGGATTCTTTCCGCCCGGCCCACGCTGATTACACCTATCACCACAAGTACGGCGTGCGTGACTACCGTGGTGGTGGCCGCAGCTCGGCGCGCGAAACCGCCATGCGTGTGGCCGCTGGTGCCATCGCCAAGAAATACCTGGCCACCCAGGGCATTGTGATTCGCGGTTATATGAGCCAGCTTGGCCCCATCGAGATTCCGTTCAAGAGCTGGGAATCGGTCGAGCAGAATGTCTTCTTCAGCCCCGATCCGGACAAAGTGCCAGAGCTGGAAGCCTATATGGACCAGCTGCGCCGTGATCAGGATTCGGTTGGGGCGAAGATCACCGTGGTTGCCGAAGGCGTGATGCCCGGCCTGGGCGAGCCGATTTTTGATCGTCTGGACGCCGAACTGGCCCATGCGCTGATGAGCATCAACGCGGTCAAAGGCGTGGAAATCGGTGCGGGTTTCGCCAGCGTGGCGCAGCGCGGCACCGAGCACCGTGACGAGATGACCCCGGAAGGTTTCCTTTCCAATAACGCCGGCGGCATCCTTGGTGGTATCTCCAGTGGTCAGCCGATTGTTGCGCACCTGGCGCTCAAGCCGACCTCGAGCATCACCACGCCGGGGCGCTCGATTGATATTCACGGCAATCCGGTGGATATCATCACCAAGGGCCGTCACGACCCCTGTGTGGGCATCCGCGCCACGCCAATCGCCGAGGCGATGATGGCCATCGTGCTGATGGACCATCTGCTACGCCACCGCGCGCAGAATGCCGATGTGCGGGTCAGCACGCCGGTGCTGCCACAGCTGTGATGAGCCTTGCTGCGCGGCCAAGCGCGTCCCGCAGCAGAGTTCCGGGTTTATGCCCAGCATGAGCCCGGCATTGCCTTACTGGCGCCTGTCCGGTTTCTACTTCTTCTATTTCTCGCTGCTCGGCGCCACCGCGCCGTTTCTCGCGCTGTATTTCGACCACCTGGGTTTTTCTGCCGCGCGGATCGGTGAGCTGATCGCCATTCCCATGCTGATGCGCTGCATTGCGCCAAATATCTGGGGTTGGCTGGGTGACTACAGCGGGCAGCGGCTGGCTATCGTGCGCTTTGGCGCACTGTGCACGCTGCTGTGCTTTGCCGGCATCTTTGTCAGCCAGAGTTACGCCTGGCTGGCGCTGATCATGGCGCTGCATGCGTTCTTCTGGCACGCGGTGTTGCCGCAGTTTGAAGTCATCACCTTTGCCCATCTCAAGGAGCAGGCCGCGCGCTACAGCCAGATTCGCCTGTGGGGCAGCATCGGTTTTATCGTCGCGGTGGTGGGCCTGGGCAAGCTGTTCGAGGTGCTCAGCCTGGACGCCTATCCCTGGGCGCTGATCCTGATCATGGGCGGCATCGTGCTGAGCAGCTGGTGGGTGCCCAATGCCCAGCCGCAGATGCGCCCCAATACCCAGGACCAAGGCGGCTTTCTCCAGCAACTGCGGCGGCCGGGGATTCTCGCCTTCTATCTCTGCGTCGGCCTGATGCAGCTGAGCAACGGCCCGTACTACACCTTTCTCAGCCTGCACCTGGAGGCGCTGGGTTATTCGCGCGGGGTGATCGGCCAGCTGTGGGCGCTGGGCGTACTGGCCGAGATCGTGCTGTTTATGGTTATGGCCAGGTTGCTGGCGCGCTACTCCCTGCGTACCGTGCTGCTGGCGAGTTTTTTGATTACCGCACTGCGTTGGTTGCTGCTGGGCAACCTGGCCGGGCATCTGCCGGTGCTGCTGTTTGCCCAGCTGATGCACGCCGCAACCTTCGGCAGCTTCCACGCAGCGGCCATGCATTTTGTTCAGCGCAGCTTCGCCGACCGCCAGCAAGGCCAGGGCCAGGCGCTGTATGCCGCGCTGGCGGGTGTGGGCGGGGCATTGGGTGCGTTGTATTCGGGTTACAGCTGGCACAGCCTCGGCGCCGCCTGGACCTTTGCCATCGCCAGCCTGATTGCCCTGGCGGCTGCGGTGATTACCGCGTGCTATATGCGTGATGAGCGGCCCTAGCTTTTACTTGCCGAATTGAACACCTGAATTAAAACCGTACGAGAGCCCGACCATGAGCAGCCTGACCGTCTACCACCAGTCCTCGCCCGAGTACCCGAACAAGCTGCTGACCCACGTCGAAGACATCGCCAGCACCCTGGCCACCGTCGGCGTGCAGTTCAGCCAGGTGCAGGTAGCGCAGCCGGTCACGGCCGGCACTGTCAGCGATGAACTGATGGCGGCCAGCCGCGTGCAGATTGACCAGTTGATGACCCAGCACGGCTATGCCAGCGCCGAGGTTCTGAGCCTGTGTGATGAGCGCGGCGAGGGCAGTGAACTGGCCCGTGGCCTGCGTCAGGAGCAAAGCTGTCAGCCGGCCCATCTGCATTACTACCTGGCCGGCCGTGGCCTGCTGGCGCTGCATATTGGCGAGTACGTCTACAGCCTGTTGTGCGAGAAGGGCGATCTGATGCTGGTGCCGGCCGGCACGGCGCATTGGTTCGACGGCGGCGAGCATCCGCGCTTTGCCGTGTTGCGCCTGTTTGCCAGTCCACAAGTGCCGGTTTTCACCCCGGCAGCCGGTGATTTTGCGGCCGCGTTTGCTGGCTTGGATGATTGCTGAGTAATCAAACTGCTGAACTCTGGTCGCGAGCGGCTATCCTAGCTAGGCGATTTCTTCGCATAGGAGCGTCAAGTTATGGGTTCAACATTCAACGGTTTACTGGGGCTGGTCATTCTGGCGCTGGATATCTGGGCGATTCTCAGCGTTATCAAAAGCAACGCCGAAACGGGCATCAAGGTGCTGTGGATCTTGCTGATCGTCTTGCTGCCGGTGATCGGTCTGATCATCTGGGCGCTGATGGGCCCGCGTGGCACGGTCAAGTTCTAGCCATGCGGCGGGCAGGCGCGTGGTTATTGGCGCTTTGCCTGCTGAGCGGCGCGGTTCAGGCCAGCGATAAGCACGCCTGGACCGCGCTGCGTGAAGGCCGCGCCGTGCTGCTGTTGCGCCATGCCACAGCGCCCGGCACGGGTGATCCGGCGAATTTTCAGCTGAATGATTGCCGCACTCAGCGCAATCTCAATCAGGTCGGTCGTGAGCAGGCGCAGCGCTGGGGACAGTTGCTGCGTAGCCAGTGGATTGAGCCGCGCCTGCTTAGTAGCCGTTGGTGCCGCGCCCAGGATACGGCCCGTGAAATGGGCTTGGGTGCAGTCGAAGCGCTGCCAGCCCTGGATTCATTCTTCCAAACACTCAACACCGCCCGCGAGCAGACCGCCGCGCTGATCGAGCAGATCAATGCACAGCCCCGTGGCACGTCGTTAGTGCTGGTCTCCCATCAGGTCAATATCACCGCGCTGACCGGCATCTACCCGGCGTCGGGCGAAGGGCTGATTCTGGCGTTACCGCTAGAGGCTCCGGCGCGTGTGCTGGCGCGAGTTCAGCCCTGAATCGCCGCGTGCTTTAAATACTCAGCAGCCGCTGTTCCGGCAGCTGCGCCCCTTCCAGTTTGAGCAACAGCGCTTTGCGTGGCAGGCCGCCGGCATAACCGGTAAGGCTGCCGTCACGGCCGATCACCCGGTGGCAGGGAATGATGATGGCAATCGGGTTGGCGCCATTGGCTGCGCCGACGGCGCGCACCGCCTTGGGTCGTGCAATCTCGGCGGCGAGGGCGCTGTAGCAGCAGGTTTGGCCAAACGGAATGGTCTGCAGCGCCTGCCATACGGATTGCTGAAACGCCGTGCCTTGCGGCGCCAGGCGCACTTCGAAGCGCTGCCGACGCCCGGCAAAATACTCATCCAGTTGCCGGCACACTTCATCCAGTTCATCGGCGGCGCGGCTCCAGTGTTCGCTGATATGCCAGGGCTTGTCATCGATATCCATCAGCAGTTTTTGCAGGCCGGTTTCGTCAGCGGCCAACAGCAGGCGACCGATCGGGCTGTCGTGGTAGCGGTAGAACATCGGTTCAGCCCTCTGAGTAGTTGTGCCACAGGTGTGCGGCGGCATAGGCGCGCCAGGGTCGCCAGGCTTCGGCGCGGGCCTTGAGCTGTTTGGCGTCGATGCCATTCGCGCCCCACACCGGCGCCTTGAGCAGGCCCAGGTCGCTGGCGGGAAAGGCATCGACCTCGCCAAAGGCGCGCAGCGCAATATATTCGGCGGTCCACGGGCCGATGCCGGGCAGGGCGCACAGCTGCTCGACAAAGGCGGTGTAACCGGCCCGCAGATCCAGACGCAGGTCGCCGCTGGCCACCTGCGCGGCGAAGTGCTGCAAGGTCTGCACGCGCTTGCCGGGCATGCCGATGCCATCCAGATTGGCTTCGGCGATAGCGGTCGGGCTGGGGAACAGCCGTTGAATCTCTGGCGCATCGGCAAACTGCAGCGGTTCACCCAGGCGCGTAACCAAGCGGCCGGTGATGGTCACTGCCGCCTTGACCGTAACCTGCTGGCCAACAATGGCGCGCACCGCCTGCTCAAACGGTTCGAAAGCAGTTGGCAAACGCAAACCGGGATTACGCGCAACCAGCGGTCCGAGCTGCGCATCGCTGGCAAAGTGCGCGCTGATCTGCTGCGGCTGGCAGTCCAGATCAAACATCTTGCGTACCCTGGCGGTGAGCGTTGCCAAGTAGGGCTGCAGCGATTCGCTGTAGTGCAGTTTTAGCGCGGGTTGATCAGCCAGCGGCTGCACGCGAAACCATCCGCGCACGCCATCAAGCAGCCCGCTGCGTGCGTAACTGTGCGGTTGCAGGCTTTCCACCCCTGCCAGGGCGCGCAGGGCAAAGTGACTATGGAACTGTTGCCACTGCCAGGGCGGCTGATAGCTCAGTAATAGGATGTGAGGTGATTGGTTCATGGCCAAACAATAACCGCAGCCTGGCCGGCTGTCAGCGCAGAACTGACTTTCAAACTGGAGTGGTCGAGGCTTTTACCCTCTCCCAGATGTGGGAGAGGGGCGCTGAGTAGCTAAGCGCTGGCTACCCGCTGATGTAGCTGATGCGACAACTGCTCCAGCTGCTGGCCTAGCTGCACCAGAGACTCCTGGGCATCCAGCAGTTCGGCGCTAGCGGCGCGTTGGCGTTGGCTGGCGTCACGTTGTGCGGCGCTGTTGTCGCGTACGTGCAGCAGCTGCTGATGCGCGCGAGTAAGCGCCTGGCTGTGCTGCAGAATCGAGCTGGAGAGGTTGTCGGTCAGCCCGGCGTTGCTGCTTAGCGCAGTGCCGACATCGCTGACCTGGGCCGCGCCGGTATCGATGATCTGCTGCGACTGGCCCAGCACGTTCTGCACCGTATCGGCGGTTTYGTTTCTGCGCCGCCGGGRGGGTGSGCGCCCCNCCTNCGGCCAACCACCGCMAAACCSCCGGCCCYGTTYGCCSGCGCGGGSCGCCTCGMTGGSBGCGGTWAGCGCSAGCAGGGTGGGSTGTTGGGGGGTGGGGGTGGTCA
>NZ_JBNXUH010000078.1:216-711 GCF_050563605.1 Pseudomonas peli | reverse complement strand
TTTTTTTTTTTCCAAACAGAGGGCGGCATACGAGCGCGCTCGTTCCTTCTGTTGGGCGGGGATTTGTGTAAAAGAGACAGCCCCGCGGGTGGTTGCTTTGGTGTGGTTTGACMCCATGGCCATTCCCGCCGATGCACCGCACCCCAAGGCCGCCCACGCCTTTATCGATTACATGCNAGCAGCCGGCATTAGATGTKTTTTTTTTTTTTTMAAGGCAGARGASGGCWTKCKAACTCSCTCGGTCCGYCTSGGGGGCTGGGAGATGTGTAWAAGRKWYAMCACCAKGGCCATTCCCGCCGATGCACCGCACCCCAAGGCCGCCCACGCCTTTATCGATTACATGCNTTTTTTAAGGGGCCCGACGCCCCAAAAAACTACCACTGGGGGGGCGTCGTCGGCACCGCCGGTTGTGTATAAGAGACGGTTTCACCCCCATGCCCATTCCCGCCGATGCACCGCACCCCAAGGCCGCCCACGCCTTTATCGATTACATGC
>NZ_JBNXUH010000078.1:0-150 GCF_050563605.1 Pseudomonas peli | reverse complement strand
CTGCGCTGGTTGACCCGGAAATTACCGGTGATGCCGATATCTACCCCGGTGAAACCGTGCGGCCCGGCTGGTTGCCGGACAGCTGGAGCCCCTTCTGGCTCTTATACCCATCTGGCGGTGCCGACCGAGCCCCACCAGGGGTAATATTTG
>NZ_JBNXUH010000011.1:0-207082 GCF_050563605.1 Pseudomonas peli | reverse complement strand
GGCGACCACCGAGTACTCGCTCTGGCCGTTGCGGGTTTCGTTGTAGCTGGCATTGCCGATGCGGCTGACGTTGTCGGCCTCGATCAGCGCCGACAGGCCGTACCACTTGCCGCTCTGCACGCCGACGCGGGTGCGCAGGGTTTGCGCGTTGGCGTGCTTGAGGGCGTTGTCCTGATCGACATGCTCATAGCGGTAGCGCGCGTCGAGGATCGGCTTGGCCTCGCTGAACAGGTTGCTGAAGGACTCCTCGGCAAAGGCGGCGTGGCTGAAGGTGGTGCCGGCAATGGCCAGCGACAGCAGGGACAGTTTCATCATGCGCATAGCGGTCTTCCTGTAAGCCAAAAAACGCAAAAAAAAACGTCACAGCGCCCATGTCTCGAAAGGAGAGGGGTGCTATGACGTCGTTGTCGGTTGAGTGGCAGACACGCCGTTGTGCTGACCGGGGTGGGTCATAGCAGGCGGCGTGCCAGGATTTATAAGCTGCTGATTTGTGAAGAATTAGTGAATTTTTAAGAACCTTTGGCGATTAACCTGTGCACCGTCGCTGCCCGGCGCGCATTCAGACGGTGCAGCTGTACTGGCGCAATCGTCGGCCGCTGTAGTAGGCGCAAGTTGCCGTGCTGCGGCATGCTCTACGCCATCACAGATAAGGAGCGTCGCCCCATGCAGCTTGAATTTCACCAGGTTGATGCCTTTGCCACGCAGCCATTTACCGGTAATCCGGCGATGGTTTATCGCCTGGACAGCTGGCTTGAAGATGGCCTGATGCAGCAGATTGCCGCCGAGCACAATCTGGCGGAAACCGCCTTTGTAGTGAAGGAAGGTGCGGCCTGGCATATCCGCTGGTTTACCCCTGCAGCCGAAGTGCCGCTGTGCGGCCATGCCACCCTGGCCAGTGCCCATGTGCTGTTCGAGGTGTATGGCGAGCCGGGTGAGGTGATCGATTTTACCTGCCTGTCCGGTGCACTGAGTGTCAGCCGCGCAGGCAACAAACTGGTGCTGGATTTCCCCGTGCGCCGGGCGCAGCCCTGTGAGCTGCGCGCAGAGGTCGAACAGGCGTTGGGCCAGCCGGTAGAAAGCGTGCTGGCGCTGCATGAGGGGCAGGGTATTCAGGAGCTGCTGGCGATTCTGCCAAACGAGGCTGCGGTGCGTGCTTGCCAGCCGGACCTGGCAGCAGTGGCCAAGTTGCCGGGGCTGGGCTTGCTGATCAGTGCCGCCGGCGAGCGGCATGATTTCATCTCGCGCTACTTCGCCCCGGCCATCGGCATCGATGAAGACCCGGTTACTGGCTCTACCCACTGCATGCTTACGCCTTACTGGGCGCAGCGCCTGGGCAAGTCTCAGCTGAGCGCCTACCAGTGTTCGGCGCGTGGCGGCGAGTTGCACTGCGAGTTGGCTGGTGAGCGGTTAAAGATCGCCGGCCAGGCGCTGTTGATTGCCAGTGGCCGGCTATTTTTGCCGTAGCCGCTTAAACCTGTTCACGATCTAGCGAGCTAGAGCCATGCAAGGCGCTACGTTAGTAACAGCCTTCGGCTGGTCAAGCAGGCGAGGAAGCGGAGTTTACGAGCTGTAAATGAGCATTCCGAGCTTGTTTTTAACGCAGCAGGGCCGACGCGCAGCAGATTGTGAACAGGTTTTAGCTGTCGCTGCTGTAGCGGCGTACCCCCGACTCCCCCAGATTGACCTGGGCGGCAATGCTGCCCGGAGCGGGGAATACCACCAGATGGTCGGCGGCAACGCGAATGCCGACCTGCTGGCCGGGCAGGTGGTCGGCGTGGCTGGGGAAGATTGATTCCAGCTGGCTGCCGGTGGGCAGTTGCAGGCGGTATAGAGTGGCGGCGCCGAGGAAGGTCTTGCCGACGATCAGCGCTTTTTGCGTGCTGTCCGGGTCATAAACGATGTCGTCCGGGCGCAGCAGCACGTCCACCGCGCTGCCGGTTGGCCAGGTGTAGGCACGGTTGCCGCGAATCAGGCCCAGTTCGGTCTGCACCGAGTCCGGGCTGAGCAGCTGGCCACGAATAAAGTAGCCCTGGCCGATAAAGCTGGCGACAAAGGGCGTCAGCGGCTCGTGGTACAGGTTGAACGGGGTGTCCCACTGCTCCAGCTTGCCTTCCTTGAACACGCCGACATGGTCGCTGACGGCAAAGGCTTCTTCCTGGTCATGGGTCACCAGAATCGCGCTGGTGCCGCGCGCCTTGAGAATGTCGCGTACTTCATGGCTCAAGCGCCGGCGCAGCTCGCCATCCAGGTTGGAAAACGGCTCATCAAGCAGCAGCAGTTGCGGTTCCGGGGCCAGCGCACGGGCCAGGGCCACACGTTGCTGTTGGCCGCCGGACAGTTCGTGCGGGTAGCGTTTGCCAAGGTGGCCGAGTTTGACCAGCTCCATCAGCTCCTGGGTAACCCGTTCGCAGTTGGCTTGCTTACGGATACCGAAGCCAATGTTCTCGGCCACGCTCAGGTGTGGGAACAGCGCGTAATCCTGGAACACCATGCCGATCCGACGTTTCTCCGGGGCCAGGGTAAAGCCAGCCTTGGAGATAACCTGATCGGCCAGTTGAATTTCGCCTTCCAGCACCGGTTCGAAGCCGGCAATCGCGCGCAGTGTGGTGGTCTTGCCGCAGCCCGAAGGGCCGAGCAGGCAGCCGATATCACCGGCGTTCAGGTGCAGGTTGAGCTGTTGCACCACCTTGTGTCCGGGGTAGCCGCAGCTCAGCTCGCGCAGGTTCAGCAGAGGTTGGCTCATGCGTGGTGGTACGCCGGCTCAACCAGAAATTCGAGCAGCGCTTTCTGCACATGCAGGCGGTTTTCCGCTTGATCCCAGGCTGCCGCGCGTGGGTCGTCGAGCAGATCTTCGCTGATTTCCTCACCACGGTGAGCCGGCAGGCAGTGCAGGAACAGCACATCTTCTGCGGCGGCATCGAGCAGCGCCCGGTTGACCTGATAGGGCTGGAACAGCTTCAAGCGTTCGGCGGCTTCGTCTTCCTGGCCCATGGAAGCCCACACATCGGTGCTCACCAGGTGCGCGCCGGCAACGGCGGCAAGCGGGTCGCGCAGAATCTGCACACGCTCGCCGGCCGCAGCGAGGAATTTGGCGTTCGGCTCATAGCCCTCGGGGCAAGCGACGCGCAGCTGGAAGTCGAACTGGATGGCCGCTTCTATATAGGAGTTACACATATTGTTGCCGTCGCCGACCCAGGCCACGGTTTTGCCTTTGATGCTGCCGCGGTGCTCCTGATAGGTCTGCATATCGGCCAGCAGCTGGCAGGGGTGCAGGTCATCGGACAGGCCGTTGATCACCGCCACCCGCGAGTTGGCGGCGAATTCGGTCAGGGTGCTGTGGGCGAAGGTGCGGATCATTACCGCATCAAGCATGCGCGACATAACGATGGCAGCGTCGCCAATCGGCTCGCCACGGCCCAGCTGGGTATCGCGCGGCGAGAGGAAGATGGCCTGGCCGCCGAGCTGGATCATGCCGGCTTCGAACGACAGGCGGGTGCGGGTCGAGGCCTTTTCGAAGATCATGCCCAGCACGCGGTTTTTCAGCGGCTCGAACAACACGCCGCGGTTACGCAAGTCCTTCAGCTCCATGCCGCGGCGGATCAGGCTCACCAGTTCGTCCGGTGTGCAATCCATCAGCGAGAGAAAGTGTCTTGCGCTCATCGTTAACTACCTTTTGACAGCTGGGCGCAGGTTCAATGGCCTAATTAAATAGAAGAAACGGCAGAACCTGCGGCTGGGGGGCCGCACTATGCGACGAAACGGGGAAGTCGCGATCTTATAAGCAAACGCCGATCAGGCGCAAATTGCCTGCATTGACGCGGCGAACGGGGCTGGGCAGGTCGGCGCACGCTGAGCCGTATATCGGCTGACCTGATGCCGCGCAATTCACGTAGCGAACCCTGCTGGCGCAGGTCAGCACCAGCCGCCATAGTCATGTTTTTACGATATTCAGCGTATCGATTTAGAACCTCGTGAGGTTCTTAAAACAAGAGGCAAGGCCATGACCAAGACCCTCCACCACCGTGCATGCCATCTCTGCGAAGCCATCTGTGGCCTGACCATTGAAACCGAAGTGCAGGACGACGGTTCCACGCAGATCCGCTCGATCAAGGGCGATGCCCAGGACAGCTTTAGCCGTGGCCATATCTGCCCCAAGGCAGTGGCCCTGCAGGATATCCAGAGCGACCCTGACCGCCTACGTCAGCCCATGCGCCGTGTCGGCAATGAGTGGCAGGCCATCGACTGGGATGAAGCCTTCGAGCTGGTGGCCGAGCGCCTGAGCACGATCCAGACACGGCATGGGCAGAACGCTGTGGCGGTGTATCAGGGCAACCCGAGCGTGCATAACTACGGCCTGATGACCCACAGCAACTACTTCCTTGGCCAGCTGAAAACCCGCAACCGTTATTCGGCTACCTCGGTTGACCAGCTGCCGCATCACCTGACTAGCCACCTGATGTACGGCCATGGCCTGCTGATTCCGATTCCGGACATCGACCACACCGACTTTATGCTGATCCTGGGCGGCAACCCGCTGGCTTCCAACGGCAGCATCATGACCGTGCCAGATGTGGAAAAGCGTCTGAAGGCCATTCAGAAACGCGGCGGTAAGCTGGTGGTAGTCGACCCGCGCCGCAGTGAAACGGCGGCGATTGCCGACCAGCATCTATTCGTCCGACCTGGCCAGGATGCTGCGCTGCTGTTCGGTCTGCTCAATACCCTGTTTGAGGAAAACCTCGGCCGCGCCAGCCACCTGGCGATAGATGGGCTGGATGAAGTGCGTCAGGCGATTGCCGGCTTTACTGCCGAAACCATGAGCGCCCGCTGCGGCGTGACGGCGCAAACGATTCGCCAGTTGGCGCGCGACTTTGCCGCTGCCGAATCGGCGGTCTGCTACGGGCGTATGGGCGTCTCCACCCAGGCCTTCGGCACGCTGTGTCAGTGGCTGGTGCAGCTGATCAACCTGGTCAGCGGCAACCTCGATCGAGTGGGCGGCGTGCTCTGCACCGAGCCGGCCGTGGACCTGGTGGCCTCGACTTCCGGTGGACATTTCAATCGCTGGCAGAGCCGCGTATCCGGCTTGCCGGAATACGGCGGCGAATTGCCGGTGTCGGCCCTAGCCGAGGAAATGCTCAGCGAGGGCGAAGGGCAGGTGCGCGCCCTGGTTACGGTGGCGGGCAATCCGGTGCTGTCCACGCCCAATGGCCGGCAGCTGGAGCAGGCGCTGGATGGCCTGGAGTTTATGCTCAGCATCGACTTCTACATCAACGAAACCACCCGCTATGCCGACCTGATCCTGCCGCCGACCGGGCCGCTGGAACACGATCACTACGACACCACCTTTAATGTCTTCGCGGTGCGTAATGTCACCCGCTTCAATGAGGCGGTGTTGGCCAAGCCTGCCGGCGCGCTGCATGACTGGGAAATCTTCGTCGGTCTGGCCAAGGCCTTTGCCGCCAAGACGGGTGTAGAACTCAAACCGACCATGGCACCTGAGCAGATGATCGATATGGGTCTGCGCTTTGGTACTTACGGCGACAAGTCGGAACATAAGCTGTCGTTGGCTGCGCTGCGTGAACACCCGCATGGTCTCGACCTGGGCGCGCTCAAGCCCAACCTGGCGGGTCGCCTGAAAACTGCCAACAAGAAAGTTCAGGCGGCGCCGGCGGTGATCATGGCCGACCTGCAGCGCTTTGCTGAACAGCCGACGGCCAAGGCGGATGAGCTGCTGCTGATCGGTCGACGCCATGTGCGCAGCAATAACTCCTGGATGCACAACTACCACCGCCTGGTTAAAGGCAAGCCGCGCCATCAGTTGTTGATGCACCCGGCGGATCTGAGCCAACGAGGGCTAACCGATGGCCAATTGGTGCGCGTGCGTTCGCGGGTCGGGGTCATCGAGGTGGAAGTGGCCGCCAGTGAAGACATGATGGCCGGCGTGGTCAGCCTGCCGCACGGCTGGGGCCATGCGCGGCCCGGTGTGCAGATGAGCATCGCCAGCGAACAGCCCGGCGCCAGCGCCAATGACCTGACCGATGAGCGGCAACTCGACGTATTGTCCGGCAATGCTGCGCTGAACGGTGTGCCGGTGCAGGTTGAGGCGGCCTGATCAGGCGATATTCGGCATAAGTAAAGTGGCAGGGAAGGCCGAGCATCACGCTCGGCTTTTCGTTACAATGCCGCCACCGTGCCGACCCGTGAGTCGGGAAGTTAAGTCCTGAGGTGCCCAATGGATATCATCGAAACTATCAAAGAACAGATCGGCAACAACACCGTTCTGCTGTACATGAAAGGCTCGCCGAACGCGCCACAGTGCGGCTTTTCCTCCAAAGCTGCGCAGGTTGTGATGGCCTGTGGCGAAAAATTCGCCTACGTCGACATCCTGCAAAACCCGGAAATCCGCGCCAACCTGCCGAAGTACGCCAACTGGCCGACCTTCCCGCAGCTGTGGGTCGGCGGTGAACTGGTCGGCGGTAGCGACATCATGGCGGAAATGTTCGACAAGGGTGAGTTGCAGACCCTGATCAAGGACGCCGTGCAGAAAGCCAGCGCTTAATCGGCTGCACAGAAACAACAAACCCCGCCAAGTGCGGGGTTTGTTGTTTATGGCGTGAGGGGTTCGCCCTTACTCTTCCATTTGCGACTGCAGGTAATTCTGCAGACCTACGGCCTCGAGCAGGCTGAGCTGGGTTTCCAGCCAGTCGATATGGTCTTCTTCCGAGCAGAGGATTTCTTCAAGCAGTTCGCGGCTGGCGTAGTCACCGATGCTTTCGCAGTAGGCAATCGCCGCTTTCAGGTCGATATGCGCCTTGTGTTCGATCTTCAGGTCGCACTCGAGCATTTCCTTGGTGTTTTCACCGATCAGGATCTTGCCGAGGTCTTGCAGGTTTGGCAGGCCTTCGAGGAAAAGGATGCGCTTGATCAGCTTGTCCGCATGCTTCATTTCGTCGATGGACTCATGGTACTCGTGCTCACCGAGCTTCTTCAGGCCCCAGTCCTCATACATGCGTGCGTGCAGGAAGTACTGGTTGATCGCGACCAGCTCGTTACCGAGGATCTTGTTCAGATGCTGGATGACCTTCTTGTCGCCTTTCATGTCTGCGTCTGCCTTGCAGGGGAGTTAGCGTTAAATTCTGGGCCGATGGTTTTCGACTGTCAAACCTAAGTATTTGAATTTAAAGTTAAAATTAATATGAATACGAATGCTTAAGTTCTGCGCTTTGGCGCTAAGGTATTGAATTTCAGGCATAAAAAATGCCCGGGAGAGATTTTTAACGTCGCGTAGCGGCGGCCTGCAGGGTGGCCGCCATGGATGGTCGACCATAAAAAAACCGGACACTAGGTCCGGTTTTTTTATATCGCTAGATTCAGGCAGCAACAAAGTTCGCTGGATAGGCCATGGCGGCTTGGCTGTTCTGCACGTCGCTCAATGTTTCCCGTACCACTTGCTTGGCCAGGCAGGCGCATTTGCCGCATTGGCTGGCGACGCCGAGGGTGGCGCGCACATCACGGTAGCTGCAGCAGCCTTCGTAGATGGCTTCGCGGATCTGACCGTCAGTAACACCTTCGCAGAGACACACGTACATGATTAAGGCTCGTGGCAGGGCAGTGGTTAATGCGACGGATACTAATGTTAATGAGAATGCTTGTCAAAACTGCGTGTGGTTGATTGCGGATTACCTGACAGGCGGTGAATTACAGCAGTCTGGCGACTGGTGGCGAGGTCGTAGCTCGGACTGAGCAATCGCTGGCAACGCAGTTTTGGCCGAGCCTGACCGCACGGTGCCAGGCGAGCGGCAATAGGCAATACCCGCTTGCCGCTTGCTTGCCTACAGGCGGAAAGCGCTTGCCGCTTTGCCACTTTTATCGATGCGTTTATAGATCAAGTTATTGATAAATAAGTAAAAAATAATATGGCACAAGCATTGCTTATGGTCTTGCACGGAAAACAGCAACGGCAACCGACAAAGGTTTCTGACCATGAGCATCAGTTTCGATCGGGCACTCGGCATACATGAACAGGCACTGGGCTTTCGCGCTCAGCGCGCCGAGGTGTTGGCCAACAACATCGCCAATGCCGACACGCCGCACTACAAGGCGCGTGATCTGCAGTTCGCCAGCGTGCTGGCTGAGCAAAGTGCCAAGAGCCAGCGTGGCCCGGTCAGCCTGAATCGTACTGATAGTCAGCATATTCCTGCCGATGGCGTGATGGTTGGTGATGCCAACCTGGCGTATCGCACGCCGTTCCACCCTTCGATTGATCAGAACACCGTCGACCTGCAGATCGAGCAGTCCAATTACGCGGAAAACTCGGTGCAGTTCCAGGCTAGCTTTACCCTGCTCAACAGCAAATTCAAAGGGCTGGTCAGCGCCCTGCGCGGCGATTAATAGGAGCCTGAAGCCATGTCACTAGCCAGTGTTTTCAACATCGCCGGAACCGGGATGAGCGCCCAGAGCACTCGCCTGAACACCATTTCCAGCAACATCGCCAACGCCGAGACGGTCTCTTCGAGCATCGATCAGACCTACCGCGCACGGCATCCGGTGTTCGCCACCATGTTCCAGTCGGCGCAGAACGGTGATCGCGGTTCACTGTTTGCCGAGCAGGATGAAGCCGGTGTCGGCGTGCAGGTGCTGGGTGTGGTCGAGGATCAGGGCAGCCTGATGCCGCGCTATGAACCGAACCATCCAGCGGCCGATGCCGGCGGCTATGTGTATTACCCCAACGTCAACGTGGTGGAGGAAATGGCCGACATGATTTCCGCCAGTCGGGCCTTCCAGACCAACGTTGAAATGATGAACACCGCCAAGCAGATGATGCAGCGCGTATTGACCCTGGGTCAGTAAGCCGTCGGATAAGGAGCGCAGACTTATGAGTACTGTTGGCGATGTCAGTGGTTCGGCACTGGATCAATACCAGATCAAGAACGAGACCAAGACGAACAAGGACCTGGGCAAGAACGAGTTTCTCAACTTGCTGGTGGCCCAGTTGAATAACCAGAACCCGCTGGAGCCGCAAGGTAATGGCGAGTTTATCGCCCAGCTAGCGCAGTTCAGCCAGGTTGAGGGGATCGAGAAGTTGAATACCAGCATGGGCTCGCTGCTCACCGGCTATCAGTCCTCTCAGGCGCTGCAGGCGTCCTCGCTGGTGGGCCGCAAGGTGATTATCCCGAGCGACAAGGCAGTGGTCGATACCAGCGAAAGCTTCAAGGCCAGCCTGGTACTCCCAGCCAGCAGCAGCAACGTCTACGTCAACATCTATGACAAGGCAGGTTCTGCGGTGGGTCGAGTCAATCTGGGCGAACAGGCGGCCGGCAATGTCAGCTTTATCTGGGATGGCAAGGATGCCAGCGGCAATCTGTTGCCGCCCGGCACTTACAAGTTCGAAGCCCAGGCCACCTACGCCGATGGCACCAAGGGGCTTTACACCATGCTGCCGGCCAACGTCGACAGCGTCACCTTGGGCGGCAAAGAGTTGATGTTGAACCTGGCGGGGCTTGGCAGCGTGCCAATGTCGCAAGTCCAGGTTATCGGTCAGTAACTAACAGGTTTTAGCCGCCGGCTGTCCGGCAAAGGAGTCTTCCATGGGTTTCAATATCGGTCTTAGCGGTCTACGTGCGGCGACCAGTGACCTCAATGTGACCGGCAACAACATCGCCAACGCCGGTACGGCTGGTTTCAAGCAGTCTCGCGCCGAGTTTGCCGATGTGTATGCGGCATCCGTGTTGGGCTCCGGCGCCAATCCGCAGGGCAGTGGTGTGCTGCTCGGTGATGTGTCGCAGCTGTTCAACCAGGGCAATATCAACTATACGCAGAATGCTCTGGATCTGGCGATCAACGGCAATGGCTTCTTTCAGACCAGTAACAATGGAGAAGTAAGTTACACCCGTGCCGGTTACTTCGGCACTGATCGCGACGGCTTTCTGGTCAACAACTTCGGTTACAAGCTGCAGGGCTATGCGGTAGATGCCAACAACAACCTGCAAAATGGCGTGATCAGCGACCTGCAGATTGAGACGGCGAGCCAGGCTCCCCGCGCAACGGGTGAGCTGACGCAAACTTTTAATCTGAACTCAACCAATCTAGTGCCTGTGGTTTGGCAGGGCGCTTACGATGCGTCAATTGCAGGAGCGGTGGACCCGTTAAACCCGACGGCGGCGGAGATCGCGACCGCGCGTGCAGCAGCCAATGCCACCTTTGACCCTGCAGACCCAACAACCTACAACTCTTCGACCTCAACGAATGTGTATGACACTCAAGGCAATGCTCATGTGTTGAGTCAGTACTTTGTTAAGAATGCTTCAAATGAGTGGCAGATGAATGTGTTGATAGATGGTCGTAATCCGGCTGATCCCACTTCAACTGTGCCGTATTCAATGGCTGTAGGTTTTACTGCCAGTGGCCAATTGGATACTGCCAGTCTGGTTTCTGGTGACTATGACGGTGACACGGTGCCGGACTTTGCTGTTGATCCAGCCACGGGGCGTTTCACTGTTGATGGTTGGATACCGGCAGCTCCGGATAATTCTGTACCACCAGTTTGGTCGGCAAATGGTGCTAATGCCGATCCTGACGGCATTCTGGTCGATCTGCGCAGTTCCACCCAGTTCGCCAGCTCCTTCGCGGTTAACAGTGTCAGTCAGGACGGTTACACCACCGGCCAGTTGGCCGGGCTGGAAATCGATGACACAGGGGTGATCTTTGCTCGCTACACCAACGGCCAGTCGAACATTCAGGGGCAGGTGATTCTGGCCAGCTTCGCCAACGTGCAGGGGCTAACACCGGTGGGCAAAACAGCCTGGGTGCAATCCTTTGCCTCGGGTGAGCCGGTGGTCGGTACGCCGCGTAGCGGCACGCTGGGAGCTCTGCAGTCCGGTGCGCTGGAGGACTCTAACGTTGAGCTGTCGGATCAGCTGGTTAACCTGATCGTGGCGCAGCGCAACTACCAGGCCAACGCCAAGACCATTGAAACCGAAAGTGCGGTGACCCAGACCATTATCAACCTGCGTTGATAAGTGTTGCCTGCGGCAGGCAAGCACCTGTCGCAGGCGGCAAAAGTACGCCACGTTGGCGTTTGAAAGGCTCATTCTGAGCCTTTTTTATTTTTTAAAATTCATATTTATCAATGGCTTATTTCTATTTTTCGAGTACTGGCATAACCATTGCTTTATAGCTTGCATAGAGCAGCGGGGCGGCAAGCCCACTCGGAGAATAACCATGGACAAGATGCTGTACGTTTCCATGACTGGTGCCCACAACAACACCCTGGCCCAGCGTGCCCACGCCAACAACCTGGCAAACATCACCACCAATGGATTCCGCCGGGATTTTGAGCAGGCGCGCTCCATGCCGATCTTTGGTGACAGTTATCCGTCGCGGGTCTACGCCATGAGCGAACGCCCGGGTACTGACTTCACCCCAGGTTCTCTGCAGGAAACCGGCCGCGATCTCGATGTGGCAGTTGGCGGCAAGGGCTGGTTGGCCGTGCAAGCGCCGGACGGCACTGAAGCCTATGTGCGTACCGCCAGCCTGAACGTCGATGCCTTGGGCGTGTTGCGTACCGGCAACGGCTTGCCGGTGATGGGCAACGCTGGGCCGATTGCGGTACCGCCAGAGCAGAAAATAGAGATCGGCAAGGACGGCACCATCAGCATTCGTGCCTTGGGTGAGGCACCCAACGTGCTGGCTGAGGTAGACCGTTTGAAACTGGTCAACCCGGACCTCAAGCAGATGGAGAAAGGCACCGACGGGATGATTCGCTTCAAGGGCCAGGGCCCGGTGCAGGCGGACGCCAATATGGAAATCACATCGGGCTTTCTTGAGTCGAGCAACGTCAACGCCGTGGAAGAGATGACCGCGATCCTCTCGCTGTCCCGCCAATTCGAATTGCAAGTGAAGATGATGCGCACCGCCGAAGACAATTCGGCGGCCATGGCGCGCGTCTTGCAGATGACCTAATTATCAGCACGCGGCGTCGTTAAAACGACGCCCGAGGAGAATCGATATGCTTCCGGCACTGTGGGTCAGCAAGACCGGTCTGTCCGCTCAGGACATGAACCTGACCACTATTTCCAACAACCTGGCCAACGTCTCGACCACTGGCTTTAAGCGTGATCGCGCCGAGTTCGAGGACCTGCTGTACCAGATCCGTCGTCAGCCTGGCGGCCAGTCCAGTCAGGACAGCCAATTGCCGTCCGGCTTGCAGCTGGGTACCGGTGTGCGGGTGGTGGGTACGCAGAAAATCTTCACTGCCGGTAGCCTGCAAACCACCGAACAGCCGCTGGATATGGCAATCAACGGCCGGGGTTTCTTCCAGGTGTTGCTGCCTGACGGCACCGTCTCCTATAGCCGCGACGGTAGCTTTCATCTGAACTCCGATGGCCAGGTGGTGACATCCAACGGTTATGCCCTGGAGCCCGCCATCGTGCTGCCCAACGAGGTGCGCACTTTTACCGTGGGTGAAGACGGCACGGTATCGGTGACCACCTCTGGCAACCCGCAGCCGCAGATCGTCGGCAACCTGCAGACCGCCGACTTTATCAACCCGGCGGGTCTGGAAGCGATCGGCAACAACCTGTTTCTGGAAACCGCTTCCAGCGGCGCACCGCAGGTCGGTACGCCTGGCCTGAACGGCTTGGGCACCACACTGCAGAACACCCTGGAAAACTCCAACGTCAGCGTGGTCGAGGAACTGGTGAACATGATCACCACTCAGCGCGCCTATGAAATGAACTCCAAGGTCATTTCCACTGCTGACCAGATGCTCGGCTTTATTTCGCAGAATCTTTGATAAGTAGGCGGGTTAGTCGCGCTGCGGCTGGCTTGGCCCTGATAACAGCAAGGAATCGCTTGAACTGGCACTGGTGGCTCACGTTGCACGCCACCCCAGGCAACGCATGAGGTAGTAGATATGAACCGGCTGATAATCATAAGTGCACTGCTTGGCCCCCTGGCTTTGAGCGGCTGCATGGCTCCCGCGCCTAAGCCGGATGATCCCTATTACGCTCCGGTGATGCCGCGTACCCCGCTGCCAGCGGCGCAGAACAATGGCTCGATCTATCAGGCTGGTTTCGAGAATGGCCTGTTTGGCGACCGCAAGGCCTATCGTGTAGGTGACATCATCACCATCACCCTGAATGAGCGCACCCAGGCCAGCAAGAACAGCAACAGCCAGATCAGCAAAGACAGTTCGGCCAACCTGGGCGTGCCCAATTTGTTCGGCATGGCCGTTTCGCCGAAAAACCCACTGGCAGGTCTTAGCGCATTGGGCATGACCAATGACAACCTCAGCCTGGAAGCCAGCTTTGACGCCACCCGTGAGAGCGAGGGTTCCGGCGCGGCTGGGCAGAGCAATAGCCTGACCGGTTCAATTACCGTTTCGGTCGCCGAAGTGATGCCCAACGGTATCCTACTGGTGCGCGGTGAGAAGTGGATGACCCTCAATACCGGCGATGAGCTGGTGCGGATTGCCGGCCTGGTGCGCGCCGATGACATCGCCACCGACAACACAGTGTCCTCAACCCGGATTGCCGATGCGCGCATCACCTACTCGGGTACTGGCGCTTTTGCCGATGCCAGTCAGCCGGGCTGGATGAGCCGTTTCTTTCTTAGCCCAATGTGGCCGTTCTGAGGATGGCCACCATGACCCTTTCCAAGTACCTACTGGCTGCGGCCGCTCTGTTGCTGGCTTCGCTGGCTCAGGCCGAGCGGCTTAAGGACCTGGCCAGCATTCAGGGCGTGCGCACTAACCAGTTGATTGGCTACGGCCTGGTGGTTGGCCTCAACGGTAGCGGCGACCAGACCACGCAAACGCCGTTCACCGTGCAGACCTTCAACAACATGATGGCGCAATTCGGCATCAAGGTGCCGCAAGGCGGCAACGTGCAGCTGAAGAACGTCGCTGCGGTGTCGATCCATGCGGATCTGCCGGCGTTTGCCAAGCCCGGGCAGACCATCGACATCACCGTGTCCTCCATCGGTAACGCCAAGAGCCTGCGTGGCGGCAGCCTGCTGATGACGCCGCTCAAGGGTATCGACGGCAACGTTTACGCGATTGCCCAGGGCAACCTGGTGGTCGGCGGTTTTGACGCAGAAGGCGGCGACGGCTCGCGGATTACCGTCAATGTGCCGTCGGCGGGTCGCATTCCTGGCGGCGCGACGGTCGAGCGGCCGGTGCCAAGTGGTTTCGATCAGGGCAACACCCTGACGCTCAATCTCAATCGTCCGGATTTCACCACCGCGAAGAATATCGTCGACCATATCAACGAACTGCTCGGCCCAGGCGTCGCGCAGGCGGTGGATGGTGGCTCGATTCGCGTCAGCGCGCCGCTGGATCCGGGTCAGCGGGTGGACTACCTGTCGATTCTGGAAAACCTCGAAGTCGAGATCGGTCAGGCCGTGGCCAAGGTCATCATCAATTCGCGTACCGGCACCATCGTGATTGGCCAGAACGTACGCGTGCAGCCTGCCGCCGTAACCCACGGCAGCCTGACAGTGACCATTACCGAAGACCCGATTGTCAGCCAGCCGGAAGCATTGTCCGGTGGCCAGACCGCCGTGGTGCCGCGCTCGCGGGTGAATGCCGATGAAGAAGCCAAGCCGATGTTCAAGTTCGGTCCCGGGACCACGCTGGATGAAATCGTCCGCGCGGTGAATCAGGTTGGCGCTTCGCCTTCCGACCTTATGGCCATCCTGGAGGCGCTGAAACAAGCCGGCGCTCTGCAGGCTGATCTGATCGTGATTTAAGGGAGCGCACGCCATGGACTCTCGCCTTTCAGCCGGTTTGCTCGGCGGCACCAGCACCGTCGACAGTGGTGCCTACAACGATCTCAATCGCCTCAACCAGTTCAAGGTCGGCGGTGACAGCGAAAAGAACATCAAGAAGGTGGCTCAGGAGTTCGAGTCGCTGTTTCTCAATGAAATGCTCAAGGCTATGCGCTCGGCCAACGAAGTGTTCGGTGAAGGCAACTTCATGAACAGCAACGAGAGCAAAACCTACCAGGACATGCATGACCAGCAGCTGTCGGTGACCATGTCCAATCACCAGAACGGTATCGGCCTGGCCGACGTGCTGGTGCGGCAGATGTCGAAGATCAAGGATGCCAGCAGCCGCCCCAATCCTTTTGCCCAGGTTGATGAGCCGGTACCGAGCGCGCCGAGCAAACCTTTGGCCAAGGTCGACGGCGCGCGTGATGACACCTCATTGATCAACCAACGGCGCTTGTCGCTGCCAGGCAAGCTGACTGATCGTCTGTTGGCGGGCATCGTGCCATCGACCACTGCCGCCGATGGCCAGCCCTTGGCGCAGAACGATTGGATTCCCGCCAAGGCCTTTGCCGCACCCGCCGATACCGCGCTGGGCTTGAACGGCATGGACGCGATCACCGGTCGGCGCATTGCCCAGCCGCCACTGGCGCCGGGCAAAGCTGCGTTCGGCTCGAAGGATGAATTTATTGCCGCCATGTTGCCGATGGCCGAGAAGGCCGCCGAGAAGATTGGCGTCGACCCGCGTTACCTGGTGGCCCAGGCCGCGCTGGAAACCGGTTGGGGCAAGTCGATCATTCGCCAGCAGGACGGAACCAGCAGCCATAACTTGTTCGGCATCAAGACCCATAACACCTGGGAAGGCGACTCGGCGCGGGTGCTGACCACCGAGTTCAAGGGCGGTAAGGCGGTCAAGGAAGCGGCCTCGTTCCGCGCCTATGACTCCTTCGAGCACAGCTTTAACGATTTTGTGAGCTTCCTGCAGGGCAATGGCCGTTACGAGAAAGCCCTGGCCAACACCGACAAGCCTGAGCAGTTCGCCCGTGAGTTGCAGAAAGCCGGTTACGCCACGGACCCGCAGTACGCCCGCAAGATCGCCCAGATAGCGCGGCAGATGCAGACCTATCAAACAGTTGCGGCAGTCAGTACGCCGTCCACTAACGGATGATGAAACATGGCTGACTTACTCAATATTGGCCTGTCCGGGCTGTCGGCGAACAAGACTTCGCTGGCAGTCACCGGCCATAACATCACCAACGTCAATACGCCGGGTTTCTCGCGCCAGGAGACGATCCAGGCCACGCGCATTCCGCAGTTCAGCGGTGCGGGCTATATCGGCTCGGGCACCACGCTGGTCGATGTGCGGCGCATCTATAACGAATTTCTCAATACCCAGGTGCGCAGCAGCACGGCGCTCAACAGCGATACCCAGAGCTACCTGAGCCAGATCAACCAGCTCGACTCGTTGCTGGCCGGCAGTACCACCGGTGTCAACCCGGGCCTGCAGAAGGTGTTTGCTGCGCTGCAAACTGCCGCTGAAGACCCGGCCAATATTCCTGCACGGCAGCTGGCGTTGTCCGAAGCCGAGGGCTTGGCCAAACGCTTCAATACCGTATACGACCGCCTGTACGAGCAGAACGCCTTTATCAACAAGCAGTTGTCGGCGGTGACCGATCAGGTCAACCAGCTAGCTGGGTCGATTGCCGGTTACAACGAGGCCATTGCGATTGCCGCATCCAACGGCCAGCAGCCCAATGATCTGCTCGATGCCCGCGAAGAAGCGGTGCGTAAGCTGTCGACCTTTATTGGTGTGACGGTCGTCACCCAGGATGACAACAGCTACAACCTGTTTGTGGGGTCAGGCCAGCCGTTGGTGGTGGGCAGCCAGGCTTCGCGCCTGGAAGTGGTGCCGGGCTTGTCCGACCCGCTGCGCAGTGAGGTGCAATTTGTCAGCGGCAACTCGCGCCAGGGTATTACCTCGCTGATTACCGGCGGCGAGATGGGCGGGCTGATCCGCTACCGCGAAGATGTGCTGGATACCACGCTGAACTCGGTTGGGCGCCTGGCGCTGTCGGTTACCGATCAAGTCAACCGTCAGCTGGGCCAGGGCCTGGACCTCAATGGTCAGTTTGGCAATGGCCTGTTTCGTGAGCTGAATGATCCGTTGTTGATCGGCCAGCGCAGCCTGGCGCGGGTTGGGAATACCGGCGATTTGGGCGGCCCGTTGCCTATTGTTCCTGGCAATCTCAACGTATTGATCGAAGACACTACCCAGCTGACCACCAGCGACTATGAGGTGGAATTCACCAGTACGACCGATTACACCGTGCGGCGCGTCAGTGATGGCACCAGCTTTGGTCCGTTCGACATCACTGTGGTACCAGCGGCGGAGTTCGACGGCATCTCGCTAAACGTTGCCAGTGGCACCTTTGCCGCCGGTGACCGTTTTCGCGTGATGCCCACGCGCAATGCTGGCGAGTCCATCCGCGCAGATATGAAACGGCCGGAAGAGTTGGCCTTTGCTGCGCCACTGAAATCGCAAACCAGCCCGGCGAATATCGGTACCGGGGTGATCAGTCAGCCAACCCTGCTGACTGAAATCGACATCTATGACCCAGTGGCGCAAGCCGATCTGGAAACCAGTCTGCGTAATGCGCCGCCGCTGCGCATCGTGATGGGGCCAGCTGGTGGTGCTACTCAGACTTATGAGGTGTTCAACCTCAGCGGTGGGGCCCCTATCGACAGCGGGGTCATAGTGCCAGGGCAGAACAACTCCCTGACCATTACCGTGCCGGCATCGGTCGGGCCACCGCCGGTGCCAGTACCTTTTGACTATGAAGTAAGTATCAGCGGCCGGCCCCAGGGTGGCGATAATTTCTCGGTTTCCTTCAACACCAATGGGGTGTCTGATAACCGTAACGCCCTGAAGCTGATTGATCTGCAGAGCCGCGCGACGATTGGGATCAATCCTCTGGCGCCGGCGACCACCGGCTCAAGTTTTACCGATGCCTATGGCGATCTGGTGGAGCGGGTAGGCACCCTGACCAGCCAGGCGCGGGTCGATGGCGAGGCCACTGGCGCTATTCTCAAGCAGGCCACCGATAACCGTGATTCGATTTCAGCGGTCAACCTTGATGAAGAAGCGGCCAAATTGATTCAGTTCGAACAGTACTACCAGGCGTCGGCGCAGATCATTCAAGTTGCCCGCAGCCTGTTCGATACACTGATTAACACGTTCTGACGCGCCGTCTAGAACTTCGAGGTTAGTTTTATGGTTATGCGCATCTCTTCGATCCAGGCCTTCAATAACGGTGTCAGTGGCCTTGGGCGCAACTATTCCAACCTGATCCGCACCCAGGAGCAGATCAGCAGTGGTAACCGTATTCTCACCCCGGCCGATGATCCGGTGGCGTCGGTACGCCTGCTGCAGCTCGAACAGCAGCAGGCCGTTCTGGGCCAGTACAAGGAAAACCTCACCGCGGCGAAGAACAGCCTGACCCAGGAAGAAACCACCATCAAATCGGTGGTCAACGTTCTGCAGCGCATCCGCGAACTGGCGGTGCAGGCCGGCGGCGGTGCGCTGTCAGCTGATGACCGTAAATCGATTGCCAAGGAACTGGGCGAGCGTGAGGGCGAGCTGCTCAATCTGATGAACAGCCGCAACGCCCGTGGTGAGTACCTGTTCAGTGGCTTTCTCGGTAAAACCGAACCATTTTTGCGTAATCCCGATGGTACCTATTCCTATCAGGGCGATGAGGGCCAGCGCAGCCTGCAGGTAGCCGGCTCAAGTAACGTGGCGATCAACGATAACGGCAAGCGGTTGTTTGAAGATGTAAGCAATGCCAATCGGATTATCAATGCGCTTGGCGTCAATAACGCCGCTTTACCGACTCCGCCATTACCGGCCACAAGCATTCCGGCGCTGCCGACGGCAGATCAGCGGGTATTTATGTCGCCTGGCCTGGTGCAGGACAATCAGGCCTTCAACAGTGATTTCCGCGCTGGCGAGCCTTATTCACTGGCGTTTATCAGCGGTACTGAGTTTCGTATCTATGACAGCGCCGGTGCTGACGTTACGTCCGAGGTGCCGGGTGGCGGTTTGATTGATCCCTTGGTTAGTGGCGGCAATACCATCAATTTCCGCGGCATGCGCTTTCAGTTGGATGTGGTGTTGCAGCCCGGGGACAACGAGCTGGATTTGGACAACCTGCTGGCTAATACCGCCACGCCGGGAACGCCGGGTATCAATACTCATAGTTTCACGCTGCAGTCGGCACCAACAGACTTTGCCGTCAATCGCTCGTCAACCAACAACTCGGCTGCGATCGTTGCTCCGGTAGGTATCAGCAACCAGATAGACTTCGATAGCCTGTTCCCGACCTCCGGTATCGTGCTGCGCTTTACCGATGACACTAATTACGAGGTCTACTCCCAGCCAGTCGGGCCTGGCAGCCCGGTACTTGACACTGGCACTGTAGTCGGACCCTATCCGGCAACATTCAGTGTGTTCGGTGCGGACTTCACTCTGTCGGCCCCTGCAGCGGTTGCCGGTGGTGACGAGTTTGGTGTGCAGCCGCAGTTTCAGGAGCAGCGCAGCATCCTCAACACCATCAGCCGTTTGCGCCAAGCTTTGGAATCGTCACCTACATCACCCGCCGGTAATCTTGGTGTGCGCGATGAAGTGGCGATTGCGCTGACTAATCTCGATAACGGCATGGGTAAAGTCCTGGAGGTACAGACGGAAATCGGCGCTCGGCTGAATCTGATCGACACCACTGAAATTGATAACGAAGATGTCACCCTGGTCAACAAGGCCGTGCAGGCTGATCTGCGTGAGTTGGATTACGCTGAAGCGTTGTCACGCTTGTCATTCCAGACCATCATTCTTGAAGCCGCGCAGCAGAGCTACGTGAAGATCGCCGGGTTGAATCTGTTTAATCAGTTGCGCTGATTCCCCCTCCGTAAGCGCACTATTCTTGTGCTTACTCCCGTACTGAGTTGGCTAGCATTTTGCAAATGCCCTCATCAGTACGGCCTTTGGCCAAATCATTGACGTTTTTCCTGGCGTCACCTGATGAGTTTTCGGGTGTCTTCGGCGCGTGCCGAGTACGAGGCTTTTATGGCGAATGATCTGCAGGTAATCAAAGAACAGGCCTACCAGGCCTTTGCCGCTGGCGACCTTACTGGTGCGCTGGCGCTTCTTGAACAGGTTCGGCAGTCCATTGGGCTTTATGCCGAACTGGCCAATGATCTGGCCGTAATCCATTACAAGTTGGGCGATACACCGAGCGCCCTGCAGTTTTTTCGCCAGGCCCTTGCGCTGCAAGGTGAAAGCGAACATTTGGTCGCCAACAACCTGCTCGGCATTCTTGAGCAACAGGGACAGCAAACAGAATTGCCGCCCTCGAAACCGGTGCAGCAACAACCGGTAGTTGCTGCTGTTTCGCAGAGCCGAGCCCCAGCGCTTTATCCCTGTCCTGTATGCAAGCAAGCGAATGTCACTTTTGCTGCGATTCCCGAATTCTATCGAGAGAACGCCCGACGTCATGGTTTCGTGCATTACGGCCAGGGCGAGATGACGGCCCACGATAGCTACACCTGCACGCGTTGCGGTGCGACTGATCGTGAACGTTTGTACGTCTATTGGATGGAACAGGAAGTAGCTGCCGGACGTTTGCGCCAAGGTGCCAAGGTCATGCACTTCGCGCCGGAACAGGCGATGTCTCGGTTGATCCGTGGCAGCCGTTTTTTCGACTATGCAACCGCAGATTTAGTCATGAAGGGAGTGGACTATCAGGTTGATCTGATGGACATTCCGTTTGCTGACGACGCGTACGATTTCTTTATCTGCAGCCATGTACTTGAACATGTGGCCGATGACGGCAAGGCGATTCGTGAGCTGCGCCGTATCACCCGTGGTGGCGGCTACGGCATTCTAATGGCTCCAATCATCGTTGGTATCGAACACACTCTAGAAGACCCAAGCGTTAGCGATGACGCCGGACGTTGGCGTCTTTATGGGCAGAATGATCACGTACGGCTATACGCCCACGATGATTACGTGCGCAAAATCGAGGACAACGGTTTCAGCGTCGACCAGTACGGTATCGACTACTTCGGTGCCGAGGCGTACGCGGCAATGGGCCTGAAACCGAGCAGCATTCTCTATATTGCACGCGCATAACGGCATGATGGGATCGCCGGAAGGATGACCTAAGCTGTTGGTAGGCGGCCATCCGCGGACGGCGATCAATTTAATCGCAGTAGGTAGGGGTGAACTCCCGTGGAATCAGATTTCAAGGAATACCCGAAAAACCTAGCTCCCGATGACTTCTGGGGGCAGATCAAACGGTCGGTCAATGGCCAGCCGGTTTCGGAAGAGCAGATTCAACTGATAGTCGCGACCATCAAAAATGCGCTGGCCTTCCAGTCAGGTGACCGCCTGCTGGATCTGGCCTGCGGCAATGGCGCTCTATCGCGCTATTTCTTCGATGATTGCGCTGAAGTCTATGGTGTGGACTATTCCGAGGTGCTGATCGAGGTAGCCAAGCGTTATTTCGAACAGCTACCGCTACGACGTTTCGAGCTGGCCGATGTCGGCAAGTACATAACCGCCGAGACCGATCCGACGCGTTTTACCAAGGTGCTGTGCTATGGCAGCTTCCCATATTTCCCCGAGGCCACCGCGCGCCTGGTGTTGACCACTTTGTGCCGCGATTACAGCCAGGTCGAGCGGGTGTTTATCGGCAATCTGCCGGATCTCGAGCGTTATCAGGACTTCTACACCGATGGCCGTGACCATACCGCCGAACTCAAGCACCACGACTCGAAAATCGGCATCTGGCGTAGCGCCGAAGAGTTCTGCCAACTGGCTGCCGATTGCGGCTGGCAGGCGCATATCCAGCTTATGCCCAAGGGCTTCTACACGGCGCACTACCGCTATGACGCCCTGCTCGAACGCGCGCGCCCATGAGTGCCAAATCCAGTTGTGATGAGCTTGCGCTGTTCGGCGGCCAGCCACTGTTCGATCTGCCGCGCTCGACGTCGAGCCTGGTTCAGCCGGATTTCGAGCGTTTTCTGGAGTATTCGCGGACCTTTTACGAGGCTCATCAGTTCACCAACAATGGGCCGTTGGTGCAGCTGTTGGAGCGGCGCTTGGCAGAGTTCCATCAAACCAGTCACTGCGTCACTTTTTGCAGCGGCTTCTGGGCGCTGGTGTTGGCGATCAAATGCCTGGCGTTGCCGGGGCGTCGGGAAATCGTCATGCCCTCGCTGACCTATCGGCGCATGGCCGATGTGGCGGCCTGGGCCGACCTGGTGCCGCGCTTCTGTGAAGTCGATCCGCATACCCTGGGGCTGAGTGCCGACACTGTGCGCCCGCATTTGAACGAACAGACCGCGCTGATTCTCGGCGTGCATCCGATCATGAATTGCTGCGATGCAGTTGGGCTGGAGGCGCTGGCCGAGGAAAGCGGTATTCCGGTGTTTATCGATGCCGTTGAATCGGTCTATGAAACCTATGCCGGGCGCAAAGTCGGCAGCTTCGCTCGGGCCGAGTGTTTCTCGCTGCATGCCAGCAAGCTGCTCAATGGCTTCGAGGGCGGATACATCACCACCAACGACGCCGAGTTGGCGGCCAAACTGGTGCGCATGCGTGGTTTCGGTTTTTACACCCCGGATAACGTTCAGGAACTGGGCATGAACGCCAAACTCAACGAAGTGCATGCTGCCATGGCCCTGGCCGGGCTGGATGCTTTGGACGCGCAGGTGGCGCGCAATCGTGAGCGTTACTTGGCTTATCGTCGGGAGCTGGCGGGCGTGCCGGGCGTGCGCCTTGTCGAGTTTGACGAAAGCCAGCGGAGCGGCTTCAAGAACATTCTGATTGAGCTGCTCGACGATTGGCCGCTGCCCAGGGCGCAGACCCTGAGCCTGCTCAACGCCGAACGCATTCTCGCTCGCGCCTATTATTCGCCGGCGCTGCACCAGAAACCCACCGATTACCCGACTATCGGCGGCTCGCTGCCAGTGACCGAGCGGCTCGCCGAACGCTTTGTGCTGCTGCCTTGTGGCCATTTCGTCGATGAGCAGGACATCCATGCCATCGTTGCCATGCTGGGCTTTTTCCATGCCCATGCCGACGAATTGCGCCAGAGGATTGCCATATGAGCGCCGTCGAACTCGCCATCCTTGGCGCCACTCCAGCGTTCGAGCAGCCGCTGCCGGTCGGTCAGCTGTATTTTCCCGAATGGTCCGCCTATGAAGCAGCCATGCGCGGCATCTTCGAGCGCCAGTACTACACCAACCAGGGACCGTTGACCCAGCAACTGGAGCAGGTGTTGCAGGAGCGTCTTGGCGTGCGTCACGCCATTTGCGTCACAAATGCCACCATCGGTCTGCTGATGGCCGCCGATGCCCTGGACCTGCGAGGTAAGGTGATCACCCCAGCGTTCTCCTTTATCGCCACGTCGCAGTCGCTCACCTGGGCGGGGTTGGATCCGTTGTTCTGCGATGTCGATCCCTTGACCCATCAGCTCGATCCTGCTCGGGTGGAAGAGCTGCTGGCAGACAATGACGTCAGCGCGATATTGGCAGTCAACCTGTGGGGCGATGTCTGCGCCCATGACCGACTACTTCAGCTCGCCGAGCGTCGTGGCGTGCCGCTCTATTACGATTCAGCCCATGCCTTTGGTTGCGCGGTGCAGGGCAGGGCGGTCGGCAACTTTGGCGCCCTTGAAGTGTTTTCCTTCCACGCCACCAAGGTGTTGAGCGCCGCCGAAGGCGGTTGCGTGTGCACCAATGATGATGAGCTGGCTGCTCGCCTGCGCAATATCCGCAGCAGTTATGGCGCTGGGCACCCGGTACATGTCAGTCGTACCGCCAACGGCCGCATGTCCGAAGCGCAGGCGGCCATCGCTTTGCTCAGCCTCGATAATTTCGCTCAGACCCTCGAGCGCAACCGGGATATTTTCGCCGCCTATCGCGATGCTTTGGCCGGTTTGCCGGGTTTGCGTCTGATCGAACCGCAGGCGGTGAGCGCGACCAATTACCAATATGTGGTCTGTGAGATTGATGCCGAATGCTTCGGCCTCAGCCGTGATGAGCTACAGGCGGTGTTGCGCGCGGAAAACGTGTTGGCGCGGCGTTATTTCTACCCCGGCATCCACCGCTGCACGCCCTATGACGAGCGTTACCCGCAGGTGGCCGAGCGTCTGCCGGTAACCGAGGCGTTGTGTACCAAGGTGCTGCAGTTACCGATCGGCCAACCGATAGACGTGGCCGGTGCGCGGCGCATTGGTCAAATCGTCCGCGCGGCTCAGGAGCAAGCCGCCAGTGTTCGCCGCAATCTGGGAGGGCTGGCGTGAGACTGGGTATCATGCAGCCGTACTTCTTCCCGTACCTCGGTCACTTCGCGCTGATCGCCCATACCGAGCGCTGGGTGGTGTTCGATGTCAGCCAGTACACTCCCAAGTCCTGGATGAGTCGTAACCGCGTACTGCACCCCCAAGCCGGTTGGAACTACATCAACGTACCTTTGGCCAACTCATCTATCGCCATTGCGACTCATGAGGCTCGTGTGCAGGACTTGCAAAAGACCCGCATCAGTGTGCTCGGCAAGCTGACCCACTACCGGCGCAAAGCGCCGTTCTATGAACAGGTGGTGCAGTTGGTGAATCGTACTTTCGACGCGGTAGCGAGTGAGTCACTGGTCGAACTTAACGTACAGGGATTGGCAGCGGTATGCGCCTATCTCGAGCTGCCGTTCGATTATTCGGTCTGTTCGGAGCTGGGTTTGGAGCTGCAACATATCGACAGCCCCGGAGGTTGGGCGCCGGCGATCAGCCAGCAGCTGGGCGCTAGCTTCTATCTGAATCCGCCTGGCGGCCGTGACCTGTTCGATCTGCAGGATTTTGCCCGTAATGGTATCCAGCTCGGCTTTATGCAATTCGACGAGTTCCGCTACGACACCGTGCCCTATACCTTCGAACCGGGGCTTTCGGTGCTCGATGTATTGATGTGGAACAGTCCGCAGAAAGTGCGCGAAGTGCTGAGCAGTCACTCCCATATTCTCGATGCTTGAAATGAATCGCCGTGGCGCTTGAGCCACCCGCATTGATTCACTAAGGAAAACGCACGTGAGCAACCAACCCCTCGTCAGTATCGTGATTCCCACCTTCAAGCCACGTCACTTCGAGGTGGCGCTGCTTAGTGCGTTAGCCCAGAGTTATCAACGACTGGAAATCTTGGTCAGTGACGACTGCCCGGATGAGGGTATCCAGCGCATTCTTGAGCGCCATCTCGGGCACAGCCGTCATCCGATCAGGGTAATTCGCAACCGGCCAGGCCTCGGTGGGCTGATGAACTACACCCAGTGTGTAGTTGAGGCTCAAGGTGAGTTCGTCAAATTCCTTAATGACGATGACATTCTGCTGAATGACTGCGTTGCGCGCATGGTCGAGGTCTTTCTCAACCATTCCGAAGTCAGCTTGGTGACTAGTCGGCGTTTGCTGATCGATGAATGCGGGCTACCCCTGGCGGACATGCCGGCCACCTGCAACCCCTTTGTCGAAGACAGTTTGATCCATGGTGAGGATCTCATCTCCTACCTGTCTGAAGGGCCCATGAACTTTATTGGTGAGCCCAGTACGGTGATGTTCCGCCGTGCGCACCTGGCAGACATCACACCAAACGTCTGTTGCCTTGGTGGCCAGACGGTGCGCGCCATCAATGACCTAGCCATGTATGTCAACGTGCTGCGTCATGGCGGCTTGGCGTATCTGTGTGAGCCGCTCTCCTGCTTCCGCAAGCATGCCGAGCAGCGCCAACAGCAGGGCGACATGCTGCCGTTGTGGCGCAAGGGTGTGCAGGTATTTGCCACGCAAATCCGCTCGATGGGGCTCTATCGTCCGCAGCCCGAAGGTCAGGTTCGTTGCCGTGCACTCGGGGATCAGGCTGCTGACTGGCATTTATTTGCTTTACGTCAGCGGTTGGCAGACGAGGCGGCGCGCTTACCCCAAACGCAGCCGGTGTTGGCTCCTACAGTGGTTGCCATGCCAGCCCCCCACTGTGACGCAGGCGGTGTTCCCATTGCCGTACCGGACAGGCCTGAATTGGTACGGTGGTTGGAAGCACGCTTGCCGACGCCTATACAGAATCAATTGGTTAATGACTATTTCTGCCAGCATGCTGGCGGTCCGCGTTTAGGTATTTTGATTCTTGACCTGCTGGGTGACACGCAGCAGCTAATGAAGACGATTCGTAGCTTGGGTCTTGAACAAGGGCTATACGCCACACTGAAGATCATTGCGCTGACTACTGCCGATGTGCCACTGACCAAGCCAGATGCCAAGTTGCACTTCGTTTCCGTCAGGCCGGATAACTACGTTGCTGCAATCAACGAGGTGGCGCGGACGGCTGATTTTGATTGGTTGATGCTGGTTGATGCTGGTGAAGAGTTCACCCCTAGCGGCCTGATGATGGCCGCTCTGGAGTTGGTAGATTCAGACGGTTTCCGGGCCATTTATGGTGATGAATTGCAGCGTACGGCAGATGGCGCGCTTGGTGCGGCCTTCCGTCCAGGTTTTAATCTGGACATGCTGCTCAGCTTCCCAACTGTTATGGCGCGCCACTGGCTATTCCGTCGTGAAATCTTCGTCGAGGTGGGTGGCTTCGATGCTCGATTCGCTAGCGCGCTGGAGTTCGAATTACTGTTGCGTTTGATTGAGCAGAGCGGGATGGCTGGGTTTGGTCACGTCGATGAGCCGTTATTGATAACCACTGCACCCACATTGATCGACAGTGCTGACGAACAGGCGGCCTTGCTGGCACATCTGCAGCGGCGTGGTTATACCGAGGCACGGTTGCTGCATAGCCTTCCGGGGCGTTATCGCATCCGCTACGGCCATCGCGAGCAGCCGCTGGTTTCGATCATCGTGCCGACCAAGGATCAGTTGCCAATCTTGCAACGTTGCGTCGAGAGCTTGCTGGAGAAAACAGCTTACGCAAATTACGAGCTGCTGATTGTCGATAATGCCAGCGAAACGGCTGAAGCTCGTGCCTGGCTTGCCGGTGTGGAGCAGATGGGTGAAGAAAAAGTGCGGGTACTGCGTTACCCACACCCGTTTAACTACTCGGCCATCAACAATATGGCGGCCCGCGAAGCGCGTGGCGAGTATCTGGTGTTGCTGAATAATGACACAGCAATTATCAGCGAGACTTGGCTTGACGAGCTGCTCAACCATGCCCTGCGTCCTGAGGTGGGCATAACCGGCGCCAAGCTGCTTTATCCGGACGGTAAGATTCAACACGCCGGGGTGGTGCTGGGGCTGCGTGGGCCGGCTGATCATCCCTTTATTGGCGAGTCGATGAATGCCCCTGGTTATATGCAGCGGCTGGAAGTTGATCAGAATTACAGCGCAGTTACGGCTGCTTGCCTGATGATCCGTAAGTCTATCTATGAAGCGGTTGGTGGGCTCGATGAGCAGCGCTTTAAAGTGTCTTACAACGATGTCGATCTGTGCTTGAAGGTTCGTGAAGCGGGCCACTTGATTGTGTGGACACCGCACTCGGTCGTCATGCACGAAGGTAGTGTGAGTCAGAAGCGTATTGAGCCGAAGGCTGCCGAAGCGAAGCGCAAACGCTTCGCTGACGAACAGGACGCTATGTATGAAAAGTGGCTGCCGGCCCTTGCTTGTGATCCTGCCTATAACCGCAATCTTTCGCTGAATGGTCGTGGCTTTGATCTTGAGCCGGATGTACAGCTGACCTGGCGTCCGCTTGTTTGGAAGCCTTTACCTGTTGTACTTGCGCATCCTGCTGATCCCTGGGGCTGCGGTAATTATCGGGTCATCCAGCCATTCAAGGTTTTGCGTGAGCAGGGCAAGGTAGACGGGATGCTGTCATACGGTCTTTTGCACGCAGTTGACCTGCAGCGTTATGACCCGGATGTACTGATTCTGCAGCGCCAGATTGGTGATGATCGGTTAGAGGCCATGCGCCGGGCTAAGGCGTTTTCTCGGGCTTTCACGGTCTATGAACTGGATGACTATCTGCCTAATCTGCCAATGAAAAGCGTGCATCGTGAACGTATGCCGAAGGATATTTTGCGTTCGTTGCGCCGGGGGTTGAGTTATGTCGATCGCTTTGTGGTTTCTACCGATGCCATGGCGGAGGCATTTTCTGGTCTGCATGACGATATCGTCGTAGCCAGGAATTGCTTGCCTGAAGAATGGTGGCGGGGGTTGTCGAGTCAGCGTCGACGTGGTCAGAAACCTCGCGTCGGTTGGGCCGGTGGGATCAGTCATAGCGGTGATCTGAGTTTGATTGTCGATGTGGTCAAAGAGCTGGCCAGCGAGGTTGATTGGGTATTTCTTGGCATGTGCCCCAAAGAAATTCGTCCCTATGTCAAAGAAAGCTTGGACGGCGTCGATATAGGGCTGTACCCGCAGGCACTTGCACGCTTGGACCTTGACCTGGCCCTGGCGCCTGTCGAACAAAACCTGTTCAACGAATGTAAAAGTAATTTGCGGCTTCTTGAATATGGTGCATGTGGCTTCCCCGTTATCTGTAGCGATGTGCGTTGTTATCAGGGAGACCTGCCTGTGACCAGGGTCAAAAACCGCTTTAAGGATTGGGTGGATGCGATTCGCATGCACATCAACGATCTTGATGCAGCTGCTGCGCAGGGGGATGAGTTACGTGTTCGGGTTCTGGGCGAGTGGATGCTCGACGGAAAAAATCTCGACCGCTGGCGTGAAGCTTGGCTGCCGAGTTAATTCGAAGGGCTCGAAAGAGTAAATGTTGTACGTCAACGGGGGCGAAGCCGCGTCGGCAACCCGTCAGGAAGGTTATTTGCTGGTGCTGTGTGAGCTAAGTGGTTGCTGGGGATAGAGAAAAAAATATCGCAGAATTCTCTAAAGCTCCGGCATGGGGTGCCGATAAAAATACCGAATGCGAACATTTTGGGCGCCTGAGTATGCAGGCCCATGCGTCGCACACATCAGGCACACAAATAAGCAAGGTCCTTCGGAGGAATACACCATGGCCCTGACAGTCAACACAAACGTTGCGTCCCTTAACACTCAACGTAACTTGAATAGCTCGTCCAAAGGTCTGGATACATCCCTCCAGCGCCTGTCTACTGGTTTCCGCATCAATAGCGCTAAAGACGATGCTGCTGGTCTACAGATTGCCAACCGTCTTACCAGCCAGATCAATGGTCTGAACGTTGCTACCCGTAACGCCAACGATGGTATTTCCTTGGCGCAGACAGCTGAAGGTGCTTTGCAGCAATCTACCGGCATCCTGCAGCGTATGCGTGATCTGGCCCTGCAAGCCGCCAACGGCTCTAACGGCGCGCAAGAGCGTGCAGCCCTGCAGGGTGAAGTTGCCCAGCTGCAGCAAGAGATGAACCGTATTGCTGATACCACCAGCTTTGGTGGTCGTAAGATTCTTGACGGCACCTTCGGCTCGCAGAGCTTCCAGGTGGGCGCTAATGCCTACGAAACTATCAACGTATCGATCGGTTCTTCGGATGCTAGTCGTATCGGTATCAACCGCTATGACTCCAGCGGCATCGCTGCAACCAGCTCCAGTGGTGGCTTCGCTGCTCTGAGCTCAGGTGATCAGGGGTATCAGGGCACCAGCGGTACAATCGTCGGTAAACTGGGTACCGCTAACTTCACCTACAACACCGCCAGTGGCGGTGCGATCTCCGCGCGTGATATCGCCAGCTCGATTAACAAGGTTTCGGACAGCACAGGTGTAACAGCCAACGCACGTAACCTGTCTCAAATGTCTGGTGTTTCCTCGGGTACCGTATCGTTCACTCTGTATGGTGCTAATGATAAGGCCGGTACTGGTGTATCCATCTCGGCAAACGTTGCTGATGCCTCTGAACTTTCCAGCCTGGCGGATGCAATCAACAAGGAAACGGGTACTACTGGTATTGCTGCCAAGGCCAGTGGTGGGACTCTTGAACTCATCAGTGACCGCGGTGAAAGCATTGTCATTGAAAACTACACCGACAGCGCTGGCTCTGGTACTTCTGCAGGCTTGTTTGCTTTCGGCTTTGATTATGATGACGGCGGTGAAGTCGCTACTATTGGTTCCTTGGCTTCCGGTGGCGCGCGTACTGATGGCGGTGTACAGATTGAGGCTGCTGATGCCTTCTCTGTTACTGGTATCGACACTAGCTTTGGCACTCCAGGCTTCAGTGAACTGAACTCGGTCGCCAGTATCGATATCAGCACCACGGCAGGGGCTCAGAGTGCGCTGGGGATTGTCAATGGCGCGATATCCAACATTGATAGCCAGCGAGCCCAGTTAGGTGCGGTGCAGAACCGCTTCGAGAACACCATCTCGAACCTGCAGAACATCTCTGAGAACGCCTCGGCTGCCCGTAGCCGGATTCGTGACACTGACTATGCTGCCGAAACATCGGAACTGACCAAAAATCAGATCCTGCAGCAGGCCGGTACTGCGATTTTGGCCCAGGCTAACCAGTTGCCACAGGCTGTACTCAGCCTGCTCGGTTAAGGGTAAAAGCGCTAGACTGCGGGGAGAAGGGCTCAGCTCTTCTCCCCGTTCCCTCATTCTGAGGAGAGAATTATGGACATTGGTTCTATTCAAAGTTCGCCTGCATCCACCGTTGTTGCTTCTAAAGCAGAGCGTGCGCCAAATGCTTCTGCCAAGGTTGTGGCCGATGCTGTTGAGAGTAAGCCTTCTGAGGATGCCGCAACCGGTAGTGCCACAAAGGTTGAAAGTGGTTCTGCGGCCTCTCGCGAAGAGGTCGAGGCAGCAGTTGCGACGATTCAGGACTTTGTCCAATCGGTTCGTCGTAGCCTGAATTTTTCCCTCGAAGAGGGCAGTGGACGTGTGGTGGTCAAGGTGACCGATGCAGGGTCGGGTGATGTGATCCGACAGATCCCTTCTGAAGAAGCACTGCAACTAGCAGAGAATCTTTCGGAGGTTCGTAGTTTGTTATTCAAAGCTGAGGCCTAGCCAACAGGGTTGGCACAGCTTTTGACTGTTAGCATCTATCTAGCGTGTTGCAGTCATTATTTTGGCGAGGTGAAGCATGGTCGGGATTACGGGCATTGGCTCAGGAATCAAAATCGACGAAATAGTCACAGCGATGGTTAATGCCGAAAGGGCTCCAAAAACCAATCAGCTGGACCGTCTCGAGAAGACCACTGTTGCGCGCATCTCGGCCATGGGTTCGCTAACCAGCGCCCTGAACACCTTCAAGACCGCCGTTGACTCGCTGAATAAGGCCTCCTTGTTCGAGTCGCGAACGGCGAGCTCTTCCAACACCAGTGCCCTTAAGGTTACTGCCGCAACCACTGCCCCAGCAGGCAGTTACAACGTTCAGGTCAAGCAGCTGGCGACCAGCAGCAAGGTGGCGCTGCAGTCGGTCACTGGTGGCAACACCGCTACATTCAATAGTGGTTCACTGACTATTTCTGCGGGTAGCTCGAGCTTCGGTGTCAACATTACCTCAGGCAATAACACCCTGGCCGGTATGCGTGATGCTATCAATGAGGCGGGAAAAAGCAGCGGTGTGAGTGCCACTATCATCACGGATGATTCAGGTTCGCGATTGGTGTTGAGCTCTACCAAGAGCGGTGCTGGAAATGATATCCAGGTCGTGGCCAACGAAGATAATGTGACGACTGGAGCCAACGCGTTGACTTCTCAGGCGTTTACTCCGACCGTTGACCCCGGCAATGCCGATGCTTTCGTTAAGCCTGACTCCACTACGGGTGCTGGTGGTGTGATCACCAAGGCCCAGTCGGCCAAGATTTCCATTGATGGTCTGGAATTGGTCCGCGACACCAACCGTATTGATGACGCTCTTGAGGGCGTAACGCTTGATCTCGCTGCGGCGCAGAGCTCTACCGATTTGGCTGACGGTAAGACCATCAGTGTCACTGTGGGGGTCGACAAGGGCAGCGTGAAGAGCAACCTGCAGAAATTTGTTGATGCATACAACGCGTTGATCAGCACGACCTCTCAACTGACTGCTGTTGTTCCTGTCGACGGGGGCAAGCCGGTAACCGGCCCCTTGCTTGGTGACTCCTCTATACGCAATGTGTTGTCCAGTTTGCGAAACGAAATGGTGGAGTTAACCGGTGCGGGTGGTGTCCGTGCACTGGCAGATTTAGGTATTGCGTCTGATTGGAAAACCGGCCAGCTCAAGCTTGATGACACTATGCTAACTAAAGCTCTGGATGGCAATTTCGATCAGGTTGCCGGTTATCTTGCGGGCGACAATGGCCTGATGGGGCGTCTTTCCAAATCAGTTAGTGCTTATGTGGGTACTGACGGCGTGCTCAAGCAGCGTACTGATGCGTTGCAAGCCACCAAGGTCGGGGTCGATGAACAACGCAAAGCACTGGCTGTTCGAGTAGAAAGCTTGCAAACGCGTCTTTATGCTCAGTACAACGCAATGGACTCCCTGGTCGGGCGTCTGCAGAAAACCAGTGAAAGCCTGGCCAATCAACTCGCGAGCCTGCCAGGTTTCGTGAGAAAGGATAAATAATGAGCAAGAAGCCGATTGATACCTACAAGCAGGTTAATACCAGCCATGATGTTTCACCTTATCGCACTGTTCAGTTGCTGCTTGAGGGGGCGTTGCAGAGGGTGATGCTGGCTAAACATGCACAGTTTGAGGGTGATGCCGAGATTCGCGGTATGGCCGTTGGTAGCACCATCACCATTCTCGGCGTATTGCAGGCCAGCTTGGATAAGGAGCTGGGCGGCGAGATTGCCGAGAATCTGGATTCGCTTTACGACTATATGACGCGTCGTCTGGCAGGCGTAGCGCTCGACAGCACGCCGCGCACTCTGGATGAAGTTCAGGCGTTGCTTGAGCAGATCAAGAGTGCCTGGGATGCCATCGGTCCTGAGGTTGAGCCGGCTGTAGGAAACTGATTTCGTTGCTAAAGCTTTGCTCTGTAGCGCCGATACCCAAGGTATCCAGCAAACAGAACAGCGAGAACAACGATGAACGCGATGGCGGCCCTCAAGCAGTATCAAACCGTCAACACCCAGGCTCAGGCTATTGAAGCCAGCCCGCATCGGCTGATCCAAATGTTGATGGAGGGTGGGCTCACCCGTTTGGCCCAAGCTCGTGGTGCCATGGAGCGCAATCAAGTCGCCCTTAAAGGTGAGCTGATCAGTAAAGCCATCGGCATTATTGGCGGCTTGCGCGAAGGTTTGAATCTGGAGCAGGGCGGTGAAGTGGCTGCCAATCTGGATAGTCTCTACGAATACATGGCTACACGTTTGGTTGATGCCAACGTGCAGAATGAAATAGCGCCGCTGGATGAGGTTGCAGGCCTGCTTCGCAATGTAAAAGCTGGCTGGGATGCCATCGCCGAGTGATGCTGTTTCCCGCCTGAGGAATTGTTTATGAGTTCATCCGTGCAGCGTCTAGAAGAAACCGGCAGTGCTTTGCGTACCGCTTTGGCTACCCAGGACTGGGCCGCCATTGGCGAGTTGGATCTGCAGTGCCGCCAGGCTGTTGACGAAGCCATGGTCGAGTCCGCCAGCGATGAAGAGACTCTGCGTGCGCGCATGCAGGAGTTGCTGGATCTTTATCGTGAGCTGGTCAGCGTCTGCCAGGCCGAGCAACAGCGTCTTGCTCATGAGCTTGTACAGCTGAATCAGTCGCAACAAGGCGCAAAGGTCTACCAGCTGTTTGGTTGATTGGTGCTTTCGGTCGGTGCTGCCTGGTATCGACCCTCTGGTATCTGTCCGCGTTCTGCCCCGATATCCCCCCTTCGTTGTTAAACAGCTGCTTAGTCTGCTTGGCGGACACAATAAAAAGCACGCCATAAAATTGACTATTAACAAAAAATTGACTTAACTAGTGGCCAGTTGCCGTCGCTGGATTGAGCGGTATTTGGGCGGCGGGCGCGTTTTTCACTCCAGGATCAGTAAATAAAATTATGTGGCGTGAAACCAAAATCCTCCTGATTGACGATAACAGCGAGCGCCGTCGTGACTTGACGGTGATTTTGAATTTTCTGGGTGAAGATCATCTGGCCAGCGACAGCCAGAACTGGCGTCAATGTGTAGCGGAGCTGGCGTCCAGTCGTGAAGTGCTCAGCGTCTTGCTTGGCGAAGTGAAAGCCAAAGGCGGCGTGCTGGAAATGCTCAAGCAGTTGGCGGCTTGGGATGAGTTCCTGCCGACGCTGCTGATTAACGATCAGGCCGCTGCCGAGTGGCCGGAAGAGCAGCGTCGAAGTGTTCTGGCGACTCTGGAAATGCCAGTGAGCTACAACAAGCTGCTCGACTCTCTGCACCGCGCTCAGGTTTATCGCGAGATGTATGACCAGGCCCGCGAGCGCGGGCGTCAGCGCGAGACCAATCTGTTCCGCAGTCTGGTCGGCACCAGCCGGGCCATCCAGCAAGTGCGGCAGATGATGCAGCAGGTGGCCGATACCGAGGCCAGCGTGCTGATCCTTGGCGAATCGGGCACTGGCAAGGAAGTGGTCGCGCGCAATCTGCATTACCACTCCAAGCGCCGTGAAGCGCCTTTTGTACCGGTTAACTGCGGTGCAATTCCTGCCGAGTTGCTCGAAAGCGAACTGTTCGGCCACGAGAAGGGCGCATTCACCGGTGCTATCACCAGCCGTGCCGGGCGCTTTGAGCTGGCCAATGGCGGCACCCTGTTCCTCGATGAAATCGGCGACATGCCGCTGCCGATGCAGGTGAAGCTGCTCCGCGTATTGCAGGAGCGCACCTTTGAACGGGTCGGTAGCAACAAGACCCAGAGCGCCGATGTGCGGATCATTGCCGCCACTCACAAGAACCTCGAGAAGATGATCGAGGACGGCAGCTTCCGTGAGGATCTGTATTACCGCCTGAACGTGTTCCCGATCGAGATGGCCCCGCTGCGTGAGCGCATCGAGGACATCCCGCTGCTGATGAATGAGCTGATTTCGCGCATGGAGTTTGAGAAGCGCGGTTCCATCCGCTTCAACTCGGCGGCGATTATGTCGCTGTGCCGGCATGACTGGGCGGGTAACGTGCGTGAGTTGGCCAACCTGGTCGAGCGCATGGCGATCATGCATCCCTATGGCGTGATTGGTGTAGGCGAGCTGCCGAAGAAATTCCGCCATGTCGATGATGAAGACGAGACCCTGGTTGCCAGCCTGCGTGAGGACTTGGATGAGCGCGCCACCATCCTGGCCGGTTTGCCTGGCGTGGATTCGATGGCCATGCTGCCGCCTGAAGGCCTGGACCTGAAGGATTACCTGGGCAACCTTGAGCAGGGCCTGATTCAACAGGCGCTCGACGATGCCAGTGGTGTGGTCGCGCGTGCTGCTGAGCGTTTGCGCATTCGTCGTACCACTCTGGTCGAGAAAATGCGCAAGTACGGCATGAGCCGGCGTGATGACGAAGGGCTGGACGACTGAGTCTTCTGCGTCAGGCAATCGTCAGTGACTTGGCGCTTGCCCCTCCAATAAAGCCGAAGGTTTGACGAAACCTTCGGCTTTGTTTTTTATGGCATTGATTTAAAAGGATATTTTTTCAGGCACGGGTATTGCTATCTCTCTTGCAACTGACTGTCTTATGACGGCTCGCTGCGCGAGAGAGAACCATGAACGCTAACGCCCAACTCCCTGAAGAATCCGAAGCGCCCGCTCCCGTGGAGCAGGCCAGCCGTGCCGGGCTCGAACAGGCCTTTGCCTTGTTCAACCAGATGTCGACCCAGCTCAGTACCAGCTACAGCATGCTGGAGGCGCGGGTGACCGAGCTTAAAGGGCAGTTGGCCTTGGTCAGCGCCCAGCGTATGCAGGAACTGGCCGAGAAAGAGCGCCTGGCTCACCGCCTGCAGAGCCTGCTGGATCTGCTACCCGGTGGGGTGATCGTGATTGATGGTCAGGGTGTGGTGCGTGAGGCCAATCCGGTGGCGCGCAATCTGCTCGGCCAACCTCTCGTGGGTATGCTCTGGCGCCAGGTCATCGCGCGCAACTTCGCTCCGCGCGAGGATGACGGCCACGAGATCTCCCTGAAGGATGGCCGACGTTTGTCGATTGCCACCCGTTCACTGCACGCAGAACCTGGCCAGCTGGTTCTGCTGACTGATCTGACAGAAACCCGGCGCTTGCAGGATCAATTGTCCCGTCATGAGCGGTTGTCCGCTCTCGGCCGCATGGTTGCTTCTCTGGCTCACCAGATTCGTACGCCACTTTCCGCTGCACTGCTCTATGCCAGCCACCTGACCGAGCAGGTGCTGCCAGTTGAGCAGCAGCAGCGTTTTGCTGGCCGTCTGAAAGAGCGCCTGCACGAGCTGGAACATCAGGTGCGCGACATGCTGATCTTTGCCCGTGGTGAGCTGCCGCTGCCGGATCGCCTGGCGCCCAAGGCGCTATTCGATGCGCTGCGCAGCGCCGCCGAACCCCATGTGCTGGATATGCAGGTGCGCTGGCAGTGCGACAGCCGTGCAGGGGAGCTGCTGTGCAACCGCGACACCCTGGTTGGCACCGTGCTCAATCTGATCGAGAACGCGATTCAGGCCGGTGGTCGTGAGGCGCGCTTGAAGATTCATCTATATCAGCGCGGCGAAACGCTGCGCCTGTGCATCAGCGACAACGGCCCAGGCATAGACAGCGCGACACTGGCGCGTCTTGGCGAACCCTTCTTTACCACCAAAACCACCGGCACCGGGCTTGGCCTGGCCGTGGTCAAGGCAGTGGCGCGCGCCCATCAGGGCGATGTGCAGCTGCGTTCGCGGCCGGGGCGTGGCACCTGCGCCATTCTCACCTTGCCGCTGCTTGGTGCTACGCACCCTTTGATTCAGGAGTAACCATCCATGGCGAGCAAAATTCTGTTGGTCGAAGATGACCGCGCCTTGCGCGAGGCACTGGCTGATACCCTGGCGCTGGGTGGGCATGATTACCGTGCGGTGGATTGCGCCGAAGCGGCGCTGTTGGCGATTGCCGAAGAGCCTTTTGGCCTGGTAGTCAGCGATGTAAACATGCCCGGCATGGATGGCCACCAGTTGCTCGCGCAGATTCGTCAGCGTCAGCCCCAACTGCCGGTGCTGCTGATGACTGCGTTCGGCGCGGTGGAGCGGGCGGTTGATGCCATGCGCCAAGGCGCAGCGGATTATCTGGTCAAGCCATTCGAGCCGAAAGCCTTGCTGACGCTGGTTGACCGGCATGCGTTGGGCCGGGTTTCTGTCAGTGAGCAGGACGGCCCGGTCGCCGAGGAACCAGCCAGCGTGCAGCTGTTGGCCCTGGCCACGCGGGTGGCGCAGAGCGATTCCACGGTATTGATCACTGGCGAATCCGGTACCGGTAAAGAGGTACTGGCGCGCTTTATCCACCAGCAGTCGCCACGCGGCAGCAAACCCTTTATTGCCATTAACTGCGCGGCGATTCCGGACAACATGCTCGAAGCCACGCTGTTCGGTCACGAGAAGGGTGCATTTACCGGTGCGATTGCCAGCGCGCCGGGCAAGTTCGAACTGGCCGAGGGCGGTACCATTCTGCTCGACGAAATTTCCGAGATGCCACTGGGCCTGCAGGCTAAGCTGCTGCGCGTGCTGCAGGAGCGCGAAGTGGAGCGGGTTGGCGCGCGTAAGCCGATTACCCTGGATATTCGCGTGCTTGCCACCAGTAACCGCGATCTGGCTGCGGAAGTGGCGGCGGGGCGCTTCCGTGAAGACCTCTACTATCGCCTGTCGGTATTTCCACTAGCCTGGCAGCCACTGCGTGAGCGCCCTGCGGATATCGTGCCGCTGGCCGAGCGCTTGCTGGCCAAGTACGTGAAGAAAATGAACCACGCGCCTATTCGTCTTTCCCCTCAGGCGCAGATGAGCCTGATGAGCCATAGTTGGCCGGGTAATGTGCGCGAGCTGGATAACGCCATTCAACGCGCTCTGATTCTGCAGCAGGGCGGCCTGATTCAGCCGCAGGACCTCTGCCTGCTGGCGCCCATTGGCTCGGCGGTTGCGCCGTCCGTGCAACCGTTGTTGGCGGTGGTGGTCAATAGCGCACCTGCGCCGCAGGACGCCTCGCCGGCAGAGGCGGGTGCTTTGGGCGATGATCTGCGTCGGCATGAGTTTCAGATGATTATCGATACCCTGCGTGCCGAGCGTGGCCGTCGCAAGGAAGCCGCCGAGCGCCTGGGCATCAGCCCGCGCACCTTGCGCTACAAGCTGGCGCAGATGCGTGATGCCGGGATGGATGTGGAAGGCTATCTGTTTGCCAGCTGAGCCCGCTGTTGGCTGGGCTCTGAGCGCTGTACTTGAATCGGGGTAGGCCGTAATCGGACTACCCCGTTTGCGTCAGCGGATCAGTCTTTCCAGGGTTCTGGCGCGCCCAGTAGGCGGCCCATTGCGCCGTACAGCCCCAGCTCCTTGAGCACTGCCAGCTCGCCCTCGGTTTCCACCATTTCGGCAATCAACGGCAGGTCAATGCTGTTAGTGGCGCGGAACACCGCCTCGATAAACATGCGCTTGTCGCTTTCCTGATCGATGGCGCGGATATAGGTGCCGTCGAGTTTCAGGTAGGCCAGGCCCAGGTGGGTCAGGTTACCGATCAGGCTGAAGCGTCCGCCAAAGTGTTGCAGGCCCAGGCTGAAGCCGGTGTCACGGACGCCCTGGCTAAGCGCTTCCAGCTCGGCCGCAGGCGGCAGATGACGCTCGTCCACTTCCAGGGTCAGCAGGCTGGCCTGCTGTGGGTGTTGCCTTAGAATTTCGAACATGCGCTTGAGGGTTTCGGTGTCACGCAGGGTAGCGGCCGATAGGCTGAGGGCCAGTGGCGCTGCATGTTGGTTCAGATGTGCCAGGCTGTGTTCGAGCATGGCCAGGTCGAAGCGGGCGGTCCAGCCCAGGCGCTCGATCCAGGGTAGAAAGCGGCCAGCGGCAATCGCTTCGCCTTGCGGATCAAGCAGGCGCGCCAGCACCTTGTGATGCAGCAGCCGGTTGCGGTCGACGCATTGCGTGACCGGCTGGAAATACAGCTGCAGCTTGCGCTTGTTCAACGCATCGTCGATCCAGGTGCGCCAGTCGTGCAGGCCCTGAGTTGGTTGTGCGTTGTAGTCGTCCAGGCGCACCCAGTGGCGGCTAGGGTCGTTCTGCGCTTGCGCCAGGGCCTGATCGGCGCGGCCAATGACCTGGCCGGGTTCTTCGCCAGGGCGGAAGGCGGCAATGCCCATATGCGCCACGGGCGTGCAGTCGCTGGCGCCGGTCTGGCGCAGGCTTTCCAGGCCGGTGTGCAGCTCACCGGCAAGTAGGTCGGCTTCTTCACTGCCAATGCCCGGGGCCAGCAGACTGAACTCGCCGCCACGGCTGCGTGAGGCCAGCCAGTCTGAGCGGTTGGTCTGGTTGAGCAGGCGCTTGAGCAGTTCGCCGATGGCGGCAATCAAGGCGTCGGTCTGCTGGCCGCCGAGGCGCTGGTTGAGCCCGCCAAGGTCGTTTACCCGCAGCAGCAGCAAATAGCCTTCGGCATTCTGCTCACTGACCACCAACTGGTGGGCCAGGCGGATATCGAACAGGCGGCGGTTGGCTAGGCCGGTGATGCTGTCCTGGTAGGCCTCTTCACGCAGTTTCTCGCTGCGTGCGGCTTCTTCGGCGAACAGGGTTTTCAGCTTTTCCACCATCTGGTTCATGGCGGTGACTACGCGTTTAAGTTCCGGGGTGCGCGGCACCTTGGGCAGGGTGAGGAATTCGCGGCGGGTGATGGCCTGAGCCTGTTGCACCATGTTGTCCAGTGGGCGCAACTGGGTGCGCAGCAGCCATCCGCCGAGTATGGCGCTGACCAGGCCGCAGAGCAGCAACCAGATCAGGCTGCCGATGGCGCTGTCCCAGAGTTTGGCCAGGGCAAATTGCGGGTGGCTGAGCACTTCGACCCGTGCGGCCTGTTCCCAGCCGCGCATGATCAGCGCATCGCCGCCCTGGGGTTGCAGGTCGACCAGCTCGCTGAACCAGGCGGGCACGGTTTCTGCACTGGCATCGTCGCTGCGCCGTTCGACAATCACCTCATCATCAGGGATGCGCACCACGCGGATGCTAGTGAAATAGCCACTGTCGAAGATCGAGCTGACCATCAGCTCGATCATCGCCGGGTCATCCACGTGCGGGGTCATCGACAGGCCCAGCGCGGTCGCGGCGTCCTGGGCATGGGAGCGCAGCTGGCTGAGCAATTGCTCACGCGAGCTTTCCACCCCGGCGATAAAACTGCCGGTAAAGGCCACTACCAGGAACAGGCAGATGGCGAGAAATAGCTGCTTGAGTAGAGACATAGGTTCCTCCTAGCCTTCGCCGATGGCGAAGCCCTCCGTGCGCATTTTTTTCAAGATGTCCTGCCAGCGCGAGAGCTTCTTGGAATCGCTCTTTCTGCTGGTGGAACCCGGGAGATAGAGGCCTTCGGCGTTGAATGCATAGACCGGCAGCAGGTCTTTACGTTGCGAGGCAGGTTTTATTTCATTGATCAGGTTGTCCAGCACCAGTGGCTCGGCACCGGGGCTGGCGTAGTAGGTCAGGACCATGTGCGCCTGGTTGTAATTGAGCGCCTTAACGTAAGTGATGCGCAGTTTGTCGCTGGGAATGCCGAGGCGGCGCAGGGTGAAGTATTTGGCGATTGAATAGTCTTCGCAGTCGCCTTCGCCCTTGACCAGCATCTCGATGGGCGTGGCCCAGTAATCGTTCTGTTTCCACAGGCGGATATCGTCGGTAAAGCGGATCTGCCGATTGAAGAAGCGGTTGACCTCGGTGAGCTTGTCTCTTTCGCTGCTGCTGCCACTGGCCTTGATTTGCGCTTCCCAGGCCTGGATGCGCTGCTTGGCGGCGCCGAGTTTGCCGTAGCGGCTTTCGGCATTTTGCAGGATCACGCCGAAGTCCCAGTTGGCCAGGGCGCTGGCCAGGCCGATCAGCAGGATGCAGCCGCCTAGCAACGCTCGGTTGAGGCGCTTGAACCATCCATGAGTAAGCTGACGGGGTGGCATGTACCGCGCCTCGGCCGGGGATTGGGAAAGTCTAGGTGGTGCTGCTGATTTTTGCCGCGCTGAATATACCGAATGTCGGCTGGCGTGTTGCTTAGGGTTTGACCCGAGTTTTCTGGCTGAGGATATACAGGCTAACCAGCACCGCGCTGGTCAGCATAAAAGCTCTGGCCCAGAACAGCGGCACCAGGTAGCACGATAGGCCGATGCTCAGCCACATCAGGCTGATGGCGTAGACCTTGCCCTTGAGCGGAATGCCCTGGCCTTCGAGGTAGTCGACGATCCACGGGCCAAGCTGGCGGTGATTGACCAGCCACAGGTAGAAACGCTTCGAGCTGCGCATAAAGCACGCGGCAGCCAGCAGCAGAAAAGGCGTGGTGGGCAGCACAGGAAGGAATATGCCGATTACCCCCAGCGCCACGCTCAGCCAGCCGATGGCCAGCAGAACGTAGCGAATAGCGGGGTTGCGCTGCTCTTGAACAGGCGGCACCCGAATCTCACGCGCCATGGCGCGTGCTTAGTGGTGGCGGGGCTTCAGGAGGGCCGGCTTTTCTTCCGGCGCATGGCACAGCAGGAACAGCGCAGTCAGCAGTTCAGGGATCTGCTCAACCATGCTGTCGACCAAGTCGCGGTCACGGGCGATTTCGGCGAATTCGGGTTGCTCATCGAACAGGCCGGAACCGACCATGATCGGCAGCAGCAGCTCGCTGACTTCATCTTCGGCGTCGTCGAACCACACTGCTTCACGCAGGAACACCCCTTCCATAAAGCCGATGCACCAGCCGCGCAGGTCGGAATCGTCCGGCTCTTCGCCCAGGTCGAGTTCGCACGGTACGTCGGGTTCATCGTCGCTGGCCAGTTGGCGGGCGATATGGCTTTGCAGCTGGATCAGGGTGGCTTCGATCTCTTCGCGCTCGGCATCACTGCGGTAGTGCGGCGGCTCGGAGAACAGTGCGTCAATCCACTCGCGCTCTGGCACCGGCTGTGGGCAGATCGACAGGGCGGTCAGGTAGCCGTGGGCGGCGATGTAGTCCAGGGCCTCTTCATGCAGCTCATCGGCATCGAGGAAGGCTTGCAGGCGGGAGAGTTGCTCGGCGAAGGACATCGGGGGCTACCTTGAAGGAGTAAACGAGGGTCGATTCTAGTCGACCGCAGCCACAGCGGCCATAGCCGCAGGCCATGGCGGGTGAAAATCGGATCAAACTCCGCCACGCCTGCGCGTGCCCGCGCGGCACTTGCGTATAATGCGCGGCTTGTTTCGGAGACCCTTCATGCTCGAGCACGCGCAACGCATCCTCAAAGACGTATTCGGCTACGACAGCTTCCGTGGCCGTCAGGGTGCGATTATCGAGCGCGTGGCCAGTGGCGGCGATGCCCTGGTGCTGATGCCCACCGGTGGCGGCAAGTCGCTGTGCTTTCAGGTGCCGGCCCTGCTGCGCGAAGGCCTGGCAGTGGTGGTTTCACCGTTGATCGCACTGATGGACGATCAGGTTGCGACCCTCGACGAGCTGGGTGTGGCTGCCGCAGCGCTGAACTCCACGCTGAACGCCGATGAGCAGCGTGAGATTGCCGAGCGGATCAAGCGCGGCGAGATCAAGATGCTCTACCTGGCCCCTGAGCGGCTGGTGCAGCCGCGCATGCTGAGCTTTCTGCAGAACCTCGATATTGCCTTGTTCGCCATCGATGAGGCGCATTGCGTGTCGCAGTGGGGGCACGATTTCCGTCCGGAATACCTGCAGCTGGGCCAGCTCGCCGAGCTGTTCCCCAATGTGCCACGCATCGCCCTGACCGCCACCGCGGACATGCGCACCCGTGAAGAAATCGTTCAGCGTCTGCATCTGCAGAATGCCGAACGTTTTTTATCGAGTTTCGATCGGCCGAATATCTTCTACCGCATCGTGCCCAAGGAGCAGCCGCGCAAGCAGCTGCTGAGCTTCCTGACCGCGCGCAAGGGCGATGCCGGCATCGTCTATTGCCTGTCGCGCAAGAAGGTCGAGGAGGTCGCCACGTTCCTTTCCGAGCAGGGTTTCCCGGCATTGCCGTACCACGCCGGTTTGGCCAATGAGTTGCGCGCTTATCACCAGAAGCGCTTTCTCAACGAGGAAGGGCTGATCATGGTGGCGACCATCGCCTTCGGCATGGGCATCGACAAACCTAACGTGCGTTTTGTCGCCCACCTTGATCTGCCGAAATCCCTGGAAGCCTATTACCAGGAAACCGGTCGCGCCGGCCGTGACGGCCTGCCGGCGGATGCCTGGATGGCCTACGGCCTGCAGGATGTGATTTTCCTCAAGCAGATGCTCAACAACTCCGAGGGCGATGAACGCCACAAGCGCGTTGAGCAGCACAAGCTCGATGCCATGCTCGCGCTGTGTGAGGAGACCCGCTGCCGGCGCCAGGCGTTATTGGCTTATTTCGATGAGGACATGCCGCAACCCTGTGGACACTGCGACAACTGCATCGATGGCGTGCAGACCTGGGATGCCACCGAGCCGGCGCGCCAGGCGCTGTCGGCGATCTATCGCACCGGCCAGCGCTATGGCGTCGGCCATCTGGTCGATGTGCTACTTGGCCGCGATAACGAAAAAATCCGCGGCGTGGGGCATCAGCATCTGGCGGTGTTCGGCATCGGCAAGGCGCTGGCCGAGGGCGAATGGCGTTCGCTGTTCCGCCAACTGGTGGCGCGCGGTCTGGCCGATGTCGACCTCGAAGGCTTTGGTGGCCTGCGCCTGGCCGACAGTTGCCGTCCCTTGCTCAAGGGAGAGGTGACGCTGCAATTGCGCCGTGATCTGAAACCGCAACAAAGCGCCAAGGCCTCCAGCAGCGCCGCCAGCCAACTGGTGCGTGGTGAGGAACGTGGCCAATGGGAAGCGCTACGCGCCTTGCGCCGCAAGCTGGCAGAAGAGCATGGCGTGCCGCCTTATGTGATCTTCCCGGATGCCACCTTGCTAGAGATGCTGCGCAGCAAGCCCAGTACCCTGGCCGAGATGGCGCGGGTCAGTGGTGTCGGCGCGCGCAAGCTGGAGCGTTATGGCGAGGCCTTCCTGGCCGTGCTCGGTGCGGATGATGAAGCACCGCGTGCGGTGGTTGATCTGCGCCACGAACTGGTCAGTCTGGCCCGTGCCGGCATGACCCCAGCGCAGATCGCCAGTCAGCTCAGCTGCAGCGAGAAGAATGTCTACGGCCTGCTAGCCGAAGCCATTGGCCGTCAGCAGTTGTCCCTGGAGCAGGCGCTGGATGTGCCCGAAGCATTGCTGGGTGAAATCCAGGATGCCTTCCTCGATGGCGAGGGCGAGCTGCCGCCGGTAGCGGCGATCAGCGAGCAGTTTGCCGGGCGCGTTGAGCTGGGCATCCTGCATTGCGTGCGGGCTGCATTGCAGGCGGAATTCGAGGCCTGAGTGGCGCCGTATGGGCTGTCGCGCTTGGCAGTACTGCGGCTTGTGACGTGGGGAGTGAGCGACTAAGGTGTTGTCAGCCACCCAGCTGTAGAGGTTCCGGTGCCGCTTTCCCATGCCTGGCTAGACGATGTTCGCCCCAGTCCCTACGCGGATCAGCTCGCCTTGGGCTTTCGCCTGCTGCGCTTCTCCCGCCCACTGGAGCAGGAGTACCGCGACTCCCTGCGTGAAGACACCTTTGAGTTGAAACGCATCGCCCTGGGCGTGGGCATTCTGGTGTGGCTGGCTTTTGCCGCGTTCGATTTTTTCCTGATCAAAGCGCCTGAGGTGTGGTGGATGCTCGCCATACGCCTGGTGGTCTTGCTGTTGCTGTGCCTGTTTGGCTGGCTGCTGGTTCAGCGCAAGCACATCCACCTGCTGCAGCCGCTAAGCCTGGTCAGCCTGTTGGCGCTTGGCGTGGCGGCGTCCTTGGTGGTCGGCATCGCCCATCGAGTTGACCCCAGTTATCCCTATGAGGGGTTGTTGCTGGTCTGCATGGCCGCCTATTTTCTGGTGGGTTTGCGTTTGATCGAAGCGCTCAGCTGCTCTTTGCTGGTGCTAGTGGTCTACGTCTGTGTCGAGCTGCTGGTGGCCAGCTTGCCTGTATCGCGCTTGGCTAATAACGCCCTGTTTCTCCTGTTCGGCAACGTAATGGGCGCGGTGGGGTGTTACCTGCTGGAATTCAAATTGCGCGAGCATTTTCTGATCAGTCGGCTGATGCGCGTATTGGCCGATCACGACAGCCTGACCGGCTTGCACAACCGTCGCAGCTTCAACCGTCAGTTCGAGCGCCTGTGGCGTCAGGCGCAGCGTGAACATCGCAGCCTGGCGCTGCTGCTGTGCGATGTAGATCACTTCAAGGCCTACAACGATCACTACGGCCACCAGGCCGGCGATAAAGTGTTGCAGCGCATTGGCAGCCTGCTGCAGGACGCGGCGCGGCGGCCGCTGGACATGGCTGTGCGCCTGGGCGGCGAAGAATTTGCCGTGCTGCTCTACGACATCGGTGAAGCCGAAGCACGGCATCACGCCGAAGCGCTGCGCCAGACCCTGCAGACCCTGAATATCGAGCATGCCGGCTCTGCTACGGCGAGCATGCTGACCATGTCGATTGGTATTTCCTGCATTCAACCTGCCGCAGGTGGCGCGCTGGCGCAGCTTTACGAGCATGCGGATCGCGCGCTTTATGAAGCCAAGGCGTTTGGCCGCAATCAGGTCGTGGCCTGAGAATCTAGGAGGCGGTGGCCGATTTTGCCGCTGTGCTTGGCGCCTGCGGTGAATGCCCGCAGCGAAGTCGCGGTGCTAGCATCGCTGAGGTTTTCTCCTTGAGTGATTGCTCCGATGGATCGACTGATTCAGGCCAACGGCCAGCCGCATTACGGCATCTTTCCCGCCGCGCCGGGGCTGATCAATTACCGCGATTTTGACTTTCGCTCACCCATGGGGCGCAAGCTGGGTGCGTTGGCCAAGTGGCGGCGCTTTCACCAATTCCAGTATTTCGGCCTGATTAGTGATGAGCTGATTGGCGGCTGCGCGCTGGCCAACCTCAGCCTGCTGGGTGTGGGTTTTGTCTATCTGTTCCACCCTGCCAGCGGGCGGATGATCGAACGTCAGTTCAAGCTGCCGCTGGGCTTTGGCAGCCAGTTCTCGCAGACCCCGGATCAGGGCGTGTGCGAGGTGCGCAGCGGCGGCAATCTACTGCGCTTGGAGAACAGCGCCGTATCTAAGGAAAAACGCTTGCTGGTGGAGCTGGATGACGGCACCCGTATCGACGCCTGTTTCTCCGAGGCTGTGCCGGCGTTTCAGCCGATGTGCATCAACACGCCGACGGCGGTCAATGGTTGGGTTTATGCGCAAAAAGTGGCGGGGGTACGCTGCACGGGGCAGGTGCGCAGCGCGCTGGGGGATTTCGATCTGGCGCAGATTGGCGCTTTCGCTCACCACGACTGGTCGGCCGGTTATATGCGGCCTGAAACCCACTGGAACTGGGCTTGCCTGTCCGGTCAGGCGGGTGAGCAGCGGTTGGGGTTGAACCTGTCCTGCGGGGTCAATGAAAGCAGTTTTACCGAGAACTGCTTCTGGCTGGATGGCGAGCTGCTCAAGGTCGATACGGTGCGCTTTGCTTTTGATCGTGATCAACCGTTGCAGCCCTGGTTGATCAACTCCTATGACGGCCAGGTGGAGCTGCGTTTCGAGGGGCGTGGTCTGCACAAGGAACGGCTGAACGTGGGGCTGCTGGCGAGCAACTTCAAACAGATTTTCGGCCAGTTCACCGGCGTGCTGCGCCCGATTGGCCGGCCCGAAGTGCGCATCGACAACCTCTGGGGCTTTGTTGAAGATCAGTATGTAAAGTGGTGACTAGCAGGCCGTTGAAACTACCTGCGTTGGCAATACTGCGTTAAAAACAGGCTCGGAGTGCTCATTTACACCAGTAAACTCCGCTTCCTCGCCAGTTTTTGCCTTGTCTTGCCGGCCTCGCCTACGTTTCAACGACTTGCTAGGCCTTTTACAGGCTTGCCTCGTTAAAAGGGTTATGGTTAGCTGGCTAATAATTAGTTTTTTATAGTTAAGAGCCGCTGTCCATGTCGCATACCGATCAACACCGTTTTGCCATGCAAGTTGCCCAACTCTCCCGCGCCTGGCGCGCCGAACTGGATCGCCGTCTGGTCGGCCTGGGGCTTTCCCAGGCCCGCTGGCTGGTGCTGCTGCACCTGGGGCGCTTTGCTGAATTGCCGACCCAGCGCGAGTTGGCGCAGAGCGTCGGCGTTGAAGGGCCAACCCTGGCGCGCCTGCTCGACAGCCTGGAAGCTCAGGGCCTGGTCAGCCGTCAGGCGGTGCCTGAAGACCGTCGCGCAAAAAAGATTGCCCTCAGCCCACAGGCCCGCCCGCTGATTGAAAAGATCGAAGCGATCTCCGCGCAACTGCGCCAGGAAGTGTTCGCTGGAATTGATGAAGACGAATTGCGCCGCTGCCAGAAGGTCCACGCCCAGGTATTGAGTAACCTGGAAAAACGCTGATGCGTGACGACCTGCAGGCCCTGCAGCAACGTTTCGGCCCGCGTTACCCGCAGTGGCTGCTGGCGTTGCTGATGGTCGGCAGCATGGCCATGGTCTTGGCCTCCACCAGTATCAACGTCGCCTTGCCGGCGATCATGGCGGATTTCGCCATCGGTCGGCCGCTGGCGCAGTGGCTGTCCACCGGCTTTCTCGCGGCCATGACCGCTGGTTTGCTGCTGGCCGCTTGGGCCCAGGCGCGTTTTGGCGCGCGGCGTACGGCGCAATTCGGCCTGCTGCTGTTTATCCTCAGTTCACTGTTGGCGCTGGTGGCGTACACAGCCTGGCAGCTGATCGCCCTGCGCATCGTGCAGGGGCTGTGCGCGGGAGTCGTGCAGCCGTTGGCCATGGTGCTGATCTTCCGCGTGTTCGCCGATGGCGGGCGCGGCATGGCGTTGGGCATATATGGCCTGGGGGTGATGCTGGCGCCGTCGTTGGGGCCGGGGATTGGCGGTTACCTGGTCGATCATTTCGGCTGGCCGTCAATCTTCTGGATGCCGCTGCCAATGTGTCTGCTGGCGATGCTCGCTGGGCAATGGTTGTTGCCCAGTGAACGTGAGCGCAGCACGCCGCGTTTAGATATTCAGGCCTTTGCCTGGTTGTGTGTGGCGATATTTGCCGCGCTTGGGTTTCTTGCCGAGGCGCAGCGCTTTGCCTGGTCGGCGCCGAGGGTCTGGTTACCCGGCTGTTTGGCGTTGTTGGCAGGCATGGCATTTATCCTGCGCAGCCGGCGCGCCGCCCATCCGTTGCTGCCTTTGGCGCTGTGGCGGCACGCCGGGTTTCGCAGTGCCAGCTGGGTCGCGTTGACCCTGGGGCTTGGCCTGTATGGTTCGACCTACCTGATTCCGCTGTATCTACAAACCGTCGAAGGCTTCAGCGCCGGACGCTCGGGCCTGCTGCTGTTGCCGGCCGGGATATTGATGGGCATGGCGTCCTTTCTTGGGGGGTGGCTCAGTGATCGGCTGTCTGCAGCCGTGCTGCTGAGTGCCGGTCTGCTGATCTTTGCGCTGTCGGCGGCAGGATTGGCCTGGGTCGAGCAGGGCGCCTCGTTTATTCAGTTGTGTTTCTGGGCCTGTGTCGGGCGCATTGGTCTGGGTGTGTTGCTGCCGGCCTTGAGTACCGGTTCGCTGGATATCCTTAGCCCTGAGGAGCTGGCCCAAGGCGCAGGGGCCATTACCTTCGTCCGCCAGCTGGGCGGGGCGTTCGGGGTCAATCTGCTGACCTTCTTTCTGGAGTGGCGGCACAGCGCCGAAGGCGGCGATCACGTCGCAGAGATGCTCGCCTTTAAACAGAGTTTCTGGCTGGTGGCTGGGGTGTTCGCTGTCACGGTTTTGGCTGCCTGGGGCGTCAAATCGACAAAGCGCTGACAGCTAATCGGTTGTGTGACGCAGTTGTCATTTTCTTGGCTGTGGGCCTATGCTTGCACCTGTGATGGCTTTTTGCCGAACGGCGGTGAGCATTTGTTTATTCAGTGCGCCGTAATTATTGCCATGCACCAGCCGGGTTAAACACGGAACGTAGTCCCAAGGCCGCATTTGCCGTCTTCTATACTCTCGCAAGCGCTGGAAGCGCACGTCCATGACGTGTAGTGGCGAGAGTGCAGAGGCGGATTCACCGGGAGCGTTTTTTATGGCAAAGGTTCGTCAATTACTGATCGGCCTGGCGTCCGGCTCGGCCCTGTATTCGGGGCTGGTTCCAGCGCTTGGCCTGGGCGAAATCACCCTGCATTCGGCGCTTAGTCAGCCGCTGGATGCCGAAATCGAATTGTTTGATGTGGGCGACCTGACCGACGCCGACATGCGCGTGCGCCTGGCGCCCGCTGAGGTGTTTAGTCGTTCCGGCGTCGACCGCCTGTATTTCTTCAATGACCTGCGCTTTACCCCGCTGCTGCGGGGCGGCAAGAGCGTGATTCGCGTGGTGTCGACCCAACCGGTGCGCGAGCCTTATCTGAATTTTATCGTCGAAGTGGTACGGCCCAATGGCCAGTTGTACCGCGAGTACACCGTGCTGCTCGACCCGCCCAGCTCTGCTGCCTACCGCAGCCTGGCTGCGCCTGCAGCATCTGCCGCGCCAGCTGTCGTAGCGACTGCGCCGCGTGTAGCCACTGCAACGCCTGCGCGCCCGGCAGTATTGCCCGCCACGCAGCAGGGTAATCGCTACAGCGTGGTCAGCGGCGATAGCCTGTGGAAGATTGCCACGCGTCTGGCCGCCGATGCCGGACAGGTGGCGCCCCAGGCGCTGATAAACGACATCCATGCGCTCAATCCTCAGGCCTTTATCAATGGCGATATCAATCGCCTGCGTGCTGGTGCGCAATTGTTATTGCCTGACAGAGTTGCGAGTGTGCCGTCTGCAGTAGCCGCGCCTGTTGTCGCAGCAACGGCCTCGCCAGAGACTGTGGCTGCGCCTAGTGCTGAACTGCCGGTTGACCCGCCGGCCGAGCAACTGATCCAGGAGCAGGCCCGCGTCGAGCAGGAGTTGGCCAGCCAGATTAGCGAGACCCTGCAATTGCAGCAGAGCCTGGCGCAGCTGGGCCTACAGGTTCAGCAGCTGCAGGAGCAGATGGAAGCGCGGGATCAGCAGATTGCCGGCCTGCAGGCCGAATTGGCCGCCCGCCGGGCGAGTGCCGAAGCAACCGCTGCTCCTGTGCTCGCTCCGGTCGCGGAAACGCCGCCGGTTACGGCTGAGTCAGGCAGCAACTGGCTGGCGATTATTGCCGGTCTGCTGGCGCTGTTACTGGCTGGAGTGGCCGGCCTGTTCTGGCGTGGCAGAAAACCTGTCGAGCCTGCGCCGGTACCTGCCCAACCGGCGCGAGCTGCTAGCATGCCCAAGGCGCAAAGCATTGCACCGGCGTTACCAGTCGCACCGGCAGCCGCAGTGGCACTCAACGTGCGCGATGCGCCGCGTGGCGGCCCGGTATGGCCGGCGGCGGGCGAAGATGCTCTGAAAAGCGCCAATGTGTATATCGCTTACGGCCGCTTGAGTGAGGCCGCTAGCACCTTGCGCAAGGCCTGGGAGGCGCAGCCGCAGCGCAGTGATATCGGTTTCCGCCTGCTGGAAGTGCTGGCCTTGCTGGGCGATGCCCAAGGCTTTGTTGCCCATGAAGCCTTGGTGCGGGCATCCGGATTTACCCCGGCGCGGATTGATGAATTGAAGGCTCGGCATGCCGAGCTGTTCAGCGCGCCGCCGAGCAGTCTGCTGGACGATGTGGTGCTGGAGCTGGACGAGGTTGAGGCGCAGCCGTTTGAAGAAGCCGCCAATGATGGCCAGCTCAATCTGGACGATATGTCCTTGGACGCCGACTGGGATCTGGTCAGCCCCTTTGCCCCTACTGCGCCAAAAAAACTGACGGACAAGGCTGAGAGTAGTGCCGCGGCCAAGCGCAAGAGCTCGGATATCTTCGGGCTGTCGGGTAGCCGCGATGCCCGCAGTCCGTATGCCGAGTCGATGCTGGTGGAAGAAACCTCCCACGATGGCTGGGGCGGTGACGTGCTCGACGTGGCACTGCTGGATGATCTTGATGAGCTGGCCGGCAACCACGACAACCTGTCCAAACTGAACATGGCCCTGGCCTATATCGAGCAGGGCAGCCTGGACAGCGCCTGCCAGATCCTCAATGAAGTGATCAACGAGGGCGATGAAGAGCAGAAGCAGGAAGCGCGTCAGCTGCTGGCCAAAATCGCCTGATACAAGACGCTGTCGCTCAACGCTCGCGTGCCTCTGGTACGCGGGCGTTTTTCTTGGTGCGCCAGGCTAAGGCCACTGCGCGTTATCATCGGCTTTTCATCCGTCGTGAGCCTGCCAATGTCCAGCCCTAAAGCCGAAGTGGTCATCACCTATTGCACACAATGTCAGTGGCTGCTGCGCGCCGCCTGGTTGGCCCAGGAGCTGTTGTCGACTTTTACCGATGATCTGTCCCGGGTTTGCCTGGAGCCCGGTACTGGCGGGGTGTTTCGCATTACCTGCGATGGCGTGCAGATATGGGAGCGCAAGGCCGATGGTGGTTTCCCCGAGGCCAAGGTGCTCAAGCAGCGCTTGCGCGATCAGATCGATCCGGCGCGGGATCTGGGCCACAACGACCGCTGAGCGTTGTTGAGGAACGTTTGGATCACTTGGCCATCCGCGCTGAAATAAAAATCGCGCTGACAATCAGCAGGCCGCCGGCAAGCATGCGCAGGGTTGGCACCTCACTGAACAGCAGCCAGGCGAAGGCAATTCCGTAGATCGGCTCCAGGGCGAAAATCACCGCCGTGGTGCGCGCTTTGAGTACCCGCAGGCTGGCGACGAACAGGCTGTGTGCCAGCCCCGTGCAGAAGATCCCGAGCATGGCCATCCACAGCCAATCTTGCGCCTGCACGCTGGGCAGGGTTGGCCAGGCCAGCGGCATAAATACCAGCAGTACGGTTAGGTTCTGGTATAGCGCCGCCTGTACCGGCTCGACGCCACGGGTGCTGGCGCGGTTGAGCAGCGACAGCAGGGCGAACAGCAGGCCGGACAGCACTGCCCAGAGCAGGCCGCTTGTGGCCTGGCTGCTGAGGTCGAAATCCGGGGTGACCAGCACCAGGCCCAGGCACACCAGCGCCACCATGGCGTATTCGACCGGCCGTGTGCGTTCGCGGAACAGCAAACCTTCGAGCAGTACGGTAAAGGCCGGGAAACTGGCAAAGCCGAGGGTGGCGATGGCCACGCCGGAGATATGCACGGACTCGAAAAAACTCCACCAGTGACCGCCAAGCAGCAGGCCGCCAAGGGCCAGTAGGCTGGTTTGGCGCAAGCCGAGGCGGACCAGGCGAGCGTTGCTGATCAGTTTGGCGAACAGCAGCAGGGCCGCCACGGCGAAGATGGCGCGGCCGGCGGAGATCATCTGTGGCGTGGTATTCGCCAGCTTGCCGAATATGCCGGACAAGCCGAACAGCAGGGCGCCCAGATGGATGGCCCAGAGGGCATTACGTTGATTCATGCCAGGCGTGCGCCGTTGGGTAGCGGTTTGTCGAATCCGGCCAGCACTACTTTGTTATCGGCGTCATACACGCCGGTCACCAGCACCTCGGAGCGCACACCGGCGATGCGTTTTGCAGCGAAATTACACACGCACAGCACCTGGCGGCCGAGCAGTTGCTCGCAGCTGTAGTGGGCGGTGAGCTGGGCGCTGGAGGTCTTGATGCCCAACTCGCCAAGATCCACTTCCAGCACGTAGGCGGGTTTTACTGCTTTCTCATTGGGGCGGGCTGCGCGAATGGTGCCGACGCGCAGCTCCACCTTTTCGAAATCCTGCCATTCGATGTTTTGCATAGGCGACTCCTCGATTCTGCCGGGCAGTCTAGGTGCCTTGCTGTGCGCTTGTCTGTCTCAGGAATCGCGGGTTTTGTCGCCAGGCTCTCGTCGGTAGGCGCGGTTGAATTAGTACATGCGGCGCAGTTGCCGAGGCGTAACGCCGAGATGCCGCAACAGGGCGGCACTGAAGGCGCTTTGTGAGCTGTAGCCAACCCGTGCGGCGATCTCACCAATTGCCAGGGTGCTGCCCTGTAGCAGTTGTCGCGCCAGTTGCAGGCGGCGGCTGCGCACATAGTCCATCGGCGTTTGCCCGGTCTCATCGAGAAAGCGTGCGTGAAAACGCGCAGCCGAAAGGCCGGCCAGGCGCGCCAGATCGGCAACCTGCAGCGGGTGTGCGGCATGCTGGTCTATATGGGCATCCAATGCCGCCAGCGGCAGGCAGTTGCTTGTCGGGGCGGACGTATCAGCATTGGCCAGGCTGGCCAAGAGCAGGGCGGCGCCTTGTTGGGCAATCACCGGATCATTTATCGGGCTAGCGGCTAGCCAGCTGACCAACTGACTCTGCGCGGGATTGAGGCTGACGGCAGCGGGTTTTTCCAACAGGCGGCGGGTGGCATTCAGATGCCGGCCCAGCTGTTGTTGCAGCCAGCTGTCTTCGGGTACGTCGAGCACCAGGCAGTGGCTGCCGTTTTTGCTACCGCAGGCGTGCTGCGCATCACTGGGCACCACGGCCAGGGTCTGGCGTTTCACCTGGCTGCCTTGGCCGGCCACCTCGAACTCCAGCAAGCCGCTCAGGCCAAAAACCAGCTGCGCGTGGTAATGGCTGTGGCTGAGCAGTTCATGGCTGTAGTGACGCAGCGAGAGCAGCGAGGACATGGTGGGCTCCTTTTCAGGCGCTAAGTCTACCCGCAGAACCTATTTACGATCTGCTGCGCGTCGGCCCTGCTGCGTTAAAAGCAGGCTCGGAACGCTCATTTACACCAGTAAACTCCGCTTCCTCGCCTGCTTTTGCCTTGCATGACTCTAGCTCGCGAGATCGTAAACAGATTCTTAGATAAGGCTGGTGCGCTGTCATTGAACTGCCACGCGGCTGTCATGGCTATTTCACTGGCGCTGCGCAGACTCGAGCAAACCCAGCCGGAGGTCGTCCATGACCAGCGCCCAGCTCGCCAAGCCCAGCCGCAAGCAACGTGTCCGTACTCTGTGGATTTCCGATGTGCACTTGGGCACCCGGGATTGCCAGGCCGAACACCTGGCAGCGTTTCTCAAGCGCTATCAGACTGACAAGATTTATCTGGTCGGCGACATCATCGACGGTTGGAAGCTGCGCAGCGGGGTGTATTGGCCGCAGTCGCACAGCAACGTGATCCGCCGCCTGTTGACCATGAGCAAGCGCGGTACCGAGGTGATCTACGTCACCGGTAACCACGATGAATTCCTGCGTCGCTACTCCAGCCTGATGCTCGGCAATATCCAGCTGGTCGACGAGGCCGAGCACCTCACCGCCGATGGCCGCCGCCTGCTGGTGATTCACGGTGACCAGTTCGATGTGATCACCCGTTATCACCGCTGGCTGGCCTTTCTCGGCGACTCGGCCTATGGCTTCACCCTGACCCTCAACCGTTGGCTGAATTTCTGGCGCAGCCGTTATGGCTATGGCTACTGGTCGCTGTCGGCGTACCTCAAGCACAAGGTCAAGAGCGCGGTGAATTTCATCAGCGATTTTGAAGAGGCCATCGTCCATGAGTGCGCCAGGCGTGGCTTCAATGGTGTGATCTGCGGGCATATTCACCATGCCGAAATTCGCCCGATGGGCGATGTCGAGTACATGAATTGCGGCGATTGGGTGGAGTCCTGCACGGCACTGATCGAGCATCTGGATGGCAGCATCGAGCTATATCGTCTGGCCGATGATCAGGCGCGCCAGCTGCAAGCAGCCCCGGTTGTGGCCGCTGAGCCGGCCCTGTGAGGATTCTGATCGTCTCCGACGCCTGGTCACCGCAGGTCAATGGTGTGGTGACCAGTCTGCAGGCGCTGATCAGCGAACTGCGCGGCCTCGGCCATCAGGTGAAGCTGCTGTCGCCGGCGGATTTTAGTGCGCTGCCATGCCCCAGTTATCCGGAGATTCCATTGGTATGGAACCTTTGGCGGGTTGGCCCTGCCATTCGTGCCTTTCAGCCGGACTGTGTGCACCTGGCCACCGAAGGCCCGCTGGGCTGGGCAGCGCGACGCTGGCTGAGCAAGCGCGGTCTGGCTTACTCCAGCGCCATCCACACGCGTTTTCCCGAATACGTACATACGCGTTGGCCTTGGGTGCCGCTGCGCTGGGGTTATGCCTTTCTGCGGGCGTTCCATCGGCCGAGCCAGGCGGTGCTGGTGACCACCGAGCGTATGCGCGACGAGTTTGCCGGCTGGGGCTTTAAGCGCCTGGTGCTTTGGCGCAAGGGTGTTGATACGCTGCTGTTTCGCCCACCCGTGACGCCGCCGAGCGTGGCGGAGCCGGTATTTCTATATGTCGGGCGGATTGCCCCGGAGAAAAATATTGAAGCCTTCCTGGCCCTCGATTTGCCGGGGGATAAGTGCGTGGTCGGCGATGGCCCGCAGCGTGAGGCATTACAGGCGGCCTACCCACAGGTGCGCTTTCTCGGTTATCAGCATGGTCAGGCCCTGGCCGAAGCGTTTCAGAACGCCAGCGTGCTGGTGTTCCCTTCGCGGACCGATACCTACGGCTTGGTGATGCTTGAGGCCCTGGCCTGCGGCACGCCAGTGGCGGCGTTCCCGGTGGCCGGACCGCTGGATGTGTTGCAGGCGGGCGTTAGCGGGGAAATGAATAAGGACTTGCGCGCGGCCTGTGTGGCGGCCTTGGTCCTCGATCGCGAGCGTTGCGCCGAGCTTGCCGCGCGGCAATCCTGGCGGGCGTCAGCGCTGGAGTTTCTGGCGCAGCAGCCGCTGCTGGATGGTGAGCTGTGCTTGCAGGCCCAAGTGGGCGCTACATGATCACCTTGTCACGCAGCTTATCTGCTGCCTGACTGAGGGCCTGGATAACCTTTTCCTTGTCGAAGTTCTGGATGCCGTTGGTATCCAGGTACATGGAAAAGCCCGGTAGCTCATGCTCGACATAGCTGGAGGTGGCGCCGAGGTCGCGGCGGAAATCCACCACCTGATAGATCTGCACCGGGCGGGTAAAGCCCTTGACGTTGATCTGGCCCTTGTCGCGGCACATGATCACGTCCTTGATCAGCGAGTAGGTCTCGTGGGAGATCAGGATCTCACCGGATTCGGCCGCGCTTTCCAGGCGGCTGGCGAGGTTCACGTCGCGGCCGATGATGGTGTAGTCCATACGCGTATCGGCGCCGAAGTTGCCCACCGTGCAGTAACCGGTGTTCAGCCCCATGCGGATTTCCAACGGTTTGGTGATGCCCTGGGCACGCCATTGCTGGCGTAGCACCTTCATATGTTTGCGCATGGCGATGGCCATGGAGACGGCATTCACCGCATCTTTCTTCGCGCCTTTGCTGCTGGGGTCGCCAAAGAACACCATCACGCAATCGCCGATGAATTTATCGATGGTGCCGCCGTATTTCAGGCAGATCTTCGACATTTCATTGAGGTAGGTGTTGAGCAGATCGGTCAGGGCTTCGGCTTCCAGTTCTTCGGACAGCTCGGTGAAGCCCTTGATGTCGGAGAAAAACACCGTGAGCTTCTTGCGCTGGGTTTCCAGGCGCACGCTCTTCTTGCCGGTGAAGATCGATTCCCACACCTGTGGCGACAGGTACTTGGCCAGGTTGCGCGCCAGGCGTGCGGCTTTTTCCTGTTCGAGGGTGATCTCGCTGCGCACCTGTGCAAGGCGCAGGCCCTGCTGGTGCACGAAGTAGGCGGTGATGCAGATATAGAGGGTGGTGAAAAAGATGCTAATAAACGCAACCAGGGGCGGGGTGTCGATGTTCAGTTTGACTTCGAATAGCGCTGCGCAGAACACCGCGCCGCTCAGCGCAATCAGCGATGCCAGAGCCAGGTGACGCACGCCACCGATTACCAGCGAGCTGAACAGCAGGATCAGCAGTGACATCAGACTGGGAACTACCGAGAAACCGAGCAGGGCCAGTGCGCCGCCGGAGTGCAATGCATCGATAAATAACAGGCTGAGGGTGGTGCGTTGTGGATGCTCGCGCTTGAAACGCAGGCTTAGATGGTGTGCGAGGTGCGGATAGAGCAGGGCGTAAGGCACCATCCAGAGGATGTCGTAACCGAAATGCTGGGTGTAAGTGCCTGCGGCAATACTGGCGGCGATGGCGATATAGGCCAAAACGCGGGAGTAGTACTCACGCAGCGGCGGTGCCGGTAGTGCGGAAATTCGGGGGGCGCTTTTGACATTCATCCGATGGGACAATCCCTGCTGCTCGTCTGGCACCTCTGCTGGGTGCCTGGGTGGCGCACCGTGCCGGCTGCGCAAAATAAGCCAGGGATCATAACCAAGCCCACCGCAACCGCCAAGCGCGGCAGCCGAACGGCAGCGCCGCCTGTGCCAGCGGTCGCGCGATTAGAACTTGATGCGCCCGGTAAAGGCATCCTTGAGCATTACCCAGTCGCCCATCAGCGAATAGAGCGGGTAATCAAAGGTAGCAGGGCGGTTCTTCTCGAAAACAAAGTGGCCGACCCAGGCAAATCCGTAACCAATCAGCGGTATGGCCAGCAGCCAGAGCCACTGCTGAGTGGCCAGGGCATAGCCCAGCACACAGAGCACCAGCAGGCTGCCAACATAGTGCAGGCGGCGGCAGATAGCGTTGCTGTGCTCCTGCAGGTAATAGGGGTAGAACTCGGCGAAGCTGCTGTAGCGCTCTTGGGTTTCAGTGGTCATCAGGGGCCTCCTCTTATTCTTTTGCCAACCGCCAGGGTTGCAGCGATGGCGGCTTACTTGCAGTCTAGGTCGACTGACGCGCTGGGCCACTGACATTAGGTGCCAGTTTAGTATCCTTCCGTCGCCCTCTAGACCCCAATAAGAACAAGTCATGAGCGAACGTACCACTTCATCCAGCTGGGCCTCGGGCATTGTCGCGGCCCTGGAGCTTGGCGGTGTTGATTGCCGCAGTCTGTTTGCCCAGCTGGGGCTCGACTATGCAGCCTTGAGCGACTCCGACGCGCGCTTTGCTCAGGACGCCATGACCCGGCTCTGGCACCTGGCCGTTGAAGCCTCTGGCAATCCGGCCATCGGCCTGAATATGGCGAAGATTCTGCGGCCATCATCATTTAACGTGGTTGGATATGCGGTGATGAGCAGCCGCAATCTGCAGGAAGGCTTTGCCCGACTGGTTCGTTATCAGCGGATTATCGGCGAAGGTGCCGACCTCAGTTTTCATCCCACCCCGGAAGGCTATGAAATGCTTCTGGCGATTCACGGTGACCGGCTGCCGTCGGCGCGACAAAGCGCCGAGGCCTCGCTGGCGCATTCTCTGGCATTCTGCCGCTGGCTGACCGGCAAGCCGCTGCGCCCGCGCCTAGTGAGCCTGATGGGGCCGGCTCCGGAGGATCTGGCGCCTTATGAGGAAGTGTTCCAGTGCCCGCTGAAATTCAATGCAGAGCATTACGCCTTGCTGTTTGAGCGTGCCGATCTGGATGCGCCGCTGCCGTCGGCCAACGAGGCGCTGGCGCAGCTGCATGACCGCTTTGCCGGCGACTACCTGGCGCGTTTTTCCGGTACGCGGGTGACTCATCAAGTACGTCAGGTGTTATGCCGTTTGCTGCCTCAGGGCGAGCCCAAGCGCGAAGCGGTGGCGCAGGCGCTGCTGTTGTCCGAGCGCACCTTGCAGCGGCGTTTGCAGGATGAAGGCACTAGCTATCAGCATCTGCTCGACGACACACGTCGCGAACTGGCCGGTCAGTATCTGGGCCAGGCCAATCTGACCTTGCTGGAAATTTCCTACTTGCTGGGTTTCTCCGACCCGAGCAACTTCTTTCGAGCTTTCCGTCGCTGGTTTGACACCACACCGGGTGAGTATCGCGCGCGTCTGTAATTACGTCCGTGAATCTGTTTACGAGCTCGCGAGCTAGAGCCATGCAAGGCGAAAACAGGCGAGGAAGCGGAGTGTACTTTTGTACATGAGCATTTCGAGCCTGTTTTTAACGCAGCAGGGCCGACGCGCAGCAGATCGTAAATAGATTCTTAGTGTCGCCAGAACGCCGGCAACATCAGCACTAGCACGGTAAGGATTTCCAGGCGGCCGAGCAGCATGCCGAAGGTCAGTAGCCACTTGGCGGTATCCGGCAGGCTGGAGAAGTTGCCCGCCGGACCGATGATCGGGCCCATGCCGGGGCCGACGCCGGAAACGGTACTGGCCGCGCCGCTGAGTGCGGTGATCCAGTCCAGCCCACAGAGCGTCAGGCCCAGGGCCAGCACGGCGATGGTGATGGTGAAGAAGAACGAGAAGGTCAGAATCGAGCGGACGATGTCTTCATCCAGGTGATGGCGGTTGTATTGCTGCTTGATCACCGCGCGCGGGTGGATCAGCTGCATCAGGTTGGCCCTGAGCAGCACGTAGGCCACCTGGAAGCGGAAGATCTTCAGCCCGCCTGCGGTTGAGCCCGAGCAGCCGCCGATAAACCCCAGGTAGAAGAACAGCATGCCGGCAAAGCCGCCCCACAGCGTGTAATCGCCGAGGGCAAAGCCGGTGGTGGTCATGATCGAGGTGGTGTTGAACGCCACGTGGCGAATGGCTTCGAGCCAGTGCAGTTCGGTGCTCAGGTAATACCAGGTGCCGAGCAGCAGCCAGGTGCTCAGCAAAATGCCGAGAAAACCGCGTACCTGCTGGTCCCTGATCAAGGCCTTGTAGTTGCCGCGCAGCATCGAGGCAAACAGCACGAACGGCACGCTGCCGAGGATCATCAGCACGATGGTGACCCAATGCACCGCCGGCTCGGTCCATTTGCCAACCGATTGGTCTGAGGTGGAAAACCCGCCGGTGGCGATGGCCGACATGGTGTGGTTGATTGCGTCGAACACCCCCATGCCTGCCGTCCACAGGGCCAGGCAGCCGAGCAGGCTGATGCCCACGTAGGCCGCGACCATGTACTTGGCGACCATATGCGAGCGCGGCATGATCTTTTCGGAACGGTCCGATGACTCGGTCTGGAACAGGCGCATACCACCGATCCGCAACATCGGCAGAATCGCCACGGCCATGGCGATAAAGCCGATACCGCCGAGCCAGTGCAGTAATGAGCGCCAGATCAGAATGCCCGGCGACATGCTATCCAGCCCGGTCAGCACCGTGGCTCCGGTGGCGGTGATGCCCGACATGCTTTCAAACACCGCGTCGGTCAGGCCCAGATGCTGGGAGAACATAAAGGGCAGGGAGGCGAACAGCCCCACCAGTATCCAGCTGGACACCGTCAGCAGGTACATGTCGCGTGGGCGCAGTTGCACATCCTTGGGCCGGCCCTGGGCAATCATCGCGATGCCCGCGATAAAGGTGATCAGGCTGGACCAGAGAAAAGCGTTGAGTTCGTCAGGCCGTGCAAACAGCACCAGGGTCAGCATGGGAACGGCCATGCTGATCGCTAGGGTCAGAAGAAAGATGCCATTGATAAACGCGATGATCCGTAAGGTCGGCCAAGCCATCTAAGCGGGTTCCGTTCCAGTAATAGCAAGAGTCTAGGGTGTATGACCGGGCTTGCGTGCTAATCGCCCGGCCAATACGTCCTTAATGTCGCCAGAATGCCCGAGTTACCAACACCAGTACGGTAAGAATTTCCAGGCGACCGAGCAGCATGCCGATAGTCAGCAGCCATTTGGCCGCATCCGGCAGGCTGGAGAAGTTGCCCGCCGGGCCGATGATCGGGCCCAAGCCGGGCCCCACGTTGCATACCGCGGTGGCCGCGCCGGTCAGCGCGGTTACCCAGTCCAGGCCAAGCAGCGTCAGGCCGAGGGCAATCACGCCGATGGTGATGGTGAAGAAAAATGAAAAGGTAATCAGCGAGCGAACAATCTCTTCATCGAGGTTGTGATTGTTGTACTGCTGCTTGATTACTGCGCGCGGGTGCACCAGTTGTTGCAGGTTGGCCCGCAGCAGCACATAGGCTACCTGAAAGCGAAAGATCTTCAGGCCGCCGGAAGTGGAACCCGAGCAGCCGCCGACAAAGGTCAGGTAGAAGAACAGCAGCACGGCGAAACTGCCCCAGGTGGTGTAATCGCCGAGGGCATAGCCGGTGGTGGTGACCACCGAGGTGACATTCACTGCGACGATGCGAAACGCATCCAGCCAGCTGTTATCCGAATGCAGCCACAGCCAGGTGCCGAACACCAGCCAGGTGGCCAGCAGAAAGCCGAGAAAGCCGCGTACCTGATGGTCCTTGAACAGTGCTTTGCGGTTGCCACGCAGGGTGGCGACATACAGGGTAAAGGGCAGGCCGCCGAAGATCATCAGCACCACCGCCACCCAGTGCACGGCCGGCTGGCTCCAGTTGGCCAGGGATGAGTCCGAGGTCGAGTAGCCGCCGGTGGAGATCGAGGTCATTGCATGATTGATCGCATCGAAGGGCGTCATGCCCGCCAGCCAAAAGCCGAGAAAGCCGATCAGGGTCAGGCTCAGGTAGATAAACAGGATGTATTTAGCCGCCATATGCGAGCGCGGCATGACTTTCTCGCCCCAGTCGGAGGACTCGGTCTGGAACAGACGCATGCCGCCGACGCGCAGCAGCGGCAGAATCGCCACCGCCATGCCGATAAAGCCGATACCGCCCAGCCATTGCAGCATTGAGCGCCAGATCAGTAGGCCGGGGGAGGCGTGATCCAGGCCTGCGAGCACGGTTGAACCCGTGGTGGTGACGCCGGACATGGTCTCGAAGAAGGCATCGGTGTAGCTGATATGGTGGATCAGCACCATCGGCAGGGCGGCGAAGATGCACACCACCAGCCAGCTGCCGGTGGTCAACAGGTACATGTCGCGCGGGCGCAGCTGCGCCTCTTTCGGTCGTCCAGGGATGACCATGGCGATGCCCGCGGCGGCGGTTACTAGGCTGGACCAGAGAAAGGCGTTGAGGTCGTCTGTGCGCGAATACAGCAGCAGCGTCAGCATGGGGATCAACATGCTGACGGCCAGGGTGATCAGGAATATGCCGAGAATAAAAGCAATGATGCGCAGTGTCGGCAATGACATGGATTCGGCTCGGGCTCTGATGGGGCAAAGGGGCGTTATTCTACGCGCGCTGCAGCCGCTGTACAGCCGCCGTAATGCGCGCTTTACAAGCGCTTGGCGCTGCATAGAATAGCCGCCAGGTGCCGGCCCTTGCCGGTTTCTGAGCCCGCCAAATCATGTCCGATAGCAATCCTTGTCTTAGCTGTGGCGCCTGCTGCGCGCATTTTCGTGTGTCATTTTTCTGGGGTGAGTGCCAATCGGCGGGTGGTGTAGTGCCCGATGATCAGGTTGTGCTAATCACCCCGCATCGCGTCGCCATGCGCGGCACGGAGCACAAGCCCGTGCGTTGCACGGCCCTGCTCGGTGAAGTCGGCCAGGGAGTGCGCTGTACGCTGTATGAACAGCGTTCCAGCACCTGCCGCGAATTCGAGGCCTCTTGGGTCAATGGCGAGCACAACCCGCATTGCGATGCGGCGCGCAGTGCACACGGCTTGCCGCCGTTGATGCCACCCGTACTGCCGAGTGTTTCGCCTGAACGGGTGGCCTGAGAACCTGTGTGGATTGCCCCTCAGCTGCGCACAAGCACTAGAATGGCCGTCTGTTTCAATTGCCGAGGTGGCTGATGGACGCTCTTGATGCGTTGCTAAACCGTGTTTCCGCGCCGCGCCTGATCGCGCCGGCCCCTGATGCTGCGCAGCGCGAGCTGTTGTTTCGCGCCGCTCTGCGTGCGCCTGATCATGGCCAGCTGCGGCCCTGGCGTTTTCTCACGGTTGAAGGCGAAGCGCTGACGCAGCTGGGCGAGCTGTTTGCCAGTGCCTTGCCGGCCGATGCCAGCCCCGAAGCGCTGACCAAGGCGCGCGCCATGCCACTGCGTGCACCGTTGCTGGTGGTGGTGATTGCCCGTGTGCAGGCCAACCTGAAAGTACCGGCGCAGGAGCAGGTGCTGGCCGCTGGCTGCGCCGCCCACGGGATTCTGTTGGCTGCCCATGCGCAAGGCATTGGTGCGGTCTGGCGCACTGGTGATATGGCCTACAACCCGCAGGTTGCCGCCGGCTTGGGGCTGAGCGCGGATGAGCAGATTATTGCCTACCTCTACCTCGGTACGCCGGAGCGCGAATTGCGCGCGGTGCCGCAGGTGCAGGTCAGTGATTTTGTCAGGGCCTGGCCTGCGGTGGAGTGAGTGGCAGGCGCAGGGTGGCGATAAAGCCGCCTTGCGCATGGTTACTCAGTTCCAGCTGGCCGCCATGCCGCTCGGCGGCGCGGCGGGCGATGGCCAGGCCCAGGCCGTGGCCACTGCTGGTCTGGCCGGGGGCGCGGTAGAAGGGTTCACCAAGACGTGCCAGCAGCTCAGGCGCAGCACCAGGGCCGTGATCCCACACGCTCAGGCATAGCTGCTCGGCATTTTTGCTGGCCGTCAATTCGATGGGCTGACCAACCGGGTTGAAGCGCAGGGCATTGCGCAACAGGTTATCCATCGCGCGTTGCAGCATGTCTGGCCAGCCGTTGAGCTGCAGGCCACTTTCCAGCTGAATCTCGATCTGTTGCTCTGGCGCGTCTAGGTGCGCGTCGTCCTGCAGTTTGTGCAGCAGTTCGTCCAAGTTGATCGGTTGTGCCGCGCCTGGGTCGGCGTCGAGGCGGGCGAGGGCGAGGATTTCGCTGATCAGCGCTTCCAGGCGGTCACACTCCTGGCTCAGGCGCGGCCAGTATTTTTCCCGTTCGGCAGCATCGGCGCGCTCGGTCAGCGCCAGGGCGATACGCAGGCGCGCCAATGGTGAACGCAACTCATGGGACACATCGCGCAACAGCTGGCGCTGGCTGCTGATCAGCCCCTGTACACGTTCGCCCATGCGGTTGAAGTCGGCCGCCAGCACGCCGAGTTCATCGCGTCGTTCGGCCAGTTTGGCCAGGCTGTTCTGCTGATAAGCGGTTTGCCCCAGGTCATGCACGGCGCCGCGCAGACGATTTAGCGGGCGGGTGATGGAGAGCGTCAGCCAGAGGCTGAACAGGGTCAGTACCATCATGGCGATACCCAGTGCGCTCAGCGGCCAGAGCAGGCTTTCGCGCTGCCAGGCGGCGACCTCGGGGTTCGGGATGCGGTAGATAAACAGGTAGGTTTCGCCGCTGTGCGGGCTGGTGTAGTCGACACTCAGGCGACGCCATGGCAGGCGCTTTTCATTGCGGTGGCGGGCTTCAAAGGCTGCCGCGCGGGGCGGGAAGGTGCCCTTGACCACGGCTTGGCCGCTGTCATCAAGCACTTGCACATCAATGCGGAATTTGCGTTTGCGTTGCTCAAGCAGGGCTTGGGCGGCACTTGGGCCTTTCTTCTCGTAGCGTTGGGTCCACTTTTCGGCGAGGTCATCCATGCCGGGATGTTGGCTGAGCAACCAGGCGTCCTGATTGAGCATACGCCCAAGCAGCATGGACAGCCCGGCAACCAGGGCAATAGCCAGCCAGAAGCTGGCAAAGATGCGCCAGAACAGTGACCGCACGGTGGCTCCTTAGTAGTAGTGGCTTTGGTGGAAATGCATACGCCCATCAGGCTTTGCAGCCTGATGGGCGTAAAGGCAACAGTGCCTGAGTTAGTTCTTTTTCGCCTGCTCGGCCTGCCAGGCTTTGAATGCCTGACGCTCGGCGCGGCGCTCTTCCATCTTTTTCTGGTGCTCGTCGAAGGCCTTCTGCTGCTCGGGCTTGAGCAGGGCGCGGATGGCGCTGTGCTGTTTGTCCTTGGCGGCCTTCAGTTCGTCCTGCATGGCTTTCTGTTCGGCGGCCGGCAGCTTGTCCAGGTAGCGCTTGGTGATCTCATGGCGGCCTTGCATCTGCTCGCCCATCAGCTTACGGATTTCGCGGTGCTGCTCTTTGCTCAGGTCGAGTTCTTTGAACATGCGGGAGCCATGCTCACCATGATGGCCGCCGTGCCGTGAGCCGCCTTCGGGCATGGCCATAGCCAGGGTCGGCAGGGTCAGGGCGAGCAGTACTGCGGTAAGGGTCTTGCGCATGGTGTGTCTCCTTGTCTGAAACCGGTAAACACCGGATGAGCCCAGTCTAGGGCGGTCAAGGTCAAGGGCCGTCAGGGCAAGGTAAAGCTTAGGTAAAGAGCGCGGCTGAACTGATTTACTTAAAAACTGTGCAAAACCTCGCGAGCTAGAGTCATGCAAGGCGCTACGTTAGTAACAGCCTCCGGCTGGTCAAAACGGCGAGGAAGCGGACTGGGCTCGCACGCGAGTTTACTGCTGTAAATGAGCATTCCGACTGGGCTCGCACCCGAGCTGGTTTTTAACGCAGCAGGGCCGACGCGCAGCAGGTTTTAAACGCTGTAGTAGTAGCCGCGGCTACGCAGGGCAAGAATGCGCTGGCGGCCGTCGGCGTGCGGGCCGAGCTTTTTACGCAGGTTGCTGACATGCATATCCAGGCTGCGGTCATACAGGGTCAGCTTGCGGCCCAGGGCCAGTTGCGCCAGTTCCTGTTTGTCCACTGGCTCGCCCGGATGTTGCAGCAGAGCTTCGAGGATGCGGCTTTCCGAGAGGGTCAGCAGCACTTCCTGTTCGCCGAGGGTCACGGTGCCGCGGGCCTGGCTGTAATGCAGGTCGCCGAGATCGAGCGGGCTGCTGGGCGTGGCAGGCAGGCTGCGGCGCAAGACGGCACGCAAACGGGCGGTCAGCTCGCGAGGGTCGCAGGGTTTGGCCAGGTAGTCGTCGGCGCCTAGTTCCAGGCCGAGAATCCGGTCCAGCGGTTCGCCACGGGCTGAAAGCATCAGCACCGGCAGTTCGGGGTGATCGCTGCGCAACTGCTTGAGCAATTCCAGGCCACTGCCATCGGGCAGCATCACATCCAGTACCACCGCATCCGGGCTGTGTTTGGTGAGGGCTAGGCGCGCGCTGCTGCCGTCATGGCAGGCACTGACCTGAAAGCCTTCCTGGGTCAGCCAGCTGGTCAGTAGTTCGCAGAGTTCGACGTCATCGTCGATTAACAGCAGATCACTCATGGGCTAGTTGAGCCACTCGCTGCGGGAGCGGCGACCACGGCGCAGCAGGGCGCCGATAATCACCCCGAGCAAACTCGCCCCGGCGCCCGTGGCAAACCACATCTGCTGTTCGCTGATCAGCGGCTGCGGGGCGCTGGCCTGGGCTTTTTTCAGCTGCAGCTTGAGGCGCTGGTTTTCCTGGCGCAGGCGCTGCAGTTGCACTGTTTCACGTTCGCTGCTGCTGTTTTGCAGTTCAGCGCTGAGGGCTTCGCGCTGTTCTTCGCTGAGCGCCAGGCGCTGTTCCAATTCATCGATCTGCGTCTGCGCCGAGGTGGCTTCTGCCAATGGCTGCGGCGGGCTTTCTTCGGCCTGGGTGACGGCTGGCAAGCACAGGGTCAAGAGTAGAAACAGCGGGCCTGTACGCATCGGAACTCCTATTTTTGTAATTGTTGTTATGGGTTATTCAGCGAAGGTATTGGCTCAAGGCAAGACCAGCTTGAAGGGTTTTACCAGTACCGAGGCATACACGCCGGCGGCGCGATAGGGGTCGGCATCGGCCCACTGTTGCGCGGCCAGCAGGGACTCGAACTCGGCGACGATCAGACTGCCGGAAAAGCCTGCGGGACCTGGGTCATTGCTGTCGACGGCAGGGTGCGGGCCCGCGAGGATCAGGCGGCCTTCGCTTTTCAGCTGCTCCAGGCGTGCCAGGTGCGCCGGGCGGGCATTCAGACGGCTTTCCAGGGAATTTTCCACATCGGTGGCAATGATCGCGTAGAGCATCTCAATCCTTAATACGGTGGTTGGCGCGGGCCGGCGCCAGAGGAGAAAAGCAGCCTGATCAGGCAAAGTCGAGGAAATATTGGCGCAAGCCAGCAAGAATCCACATCTGGCGGCATAATAACAAACATAAATGACTCGGAAAGCGCCCCTTATGGATGTTGATTTGCATTGCCACAGCACCGCTTCAGATGGCGCGCTCGCGCCCGCTGTGGTGGTGGCGCGGGCGTTTGAGCGCGGTGTGCGTTTGCTGGCGTTGACCGATCACGACACCCTCGATGGCCTTGATGAGGCCGGCGCTGCAGCGCAAGCCTTGGGTATGCAACTGGTCAATGGCATCGAGCTGTCCTGCACCTGGGGCGGTGCGACTATTCACGTGCTGGGTTACGCCTTCAATCGTGATGCGCCGGCTTTGCAGCAGGCGATTGCCGAACTGCATGAAGGGCGCTGGTTGCGCGCTGCTGAGATCAGCAAGCGTTTGGAAGCCAAAGGCATGCCGGGCGCGCTGGAAGGCGCGCGGGCCATGCAGCAAGAACTGGGTGACAGTGGCAATGCCCCAGCGCGGCCGCACTTCGCTGACTTTCTAGTACGCAGCGGATATGTGAAGGATCGCGCCGAAGCGTTTCGCAAGTGGCTGGGCTCGGGCAAGTTGGGTGATATCAAACAGCACTGGCCGGAGCTGGCCCAGGCGGTGGATACCCTGCGCCGCGCAAATGCCTGGGTCAGTCTGGCGCATCCCTGGCAGTACGACTTTACTCGGAGTAAACGACGCAAGTTGATCGCCGATTTTGTCGGTGCCGGCGGGCATTCGCTGGAAGTGGTCAACGGTATGCAGCCAGCCGAGCAGGTTGGCAGTCTGGCAATTCTGGCGAGGGAGTTCGGCATGTTTGTCACCGCAGGCAGTGATTTCCACGCGCCAGGCCAGTGGTCTGAGCTGGGCGTCTATCGCCCGGTGCCCGAGGATCTACCGCCCCTGTGGGCACGGTTTCAACATGTCCAGCAGCCTACTGCAATTTGACCAGGGTCCGAGCGTGAGCCAATTCTTCCAGATTCATCCGGAAAACCCGCAAGCGCGCCTGATCAAACAGGCCGTGGAAATCATCCGCAACGGTGGGGTGGTGATCTATCCGACCGATTCCTCCTACGCAGTCGGCTGCCACATCGGCGACAAGAACGCGGTGGAGCGTATTCGCCGCCTGCGCCAACTGGATGACAAGCATAACTTCACCCTGGTGTGCCGCGATCTGTCGCAGCTCAGCACCTTTGCCAAGGTTGATACCGCCGCTTTCCGCCTGCTCAAGAGCCATACCCCAGGGCCTTACACTTTTATCCTCAATGCCACCCGTGAAGTGCCGCGCATGCTGCTGCATGCCAAGCGCCGCACCATTGGCCTGCGCGTGCCCAGCCACCCGATTGCCATGGCTTTGCTGGCCGAGCTGGATGAGCCGCTGATGAGCGTCAGCCTGATTTTGCCGGGCGAAGCGCTACCGATGAGCGATCCCTATGAAATGCGCCAGATCCTTGAGCATCAGGTCGATCTGATTATCGATGGCGGTTTCGGCGGGCTGGAGGCCTCCACCGTGGTCAGCCTCACCGACGATGAGCCCGAGGTGATTCGGGTGGGTTGCGGTGATCCGTCGCCTTTTACGGATGACCTTTGAGCCTGGCTATATATAATCGGGCTCTTTCGATTATTCAGGTAATCCGTTTTGAGTCTTGTTGACGCTGAACGCCGCGTGCTGTCTGGCATGCGCCCGAGTGGTCTGCTGCACCTGGGGCATTATCAGGGCGTGCTGAAGAACTGGGTGAAGCTGCAACACACCTATGAATGCTTCTTCTGCATCGTCGATCTACACGCGCTGACCACCGATTACGATGATGTCGGCCCGCTGTCGCAGCGGGTCATGGACATGGCCGTGGACTGGCTCGCGGCCGGTGTCAGCCCCAGTTCGGCGACGCTGTTTATCCAGTCGCAAGTCCCTGAACACGCCGAATTGCACCTGCTGCTGTCGATGATCTGCCCGCTCAGTTGGCTGGAGCGGGTGCCGTCCTATAAAGAGCAGCAGGAACAGTTGCACGGCAAGGACCTGAGCACCTTCGGCTTTCTCGGTTACCCCTTGCTGCAGGCCGCGGATATTCTGCTGTACCGCGCCGGAGTGGTGCCGGTGGGCAGTGATCAGTTGGCGCATATCGAGTTTGCCCGGGATGTGGCGCGGCGCTTCAACCATCTGTATGGCCGCGAGCCAGGTTTTGAAGAAAAGGCCGAAGCGGCGATCATCAAACTGGGCAAGAAAACCGCGACGCTCTACAACAACCTGCGTAAGGCCTATCAGCAGCAGGGCGACGCCGAGGCGCTGGAAACCGCGCGGGCGCTGCTCAAGGATCAACAGAGCATCACCCTGGGTGATAAAGAGCGCCTCTACGGTTACCTGGAAGGCGGTGGCAAGATTCTGCTGATTGAACCGCAGGCCATGCTGGGCGAGTCGCCCAAGCTGCTCGGGCTCGATGGCGGCAAGATGTCCAAATCCAATAACAACGCGATTTTCCTGCGTGACAGCGGTGCGGCGATCGAGGAGAAGATCCGCCGTATGCCGACCGACCCTGCACGGGTGCATCGCGATGATCCCGGCAGCCCGGCGAATTGCCCGGTGTGGCCGCTGCATCAGCTGTATTCCAGCAACGAGACCTGCGATTGGGCGCAGCAAGGCTGTCGCAGCGCCGGTATCGGCTGTCTGGAATGCAAGGCGCCTTTGGTTGAGGCGCTGCAGCAGGAGTTGCAACCTTTGCAGGCGCGCGCCGCGGATTATCAGGACAACCCTGATCTGGTCCGGCAGATTCTCGCCGATGGCGCCGAGCGCGCGCGCTCCGAGGCGCGGGAAACCCTGAGTGAAGTGCGCCTGGCCCTTGGCCTGAATTACCGCTGAACCTAACGCTGAATCTAACTTCGAGAGTGACCATGTCCAGCGTGCCAGCCCAGGAACATCCCGAGAGCCATCCCCAGGATCAGGCCAATGCCCAGCAGGAGCTGCCATTTGCCCTGGTATATGGCCAGGCGGTCACCGAAATGCCGCTGGACCTGTATATCCCGCCGGATGCCCTGGAGGTGTTTCTCGAAGCCTTCGAAGGCCCGCTGGACCTGCTGCTGTACCTGATCCGCAAGCAGAACATCGATGTGCTGGATATCCCAGTGGCGGAAATCACCCGCCAGTACATGGGCTATGTCGAGCTGATGCAGTCGGTGCGCCTGGAGTTGGCGGCCGAGTATCTGGTGATGGCGGCCATGCTCGCCGAGATCAAGTCGCGCATGTTGTTGCCGCGCTCCAGTGAGGTCGAAGCCGAGGAAGACGATCCGCGCGCCGAGCTGATCCGCCGCCTGCAGGAGTACGAGCGCTACAAGGCCGCTGCAGAAGGTATCGACGGCCTTAGCCGGGTCGGCCGTGATGTTACCGTGCCGCGTCTGGACGCGCCCGAAGCGCGGGCGCGCAAGCTGCTGCCGGATGTCAGCCTGGAAGAGGTGCTGCTGTCGATGGCTGAAGTGCTGCGCCGCGCCGATATGTTTGAAAGCCACCAGGTCACCCGTGAAGCGCTGTCGACCCGCGAGCGCATGAGCGAAGTGCTCGAACGCCTCAAGGGCGGCGCGTTTGTGCCCTTTGTCAGCCTGTTCAGCGCCGAAGAGGGCAAGCTCGGTGTGGTGGTGACCTTTATGGCAGTGCTCGAGTTGATCAAGGAATCTCTGGTTGAACTGGTGCAAAATGAGGCTTTTGGGCCAATCCATGTGCGTGCGCGAGCTGAATAAGCATGAACCTTAACGAACCTCGTGAGCTGGCCAGCCTGCTCGAAGCCTTTCTGCTGGCATCCGGCAAACCGCAATCGCTGGAGCGTCTGTTCGAACTCTTCGAGGAGGCCGAACGGCCGGAGCCAGTGGTCTTCAAGAAGGCCCTGACGCACCTGGGCAAGTCCTGCGAAGGGCGCGCTTTCGAGCTTATCGAAGTGGCGTCCGGTTACCGCCTGCAAGTGCGTGAGCGTTTCGCTCCTTGGGTCGGCCGGCTGTGGGAGGAGCGCCCGCAGCGCTATTCGCGCGCGATGCTGGAAACCCTGGCGCTGATTGCCTACCGCCAGCCGATCACTCGTGGCGAGATCGAGGATGTACGCGGTGTGGCGGTCAACAGCCATATCGTCAAAACCCTGCTGGAGCGTGAGTGGATTCGCGTGGTCGGTTACCGCGATGTGCCGGGCAAGCCGGCAATGTTTGCCACCACCAAAGCCTTTCTCGATCACTTCAACCTGAAAAGCCTCGACGAATTACCGCCTCTGGCGGCCCTGCGCGAACTGGAACCCGAGCCGGTGCTGGCTTTTGAAGATGATCTGGAAGCGCCGCAAAGCCTGCAGGCGCGTGCCGATCTGGCCCTGACTGATGAGCCAGCGGCTGAGGCGGGCGAGGAAACCAGTTTCAGCAGCCTGCTGGCTGAACTCGACTCGATGGAGCAGGGTCTGAAGACCGACTTCGATGATTTACCCGAACAGGACGATGAGCGTGACGATGCCGAAGAGCCTCACGAAACCCTGGATAAAGAGCAGCTGCCTGACTGAAGTGCTGGTGGCACCAATGAAGGCGTTCGCGCGGTGAAAGACCCCTGCATCAAGCTGTGCAAGTTCGAGCGCGATATCTGCCTGGGTTGCGGGCGCAGCAAGGCTGAGATCAAAGGTTGGAAGAAGCTCGACAAGCCTGCCCGACGTGCCGTTCTGGCCGAAGCGGATATGCGCTTGCTGAGTTTGGCGACCATCGGTCGACGCAAAGGCTGACGGCCACCGATCAGGCGACTAGCCTCAACCCGTGCGTAAGCGCCGCGTTTCGCGTATGCTCCGCGACCCTTCGACGACTCGAGTCGTCCAATCACTAAAGAAAACACCGGGAGGTGCCCAGATGAGTGAAGAAATCGAAGAATACAGCCCCGCAGGCGAAAAACTGCAGAAAGTCATGGCGCGTATGGGCCTGGCTTCGCGCCGTGAAATCGAAGCCTGGATTACCGCTGGCCGCGTCAAGGTCAACGGCGCAGTCGCCAGCCTCGGCGTACGCGTCGACCTGCACGATGCGATTGCTGTCGATGGCAAGGTGATCCGCCGCGAAGAAGCTGCCGAAAACGTTCGTCGCGTCATCATCTACAACAAGCCTGAGGGCGAGATCTGCACCCGTGACGACCCAGAAGGCCGTCCGACCGTGTTTGACCGTCTGCCACGGCCGAAAGATGGCCGCTGGATCAATATCGGTCGCCTCGACATCAACACCACCGGTTTGCTGATGTTCACCACCGACGGTGAGCTGGCCAACCGCCTGATGCACCCTTCTTTCCAGATGGACCGCGAGTACGCCGTGCGCGTGCGTGGCGAAGTCGATGAAGAGATGATTGAGCGCCTGAAAGCCGGCGTGATGCTCGAAGACGGCCCGGCCAAGTTCACCGACATCAAGGTCGCACCGGGCGGTGTTGGCTTCAACCACTGGTATCACTGCGTGGTGATGGAAGGCCGTAACCGCGAAGTGCGTCGTCTGTGGGAGTCTCAGGGTCTGGTCGTCAGCCGTCTAAAGCGTGTGCGTTTCGGCCCGGTGTTTATCACCTCGGACCTGACCATGGGTCGCTGGCGCGAAATGAGCCAGCGCGAAGTGGATATCCTCAGCGAGGAAGTCGGCCTCAAGCCGGTCGCCTTGCCGGATATGAAGGAAAAAGCCCGCGACAAGATCGACCGTCTGCAGCGTAAATCGGCCAAGCCGGTGGGGCGTGCCGCCCGTCCAGAGCGGACCTTGCGTCCAGCCCATGGCGGCGGCCCGGCAGCGGCTGGCGATCAGGGCCGTTCGCGTCCTGCCCGTGGTGAAGGTGATGAGCGTGGCGAGCGTCCAGTGCGCACCCCACGTGCACCGCGTGCCGATCAGAGCAAGGGCACGCCGGTTGCTGAGCGTCCGCGTGACGTCAACAAGAAGCGCCCGGCTAAGCCAGGTGTGCAGCGCCCAGGCGTCGAGTTGAGCGAGCGTCCATCGCGCAAGCCAGCCGGTGCGCCGGTCAAGCGCCGCAGCCAGCCGAGCCGTGAAGGTCAGCGCCCAGGTTTTGGTCGCGGTCCTAAGCCGGAGTAATCCATTTCGATGGACATAAAAAAGGCGACCCTCGGGTCGCCTTTTTTATGTCCTGCCATCCATGGAGGTCACCCTGCGGGCCGTCGCTGCGCGACGTTAAAAATGTCTCCCGGACATTTTTTTGTACGTGCTGTTTTTACCCGGCCATCGACAGACGATTGCGGCCATCGCGCTTGGACACGTACAGCGCGCTGTCGGCGCGGCGCAGCAGGCTTTCCATCGACTCGCCCGGCAGCAGGGTGGCGCAACCGAGGCTGACCGACAGTTCGATAGCGCGGTTCTCGACCAGGTACTGAATGCCCAGCACCGACATGCGCAGGCGCTCGCCGACCATCGAGGCGGATTCGCGGCTGGTGTTGGAGAGCAGCACCATAAATTCTTCACCGCCGAAGCGAAACACCATGTCGACATTGCGCAGGCTGTCTTTCAGCGCGGTGGCGACGGCCTTCAGCGCCTGATCGCCGACCAGGTGGCCGTGACTGTCGTTGATGCGTTTGAAGTGATCGATGTCGACCATCAGCACCGACAGCGGCTGCAGGGTGCGCCGGGCAATATCCACTTCGCGCTTGAGCGTTTGCTGCATGGCGATGCGATTGCCGGTTTCGGTCAGCGGGTCGCGCAGTGCGCTTTGTACTGCCGAGCGGTAGAGCAGGGCGTTGCGCAGTGGGAACAGCAGGCTGGCGAGCAGCGATTCCAGCTGGCCCAGCTCATCCTCGCTGAAACGCTGGTTGCGGCGGAAGGTCAGCTCACCGAGGTACTCGCCATCGTGATTCAGGCGGTAGCCGGCCGAGTGGTTGCCGCGCTCGCCCAGATCCAGGCGCAGGTCGCAGGACGCCAGGTGGTAGCTCAGCGCGCTGAGTGGCACCAGGCGCTGCACTTCAGTGAAGAACAACTCGAGAATGCGCTCGGCTTCCAGCGAGGTCTGCAGGCGCAGGCTCAGTTGCTGGCGCAGTTGCGCCAGGCTGACCGGTTTCAGGCTCTTCTGCAGGCGACCGGCGTAGCCGAGACGCTGCAGTTTTGCAGCGTCGAAATCGATGGTGTTGGACTGGTTGTGCGGGGCCATAAAGCCTTACCTCTTACGCGATACGCGACGACTTGAAGAGGTAGAGCGAATTTCATGCCAAGCGCGTTAGTGTGCGAAAAGTGCTTTTATTTCATGCGCTTAGGTTTATGTGGCAAAGACTGGCGGCAAGTCTTTGCCGGTTAACTGGCGGGGCTGCTGGCAATTTGATGCCAGATGAATCGCTTGCCGCCGGAAAACCGGCGGCAGCTGTTAGGGCTTATTGCGCGTCAAATGCCTGGCCGTTGACGCCCGTACTATCCGGCCCCATCAGGTACAGGTAGACCGGCATGATTGCCTCGGGTAACGGGTTGTTCTGCGGGTTTTCCCCTGGGTAGGCCTGAGCGCGCATGTCGGTGCGGGTGGCGCCTGGGTTGACGCTGTTGGCGCGTACGCTGCTGATGTTATCGACTTCATCGGCGAGCACCTGCATCAGGCCCTCGGTGGCGAATTTCGACACCGCATAAGCACCCCAGTAAGCGCGGCCCTTGCGGCCGACGCTGCTGGAGGTGAACACCACCGAGGCGTCCTCCGAGAGTTTGAGCAGCGGCAGCAGGGTGCTGGTGAGCATAAACATGGCGTTGACGTTGACCTGCATAACGCGCATGAAGTTGTCGCCGGACAGCTGCTCCAGTGGCGTGCGCGGGCCGATGATGGAGGCGTTGTGCAGCAGGCCGTCGAGTTTGCCGAACTCGGCTTCGATCATCGCTGCCAGTTCGTCGTACTGATGCGGCAGGGCGGTTTCCAGGTTGAACGGGATAACTGCGGCCTGCGGGTGGTCGGCGGCTTCGATGGCGTCATACACCCGGCTGAGGTTTTCTTCGGTCTTGCCCAGCAGCAGTACCGTTGCGCCGTGGGCGGCGAAGGTCTTGGCGGCGGTTGCGCCAATGCCACGGCCGGCACCGGTCACCAGAATCACGCGGCCCTTGAGCAGGTCGGGACGGGCGGAGTAGTCATGCATGGGTAAAGCCTCATTAATTCAAAAACGGGTGGCGTCGGTGCGCTCCGCAGGCGATTTTCAGCAGCTGCACAGGGCTCGTTCGAGCACGGCGCGCAGTTCCAGCGGATGATCTACCACCACATCGGCGCCCCAGTTGCGTGGGTTGTCCTGCGGGTGGATATAGCCATAGGTGACGGCGGCGGTCTTGCAGCCGGCGGCGCGGCCGGCTTCGATATCGCGCTCGTCATCGCCGATAAACAGGGTGGCGGCGGGCTCTACGCCCATCTTCGCGCAGGCCAGCAGGATCATCTCCGGGTCGGGCTTGCTGCGGCTGACGTGATCCGGGCAGACCAACACCGCCGAGCGCTGCGCCAGGCCGAGCTGCTGCATGATCGGCTCGGCATAGCGCACCGGCTTGTTGGTCGCCACACCCCAGATCAGCTTGGCCTGTTCGATGTCATCGAGCAGCTCATTCATGCCATCGAATGGCCGGGTCAGCACCGCGCAGTGGCTCTGATAGCGGTCGAGAAACTCCAGGCGCAGGGCTTCGAAGCCTACGGCCTCGGGGTCCATGGCAAAGTTGGCGGCGACCATGGCACGCGCACCGCCGGAAACCTGATCACGAATCATCTTGTCGCTAATCGGCGGCAGACCGCGTTCGGCGCGCATGGCCTGGCTGATGGCGACAAAGTCCGGCGCGCTGTCGAGCAGGGTGCCGTCCATATCGAATAAAACCGCGCGCAAGCGCATCACGCCTCCTTGAGGGTCTGGATCATGTAGTTGACGTCGACATCGGCTTCCAGCTTGTAGCGTTTGCTCAGCGGGTTGTAGGTCAGGCCGATGATGTCCTTGACCTCAAGACCCGCCTCGCGGCTCCAGGCGCCCAGCTCGGAAGGGCGGATAAATTTCTTGAAGTCATGAGTGCCGCGCGGCAGCAGGCGCATCAGGTACTCGGCACCGATGATGGCGAACAGGTACGCCTTGGGGTTGCGGTTGATGGTGGAGAAGAACACCTGGCCGCCGGGTTTGACCATGCGGTAGCAGGCGCGAATCACCGACGCCGGGTCGGGTACGTGCTCAAGCATTTCCAGGCAGGTGACCACATCGAACTGCTCGGGCATTTCTTCAGCCAGGGCTTCTGCGGTGATCTGCCGGTACTCGACGCTTACGCCCGACTCCAGCTGGTGTAGCTGGGCCACGGCCAGCGGTGCTTCACCCATATCGATGCCGGTGACGCTGGCGCCGCGCTGAGCCATGGATTCGCTGAGGATGCCGCCGCCGCAGCCGACGTCGAGCACCTTCTTGCCGGCCAGGCCGACGCGTTCGTCGATCCAGTTGACGCGCAGCGGGTTGATGTCATGCAGCGGCTTGAATTCGCTTTCGCGGTCCCACCAGCGATGGGCGAGGGCTTCGAATTTGGCGATTTCGGCGTGGTCGACGTTGCTCATATAAATCCCTGGATCAGGCTGCGGCGAGAGGCTCATGTTGCCAGTTTCGCCGGGTGGATTGGACGCCTGTTGTGCGTCCAATGTATGTCAGTTTGTCGCAGTGCCCGCATTCTCTGGGCTTGCAGCTATTTTCCGGCGATCTTCGCGCCCCAGGCGCGGGCGTTGGCGATGATCCGTTGCTCGTCCAGGCGCGTCAGCTGGCCGGCGTCGAGCAGTTGCTTGCCGCCAACCCACAGGTGCTCGACGCAGGCGCGGCCACCGGCATAAAGCAGCTGCGACACCGGGTCGTAGACCGGTTGCTGGGCCAGGCCGGAGAGGTTGAACGCCGCTATGTCTGCAGTCTTGCCCAGCTCCAATGAACCGATCTGCTCGTCCAGACCCAGGGCGCGTGCGCCGTTCAGGGTGGCCATGCGTAGCGCGCTATGGGTGTTAAGTGCCGTTGCCGAGCCGGCCACGGCCTTGGCCAGCAGGGCAGCGGTACGGGTTTCGCCGAGCAGGTCGAGATCGTTGTTGCTGGCTGCGCCATCAGTGCCGATGGCCACGTTGACCCCGGCCTGCCAGAGTTTTTCCACCGGGCAGAAGCCGCAGGCCAGCTTGAGGTTGGATTCCGGGCAATGGATCACGCTGCTGTTGCTTTCCACCAGCAGGGCCAGGTCTTCATCATTAATCTGAGTCATGTGCACGGCCTGGAAGCGCGGGCCGAGCAGGTCGAGGCGCGCCAGGCGGGCCAGTGGCCGCTCGCCGCGCTGCTCCAGGCTCTGTTGCACCTCGAAGGCGGTTTCGTGCACGTGCATATGAATGCCGGCGTCCAGCTCCTCGGCGAGCATGCGGATGTTTTCCAGCTTGTCGTCGCTCACCGTGTAGGGCGCATGGGGGCCGAAGGCGACGCTCAGGCGCGGGTGGTGTTTGAGGTCGTCGAACAGCGCCAGCCCCTTGCGCAACGACTCGTCTGCGTCGCGGGCGCCGGGAATCGGGAAATCCAGTACGGGAATGGTGATTTGTGCGCGGATGCCGCTGCTGTGCACCAGCTGGCTGGCGGTTTCCGGGTAGAAGTACATGTCGGAGAAGCAGGTGATGCCGCCCTTGAGCTGTTCGGCGATGGCCAGCTCGGTGCCGTCCTGCACAAACTGCTCGTTGACCCATTTGGCCTCGGCCGGCCAGATGTGCTTCTCCAGCCAGGTCATCAGCGGCAGATCATCGGCCAGGCCGCGGAACAGGGTCATCGCTGCATGCCCATGGGCGTTGACCAGGCCTGGTGTGAGCAAGCGGCCGGGTAGCTCAAGCACCTGTAAAGCAGTGTGTTTGAGCGCTTCGGCGCGCGGTGCGATCAGTGCGATGCGCCCGTCACGGATGCCCAGGCCGTGCTCCAGCAGCACCACACCAGCAGGCTCGACCGGGACCAGCCAGGTGGGCAGGAGCAGGAGGTCGAGCGGGGCTTGGGGCATGGGGAGCGCTTCCGGCAGTCAGTAAAGTGGCGAGTTTATAGGGGAACGCCCTAGGCTTGAAGCTGCATGCAGCTGATCTGGCGCGATGTGCGGAGTGCTGTGCGTATAATGGTCGGCTTTTTCCGGCGGAGGTGTGTAATGCGCGAGCAATTGCTAGCGGCAGAGAAGGTCAGGGCCATCGAGTGGCGTGACGGCGCTCTGCACTTGCTTGATCAGCGCGCGCTGCCTTTCGAGGAAACCTGGCTGAGCTATCACTCGGCGGCGGATGTGGCCGAGGCGATCCGCTGCATGGTGGTGCGCGGCGCGCCGGCCATCGGCATCAGTGCGGGCTATGCAGTTGTGCTGGCTGCGCGTGCTCGTTTGCAGGAGGGCGGTGACTGGCGTGCGGCGTTGCAGGCGGATTTCGACCTGCTGGTGGCTTCGCGGCCGACGGCGGTCAACCTGTTCTGGGCGCTTGAGCGCATGCGTGAGCGGCTGGGCCGGCTGAAAAACCATGATGATCCGCTGGCGCTGCTGGAGGCCGAAGCCATCGGTATCCATCAAAGCGATCGCGAAGCCAACCTGACCATGGCCCAGTTGGGTGTCGATCTGATCCGCAAGCATCAAGGCAATCAGCAGAACCTGTTGACCCACTGCAATGCCGGCGCCCTGGCCACAGGCGGCTTCGGTACGGCGCTGGGGGTGATTCGCGCGGCCTTCCACGATGGTTTGCTTGAGCGGGTATATGCCGACGAAACCCGGCCCTGGCTGCAGGGCTCGCGCCTGACTGCTTGGGAGCTGGCGGCTGACGGCATTCCAGTGACGGTCAATGTCGACTCGGCTGCTGCGCACCTGATGAAAACCCGTGGCATCACCTGGGTCATAGTCGGGGCGGATCGCATCGCTGCCAATGGCGATGTGGCCAACAAGGTCGGCACCTATCAGCTGGCGGTGAATGCCATGCACCATGGCGTGCGCTTTATGGTGGTCGCGCCCAGCTCAACCATTGATATGGCCATGGAGCACGGTGACGATATCGTGCTGGAAGAGCGCGACTCCAGCGAGCTGCTGGAGCTGGGCGGCCAGCGCATTGCCGGTGGGATCGAAGCGCTCAATCCGGTATTCGATGTGACCCCGGCGGACCTGATCGACTTTATCGTCACCGAGAAGGGTGTGGTTGATCGTCCGGATACGGAAAAAATGGCGCAATTGATGTGCCGAAAGCGTCTGCACTGAGTTTTTCTGCGGGTACGCGCACCTAGTCGGTAGGGTGGCGCTGGGGATAGGTGCGCCGCGGTGATTGTGGTAAGCTCCGGCGGTTTTCGGGGGTGCCCGTTATGGGCCTCTTACCTGCGCAGATACATGGCATAACTTATTGATTTGTCGTGAGTCGCTATGAGCCTCAAGGCACGGCGACAGGCTCCACACCACTCAGGACGAGCGGCGCGGAGTTTCACCAGAAAAAGGAACAAGGCTACTCATGGGCGAACTGGCCAAAGAAATCCTCCCGGTCAATATTGAAGACGAACTCAAGCAGTCCTACCTCGATTACGCGATGAGCGTAATTGTCGGGCGAGCGCTGCCGGATGCACGCGATGGCTTGAAGCCCGTGCACCGCCGTGTGCTGTTTGCCATGAGTGAGTTGGGCAACGACTGGAACAAGGCATACAAGAAGTCCGCCCGTGTGGTCGGTGACGTAATCGGTAAGTACCACCCACACGGTGATACCGCGGTTTACGACACCATCGTACGGATGGCGCAGCCATTTTCGCTGCGTTACCTGCTGGTCGACGGCCAGGGCAACTTCGGTTCGGTGGACGGCGATAACGCCGCCGCCATGCGATACACCGAAGTGCGCATGACCAAGCTGGCTCATGAGCTGCTGGCTGACCTGCATAAAGAAACCGTGGATTGGGTGCCGAACTACGACGGCACCGAGATGATCCCAGCGGTTATGCCGACCAAGGTGCCCAACCTGTTGGTCAACGGCTCCAGCGGTATCGCTGTGGGCATGGCCACCAATATTCCGCCGCACAACCTCACGGAAGTGATCAATGGTTGTCTGGCGCTGATCGACAACGGCGAGCTGACTGTCGATGAGCTGATGCAGTACATCCCCGGTCCGGACTTCCCGACTGCGGCGATCATCAACGGTCGCGCCGGCATCATCGAGGCCTACCGCACTGGCCGTGGGCGTATTTATATGCGCGCCCGGGCGATTATCGAAGACATCGACAAGGTCGGTGGCCGTCAGCAGATCATCGTCAGCGAGCTGCCGTATCAGCTGAACAAGGCCCGTCTGATCGAGAAGATCGCCGAGCTGGTTAAAGAGAAGAAGCTCGAAGGCATCACCGAGCTGCGCGATGAGTCCGACAAGGACGGCATGCGCATCGTGATCGAGCTGCGTCGTGGCGAAGTACCGGAAGTGGTACTCAACAACCTCTACGCCCAGACCCAGATGCAGTGCGTGTTTGGCATCAACGTGGTGGCGCTGATCGACGGCCAGCCGAAGGTCCTTAACCTCAAGGACATGCTCGAAGCCTTTATTCTGCACCGTCGTGAAGTGGTTACCCGCCGCACCGTATTTGAGCTGCGCAAGGCCCGTGAGCGTGGCCATATCCTTGAAGGCCAGGCGGTTGCCCTGTCCAACATCGACCCGGTCATCGCTCTGATTAAGGCCTCGCCGACTCCGGCCGAAGCCAAGCTGGCGCTGATCGCCACACCGTGGGAATCCAGTGCAGTGGAAACCATGGTCGAGCGCGCCGGTGCCGACGCCTGCCGGCCGGACGATCTCGATCCGCAATACGGTCTGCGTGACGGCAAGTATTTCCTTTCGCCGGAACAGGCCCAGGCCATCCTCGAGCTGCGTCTGCACCGCCTGACCGGTCTTGAGCATGAAAAACTGCTGGCCGAATACCAGGAAATCCTCACCCAGATCGGCGAGCTGATCCGCATCCTCACCAGCGCCACGCGCCTGATGGAAGTGATCCGCGAGGAGCTGGAAGCGGTCAAGGCCGAGTTCGGCGACAAGCGCCGCACCGAGATTCTCGACAACCGTCTGGACCTCAGCCTGGCTGACCTGATCACCGAAGAAGAGCGTGTGGTCACCATCTCCCACAGTGGTTATGCCAAGAGTCAGCCGCTGCATGCCTACCAGGCGCAGCGTCGCGGCGGCAAGGGCAAGTCGGCCACCGGCGTGAAGGATGAGGATTACATCGAGCATCTGCTGGTCGCCAACAGCCACGCCACGCTGTTGCTGTTCTCCAGCAAGGGCAAAGTGTACTGGCTGAAGACCTACGAAATTCCGGAAGCCTCGCGCGCCGCCCGTGGTCGTCCGCTGGTCAACCTGTTGCCGCTGGACGAAGGCGAGCGCATTACCGCTATGCTCCAGGTCGATCTCGAAGCTCTGCGTCAGCAGGCTCCGGAAGGCGACGAGCAGGACGATATCGAAGGCGTAGTGGTCGAGGCTGAAGAAGTCGAAGACCTGGCCGAAGGCGATGACGCCGACGACGAAACCCCGGATGAGCCGACCGGTGCCTACATCTTTATGGCCACGGCCAAAGGCACGGTGAAGAAAACTCCGCTGGTGCAATTCAGCCGTCCGCGTAGCTCGGGCCTGATCGCCCTCAAGCTGGACGAAGACGACACCCTGATCTCCGCTGCCGTAACCGACGGCGCCCGCGAAGTGATGATGTTCTCCGATGGCGGCAAGGTGATCCGCTTCAAGGAAAGCAAAGTGCGCACCATGGGCCGTACCGCTCGCGGTGTGCGTGGCATGCGTCTGCCGGAAGGCCAGGAAATCATCTCCATGCTGATTCCTGAAGCCGAAGCGCAGATTCTCACCGCTTCCGAGCGTGGCTACGGCAAGCGCACGGCGATGGTCGAGTTCCCGCGCCGCGGCCGTGGCGGCCAGGGCGTAATCGCCATGGTCAGCAATGAGCGTAACGGCAAGCTGGTGGGCGCCGTGCAGGTGCTTGAAGGCGAAGAAATCATGCTGATTTCCGACCAGGGCACCCTGGTGCGTACCCGCGTCAGCGAAGTCTCTAGCCTCGGCCGTAACACCCAGGGCGTGACCCTGATCAAGCTGGCCAAGGATGAAACCCTGGTTGGTCTTGAGCGTGTGCAGGAGCCTTCGGCGGAAGATGACGAAGAGCTGCTGGAAGGTGAAGAGGGTTTTGACGGCGTAGTTGAGGATGCTGGTGATGCACCCGAAGCCGCAGCTGACGAAAGCCCGATCAGCGAAGAGTGATCTGTCGGGGCGAGTGCGCTCGCCCCTGACGGCGAACAGGCTGTTGAAAAATGTAGGCGAGGCAGGCAGTACAAGGCAAAAGCAGGCGAGGAAGCGGAGTTTACTGCTGTAAATGAGCATTCCGAGCCTGTTTTTAACGCAGTAATGCCAACGCAGGTAGTTTTTCAACAGCCTGGTAGGATTTGGCGGCTGGTGGCAATGTCAGCCCGCCCACCATTTTTGAGCGAGAGTGGATGTGAGCAAGCGAGCCTTTAACTTCTGCGCCGGCCCGGCCGCGCTTCCTGAAGCTGTTCTGCAACGCGCCCAGGCGGAGCTCCTCGATTGGCAGGGTAAAGGCCTGTCGGTGATGGAGATGAGTCACCGCAGCGACGAATACACCGCCATCGCGGAAAAGGCCGAGCAGGACCTGCGCGACCTGATGGAGATTCCGTCCGACTACAAAGTGTTGTTCCTGCAGGGCGGGGCCAGCCAGCAGTTCGCTGAAATCCCGCTCAACCTGCTGCCCGAAGACGGCGTCGCCGACTATATCGACACCGGTATCTGGTCGAAGAAAAGCATCGAAGAAGCCAGCCGCTACGGTCACATCAATGTCGCCGCCAGCGCCAAGGCCTATGACTACTTCGCCATCCCAGGGCAGAACGAGTGGCAACTGTCGAAAGATGCCGCCTACCTGCACTACGCCAGCAATGAAACCATCGGTGGCCTGCAGTTCGACTGGATTCCCGAAGTCGGTGACGTGCCGCTGGTGGCGGATATGTCCTCCGATATCCTTTCGCGCCCTATCGATGTGTCGAAGTTCGGCTTGATCTACGCCGGCGCGCAGAAGAACATCGGCCCCAGCGGCCTGGTGGTAACCATCGTCCGTGAAGACTTGCTCGGCCGTGCCCGCAGCGTCTGCCCGACCATGCTCAACTACAAGATCGCGGCCGATAACAGCTCGATGTACAACACCCCGGCGACCTTCTCCTGGTACCTGTCCGGCCTGGTGTTCGAGTGGCTGAAAGAGCAGGGCGGGGTGGCCGCCATGGAGCGGATCAATCGCGCCAAGAAAGACCTGCTGTACAAGGCTATCGATACCAGCGATTTCTACAGCAACCCGATTGCCCATAACGCCCGCTCCTGGATGAACGTGCCGTTCCGCCTGGCCGACGAGAAGCTGGATAAGCCGTTCCTCGCCGGTGCCGATGCGCGCGGCCTGCTCAACCTTAAGGGCCACCGTTCGGTCGGCGGCATGCGTGCCTCCATCTATAACGCCGTGGGCCTGGACGCCGTTGAAGCGCTGGTGGCTTATATGGCGGAATTCGAGAAGGAACACGGCTGATGACCGATCCAATTTCCGAGCAGGAACTGCAGGCCCTGCGCCTGCGCATCGACAACCTCGATGAGAAGATTCTCGCGCTGATCAGTGATCGCGCTAGCTGCGCCGAAGAAGTCGCGCGGGTGAAGATGAAGGCGCTGCCGGAAGGCGAGAAGCCGGTGTTCTACCGCCCGGAGCGCGAAGCCCAGGTGCTTAAACGCATCATGGAGCGCAACCAGGGGCCGCTGGGCAACGAGGAAATGGCGCGGCTGTTCCGCGAAATCATGTCCTCCTGTCTGGCCCTGGAAAACCCGCTCAAGGTGGCTTACCTCGGCCCAGAGGGTACGTTCTCCCAGGCTGCGGCGATGAAGCATTTCGGTCACGCGGTGATCAGCGTGCCGATGGCGGCTATCGATGAAGTATTCCGCGAAGTGGCCGCCGGTGCGGTGAACTTCGGTGTGGTGCCGGTGGAGAACTCCACCGAAGGCGCGATCAACCACACCCTGGACAGCTTTCTCGAGCACGACATGGTTATCTGTGGCGAAGTCGAGCTGCGCATTCACCACCACCTGCTGGTCGGTGAAACCACCAAGACTGACAAGATCACCCGCATCTATTCCCACGCCCAGTCCCTGGCGCAGTGCCGCAAGTGGCTGGATGCGCATTATCCCAACGTCGAGCGCGTGGCAGTGTCGAGCAACGCCGACGCGGCCAAACGGGTGAAAAGCGAGTGGAACAGCGCGGCGATTGCCGGCGATATGGCGGCCAGTCTGTATGGCCTGACCAAGCTGGCGGAAAAGATCGAAGACCGTCCGGACAACTCCACGCGCTTCTTGATCATCGGCAGCCAGGAAGTGCCGCCAACCGGCGACGACAAGACTTCGGTCATCGTCTCCATGCGCAACAAGCCGGGCGCGCTGCATGAGCTGCTGGTGCCGTTCCACAACAACGGTATCGACCTGACCCGCATCGAAACCCGCCCGTCGCGCAGCGGCAAGTGGACCTACGTGTTCTTTATCGACTTCGTTGGTCACCACCGCGACCCGCTGATCAAGGACGTGCTGGAAAAGATCAATCAGGAAGCCGTGGCGCTCAAGGTGCTGGGTTCCTACCCGAAAGCGGTACTTTAAAACTGCTGCGGCACGCCTCAGGTCTCAAGCTACACGCGCATCGACGCCGGGCTGTACTTGGGGCTTGCGGCTTTAAGCGTGAGGCTTTGCTATGACCGATTTCCTCGCCCTGGCCCAGCCAGGCGTACAGCAGCTGTCGCCCTACGTGCCGGGTAAGCCGGTGGATGAGTTGGCCCGTGAGCTGGATCTTGACCCGGCCAGCATCGTCAAGCTGGCCAGCAACGAGAATCCGCTAGGTCCAAGCCCCAGGGCATTGGAAGCGATTCGCGGCGAGTTGGCCGAGCTGACCCGTTACCCCGATGGCAATGGATTCGAGCTGAAAAGCCGTCTGGCTGTGCGCTGCGGCGTGCAGATCAACCAGGTCACCCTGGGCAATGGTTCCAATGACATTCTCGATCTGGTCGCCCGCGCCTATCTGGCTCCCGGCCTTAATGCGGTGTTCAGCCAGTACGCCTTTGCCGTTTACCCCATCTCGACCCAGGCCGTAGGTGCCCAGGGCAAAGTGGTGCCGGCCAAGGACTACGGCCACGACCTGGAAGCCATGCTCGCGGCCATCGATGAAAACACTCGCGTGGTGTTTATCGCCAACCCGAACAACCCGACTGGCACCTGGTTCAGCCCAGACGCGCTTGAGCGCTTTCTCGCGCGCGTACCGCAGAATGTGCTGGTGGTGCTGGATGAGGCCTATATCGAGTTCGCCGAAGGTGATGAGCTGCCAGATGGCCTCAAGTACCTGGCGCGCTATGACAACCTGCTGGTCTCGCGCACCTTCTCCAAGGCTTATGGCCTGGCGGCGCTGCGCGTCGGTTATGCGCTCAGCTCGGCACAGATCGCCGATGTGCTCAACCGTGTACGCCAGCCATTCAACGTCAACAGCCTCGCCTTGGCGGCGGCCTGTGCGGCGCTGGATGATGCCGATTACCTGGCGCAAAGCCGCCAGCTCAATGATTCCGGCATGGCGCAGCTGGAAGCCGGCCTGCGCGAGTTGGGTCTGAGCTGGATACCGTCGAAAGGCAACTTTATTGCCGTGGACTTTGGTCGTGATACCGCTGCGATCAACCAGGCGCTGCTACGTGCTGGGGTGATCGTGCGGCCGGTGGCCGGTTACGGCATGCCAAATTTCCTGCGCGTTTCGATTGGTTTGCCTGCCGAGAATGCGCGCTTCCTCGACGCCCTTGCCAGGGTGCTGAACGCGTGAGTGAAGCCAAATCTGCTGTCACTCAGGTGCAACCTGTCGCCCCTAAGCTCGGCCGCCTGGTGGTTATCGGCCTGGGCCTGATTGGCGGCTCTTTCGCCAAGGGTTTGCGTGAGCGCGGCCTGTGCCGCGAAGTGATAGGTGTCGATCTCGATCCCGAGTCGCGCCGGTTGGCGGTTGAGCTGGGTGTGGTCGATCGCTGTGAGATCGATCTGGCTGCCGCCTGTCAGGGTGCCGATATTATCCAGCTGGCGGTGCCTATCCTGGCCATGGAAAAGCTGCTCACAGAGCTGGCTAAACTTGACCTGGGTACGACGGTGCTCACCGATGTGGGCAGCGCCAAAGGCAATGTGGTGCGCGCTGCGCGCCTGGCCTTTACCGGTAAATCGGTGCGTTTTGTGCCGGGCCACCCGATTGCCGGCTCCGAGCAGAGCGGGGTGGAGGCGTCCAATGCGCAGCTGTTCCGCCGCCACAAGGTCATCCTCACGCCCTGCGAGCAGAGTGATGAGTCGGCCTTAGCGCTGGTCGACGCCCTGTGGCACGAACTGGGCGCGGATGTTGAGCATATGGAGGTCGAGCATCACGATCAGGTGCTGGCTGCGACCAGTCACCTGCCGCATTTGCTGGCCTTTACCCTGGTTGACTCGCTGGCCAAGCGCAGTGAGAACCTGGAGATCTTTCGTTACGCCGCCGGCGGTTTTCGCGACTTCACGCGAATTGCCGGCAGTGATCCGGTCATGTGGCATGACATCTTTCTCGCCAATCGCGAGGCGGTGTTGCGCACGCTGGACGTATTTCGCGACGACCTCGACGCCTTGCGCGACGCGGTCGACGCTGGGGATGGGCATCAATTGCTGGGCGTATTCACCCGCGCCCGCGTGGCCCGTGAGCATTTCGGCAAAATTCTGGCCCGCAGGGCCTATGTGGACGCTATGCACTCGAATGATCTGATTTTCCTGGCTAACCCAGGCGGCAAACTCTCCGGGCGTATTCGCGTACCGGGCGACAAATCCATCTCCCACCGTTCGATCATGCTCGGCTCGCTGGCTGTCGGCACCACCCAGGTTGAAGGCTTCCTGGAAGGTGAAGACGCCTTGGCGACCATTCAGGCGTTCCGCGATATGGGTGTGGTCATCGAAGGCCCGCATCACGGCCGTGTGACCGTGCATGGCGTTGGCCTGCATGGCCTGAAAGCGCCGGCTGGTCCGCTGTATATGGGCAACTCCGGCACTTCGATGCGTTTGCTGTCCGGCCTGCTGGCCGCGCAACCTTTCAATACAACCCTGACGGGCGATGCTTCGCTGTCCAAGCGCCCGATGAACCGCGTCGCCAAGCCGCTGCGCGAGATGGGCGCAGTGATCGAGACCGGTCCTGAAGGTCGTCCGCCGCTGAATATCAAAGGCGGCCAGCGCCTGACCGGCATGGACTACGAAATGCCCATGGCCAGTGCCCAGGTCAAATCCTGCCTGTTGCTGGCCGGGCTCTACGCCGCCGGAACCACCTCGGTGACCGAGCCTGCACCGACCCGCGACCACACTGAGCGCATGCTGCGCGGCTTCGGCTACCCGGTAAGCGTGGATGGCAGCACCGCCAGCGTCACGTCGGGCCACAAGCTGACTGCTACCCATATCGAAGTGCCGGCGGATATCTCCTCGGCAGCCTTCTTTCTGGTGGCTGGCAGCATTGCCGAAGACTCCGAGCTGGTGCTAGAGCATGTTGGGATCAACCCGACCCGCACTGGCGTGATCGATATCCTCAAGCTGATGGGCGGCGACATCACCCTGGAAAACCAGCGTGAAGTCGGTGGCGAGCTGGTGGCGGATATCCGCGTGCGCAGTGCCAAACTCAAAGGCATCGATATTCCCGAAGACCTGGTGCCGCTGGCCATTGATGAGTTCCCGGTACTGTTCGTCGCCGCTTCGGTGGCTGAAGGCCGCACCGTGTTGCGTGGCGCAGAAGAGCTGCGGGTTAAGGAATCCGACCGGATTCAGGTGATGGCTGATGGCTTGATCGCGCTGGGCGTCAAGGCCGAGCCAACGCCGGACGGCATCATTATCGAAGGCGGCAGCATCGGTGGTGGCGAAGTCTGGGCGCACGGCGATCACCGCATTGCCATGTCGTTCAGCGTGGCCTCGTTGCGCGCTACGGCGCCAATCCGCATCCATGATTGCGCCAACGTCGCCACTTCGTTCCCCAACTTCCTGGCGTTGTCGGCTCAGGTCGGCATCCGCGTGGCCGAGGAGGGCAAGGCATGATCGTCGCTCCGGTTATTACCATTGACGGGCCAAGTGGTTCTGGCAAAGGCACCATTGCCGGTTTGCTGGCTAAACAGCTGGGCTGGAATCTGCTGGATTCGGGTGCGTTGTATCGTTTGCTGGCCTTTGCTGCCGGTAACCACGGCGTCGATCTGACCAACGAAGAGGCGATGAAGCTGCTCGCCGCTCATCTGGATGTGCAATTTATCGCTGCGGGTGATGGCCATGGCCAGCGCATCATCCTCGAAGGGGAGGAGGTCACTGATCTGATTCGTAACGAGCAGGTCGGTGCCGGTGCATCGCAGGTGGCCTCGCTGTCCGCCGTGCGTGAGGCTCTGCTGCAGCGTCAGCAGGCATTTCAGGAAATGCCGGGGCTGGTTGCTGATGGTCGCGACATGGGTACGGTGGTATTTCCCGATGCGCCGTTGAAGATTTTCCTCACCGCCAGCGCCGAGGAGCGTGCCCGCCGCCGCTACTTGCAGTTGAAGGCCAAGGGCGATGATGTTAATCTCGCGAGTCTTCTTGATGAGATTCAGGCGCGCGACGAGCGCGATACCCAGCGTGCAGTGGCTCCGCTCAAGCCGGCAGCCGATGCGATCCAGCTGGATTCCACTGAACTCTCCATCGAACAAGTGCTTGAACGAATTCTGAGTGAAGTCGCCAATCGCGATCTCGCCGGATGATAAGAGCCACAGCTGCTTTAAGCTGACCGGCTCGCAAGGAGGCGTACGGGAACCCAGTCCTAGTCCCGTTTGCCTCTTTTTAAATGAACGTACCCACATTGTCTGGAATGTGGTTTGGGCGGATTCCCTGCCCTGAATCAACAGGAATTAAAATGAGCGAAAGCTTTGCTGAACTGTTTGAAGAAAGCCTAAAAACCCTGAACCTTCAGGCTGGCTCGATCATCACCGCTATCATCGTCGACATCGATTACCAAGCTGGTTGGGTAACCGTTCACGCTGGTTTGAAGTCAGAAGGCCTCATCCCGCTGGAACAGTTCCACAACGACGCTGGCGAGCTGACCATCAAGGTCGGTGACGAAGTTCACGTTGCCCTGGACGCGGTTGAAGATGGCTTTGGTGAAACCAAGCTGTCCCGCGAAAAAGCCAAACGTGCCGAGTGCTGGATCGTTCTGGAAGCAGCTTTCGCCGCTGAGGAAGTGGTTACGGGCGTTATCAACGGTAAGGTTAAGGGCGGCTTCACTGTCGACGTTAACGGCATCCGTGCGTTCCTCCCAGGTTCCTTGGTCGATGTCCGTCCGGTGCGTGATACCACTCACCTGGAAGGCAAAGAGCTCGAATTCAAAGTCATCAAGCTGGACCAGAAGCGCAACAACGTTGTCGTTTCCCGCCGCAGCGTGCTGGAAGCCGAGAACAGCGCCGAGCGCGAAGCTCTGCTGGAATCCCTGCAGGAAGGTCAGCAAGTCAAAGGTATCGTCAAAAACCTCACCGACTACGGCGCGTTCGTGGATCTGGGTGGCGTCGACGGCCTGCTGCACATCACCGACATGGCTTGGAAGCGTATCAAGCATCCGTCGGAAATCGTCAACGTTGGTGATGAAATCGACGTCAAGATCCTCAAGTACGATCGCGAGCGCAACCGTGTTTCCCTCGGCCTCAAGCAGCTGGGCGAAGATCCATGGGTTGCCATCAAGGCGCGTTACCCGCAGGACACCCGTGTTACTGCGCGCGTAACCAACCTGACCGACTACGGCTGCTTCGCAGAGCTGGAAGAAGGCGTGGAAGGCCTGGTGCACGTATCCGAAATGGATTGGACCAACAAAAACATCCATCCTTCGAAAGTCGTTAACGTCGGCGACGAAGTGGAAGTTATGGTTCTGGATATCGACGAAGAGCGTCGTCGTATCTCCCTGGGTATCAAGCAGTGCAAAACTAACCCGTGGGAAGATTTCTCCGGTCAGTTCAACAAGGGCGACAAGATCTCCGGCACCATCAAGTCGATCACCGATTTCGGTATCTTCATTGGTCTGGATGGCGGCATCGACGGCCTCGTTCACCTGTCCGACATCTCCTGGAACGAAGTAGGCGAAGAAGCTGTACGCCGCTTCAAGAAAGGCGACGAGCTGGAAACCGTTATCCTCTCCGTTGATCCGGAGCGTGAGCGCATTTCCCTCGGCATCAAGCAGCTGGAAGAGGATCCGTTCTCCGACTACGTTGCTGTTAACGATAAAGGCACCATCGTGCGCGGCATCGTTAAAGAAGTTGATGCCAAAGGCGCCATCATCACCCTGGCCGAAGGCATCGAAGCCACTCTGAAAGCCTCCGAAATCAGCCGTGACCGCGTTGAAGACGCGCGCAACGTTCTGAAAGAAGGCGAAGAAGTCGAAGCCAAGATCATCAGCGTTGACCGTAAGAGCCGCGTAATCAGCTTGTCGGTTAAGTCGAAAGACGTTGAAGACGAAAAAGAAGCCATCAAAGAAATGCGCAAGCAGGAAGTTGAAACTGCTGGTCCGACCACCTTGGGTGATCTGCTCCGCGCACAAATGGAAAAACAGAACTAAGTTCGGTTAATCCAGAGAAAAAGGGCGACTTCGGTCGCCCTTTTTTGTGCCTGAAAATCGCTAAGGTGTTGTTTTATAGGCTGTTCAAATCTGACGAGGCATGCTAAAACCTTTCTACCTAGTGATCTAGCCGCTTGAAAAAGAAGGGAAAACCATGACCAAGTCGGAGTTGATCGAGCGCATCGTTACCCATCAGGGGCAGCTCTCGTCCAAGGATGTTGAGTTGGCGATCAAGACCATGCTTGAGCAAATGTCGCAGGCGCTGTCGACCGGTGACCGTATCGAGATTCGCGGCTTTGGCAGCTTCTCGTTGCACTATCGCGCGCCTAGGGTGGGGCGAAACCCGAAGACCGGCGACTCGGTTCGGCTAGATGGCAAGTTTGTGCCGCATTTCAAGCCTGGGAAGGAGTTGCGTGATCGGGTTAATGAAGATGAATAACCAAACCTAAGCCGCGAAGTGCGGCTTTTGTGCATCTTATACCGTTATTTCCCAGGTGCTGAGTTCTGCTAATCCGAGACTGGCATCACGTTTTAATCATGGCATAATGCTGTCGCTCTGAGCCGGCGGTGGGTCGCCAGCTTATCTGGCATAGCCATCTGCCCTTAGTCATGGATGTACTTTCCCGCGTTAATGGATTAGCCGATGGACTTCCCTCATATCCTTGTAGCCAGGCCAGTCGACTGGTATCTGGTGCAATGCAAGCCGCGTCAGGATGAGCGCGCGCAAGGCAGCCTGACGCGTCAAGGTTACGTCTGTTACTGTCCGCAGCAAACCGTTGAGCGCACAGTTAGCGGCTGCACGCAGCGGGCTAACGGGTCGCTATTCCTGGGTATTTATTTATTGCTCTTGCCAGCGGTGACAATTGGGCGCCATTACGCTCCACCCGTGGGGTTAGCCGGGTAGTCGGTTTCGGCGGCATGCCGCTAGTGGTCGATAGCAGTTTGATCGCGTAGCTGCAGCAACGCACGACGACGGACGTAGAACAATTGCTCCATGCAGGCGGTAGGGTGCGTATTATCGCTGGTGCCTTCGCCGAGCTGGACGCCATTTTCATGGCTAGGGAGGGCGAGCAGCGCGTCGTGCTGCTGAACCTGCTTAACCGCCAGCAGCGGGTCTGCGTGCCGCTGGCAAGTGTCGTGAAAAACTGAACGCACCTCGGCGTTGGCCGAGTTCAAGGTAATATCCTGGCAATGCCAGCACAATTCAAGCAACCACGTTCTCAGAAAACCAAAGGTAAATCCTGGGGCGGTAGCGTGGTCAGGGGGGTAAATTATGCAACAGCTGGTTTGGGTGGATGGAGTTAATGGAGTGGCATCATAGGGCAGTGGGATATATGAATAAGAAAGTGCTAATCAGTTGTTTGCTTGCAGTACTGCTGGTGGGGTGTGATCAAGCAGGAAACAGCGAAAAAGGGGGGGGGGCAGGTACTGAAAGTGCTCAGTCTAGAACTCCGGAAAATGTCCTCTTCCTTACCGATGGCAGCGGCATTGAGCTAAACGGAAAAATCGTGAGAGACAATGTTGCCCAGCACAACGGTGTCAGTACGCGCCGGGTCGTTGTTCTATTCGATGATGAATTGCAGTCCATTGATGCATCGCTGTATGGAGTACTCAAAAAAGCCGGTTATCGAAAAAAATTAGTGTCGAGCAAGCCGGAGCAGCTGGTCGTTGTCTACAGCAAGAAGGGCTTCCCTGTCCTTAGGGCTAATTATGATGTCATCTTGCGAGGCAAAAAGAAAAGCAGCCGTTTGATCCTGCGTTGGCAGGTGTGAGATTTTGGAGTTGTGGGGCGTTGAGTATTTTTCGCGATATCGTAACGTTCTAGAAGAGCTGAATAATGTGCCCTGATTTGAAAGATGTGAGCCTGGCTGTTATCGGTCTGGGGTATGTCGGCTTACCACTGGCCGTTGCTTTTTCACATAAGAGAAGCGTATTGGGTTATGACGCCAATGCAGAGCGGTTGTATGAGTTGGCAGCAGGAAAGGACCGCACTGGAGAAGTCAGCGAGGAAGAGCTAGCCGACGCCCGAGGTTTGGTGCTTGTCACCGCCCCGAAGGATCTCGCGGTTTGTAATACCTATATCGTGACTGTGCCAACCCCCATTGACGAGCATAAGCGCCCCGATTTGGGATCCTTGTTTGCGGTCAGTCGCATGTTGGGAGGCTATCTAAAGGTCGGGGATATTGTGATCTATGAATCCACCGTATATCCCGGTGCTACGGAGGAGGAGTGCGTACCCATTTTGGAGCACGAGTCCGGTCTGCGCTTTAATCAAGACTTCTATGTTGGTTACAGCCCCGAGCGAATCAATCCGGGTGACAAGGAACATCGCATCGCGACAATCAAGAAAGTTACGTCGGGTTCTACGCCGGAAATCGCTCAGCGTGTCGATGCGTTGTACCGTGAAATCGTCACAGTGGGCACGCACATGGCACCAAGCATCCGCGTTGCAGAGGCGGCCAAAGTCATAGAGAACACCCAGCGCGACTTGAATATAGCGTTGATCAACGAACTGGCTATTATCTTCAACAAGCTGGGCATAGACACTGAGGCCGTATTGCAGGCAGCGGGAACAAAATGGAACTTTCTGCCGTTCCGCCCAGGACTAGTGGGGGGGCATTGCATTGGTGTCGATCCTTACTATCTCACGCACAAGGCTCGAGCCATTGGTTATCACCCAGAGATCATATTGGCTGGGCGGAAGCTGAATGATGGCATGGGTATCTATGTTGCGGGCCAAATGATCAAGGCGATGCTCAAACGGCGTATCCAGGTGGATGGGTGTCGCGTTCTCGTGATGGGCTTGAGTTTCAAGGAAAACTGCCCGGATCTGCGCAATACCCGGGTGGTTGATATCGTCAGTGAGCTGCGGGAATACAATGTTGTGGTTGATGTGTACGATCCAGTGGTGTCGCCAGCAGATGCCCTGCAAGAGCATGGTTTTTCCCTAGTGCTTGAACCTCAGAGTGGGGGTTATGACGGAATTATCTTGGCTGTGGCGCATCAAGCCTTTATCACGATGGGGGGCGATGCGATTCATCGATTAGGCAAGCCCAATCACGTACTCTACGATCTGAAACATTTATTGCCTGCGGATCGGGCGGATTTACGCCTTTAGTCGCTGTATATGTCGAGAGTCGAGGGTAAAGGGTGGACGTGGAGAGTTACGCTAAGGAGTGCGACAAGCTCAGAGCCAGGCCGAGGGTCTGGCTGATCACCGGTGTCGCTGGTTTTATCGGTTCTAACCTACTTGAAGCGCTGCTCAAGCTGGATCAACGGGTGATTGGGCTGGACAATTTTTCGACCGGACGGGTTGATAACCTGACAGAAGTCAAGGCCACGGTCAGTGAGCAGCAATGGCAAGCCTTCCGTTTTCATGAAGGCGATATTCGAGACTTGCCGCTCTGTCGCAAGCTGGTTACTGGAGTTGATTTTGTTCTGCACCAAGCCGCTTTGGGGTCGGTTCCACGTTCAATCGCTGATCCCATCACCAGCCACCAAGTCAACGTCGACGGGTTTCTCAACGTGCTCAACGCAGCACGTGAAGCCAACGTGACGCGTTTGGTATATGCCGCGTCCAGTTCCACTTATGGTGATCACCCGGCCTTGCCAAAGACAGAGCCCAATATCGGACGTCCACTGTCACCTTATGCAGTGACCAAGTATGTCAACGAGCTATATGCTGATGTATACGGCCAATGTTATGGCTTCAACAGCATCGGCTTGCGTTATTTCAATGTGTTTGGTCCTCGGCAGGATTCCTTTGGGGCCTACGCCGCTGTCATACCCAAGTGGACGGCAGCAATGATCAATGATGAAGAGGTGGTTATCAACGGGGATGGGCAGACCAGTCGTGACTTTTGTTTTATCGAGAATGTTGTACAGGCCAATCTGTTAGCCGCTCTTATACCGCAGTTGGAGCGCAGTGAGATATACAACATCGCACTAGGTGATCGAACCAGTCTCAACGAGCTGTTTGACAGCATAAAGCAAGCCCTGCTCGAACAGGGGGTCCACTATGCGCACTCTCCTCGCTATAAGGACTTCAGGCCCGGGGATGTGAAACATTCGCAAGCCGACATCAGCAAGGCCGGCGTAGAACTTGGCTACCGCCCGACTCACCGCATCGCGGCTGGGCTGCAGGTGGCCATGCCTTGGTATATCACCAACCTCCGTACGCGGAATCAAGGTTGCTAGGGCTAACCAGCCTAGCTGCCGGAGGGGTATGAAAGTCCTGCATTTGTGTTCTTACTATATAGGCTCTCGCGTCTACAAGAATCTCTGCGAACAACTAACTCGTGAAGATCAGTCTTGCGCGCAATCTATTTGGGTGCCTGTGCGGAGCAGGCGGCAATGGGGGCTCAACTGCTCAAGCGAACCAGGCATTCATACTGTCTACAGCAAGTGCCTGAGTCTGCTGACCCGTTTGTCCTTCTTTTATAAACAGGTTCGCCTGTTCTACTGCTTTCATCGTCAGCCACAGTGTATGAGGATGCTTGATGACTGCACCGTGATCCATGCCCATACGCTCTATAGCGATGGGTTTCTGGCCTATTGGCTCAGCCGTAAATACCAGTTGCCCTATGTGCTAAGCGTGAGGACCACCGATGTCAGCCTGTTTGAGCGCTATTTACCCCATTGGCGATTTATGACACGCCGTGTGATCAGTAATTCCCGTTGCCTGATCTTTATCTCGCCCGCGCACAAGGCACAAATGGAGGTCAAGTATGCGGATTGCATGCCGAAGACCCTGTTATTGCCTAATGGGCTCGACGATTATTGGATTTGCAATGCCTTGACGCGCGCAGTACACACAGCTGCAGTCGCTCGACGAGGTATATATATCGGTGAAATCAACAGCAATAAGAATATTAAGCGGGGCATCCTTGCCTTTTTTCAGGCGTCTCAGCATGCCGAGGCGCGCTTCACTGTAGTAGGCGGCGATTACTCAGCCTTCCGTGCCATATATGGAGAACTGCCGGAATCGCTGCAGAGCAAGGTCGATTTCATCCCGCGTACCCAGGATAAGCAGCGTATCAGAGACTTACTGCGGCAAAGCCAGATACTGGTTATGCCGTCCTTTATGGAAACCTTTGGCCTTGCGTATCTGGAAGCCATCAGCCAATGCGTTCCGGTGGTATATAGTCGTGGGCAGGGGATTGATGGGCTCTATCCTGAGGGCACTCTAGGGTTCTCTTGCGACCCGGCCAGCCAAGCCAGTATTGCCATGGCCATTGGCCAAGTACTGGAGCGTTTGCCACAGGGATTGAGCTTCGAAGAGGGGAAAAACCCCGTGCACGAATACTCCTGGCAAGCGCGTGCCAAAGTATTGCTGAGCCAAGTCTATTGAATGAACATCCTCTACTTGCACCAGTATTTTACGACCCCAGAGCACATTGGCGGTGTGCGTTCCTATCAGTTTGCCAGGCGGCTCGTGGAGGCCGGTCACGGGGTGGATATGATCACCTCCACGGCCTTTTTTCCAGTGCAACGTCGGTCTTGGTGGCGGTGGGTGAGCCAACACGATGTCGACGGTATTAAGGTGCATGCCATCCATGTCGAATATGGCAACCACATGGGCTTTACTAGGCGCATTCTGGCCTTTCTGTTGTTTATGCTGGTGTCATCGGTCTATGCCCTGAGTTTGCCACGTCGCAATCTGGTTTATGCCAGCAGTACGCCCTTGACTATCGCGGTGCCAGCCCTGGTTTATTGCGCATTCAAGCGTGCCCCCATGGTATTCGAGGTGCGCGATCTATGGCCCGATATTCCGATTGCCATGGGCGTGATCCGTTCAAAATTTCTGATCAAACTGCTGTATGGCTTCGAGCGTCATATTTACCGCGTAGCAAGGAAAGTTGTCGTCTTGTCCAGTGGAATGCGCGACGAACTATTGATAAAGAAAGTTGCAGCAGAAAAGATCGTGGTAATCCCTAATGCCTGTGATTTAGACGAGTTTGCTGCCACAACCCCCGTCGCTGACCCGTTTCAGGAACTGCGTAACCTAGTCGGGTGGCGTATCTGCATTTATGCCGGGACTTTCGGGTATGTGAATAACCTCGACTATCTGTTGGATCTGGCTGGGCAGATAAAAGCATGTGCAGGTCGAGTTAAATTTATTCTGGTCGGTGACGGCATGGAAAAGCAGCATCTGTTACAGCGTATCGTAAAGGAAGAATTGCAGGAGTATGTGATCTTCATGCCGGCTGTTAGCAAGCGTGAACTCATCGGCTATTTAAAGGCTGCTGATGCCTGCCTTTCTATCGTGCGTAATGTTCCGGAGTTATACAACAACTCGGCAAACAAGTTTTTTGATTCACTGGCAGCAGGCAAGCCGATCATCATCAATCACGGCGGTTGGCAAGCTAAGGTTATTGAAGAGAATGGCATAGGCCTGGTGCTAGGACAGAATAAACAAGACAGTGCTCTGCGCTTGCTGGCTTTTTTAGAAACGCTCGATCAACTCAAGGAAGAGCATATTTTGACTGTGGCAAGAAAGTACTATTCAAGGGAAAAACTTTTTACAAAGCTTTGCGCGGAGGCCATATGCCCGAGTGCCTTGCTTTAATGCTACCTGATAGCTCTACCGACATTAGGGAATATAAATTAGATGGTTGGCCATTAGGCTCAGGGATATAAGAAATGCAAAGAATTTCAATTTTTACCAGTACGCGTGCTGAGTATGGTCTACTTTACTGGCTTATAAAAGAACTGCATGAGAGTGAAGACTTTGAAATGCAGTTGGTGGTGACGGGTACGCACCTCTCGCATGAATATGGGTATACCGTCAATGATATCCTCGCCGACGGTTTTACGCCCACTGAATATATTGCCACCCTGATATCGGAAGACTCGCCTCAAGCCATCACCCGCTCATCGGCCATGCTAGCCATGGCGCTAGGGGATTATTTCGCACGAGAACAACCTGACTTCTTCATCGTGCTCGGGGATCGAGTTGAGCTGTTGGCTGCTTGCGAAGCGGCGATGATCGCCAAAGTGCCTATCGTACACCTGCATGGCGGTGAAATTACTGAAGGTGCTGTGGATGAAAAGGTGCGGCATGCGGTCAGCAAACTGGCCAGCCTGCATTTCGTTTCAACAGAGGCCTATCGTCGTCGTGTTATACAAATGGGTGAATGCCCCGAACGGGTATTCAACTGCGGCGCTTTGGGGCTGGAATCTATGGCTCGACAGAGTATCGTGCCGCGCGAAGAACTAGCTGAAAAAATTGGGCTCACACCAAGGGAGAAATATTTTCTGGTGGTTTACCACCCTGAAACCAATAAAGAATCCGAGAATATCGATGCGCTGCTAAAGGCATTGGCAGACTACCCAGATGTCAAGAAACTAATCATATATCCGAATTCTGACATAATGAGTCGAGACATCATAGAGGCCATTCAGACTTTTGCCGAGCGCTTTGCGGATGAAGTCATGCTGATCAAGTCATTGCCGCGTGATTTATATCTTTCACTGATGAAGCATTGCGAGCTGTACATTGGCAACTCTTCATCAGGCATCATCGAAATGCCGACCTTTAAGCGACCGATCATCAATGTTGGTGACCGGCAGAAAGGCCGTATCCGCTCTTCGGCCACACTGGATGTTCGGTTGGACTATCAAGAGATTGCAAGCACCATGCGTACGGCCTTGTCGGAAGCCTATGCCTTGCAACTGGTCAGTGTAGATAATCCATACCAAGGTCGCTCACCATCAAGCAGCATTGTTGCAGAACTGCGAAAATTCAGCAGGCGTGGCGGTTTAGATAAAATTTTTTTTGATCTGGAATTTGAACTATGAATGTCTATGTTATTGCAGAAGCAGGAGTCAACCATAATGGCTCGCTGGCGCTAGCCAAAGAGTTGGTGCGCGTAGCCAGCGAGTGTGGAGCGGATGCGGTAAAGTTTCAAACCTTCATTACCAATAAGCTGGTTACAAGCACTGCGAGAAAAGCCGAATACCAAAACGAAAATGATGCAAGCAGCACCACGCAAGCGGAAATGCTCAGAAAGCTCGAGTTGAGCTATGCGGACTTCGTCGAGTTGAGTGAAGAGTGTAAGAAGTACGAAATCGACTTTATGACCACATGCTTCGATAGCGAGTCACTTGAGGTCATTGTGAGGAGTACGGCACCTAAGGTACTCAAGATTGGTTCCGGTGACCTTACCAACCTTCCGTTATTGATCGAACATGCCCGAACAGGCGTCGACATCATCATCTCCACGGGTATGGCAACCCTGTCTGAAGTCGAAGATGCTCTCGCCGCGCTTGCTTTTGGCTACTTGGCCGCTGCGGATATGCAGCCCAGCAGCTATCGCTGGTTGAAGCATCACTACTTCACGGCTGAAGCCATGGAGCAGATCAAAAGCAAGGTGACTATCTTGCACTGCGTCACCGATTATCCGGCGCGTGCAAGCGATCTGAATCTGGACGCCATCCGCCAGTTGCGTGAAGCTTACAAGTTCGCAGTAGGTTACTCGGATCACTCGTTGGGCATTGAGGCCTGCTGCGCGGCGGTTGCCCTTGGGGCCAGTTGCCTGGAAAAACACATCACCCTGGACAAAGGTATGGCCGGCCCGGACCATGCGGCTTCCGCTTCGCCGGAGGAGTTCAAGGCTTTTGTTCAGGCTATTCGTAACCTGGAACAGGCACTCAAACCCAGAATCAAGGCACCGACGCAACGTGAGCTGGCAAATCTGGAAGTGGCCCGCAAGTATCTTGTGGCCTCCAGAGACATAGCCGCAGGCGAAGCCTTCACCAAGGAAAATATCGAAATCAAGCGGTCTGCAACCGGCATGCTGCCCAACCAGTACTGGGATTTACTCGGCAAACCAGCCCAAAAATCTTATGGTGTGGGGGAAAGCATTTGAATCACGCCAGCAGCAAGCGCTATCTCGTCGTTATTCCGGCGCGGGGAGGCAGCAAGCGCTTGCCCGGTAAGAATTTGATGAAAATTGATGAGCACTCGCTCATCGGTCGAGCAATTCTCTGCGCAAAGAGTGCTGCACTTAGCGGTGCTATTTGCATCACCACAGACGATCAGGCCATTGTCGATGAAGCTCTGCGCTACGGGCCGTATGTGCACTTTATGCGCCCTGAGCAATTGGCGACGGATAGCGCCAAGACAATTGATGTCGTCAGGCATGCCATTCAGTGGTTTGCTGACAGCGGTAGTCTTTATGACGCCGTTATCGTTCTGCAGCCGACCTCGCCGTTGCGTTCGGAACGACACCTGCAAGAGGCCATCGCGCTCTTTGAACAGCGCGAGGCTGAGGCGGTGGTATCGGTATGCAAGCTTGAGCATCCACTGGAATGGTGCGCCGAACTGGGTCCGCAGGGCAGCATGGAGAAGTTTGGCGAGACGCTCAATACGCAGAAGCGCTCCCAGGAGCTTGTTCAGCGCTACCGGTTGAACGGGGCCATATACATCTACGACATAAAGGCACTCAACGCGGCCGCGGGGTTTTTCTATAACGACAAAACCTACGCCTATGAAATGGATATCCCTTCATCGACCGATGTGGATACCCATAACGACTTTATGCTGGCCACCTTTTGGAAATCTTTAATCTAGGTGCTTCGATGAAAAATGTTCTATTGATCGGTGCAGGCAATCTTGGACGGCGACATCTGCAAAGCCTGAAAAATAGCCAGAAACCAATACGGATTTTCGTCGTAGAGCCATTTGACGAAGCGCGAGCACTAGCCGAAACAGCTTTTCAACAAGCGGCTAGTGAGCTGCCCGAGAAGGTCGCCAGCTTTCATCGCTCGTTAGATGAAATCGATCAGACGATCGATATCGTCATTGATGCGACACCTGCGACAGGGCGCTTGATCATCCTCAAACGGGTACTGGCTCTGGGCGCGAAAGACCTAGTGCTGGAAAAAGTTACATTCAACTCCGTGTCTGATATTGACCAGGCCGGTGCCTTGGTCGAGCAGCATGCGGCCCGTGCCTGGGTGAACTGCCCACGTCGCCTAAACCCGTTTTATATCCAGTTGCGTTCGGTACTGGCGACTGCGAGCTTTAGCCGATTTGAAGTAGTCGGTGAAAACTTCGGCATGGCCTGTAATGCCATCCACTTTATCGACTTGTTCAGCTTCCTAGCTGGGCGCCATGTTTATGACATAAGCCTGGCTGGTGTGCAGGACATAGTGCCTAGCAAGCGCAGCAACTATATCGAGTTCTTTGGTGTTGCTAGCGGAGCATTCGAGTCCGGACCCGAATTCAAGATTGACTGCCGTGAGTCTACTAGCGGGGTCAAGTTCAAGATCAGAATTGTCACGCCCATCAATGAGTATCTGATTGATGAGGTTGCCGGCCGCGTCGAGGTGACGGATCGCGACGGCAACACTGAAGCTCTGGGCTTCCGTCAGCGGTATCAGGGCGAACTTACAGGCCCGCTAGTCGATGCAATCATTCAGCATCAACAGTGCGGGTTGACTGTATTTTCCGAGTCGATGGCCCTGCATCGACCGTTTATTGAAGCCGCCTATGCTTTGTACGCATCAAAATATAAAGAAAACGCTATGAAAATGGTGCCTATCACATGACAAACAATGTTTTGCTCGTCGGCAGCGGGGCAATGGCCAAAGAGTACATCAAAGTACTGCAAGCCTTGGACGTACCTGTAACGGTTGTGGGGCGAAGTGTCAGTGGTGCACAGGCGTTTGAGCGAGAAACCGGGCTGGCGGCGCTAAGCGGAGGCCTGGAAGCCAATATCGCCACACTCGATATCGCCCGTTTCAGCCACTGCATCGTTACCACCAACGTCACGCAACTGTACGACAACGTCTGCAGCCTCTTGCATGCTGGCGCGAGAAAGATCTTGGTCGAGAAGCCTTTTGTGCTGGACCAGGAACAGTTGGATAGCGCGTGCCGTTTGGCCCAAGAGAACTCGGCGGACGTCTTTATTGCCTATAACCGCCGCTTCTTCAGTTCGGTCATCAACGCTCGCGAAATCATCGAGGCGGATGGTGGCCTGGAAATGGTTAAGTTCGACTTCACCGAATGGGCCCATGTAATCGAAGGGCTGGAGAAGGACGCCCACGAGAAGGCCCGCTGGTTACTGGCCAACTCCACCCATGTGATCGACCTGGCATTTCACTTCGCAGGCACGCCCAAGGCCCTGACGGCGTATCGAGCGGGCGCATTGGACTGGCACCCGAGCGCTAAGGTCTTTTCTGGTGCCGGCATCAGCCAGCAAGACGTGCTCTTCTCGTATGGCTCCGACTGGGGCTCGGCAGGTCGCTGGTGGCTTGAGTTGTTCACACCGCTACGCAAACTACGCCTGTGCCCGATGGAGAAGTTGCTGGAAACCCGTAAAGGGACAGTGGTCGAGCAGGAAATTACGCTCGACGACAAAATAGAAAAAGCATTTAAGCCCGGCTTGTATCGTCAGACCGAACACTTTCTGTCAGCGAATGCCGGCGATCTGTGCGCGATTAGCGAACTTCAACAGAAATTTCCTTATTTCTGCGAAATAGCAGGCTACCCCACGCATGCGTAGTCTCTACAAAAGTAAGCTGGCACCTGTGCTGGTTAGTTTTGTAAGGTCGGCCCCCATACTTGTGCTTGCAAGTATGGGGTTTCGCTTCTTATTTATTGCCATGCAGGTCGTCTCAATCTGGTTTGTTTTTGGTTGGGTAGGGGGACATGTCAATCAGCATGTTGTCGACCTAGTTGGAGTGCCGGCAGAGTCCTATGTGTATCCTTGTATCGGTTCACTAGGGTTTATTTGTTCTGCAGTATTTTCATTTTTTTCGAAAATATGTGCGTTGAAAGCAACATTCAAGTTTGAACGCCTGGTTGTCGAGAAAAACGTTGCGCTCAAAGTTGTGGTAACCAAGGGGGATCTGAAAAATATTGTAAAGTTAATGATATCGGTTCTGGATGTCGTTGTGCCGCTAGGGCTGATAATTGCAGTTTCAGTATTATGGGCATTTATCACACCTTATACATTGATATTGGTTTTTTTTATTTTGTTCTCTGGGGTGTGGTTTCTCAAGAAAGGTGTGGGTTTTTCTGCGAAGCGCTACAAGCCGGTTTCGACTCGTAATAAGTTGGACAGCTATGTTGGCAGTGAAGAGCATCTGGGTTTTTACAAGATACTGCTGTTACCGCATTATATAACGATGGTGCTGATTGCAATAATTGCCATTTCAATAGTGCTCAGTCTTATTGCAACAAAAATGTACTTCGCTTCACATGGCAGTCAAGTTGGGAATATGGCTATTCTTACCGGTGTTGCCTTTTTGCAAATAAAGTCATTTGCCAGCATTATTCTGAGGGCAGGTGCCTACAATAAGAGTCTTGCCGCAGTCCATAGCGTTGTAATTGCTAAAAAGGACGCGGTATGAGGGTGGTTTTTGTACTGGGTTCGCTAAATTTAATGGCGGCTTGGCAGTTAGTTGGTTTGCAGGCGGATTGTATTTACCATTTTTCGGCCCGTGAGATTACGCTGTCTGACTTCCCCGTACCATGCTACCGCTTGGCCAACCCTCAATTAGATGCTCTGCAAGAGTCTGCTATTGTTGAAAGCTGCATTGAGCGAAATATATCGCAAGTGGCCAGAGCGGGCGATGACGCCACACTCATGCGCCGTGCGCTGCGCTTGTCAGAGTTGCGAGTAGAGGCAAAGTGCTACCTTAATGCGCTTGAGTGTATACAACAGCGATTGATGCCAGCAGGGAGTGCTATTGAATCTGTAACCTTCGTTTCGCATTATCTTCTGCCGGCAGACGTACCTCCTTTTCCTGATCTGCGTTGTGACTGGCACCAGGTACCGCATACACGCTTTTTAGCTCTGATCCCTGGGTTGAGTCGCTTGGTTTTTCTGTTTCAGCTAGCTGGCGCACGCAAGGTGGGTGACCAAGGGAACCCTCTGCGATGAGTGTGCTCGGCCGTATCTTTAAGCGGGTTTTCATTCACTCCAGCAAAGTTATGTCTACAGAGCCCATCTTTCTGAATGTGCTGATGACCGATGTCAGGCAGGCCAGCGTTCAGAAAAAGTTGATGAGTTTTTATAGGATTATTAGCTGCTGCTTGAACGAGGGGCGGCGCGTGAATGTCATTGTTGCGCTCGGGAAGAAGGATTCAAAAAATACGGAGCTTATTTATTCCGACTACCTAGCGGATTATCTGCAACACGAAGGTTTCAATCTTTTATTCATCAAGCCAGCAACCTGGCGTGCCGGAAGGCTATCGGCGCTTAAATACGTAGTCACTTATTTTGCGAAGTTGCGTGGCGATTTTGCCCAACGATTGAATTTCGCATGCCTCTGCGCGCTTGCTCGGGTACGGATAAGGATATTTCAGGATATCTATGACGCGCTGCCTTGCAGCAATTGGTTGGGCCTTACGGGGGGTGTTGAACTTCCTGCCTTTAAGTTTAGACGCGATCTTGTTGGCGCAGGGCCGGCTATTAGCGCGTTGCAGTTTGGTCAAGCCTCAGTAGAGCATCAGCATTTTGCCGGTTATAACGTCGACAACTTTTTTGTCTATGACGATTTGAGCGCACAGGTGTATTGGCAATTGGACATGCGGGTGAGTCATATGCTGGTTGTGGGTTCGCCGGAGTTTGAATACCACACGGGCTTATTATGCAGTGAAAAACTGCTTGAGGAAGAAAGGTTGAGCGTTGTCTTTGTCGATCAACCCGTGCAGCAGCGTGGCGAGTACAGTGAAGAGTATTTGTTAGCCTGCTATGCGATGTTACAGGCGCTCAATAATGATCCCGCGATAAGTATTAAAGTCAAACCACACCCGCGTGGTTCAGCATTTTTCGGTACAGCGGTGACAGACTTTTCAGTTATCGAGGATTGGAGTGAGGGTCTTTCCAGGGCCCATGTGGTCGTTGGGTTTTTCTCCAACCTTTGCGATCTTGCATTGCGTACTGGGCGAATTACTTTTTACGTTGGCAGTGAAGCAGTTCTGGACAAAAACAAGCGTGATTGGATAGTGAGTCAAGGCGGTTATGTTGTTGACGATATTGACTCGGTTTGGCGAGAAATCTTACGTTTAAAGAGCTGCTATGTGGGGCTCGCCAACCAAATAGTTGGTCATGCAACCCCAGCATCTGATTTACCGTCAGAAATAGTTTATAAGAAATTGGTGGACTGTAGTGACGCCTAAACAATCGCTCGATTGGGTCAAGGGCTTTGAGTCCAGATGCAATGATCTAAACTATAATATTGCTGGGGTCGATTGCTGGCCGATAATTAGAATTACGTTGCTATCCATGGTGCTGCCTAAGTCCAGTCAAAGGGCTGGCGCAGGCTATAATATAGCTGGCGCTTCTGTGATGGATGTCGTGAGCTCTATTAGGGATTTACTTTCGTTTAAGAGATCCAATGTATTTATTCTTACCGATAGCAAGTTCTCAGCAAAATTTTCCGATTCGATTTACTTGAAGGATTCACATGTAATCAGTGAGGGGGCAAAACTTAATTCGAAGACTTCTATAATTGCTCTTCAGAATTTATTTGTTGATAAGTCTATTGTTGGGCGTGAGCATTGTCGGTCAGTGTTTGCCGTGTTGTTGCTTGCAGCAGGTGCAGCAAAATTTTCATTTGTCATTAAATGTATCCCCGGGTTGTCTCGTTATATTGAAAGGGTTTTCAACGACCTTGCCGCCGCGCCCATGCTCAGGGAAGGAGCCGTAAGCTATAAAGCCTTGAGGAAACAGGTGTATCGCAACATTCTTTTTTGCCTGGTGGCAAAAATGATATTTTCGATGATTCTACGGCGAGTCAAACCCGAAACAGCCTATGTGGTTTGTTATTATTCCGTGCTGGGCATGGCACTGTGTGCTGCCTGCCGCCAGTTGGGGATATCCATCACGGATATACAACATGGCGTGGGAGGCGGCAGCATGAGGGCTTACGCTGGCTGGCTTAAAGTGCCCAGGCAAGGATATACGACGCTGCCTGATACGTTCTTTTGTTGGACGAGGTTCGATGCTGAGGCCATCACTGAATGGGCACAGAATACAACTCAGCACACGGCCATTGTGGTTGGAAGCATGTGGCGTGACTTTGTTCAGACCAATTCACTTTTAGCGACGGCGGAAAGACAGTGGGCCGATTTTTTAAAAGAAATCAGCGTTTATGAAAAGAAGATACTGATCACAATGCAGTCCAGCACACTGTCTCAGGTGTTTGTCGATGTAATCCAGCAGTGCCAAACAAACTGTTGCTTTCTTATAAAAATGCATCCGGGGTTCTTGCTGGAAAAAAATTCTATCTATCGTGACTTGAGTGGTTATTATCCGAATGTATTTGTCGAGCAGCCTTCAAGTATGCCTATTCAGGTTATTATGAAATATGTGGATGTGCATCTAACTGGTTGGTCCGGTTCAGTGGTTGATGCTTATTTTGAGGGTGTAAAGTCAGTCGTTATTTCAATAGAAGCATTGGACTATTTTTCGGATTTCATAGCCTCTGGGGCGGTTATCTATGCGGTGAAAGCGGATGATGTAATTGATAGGATATCTTCTACTGATACAGGTGTGCAATAATTGTGGGGCGAGTAATTATGTGGTTGTTTTTATATTTTAAAAAGGCTCTCCCGTATAAGTTGAAGCGGGATGTTATATTGATATTAAGGTTTTTTTATCTAAAGTTGCCCTACTTGCTAAAAGGAAAGTTTAATTTATTAAGGCGAAGGGCTCGCAGCTATAAGTCTAGATGTAAGAGGTGGGTTGTTGGTTTTGTTAGAAGATATAAAAGAAACTCTCAAGTTAAAAAAAGGATGGCTCTATTAAGGCGTCGTGAGCGGAGCAGGCAGAAGGCCATTAAGTTAAAAGTACTGGCGCAGAAAAAGAATAAGGAGCTGGCTTTAATCCGGCTGCGTGAGCGGGAAAGAAAGAAAGTATCTCTGCTAAAGGCTGCTGAGAAAAGGGGGAAAGAAAGGGCAGTCCAGTTGGAGAAGGCCGTTAAGTTAAAGGCACTGAAGCTGGAAAATAATAAGAAACTTGCTTTAACCCGACTACGCGAGCGAGAAAGAAAGAAAGTATCACTGCTAAAGGCCGCTGAGAAAAGGCGGAAAGAAAGGGCAGTCCAGTTGGAGAAGGCCGTTAAGTTAAAGGCACTGAAGCTGGAAAATAATAAGAAACTTGCTTTAACCCGACTACGCGAGCGAGAAAGAAATACAGCATCCTTGCTGAAAGCCGCTGAGAAAAGGCGGAAAGAAAGGGCAGTCCAGTTGGAGAAGGCCGTTAAGTTAAAGGCACTGAAGCTGGAAAATAATAAGAAACTTGCTTTAACCCGACTACGCGAGCGGGAAAGAAATAAAGCATCTTTGCTGAAGGTCGCTGAGAAAAAGCGGATGGTAAGGGTAGTCCTATTAAGGCTGTGTGAGTGGAGCAAGGATCAAGTCGTTAAGTTAAAAGTACTGGTGCTGAAAAAAAATAAGATACGGGTTTTACCCCTGCTCGCTGCCACCTCTAAAATTAGAGGGGAAATGGCAAATCTATTTAGTTTGCACAAGCAGAGCAATGATAAGCCTATTGTCAGGCGCATATTTTCTATTTGTCAAAAAAATGAATATTGTATAAGTAATATTTCATTGCAAGAATTCTGCTTGCCGTTTCATGAGCCTACACTTATTTTTGTTGAAAGTAATTCTTGTGTAGGCCGATATAGAGACTTGTCTAGAGTTCTAGCCGCTGAAAATATTTTTTTGATATTTCGGAGTAAAAGTGATTATTTAAGTTTTATAGGCTCTTGTGATTATGCTTTGGCTTGTGCTGGTGTACGTGTACTGTTTGTTGACGGTATAGATTCTGAGCTTGATGAGGCCATTTATTGTGGTGCGGATGAGGCGGCTGACGAGTTCCTTAAGTTATTAATTGCCAATTTTGAAGGGTCAGAGTTTTTTTCTAGATTTTCAAAATATCTTCCGGCGCTGAGGGTTTCTATTTCGGATCGTTTAGTCGTTTGGGTTAGAGGGTATTTATTTCTGAAGAGCTTCATTTTGAGCAGGGGGATTTCTCAATTTTATGTGCTTCCGAATAGGTTAGCGTCTTCGCGATTGCTTCTGCCGGCCTTGGACTCTACTTCTTTTCTTGACTCTGGATTTTTGAGTTTTGATGACGTGCCTGCTGAAGCTGAGGTGAATATTGAAGATATTATTTCCGGTAGTTTTAGAAAATTTAAAGGTACTAAGGTTACTCGATATGATTTTGATTCGCTGTCAAATCTTGATCAGGAAGTCTGTTTGTTGGCTGGAAATCTGAAGGCTTCACAATATCGTGAGGCTGCCGTGCCCATTGTTAATAGTTTGGCATCATGCGGGCGAAAAGTGATTGTACTCAGCCCGTACGCAGATACCTCTGATTGCGTGTTTGAAAATGATAACGTAATTGTTGTGTCTCCCGAAGCTTCTGCGGATTTGGATGTTGAGATACTTGCTTTTAATGAGTTATTTGATCGTGCAATAGATGATGTTTCGTGTAATTTCTCTTTTGCTTGCAGTGATTCCCCACTGTTTTCTGCATATTTGTTTCTTAGTTCGAGGGCGGCGCTGCACAGGTTGCTCAGAGATTCCTATTGTCTGATGCGGGACTTGGACTCTTCAGTTTTTGTTCATCGTGTAAGATCTCTAGTTTCTCTGCCGGGGCGTCTTCCTATATCGCAGTTTCTTGTTATGTATTTCGAGTCTGTTTCGAGCTTTGAGGTTCAGAGTGGTCCGTGGTCTAGATCTAAGAGGTTTAAAGCGCCTTTGTCTAGATATGTTTTAGCAAATGATAGTTTTTCTAGGGGGATATTTGTTGATTATTTGGGTGTGGAGTCTAGTAGGGTCTTGGTTGTAGGTTCTCCGCGAATTGATTATAAGCTTTCGAGTATTCGTGGTGTTGGTAAAGCGGAAAGTAGAAGTGTTTTGTTTCCCTCTTCTTTAAATAGTAGAGTTTTGTGCGTGGCTACTCAGCCCTATAACTTACTACTTATGGAGGGGATGGTTTCCGAGGTGGCCAAGTTTGTGGCATCATCAAATGGTGGCTGGGTTGTTGCTGTTAGTATGCATCCTAATGAAAGTCATTCGCATGAATGCGCGTATCGTGAAGTTCTCTCTGAGTTAATTCTCGAGGGTAAGGCGTTTATTGGGCGAGGAGATATATATAATAATATAAATGCGTCAGATGCTGTGGTTACATATTTTAGCACTACCGGTATGGAGGCATTCTGTCTTGGGAGGCCGGTTTATACGTATAGATCATCGGGGTATGATGTCCCGTTCGATCTGAGTGAGTTAGGTGTTGCTACAGTATTTTCTTCGAGCCTGGATTTGAAAGCTGGAATTGATGAGGGGGGCGGGCGACTTTCGGTGGGGGAGTTAGGGTTTTTAAAGGATGGTAATTCCGTTATGAGGATACGTGATTGTATTCTTCGGGGTCATATTTAGGTTATTACTTTGAGTGATCGGTAGCATGATTAGGGCGTTTTGTTTTATTTTTTCATTGCTGGCTCTTTCTTTATCTGCTCCTTTGCTTTTTGTCTTGGTACTTATCGTGTACTTTGATCTTGGTTTTCCCGTATTGTTTCGCCAGCAACGTCCCGGCTACAAGGGGCGGCCAATTACGGTCTACAAATTCAGAACCATGCGCGAACCAAACCCTGAAGGGCTGTTGGACGAGGGCGATGCTGCGCGCATGACGCGAGTGGGACGTTTGCTGCGCAGTTCCAGCCTCGATGAGCTGCCTCAGTTGTGGAATGTGCTCAAAGGTGAGATGAGTTTGGTCGGGCCGCGCCCGTTGTTGATGGACTATCTACCCTTGTATAACGAGCGTCAGATGCGCAGGCATGATGTAAGGCCGGGTATCACCGGTTGGGCTCAGGTTAATGGGCGCAATAACCTGAGCTGGCAGGAGAAATTCGAGTTCGATATTTGGTATGTGGAAAATCAGTCGTTTTGGTTAGATATGAAGATTTTGTGGATGACGGTGGCCAAAGTCTTCAAGCGCGAAGGCATCACGACTGACGAACATGCTACTTCGGTACGTTTTGAGGGGAACAAAGAGTGAAAAAACTGGCCATTCTTGGAGCTAGTGGCCACGGTAAGGTTGTCGCCGATATCGCCGAATGCTGTGGCTGGGAGGTTGCCTTCTTCGACGACAGCAAGCCGCTGGGGTTCATTAATCTGACTTGGCCTGTGTTGGGTTGCTATCAGGACTTGATTGCACAACTGGGGCGTTTCGAGGGGGTGGTGGTCGCGGTTGGTAACAATGCAATACGTCTTGCGTGTAGTCGTTCATTGCGTGACGAAGGAGCGAATCTGGTCACGCTGACTCATCCGTCGGCCTGTGTCAGTCGCTATGCGCGGGTGGAGGCGGGATCGGTTATCATGCCCAGCGCTGTCATCAATGCGGCGGCTCGGGTTGGGTTGGCCTGCATCGTCAATACCGGGGCCAGCATCGACCATGATTGCGTTCTGGCTGATGGGGTGCATATCTCGCCAGGTACGCGCTTGGCCGGAGAGGTGGTGGTAGGCGAGGGCAGTTGGGTTGGTATTGGGGCTTCGATCCGTCAGCAAATCTGTATCGGTGCCAATGTTATGGTCGCCGCGGGCGCTGTGGTGGTTAAGGATGTCGAGGATAACGCCACTGTTGCTGGCGTTCCTGCAATTAGGATGAGGTAAACACAGGGCGTATGTTAGGTACTTCTTTTTCCCCTTGGCCGAGCTTCACTGATGAAGAGGCTGAGGCAGCTCGTAACGTAATACTTTCCAACAAGGTTAACTACTGGACAGGTCAGGAGTGTCGTGAATTCGAGAAGGAGTTCGCGATTTGGGCCGGCACCGAATATGCCATTGCCCTTTCGAATGGAACTGTTGCACTGGATTTGGCGCTGAAAGCTCTGGGTATTGGTCCTGGGGATGAAGTAGTAGTTACTTCTCGGACTTTTCTTGCTTCCGCTTCGTCAATAGTCACTGCGGGCGCCATTCCTGTATTTGCCGATGTGGATCGCGATTCGCAGAACATCACCGCCGATACAATCCGTGCTGTGCTTACACCACGTACCCGTGCGGTGATCTGCGTGCATCTGGCCGGCTGGCCTTGCGACATGGACCCGATCATGGCGCTGGGTGAAGAGCATGGCCTGAAGGTAATCGAGGATTGCGCCCAAGCGCATGGCGCACGATACAAAGGTAAGCCGGTGGGGTCTATTGGTCATGTTAGCGCTTGGTCTTTTTGCCAGGACAAGATCATGACCACTGCTGGTGAGGGTGGCATGGTGACGACCAATGATCGTGAGCTGTGGTCCAAAATGTGGTCGTTTAAGGATCACGGTAAAAGCTGGGAGGCCGTATATGAGCGGCAGCATGCCCCAGGTTTTCGTTGGCTGCATGAAAGTTTTGGTACCAACTGGCGGATGATGGAAGTGCAGGGGGCCATCGGCCGAATCCAGTTGCAGCGTATGAGCGATTGGCAGGCGAGGCGCTTAGCCAATGCAGAGCGCATTTGGTCGACTGCTCAGAAGCTACCGGGTTTGCGAGTTGCACAAGTGCCTGATGCTATTACTCATGCCGCTTATAAGTGTTATGTCTTCGTCGAACCTGCCCAGTTGAAAGAGGGTTGGAGTCGTGACCGTATTCTTAGCGAGATCGTGGCTCACGGGGTGCCCTGCTTCTCTGGTTCTTGCTCCGAGGTGTATCTGGAAAAGGCCTTCGATAACACCAACTGGCGCCCAGATGAGCCCTTACCCACCGCTAGAGAGCTGGGCGAGACCAGCCTAATGTTTCTCGTTCATCCCACGTTAACTGCACTAGAGATCGATAAGACCTGTCAGGTGCTGGCTGACGTGATGGTTGCTTCCGCTCGATAAAAGCGTCAGACCAACATGTTGTATGTGCATCCCCCTGACCATATGCATGGCAGGGAGCTGTAAGGAAACTCGGCTAATTTTCTTTGGGAGGTTGTGTGAAGGGATTTATTTTCGCAGTTGCTGTTTGTGCTGCATTGCTGTCTGGCTGCGAGCCTGCTTCGTCCCCCTCTGGGGCAGCTCCTAGCCTAGAGCCCGTTGCAGGTACTGTACTGGTTAAAAATAAGGTTATGTTTCCGGAAGGCATTGAGGTGTCCTTCAACGGGCGCATTTTCCAATATCAGTTAGTTCAGAATGTAAAAGGCGAGTTTGATCGCTATATCGTGCATTCCACGGACGGCATGATGGGGGTTGAGGGCGCAGTATTTGCTAGCCTGGCGAAGCAGGGTTATACACGCCGTATCCGCAAGGAAGTGCCAGGTCAATTCGTCGTCAATTATGTAAAGAAAGGCGCTGCGACCATAATCGCAACTTTCTCTGATCACTCAACCAAGGCGGTAGGCGACAAGACCAAGTCAAGGGCTGTTTTTACTTGGAAAATTGCTGGCTGATCGAATGGATCGATAAGCTTTAAATGTTGAGGGTGCTTTGTGTTAAGACTTGCTGAAAAGCTGCGTACTCGTCTGGTGATGTTGCCGCGACGCTACAAACGACTGATTCAGGTAATCGTGGACATAGCACTGGTATGGATAGCGCTGTGGCTGGCATTTGTCGTGCGCTTGGGCCATTCAAACAACATTGAGCCCTTTGCCGGGCATGCCTGGCTTTTTGTTTTGGCCCCACTGATAGCTATTCCCCTGTTTGTTCGGTTTGGTATGTATCGGGCGGTGGTGCGCTACTTCGGCAATGATGCTTTGCTCGCTATTGTTAAAGCCATCAGTATCTCTGCCTTGCTCCTGGCATTGTGTGTTTATTGGAATCAGGGTGCCCCCAAGGTTATTCCCCGCTCCATGGTATTCAACTACTGGTGGTTGAGCCTGGTGATGATTGGTGGCTTACGCCTGTTGATGCGCCAGTATTTTATGGGCGGCTGGTACTCCTCCGAACAGCCCAGCAAATTTAGCGCGCGAGATGCTGGTTTACCGAAAGTAGCGGTGTATGGTGCTGGCGCAGCTGGCAACCAATTGGTCGCTGCGTTGCGGTTGGGACGAGGGATGCGGCCGGTGGCTTTTATCGATGATGATTCCGATATTGCCACCCGAGTGATTGCCGGGCTGCGTGTTTATACGCCCAAGCACATTCAGCAGATGATCAATGAGACAGGTGCCGACGAAATACTGCTAGCAATTCCTTCGGCTAGCCGTGCACGACGTCGTGAAGTACTGGGGTTGTTGGAGCCTTACCCACTGCATGTGCGTAGCATTCCCGGCTTTATGGATTTGGCCAGTGGCCGGGTCAAGGTCGATGATGTGCAAGAAGTGGATATCGCCGACTTGCTCGGTCGTGATGCGGTTCCGCCGCAGCAGGCTTTGTTTGAGCGTTGTATCCGTGGCCAAGTGGTGATGGTGACTGGGGCTGGCGGCTCCATTGGTTCTGAGTTGTGTCGTCAGATAGTTGCGACTGGGCCTACTACCTTGCTGCTGTTCGAGCACAGCGAATTCAATCTCTACAGTATTCACCGCGAGCTGGAGCAGCGCATTCGTCGTGAGTCGCTGCCTGTTCGATTGGTGCCGATCCTTGGGTCGATCCGCAATGCCGGGCGCTTGTTGGATGTGATGCGAACCTGGAGCGTCAATACGGTCTATCACGCGGCTGCTTACAAGCACGTTCCTATGGTTGAGCACAATATTGCCGAAGGTGTGCTGAATAATGTGCTGGGTTCTACCTTTACTGCGCAGGCGGCTGTAAAGGCAGGGGTTGAGCATTTTGTGCTGATTTCCACCGACAAAGCGGTGCGCCCGACCAATGTGATGGGTAGCACCAAGCGCTTGGCGGAGATGGTGTTGCAGGCACTGAGCCGTGAGTCTGCCCCTCTACTGTTCCGCGACGATGAGTCTGTGTACCACGTCAATAAGACTCGTTTCACCATGGTGCGTTTCGGTAATGTGCTGGGTTCTTCCGGCTCGGTGATTCCGCTGTTCCATGAGCAGATCCGCAAGGGCGGGCCTGTCACCGTAACTCACCCGAATATCACCCGTTACTTTATGACCATCCCTGAGGCGGCCCAGCTAGTGATTCAGGCTGGTGCCATGGGGCAGGGCGGGGATGTGTTTGTGCTGGATATGGGGCAGCCGGTGAAGATTGCCGTCTTGGCAGAAAAGATGATTCACCTTAGTGGTTTAAGCGTGCGTTCGGATAAGAACCCACATGGCGATATTGCTATCGAGTTCACCGGCCTGCGCCCTGGCGAGAAGTTGTATGAGGAGCTGCTGATCGGTGACAACGTCAGCCCGACCGAGCATCCGATGATCATGCGCGCCAATGAAGAGTATTGGCCTTGGGAACGTTTCAAGGTGGTATTGGCCGAGTTGATGGCCGCGGTGGAGCGCGATGATTATGAGCGAGTGCGTCAGTTGCTGCGTGAGGCGGTGAGTGGTTACAAGCCGGATGGTGAGATTGTTGATTGGGTACACATGAAACGCCGTTTGTAGCCATAGAGTTATTCCACTAAAGACGGTCTGAAAAAATCCGCCTTCGAAAACTGTAGGCCAGTAAACATGGGACCTACAGAGCTGCCATTTCGTAAGGCTCGGGCTTTTTCAGAACTCTCTAAATGAGCAGATAATCTGATCGTTTTTGATCGGTTGACGGCTTTCAAAATCGGTGAAAGCTGAAGTTGGCCAGAAATACCGGCTACTTCAAACCATCCTTAAGTTATGCGTGGAGTCGTTTGACAAGTATATGGCTGCAGCTGGTTTTCAGATCGTGGAGAGGAACCCCCACATTGATGAAAACTAACGAAAGGATGCACAGCATACTAAAAGCCAAACTGTCTTCTCTGTTGTTCGCTGTTCTTACTTCAATTTCCTTGGCGGTTGTCGCCGCTGAAACGCAGACTCAGCTAGTACCTGTTGTTGAAACTGCGGAAGTGGCTCCGGTCGGTAAGGTCAATCTCAATACAGCTGATGCTGCCACCCTGCAACGTGAGTTGTTGGGGGTTGGTGAGGTCAAGGCGCAGGCGATTGTTGCTTATCGTGATGAGCATGGCGACTTTGCTTCTGTGGATGAGTTGCTGGAAGTCAAAGGTATTGGTGAGGCAACGTTGGAGAAGAATCGCGACAAGTTGAGTACTAACTGACGCGTTTAGTTGTTTAATTAAGTCCGGTTATTAACCGGACTTTTTGCTTTCTGCGTATTGTGTTTATTAAAACTACTGCGCTTCATGTAGTACTGGGTTGAGGATTAAGGAAACTCTGAAGAAGACTTCCTGATTTTGGCAAAATATCCGGATTCCACCCGCCGAGTTTTCCAATGAAGCAGATGACCTTCGCCGACGCCGAGTAAGCCGGCAGCGCAAGCAAACCCGCAATAGAGCTGTTCCTGATCGAAATGGATCGGGTGGTGCCGTGGAAGGGCTTGATTGCCTTGATCGATCCGCATTACCCCAAGGGTGAAGGTGGTCGGCCAGCCTATCCGCTGATGGCGATTTTGCGGGTTTATTTGATGCTGAACTGGTTCGGCTACAGCGACCCGGCGATGGAGGAGGCTCTGTACGAGACCACCATCCTCAACTTCCGCCGGCTACTGGAGAAACACGAACTGGCTGCGGGCATTCTGGCTGTCATCAATGGTTATCTGGGCGACCGAGGTCTATCGCTGCGCCAAGGCACCATCGTCGATGTGACGTTGATCAATGCGCCGAGTTCGACCAAGAACAAGGAAGGCAAGCGTGACCCGGAAATGCACCAGACCATGAAGGGCAACCAGTATTACTTCGGCATGAAGGCCCACATTGGCGCCGATGACGAATCAGGTTTAGTCCACAGCGTGGTCGGCACGGCAGCTAATGTTGCAGGCGTTACCTAGGTCGATAAGTTGCTGCACGGCGAGGAGAACATGGTTGGTGCCGGCGCGGGTTACACCGGCATAGAGAAACGCTCGGAACATAAAGGTCAGGAGGTGATCTGACAGGTCGCAGCCCGCCGCAGTACGTACAAAAAATTGAGTAAGCGCAGCGCGCTGTACAAAGCCAAGCGCAAGATCGAGAAGGCCAGGGCTCAGGTGCGAGCCAAGGTCGAGCCCCCGTTCGGGGTGATCAAACGTCAATTCGGTTATGTGAAGACGCGCTTCCGTGGCCTGGCAAAGAACACCGCGCAACTGGTGACGCTGTTTGCCTTGTCGAACCTATGGATGGCACGCCGGCACTTATTGACCAATACGGGAGAGGTGCGCCTGTAATATGGAAAGTAGCCGCTGCGAGGTGCTTGCGGCGGCCAAAACGAATAACGTGAGCGGGTGATCTGATCGTTTTTGATCGATCTGCGGCTTTCAAAATCAGCGGAGGCTGAAGTCAGCCTGAAATACGTGGCTACTTCAGACCATCCCTAGCATCATGTACCAGCTTTCTGAGTTGTGCTTGAATTTGTGCCTAGCGAACCACGGCTCTTTACTTTTCAGCTCCTGCTGGAGAAGCACGGGCTGCTATTGATATTCTGGGCGAGAGCAACGCTTACCTTGGGGCAGGTCAGATCTGTTGGTAGGTCGGGTTACTATCATTGACGCCACGTTTTGATTTGTTTGTTCAACTCCACCAAGAATTAAGAGCAGAAAATGTGATCCAGGGATGCATTAGAGCTAAGATGGAAGTCAGCATTGTGTGTTTCGCAGGTAATGAAAATATGATGCAGATGATGTTGTTTACTCTGTGAAATGCTTGGGTAGTGTTTTGATATTTCCTTACGAATGCATGAGATGTGCAGCTGAATACGGGAGATGGCCACGAGTGATAGCTAAAAGGATTGGGGTTTTGTCTGTGTTGAATGATTTCTGAGTGATCTTTCATTCTAAAATCCAGTTGTGGTTGAGGTTTCTAATTTATTATGGTTGCTTTAGAGTGTCTCCAGTTTTTTAGATTTTTATTTCCTATCTAATTATTCTCTTGAAGTATAAAAACTTGATGACGAATCCCGCGATAAAGTTTTTCATGATTACCAATTGCTCCGAATTGGCGAGGTTTGCCATCGATAGCGGTGTGGACCGTATATTCGTCGACACCGAAATTCTTGGTAAGGATTTGCGTCAAGGGCACCTTAATACGGTAATCAGCAGGCATACCCTAGATGATGTCCGACGGATAAGGTCGTCCGTGCCGGAGGGGCGGTTGCTTGTTCGGATCAACCCAATTCACGAAGGCAGCGAGGCAGAGATTGAGCAAGCGATTGCGGCGGGCGCTGATATTCTCATGCTGCCAATGTTTCGGAGTGCCAGCGAAGTGAGGTTGTTCACGGCGGCTGTGGGTGGGCGCGTGCGTTGCAATCTCCTTGTCGAAACCGTGGCTGCAGTTGCCGTTTTAAAGGAGTGCCTGGAGATACCTGGTGTCAATGAGGTGCATATTGGCCTCAATGACCTCCATCTGGAGCTTGGACTTGACTTCATGTTCGAGCCCCTGGCCAGTGGGCTGGTCGATGACATGGCTGCGATACTGTGTGCTAGTGGAGTACCCTTTGGTATTGGTGGTATCGCCCGTGTAGGCGAAGGGCTGCTGCCCGCAGAGCTGTTGCTGGCCGAGCATGCACGCCTCGGCTCGACGGCTGCGATTCTGTCTAGATCCTTCCATCGCCAGGCCTCATCCGTCATTGAGATAAAGGAGCAAATGGATTTTTCCTCTGAGATTCTCAAACTTCGTGAGGCATTTCGGCATAGTACATTGTGTAGTCCAGAGGAATTACAGGCCGCCCATCGGGACGTTCAAAAGAATGTGCAGGTGATCGTGGGCTCGATAAAGGCGCGTAAGGTGTAATGATGACCCAGGGGCAGCGGAGTCTGCTTGGTGCCGGACTATTCTTGAGTCTGGCTCTGATGGGTGGGAGGTTGGCAGGGTTCGGCCGGGAAGTTCTACTCGCTTCATCGCTGGGCTTATCTGCTGAGGCGGATATCGCGATCATTCTTCTCACTGTGCCTGATCTTCTTGTCAACCTCCTGTTGTCGGGGGGAATAGGCGTCGCGCTGATTCCAGCATTGAAATCGACTACTGCCGACAAGGCTGCAGCCTTGTTTTTGCAGGCCTCTCTGGTAGTGGGTAGCATATTCGCTGCACTTGCGGTCCTGTTCGTATTGATGCCGGCAGCTTGGTTATGGCTGCTTGCACCCGGCATGCTCAATCCGCTGCGATGGCTTGATGGCTGGATGATTTATATCGTCGCAGCCGCTATCCCCCTGACTGCGCTTTCCGGTGTCAGCTCGGCAGCACTGAATGCAAAGGACCATTTCTTTGTAGCGGGCTGCGGCACGTTGATATTCAACCTCAGTATCATTGGCGGGCTTGTATTTGCCATGGTCGAGGGGGAGCGATATCTAGCCTGGCTGTGCGTCGGTATTATCTGTGGTGCGATAGTGCGCTGGGTTAGCCAGCTGCTGGCGCTCAACACCAAGCGCCTAACTGACGAGCAGGCAGGTGCTCACAGATGGCTGATTGATCGCCACCTGCTTCGTGGCTTTTTTGCAGGGCTTGCTTCAGCCTCATTGCTGGTCTTGGTGCCGGTAATTTTACGTGCGGGGGCCTCCTGGTTGGGCGAGGGCGAGCTAGCCGCTTTTAACTATGCGATCAAGTTGGTCGAGTTGCCGCTTGGTATTCTCATCACGACCCTCGCCACGGTCGCCTTTCCTCGCCTGTGTGAATCCTATGACCGGCAAGAAAAAGGCGCCTTTGAGGCGCTTTTGAACACGTCTTTGCAGCGATCATTGGTATTATCGATAGCTGTCGTCTTGTGCGGTTTCCCATTTATCGACGCTGCGATTTTCATACTTTTCGGTGCTGGTCGGGTAGGGGTTTCAGGCCTTCTGCACATTACAGTTTTGACCCAGATCGCTCTGTTTAGTGTGCCCTGGGTCGGCGTCTCGAGCCTTGCTGCTGCCGCTCTGAATGCGCAAAGGCAGCCGGGATTGGTCTTGCGGCGTACCGTCATTACCATGTTGTTTCTCCCGGTGCTCTGCATTCCCGGGCTTTGGCTGAAAGAGCCTGTGATCCTGATGTGGGCCTTGCCTGTTTTTCACGTGATGTTCGCTATCAGCCTCATTCGAGCTGCGGGGTTGAGGGGGCTCAGGCAATGCTGGGGTATGTCATATGCCATTTTGCGCAGTGCAGCTGCCATCGGGGCTGTCGTTTTAGTTGGCGTGCTTGTCGATGTTGTCTTTTTGACGCCGGCTGAACCCGAATGGGTTGGCTCTTTGCCTATATGGCGCCTGGGATTGGCAGGTCTAACATTTGTCATCAGCGTCACGGCAGGTCTCTATATAATGCGGCCTCCCAGAAATAGCGTGGCATGAAATGAAGCGATTTTTTGATTTCCTCAGCTCACTTATTGCAATCATGGTTTTTTCACCAATCCTGATTGGAGTTGCCGTCGCTATCTATCTTTCTGATTTTGGACCTGTGCTATTCAAGCAGCGGCGTGTTGGTCGTGGCGGCCGGGATTTCTTTATCTATAAATTCCGTAGCATGGTGATAGACGCCGAAAGATTGGGGGGCTACTCCACTGCTGATGGTGATCCACGTATTACCAAGGTAGGGCGATTTATCCGGCGGACCAGCATTGATGAATTACCTCAGTTGTTCAACGTATTGTGTGGCTCGATGAGCGTGGTCGGACCACGCCCTGACGTCCCCGCGCAACGCGCGCTTTACACTGAGGCTGAATGGCAACTACGCAACAGCGTCCGGCCTGGCATCACCGGTCTCGCTCAGGCAACGCTGCGTTCAGCCGCTAACGAGACTCAGCGCAAGGAACTGGATCTGCAATATGCGCAACAGGCTTCCCTGTTCAAGGATATCCAGATCATTCTGCTGACTTTCAAACAGGTTTTTGGAAAAGGCGGCAACTGAAATGTGCGGTATCTTTGGCTATTTCCATAGGGGCGGACGCTCCCTTGCTCCTGAAACATTGCGCGCAATGGGCGATGCAATCCAGCATCGCGGGCCTGATGATCAGGGCGTTTTCAGTGCCCAAGGCCTTGCTCTGGGCAACCAGCGTCTCTCGATCATCGACCTGGCTGGCGGCCATCAGCCGTTCATTTCAGACGATGGCCAGATCGTCGTGGTACAAAATGGCGAAATTTTCAATCATGTCGAACTGGCCCTAGATTTAGCCAGGACCGGGCATGCATGCCGTACCCACTCCGATACTGAAGTACTTTTGCGCTTATATGAGCGAGAAGGTATTTCCTTCATCAGCAAGCTGAATGGCATGTTTGCAATCGCCATTTATGACGCTCGGGAACAGGCCCTTTATTTGGTTCGAGACCGAATTGGTGTCAAACCCCTCTATGTCCACGATGACGGCAATCAGTTGACGTTCGGTTCCGAAATTAAGTCATTGCTCAAGGCCGGCATGCCTCGTCCGGGTATGGATGAGGAGGCGTTGCACCACTATTTGACGTTCAACTATGTTCCCGCACCATATACCCTATACCAAGGGGTGCGTCATATCATGCCTGGGTATGTAATGAAGATTACGCGTAATGGTGTTTCCGAATCGCGTTGGTGGGATCTCGCTGCCGTTCAGCCTGTTTATGGCCGATCCGAGGCTGACTGGATAGAGGAATTCAACACGATACTCGATGATGCGGTACGGTTACGCTTGAGAAGTGATGTTCCATTCGGCGCTTTTCTATCGGGTGGTGTGGATTCCAGCACGATCGTTGGTTTGATGGCGCGACATATGACCGAACCGGTAAAAACCTTCTGCATTGGTTTTGACGATCCCCGCTTTGACGAGTCGCTGTTCGCCCAGGAGGCTGCGGATCGGTTTGGTACACAGCACATCATGCAGCGAGTCGAGCCAGACATGTTGGAGCTGTGGCCCATGGCGACCTATCACTGTGATCAGCCTCATGGTGATGTCTCGTTTCTTCCTACCTATCGCGTTTCCGCACTTGCAGCAAAGCATGTGAAGGTAGTATTGACCGGAGATGGCGGTGACGAGCTTTTTGCCGGATATGACAAGCATAGAGACTTTTTCTCCAGCTCCGACGTGGCCACACTTACGGATGATGAATTCCAGCGACGTTACTTTGAGAGTATTTCCTTATTCAGTCATGCCGGTAAAGCTGCGCTTTATAAGCCTGAGATGGCCGCGCGTCTGCAAGGTGTCGACTCCTTCGACGTAGTAGCGCCATATTTCCAGGCTGTCCCCCATCAGGACCGGATCAATCAGGCCTTGTTTCTCGATATGCAATTGCTGCTGAGTGGCAACAATCTGGTCAAGCCTGATCGCATGGGGATGGCCGTATCGCTTGAAGCTCGCACTCCTTTTCTGGATTATCGCATGATGGAGTTTGCCTTCCGCATGCCTGGCGAGCTAAAGCTCAAGGGAGGCGTCACAAAATATCTTTATAAAAAGGCTGTGGCACCGTTGATTGGCGAAAATCTGGCTTATCGGAAAAAGCAGATGTTCACGGTTCCTGTAGGGGAGTGGTTTAAAACGAGTAAGGCTGATTATTGTCGCAGCAAGGTACCTAGACAGTTTTTCGATTACGATTCTGTGAGCAGCATGGTTGAGTTACATATTGCAGGTGAAGAAAATAGGACGCGGGAAATTCGTGCTCTTATAGCTTTAGAGCATTGGGAGCAAAATTGTCGGTAGTTAAAAAGGATTGAAGGTGTCGATGCTGGCGGTTTCGTTTTTTAGTCGCGTTGGTGTTTGCCGCGGGGAGGGGAAAAGGATTTTTCTGCCAGGCATCAGGTAATTGAACTATGGTGGCGGGTACGGCTATCTCAATTCCTTGACTGATAATCCACGCTTTTCGGTCCATGGTTACGTGCCTTGGGTTGGTGCCATAAGTAGATGGGATATTTATTTTTAATGGTTGATAAGGTTTTTAATTTCCCGGTTTCTTCATTGATGTCGCTCGATAAAAAAACTGTACTGCTAGTTGCTTATGGTGGTGGCCACGTCGCGATGCTGGCTCCTGTCGCTCGTGAGTTATTAACGAGAAATTACAATGTTCTGTTCTTGGCGCTAACTACGGCAGGGGCTTATCTGGACAGGCTAGGTATCCCTTATATTGGCTATAGGCATTTGCCAGAGGCGGATAGTGAGGAGGTTCTTGCTATCGGGCGAATGCTTACTCGTAATTTGCCCAAGAGTAGTTTGGTTCCAGAGGCTGAGTCGCTAGCCTATATGGGATTGAATTATCGTGAGTTGGTAAGGGCTCATGGGGTAGATGCTGCAGCAGATTTGTATGCAAAAGAAGGGCGCCAGGCTTTTCTTCCGGTGGATTTATTTTGCTGTTGGTTTGAGATTTTATCTCCTCTAGTTGTTTTGGCTACAAACTCCCCTCGTAGTGAGCGCGCTGCGCTTGAAGCTGCACGCAAGCTCGGTATCCCGTCAGTATGCGCTGTAGACCTTTTCGGGATGCAAGAGATTGAATGGATCAAAAGCCCTCATTATGCCAGCCGTATCTGCGTTTTGAATGAGCATGTTAAAAACATGTTCGTCGATAAGGGATGTCAGGCCGAGAAAATAGTAGTGACGGGCAATCCAGCGTTCGAGAGGCTTCAATTAGATGACGTGCGGGCCAGTGGCCAAGAAATGCGCGCTTCAAAAGGGTGGAGTAAGGATGATATTGTAGTACTTTGGGCTTCTCAGGTTGAGCCAGGGGAGCATCCGTTTGTTTCGGGCAAGCGTGGTGACTCTACAATGCCGCGGCGTATTGAATCGAGCCTGCGACATCTGGTAGCCAAGGATAAAAGATTTCGATTAGTGGTTCGCTATCATCCTAGCGAATGTGTGGAGTTCAGCGCAGGCCAGGAGCGAGTTGGCCTTAGTTCTTCTGGCGAGGATTTAGCAGTACTCCTGCATGCCGTTGATGTCGTTGTTGTAATGACATCCACCGTAGGGCTTGAAGCGTATCTGGCTGGGTGTCATGTTGTCTCGGTAGCAGGCTCTATTTTCAGCGAAGATGCTCCTTATGGGCAAATGGGAATAGCGGCTGAGGTGTGCTCTCCCTGTGCGCTTGTTGGTCAAATCTCAGAATTGTCATCCTCGGATTTACGGCACTCAAGGTTGCAGCGTGAGGTCGATTATATGAAAAGTCCGACCGGCAACATAGTCGGTGTTGTTGAGACACTAATTGTTAGTTAGTTTTGAATTTGGAGAAAAGCATGAAGCCGATTCCTGCGCCTGCAGAGATTGATAAGTCTGAATACGAGGGTGACGTTGTCAAATCACAGCCTAAGTATGGATTGCCTAGTGAGGTTATCTATTGCAAGCGCTGTGTGATTTCGAATCAGCGCCCAAACTCTGCGGTGGAATATTCACATACTAAAGAATCTAAAAAGAAAACTATTCATTTTGACGAGTACGGCATATGCGATGCTTGTCGGTTTGCTGAGAAAAAGAAAACTGGTATTGACTGGGATGAGCGCGAGCGACAGCTGCGAGATTTGCTAGATCGGCATCGTAGCAAGGATGGCAGCTATGATTGTATCGTTCCTGGGTCAGGTGGTAAGGATAGTTTTTATGCTTCGCACATCTTGCGGCATAAGTATGGTATGCATCCACTTACGGTAACCTGGGCGCCTCATATTTATACTGAGTGGGGTTGGAGAAACTTTCAGCGATGGATTCATGCAGGGCATGACAACTATTTGATGACCCCCAATGGTCGTGCGCATCGTTTATTGACCCGGTTGGCAGTGGATAATTTGTTCCATCCATTTCAGGCTTTCATGTTTGGGCAGAAGGCTCTGGCTCCAAAAATGTCGCTGTTGTTTAATATACCTCTTGTGATTTATGGCGAAAATGAGGCTGAGTACGGTAATCCTATCGGGGATACCGAATCGGCAAAACGAGACTGGTCATATTTTACAGCACAGGATCAGTCTAAAGTTAGCCTTGGCGGTGTTTCAATTGCTGACCTTAAGGCGCACTTCGGCATGCAGCAGCATGATTTGGCGCCTTATTTGCCGGCTAATCCTGAGGAAATAGAGAAGAAAAATACAGAGGTTCATTATCTCGGCTATTATCTGAATTGGCATCCGCAGGCCTGCTACTATTATTCTGTCGAGCATGGTGGTTTTGAAGCCTCTCCAGAGAGAACACCAGGGACATATAGTAAATATAATAGCATTGATGATCGGATTGATGATTTTCACTACTACACAACCGGTACCAAGTTTGGTATCGGTCGTGCCACTTATGACGCGGCCCAAGAAATCCGCTCCGGTGACATTGAGCGCGATGAGGGTGTTGCATTGGTTAAACGCTATGATCACGAGTTTCCGGAGCGTTTTGCCGATGAGATATTCAAATACCTGAGCATTCCGGAGAGTGAGTTTCCCGAAGCGTCGAAAATGTTCGAGCAACCCATACTCACGCGTGAGTATTTCACTCGACTGACAGATAGCTTCCGCTCGCCACATTTGTGGAAGTGGGAAGATGGGCAGTGGAAACTTCGGCATTCAGTCTGGCATGACAAGGCATGAGAAATCTCCGTATTATTCCGCGTCTGGATATTAAGGGTTCTAACCTTATCAAAGGCGTGCGCTTGGAAGGCTTGCGGGTTATGGGGGATCCGCAAGAGCATGCTGTTCGTTATTACGAGTCAGGTGCTGATGAGCTTATCTATATGGATATTGTTGCCAGCCTTTACGGGCGCAATAGTTTGAATGATATTGTCAAGCGGGCAGCCAAGGACGTTTTTGTACCGATCACTGTTGGTGGCGGTATTAGATCCGTGGATGATGCCAAAGCAATTCTGCGCGCAGGTGCCGATAAGGTTGCGATCAATACTGCGGCTGTAGCCAATCCTGATCTGATCCGCGCTGTATCACGGCGCTTTGGTTCTCAGGCCATGGTTTTATCTGTAGAAGCGAAACAAGTTGGCCCCTCTAAATGGGAGGCATACACCGACAATGGACGTGAGCGGACAGGGTTGGATGTGTTGGAGTGGGTGATGCGTGGAGTCGAGTTGGGTGCAGGCGAGTTACTCGTGACGTCGGTGGACCGTGAGGGAACGCGGCAGGGCTTCGACCTCGATCTTATTCGTGCAATCAGCAATGCAGTGCCTGTGCCTGTGATTGCCAGCGGTGGCATGGGGACGCTTGCCCATTTCGTTGAGGCCGCTCGCGAAGGGATGGCAGACGGTATAGCGATGGCGGACGTGTTGCATTACAAGCGTTTAACCTTGGAGCAGATACGAGATTCCGCACTCGAGGCTGGGCTTCCTGTACGAAAACTCACATCGATGATGCAAGATGCCTAATCATAAAATCACAATTCTAGACTATGGAATGTGCAACTTATTCAGCGTTGTTCGTGCTTTCGAGCACAGTGGCGCTGACGTTCTGGTAACCGATGATCCCGCTCAGGTGCCATTTGCAGAAAAACTGGTAGTCCCAGGCGTTGGTGCTTTTCACGACAGCATGCGTGAAATCCATGAGCGCGGTTTTGATGATGCCATCAGGCGTTTTGTCGACACTGGCCGTCCGTTGTTTGGTATTTGTGTGGGTATGCAGGTACTGTTCGATGCCAGTGAGGAGTTTGGAGAGCATCTAGGGCTCGGCATTCTTCCTGGGCGGGTGCTAGCTGTTCCGAAAGTTAGTTTCAATGGAATAGAGCCATTACGTGTCCCGCACATTGGTTGGAATCATCTGACTGAGCCTCGCGGTCGTAATTGGACTGGCTCTTTATTAGAGCCCCTCAAAGGCCTGTCACCTGCCGTTTATTTTGTTCACTCGTTCGTCGCCACACCAGGGCGTGAAGTTGATCTGTTGGCCGAGTGTGATTATGGCGGGCATGCGCTCTGCGCTGCAGTGCAGCACCAGAACGTTATGGCGACTCAATTCCATCCCGAGCGTAGTGGTGCTGTCGGCCTTGAAGTTGTAAAGAGTTTCTGTGTTTTATGAGCCGAACACTCGCCGTCATTCCTGCAAGCGCAGGCTCGAAAAGAGTACTAGGAAAAAATACCCGCGTTTTTGCGGGTAAGTCGCTGATACAGTGGACACTCGAGTTTGCCTGTGCTTATCCGGGTTTCGATGAGGTATTGATTTCTACAGATTGCCAGGAAGTGGCCCGAGTCGCTAAAACCTGCGGTAAGCCCTTGCCGTAGATGAGGTCACCGGAACTTGCGGCCGATGAGGCAAGGACTGTTGATGTGGTATTGCATGCCTGTCGGAATGTCAGGCAAGGGGGCAATTTTTCGAGCGAGTGGCGGTTCTACAACCTACTACTTCCTTTAGGCGGATGAGTCGTTGGCGAGAGGCTCAAAGGCTACTGGATTTTGGTTCGCCTGCCGTAGTTGGGGTGAGTGTTGCCGAGCAGCATCCGTACTGGACGTATTGTGTTGATGATTCGGGAGCTATGCGGCCTGGTTTTCCCGATAAAGCCAATTGGACTACCCCCGCTCTGGTAGACATCCCCGGCCTATGCTTTGAGCATAGGAGGAAGTCATGAGCACCCAACGATTTACCCCGGAATTCAAGGCTGAAGCTGTCAGGCAGGTCGTTGACCGAGGATATTCAGTAGCAGAGATTGCCGCGCGCCTCGGAGTATCTACCCACAGCCTCTACAAATGGGTGAAGGCCGTCCCCCTGATAAGTCCGAGAGGCAGGCCAGTGAGTTACTTGAAGCCAAGAGTGAAATCTTACGACTGCGAGCCCAGATGCGCCGCCTTGAAGAAGAGCGGGATATTTTTAAAAAAGCCGCGCGGTACTTTGCCAGGGAGCCCTGGTGAAGTACCGCTTCATGAACGAGCATCGCCATCAATATGCAATTACCTCGATGTGCCGGGTATTGCAGGTTGCTCGTGCCGGGTTCTACCAGTGGTTGCACAAGCCAATCTCTGACCGTGAGCAAGAAAATAACCGATTGCGGCGGCTGATCCGTGACTCCTATGCCGCCAGCCGGGGTGTTTACGGTGCGCGCCGAGTTTTTGGTGACCTACGGGAAGCCGGTGAAAGCTGCGGTAAACATCGTGTCGCCCGCCTGATGCGTGCCCACAAGATCAAGGCGCTACGGGGCTATAAAGCGCCACGTCCAATCGCGGGGCGGCCTTCGATCATCGCACCGAACCATCTCAATCGAGAGTTCACTGTCGAGGCCCCCAATAAGGCCTGGGTGACCGACATCACCTATATTCGTACCTGGCAGGGATGGCTGTACTTGGCCGTGGTGGTGGATCTTTATGCGCGGAAGGTGGTTGGCTGGTCGATGAAGCCGACACTGGCTCGTGAGCTGGCGCTGGATGCACTGCTCATGGCGCTTTGGCAGCGCAAACCCAAAGGCAGAGTTATCGTCCATTCAGACCAAGGGAGCCAGTACGGCAGTGATGACTGGAAACGCTTCTGCGCCGCCAACAACCTAGAGCCGAGTATGAGTCGGCGGGGCAATTGCTGGGATAACGCTGTGGCCGAGTCCTTTTTCAGCAGCTTGAAGAAAGAACGCATCCGCAAGCGCATCTACAAAAACCGCGACATGGCCAGGGCTGATGTGTTCGATTACATCGAAGTGTTTTACAACCGAACCCGCCGCCACAGTCACTTGGGTGGCGTCAGTCCTGAGGCATTTGAACGTGCCTCATTATAAGGTCGGGAAATGTCTGCCGGAGCGGGGGTAGTCCACCTGCCGACGCTACTTTGATTGGTGTTCCAGCTAAGGTTTCTTTTTGATGATTGAACTACAACGCATCATTATTCGCCAAGGGCTTTGTCTGCGAGAGTTGCTTGCCCGGATGGATGAAGGCAGTGCCGAAATTCTATTATTGGTGGATGAAAACGGTCGCCTGGTCCGAACCATTACCGATGGTGATCTTCGCCGCTTACTGCTCGCAGGGGTGGCACTGGAGGAAGTGAAGCTTGAACTGCCGGAGAAGGCGCCGACTACTGTGCTCGAGGGGGCGGATCGAGAGCTGATTCTCGATCTTATGAAGCAGCACGATGTGAGCCACATCCCAGTGCTCGACAACACGGGGCGCCCGGTTAAGCTTGTGCGCGCTCGTGATCTTGAGTTGCCTATTCTTCTGTCTACACCCCATATGGGTGATCAGGAGTTGTCGTTCATCAATCAGGCCTTCGATACCAACTGGATCGCACCCCTTGGTCCCAATGTCGATGCCTTTGAGCGAGAGCTGGCAGAAAAGGTAGGTATTGGTCATGCGGCGGCACTGAGTTCAGGTACTGCAGCCATACACCTTGCGCTTATTCTTCTGGGTGTGAAAGAGGGGGACAAGGTTTTCTGTTCCAGCCTGACTTTTGTTGCAAGCGCCAACCCTATCCTCTATCAAAAGGCGGTACCGGTTTTCATCGACTCCGAGCCGGAAACCTGGAATATGTCGCCTGCCGCATTGCAGCGGGGCCTCGAGAGTGCGGCTCGGGATGGATGCCTTCCTAAGGCCGTAATCGTCGTCAACCTGTATGGTCAGAGCTCGGATTTCGATCCTATCGTCGCTATCTGTGAAAAGTACAATGTGCCGCTGATTGAAGATGCTGCCGAGTCTTTAGGGGCCACCTACAAAGGTCGAGCCAGTGGTACCTTTGGTAAACTTGGCATCTACTCCTTCAACGGCAACAAAATCATCACTACATCCGGTGGTGGCATGCTGGTATCGAATGACGCTGCCCTTATCGAGAAAGCGCGTTTCTATGCGACGCAGGCCAGAGATCCTGCACCTTGGTATCAGCATACGAATATCGGCTTCAACTACCGTATGAGTAACGTATTGGCTGGCATTGGCCGTGGCCAGTTGCGGGTTTTGGAAGAGCGAGTTGATCAAAGACGTGCTGTATTCGAGCGCTATCGTGATAGTGGCATAGGTGGCGAAAACTTCAGGTGGATGCCAGAGGCTTCTTGGGGGCGTTCGACGCGTTGGCTCAGCTGCGGTGTTTTCGATGCTGGAGGGGCAGTCGATGCTCAGCGCTTCATCGAGCGGATGGCCGAGCACCGCATCGAGGCCCGCCGGATATGGAAGCCGCTGCACCTCCAGCCCCTCTTCGAAGATTGCCCTTACTTCCCTCATGAGGAAGAGAATTCAGTCAGTGATCGGATTTTTGCTCATGGTATTTGCCTGCCCTCCGGATCCAATTTGAGCGAGCGAGAGCAGAATCGCGTTATAAAAGCCTTTAATGAAATATTTGCAAGGTTTTGAAAATAAACAGGCTTTTGCTTTGTTGTTTTTCGAAGGTTCTGATTCTCAACCCTATTTGGGCTTTTCGTCTTGTATGGCATGTGCCAAGACGTAATTAAGATTCTTATGTGGACGATGTTTGCTTGATACATGTTCTCACGGTTTTAGCCATTCAAAGGATAGAGGAGTCGTTGTTGTGTTGAGGTTAGCTGACAAACTCAGAGCGCGCTTGGTGCGTCTTCCACGGCGCTATAAGCGGCTGATCCAGATAGCTATGGATATCGTGTTGCTATGGGCTGCTCTGTGGTTGGCGTTCGTGGTGCGTCTGGGGAGTATTGATGGCGTCCATCCACTTAGCGGGCATCTCTGGTTGTTCATCGCCGCACCGCTAGTCTCTATTCCACTATTTACCTGCTTTGGTATGTACCGTGCGGTTATGCGTTATCTGGGTAGCGATGCACTTATAGCAATTGTCAAAGCTGTCAGTTTGGCGACCTTGGTTCTGGCACTGGCGGTGTACTGGTATCGCGATACTCCCGCGATGATTCCTCGATCCATGGTATTCAATTATTGGTGGCTGAGCATCATGTTGATCGGTGGCTTGCGCCTGTGCATGCGCCACTACTTTGCGGGGGGCTGGTTTTTCCCTGAACAGTCATCGAGATTTGGTGGGAGTGATAGCCGGTTGCCGCAGGTGGCCATCTACGGTGCAGGGGCTGCTGGTAATCAATTGGCAGCCGCTCTGCGCATGGGGCGGGGCATGCGTCCTGTTGCCTTCATCGACGATGACCACAATATTTCTAACCGGGTGATCGCGGGTCTTCGTGTGTACTCGCCCAAGCACATCCAGCAGATGATCGATGAGACTGGGGTGGTGGAAATTCTCCTGGCCTTGCCATCCGTGAGCCGCGCGCGCAGAAGACAAGTACTGGAGACATTGGAGCAATATTCGCTGCATGTTCGGACTGTGCCCGGCTTTATGGATCTGGCCAGTGGCCGTGTAAAGGTAGAGGATGTCCAAGAAGTGGATGTTGGTGATCTTCTTGGACGCGATCCGGTTCCACCGCAACAGGGCCTGTTTGAGCGCTGTATCCGTGGTCAAGTGGTGGCGGTGACCGGCGCTGGCGGGTCTATTGGCTCTGAGTTATGCCGTCAGATCATCACGAGCGGTGCGACTACGCTCCTGCTGTTCGAACACAGTGAGTACAACCTGTACAGCATTCACCGCGAGCTGGAGCAGCGTGTTCGCCGTGATTCGCTGTCTGTGCGGTTGGTGCCGATTTTGGGATCAATCCGAAATCCTGAGCGCCTGTTCGATGTGATGCGCACCTGGAGCGTCAATACGGTTTATCACGCGGCGGCCTACAAGCACGTTCCCATGGTTGAGCACAATATTGCCGAAGGTGTGCTGAATAATGTGTTGGGCACAACATTCACCGCTCAAGCGGCAGTGAAGGCGGGAGTTGAGCATTTTGTGCTTATTTCTACTGACAAGGCGGTGCGTCCTACCAATGTGATGGGTAGTACCAAACGTTTGGCAGAGATGGTGTTGCAAGCGTTGAGTGCTGAGCAAGCGCCTGTATTGCTGGATGACGAAGGTGTTCATCAGGTCAATAAAACACGGTTCACCATGGTGCGTTTCGGCAATGTATTGGGTTCTTCCGGTTCGGTTATCCCGCTGTTTCATGAGCAGATTCGTCGCGGTGGCCCAGTTACGGTGACTCACCCCAACATTACCCGTTATTTCATGACTATTCCTGAAGCCGCTCAGTTGGTGATTCAGGCCGGTGCCATGGGGCAGGGTGGAGATGTTTTTGTACTAGATATGGGGCGGCCGGTAAAAATCGCCGAATTGGCTGAGAAGATGATTAATTTGAGTGGCTTGAGCGTCCGCTCTGAGAAGAATCTGCAAGGTGATATTGCCATCGAGTTTTCCGGTTTGCGGCCTGGCGAGAAGCTTTACGAGGAGTTGCTGATTGGCGATAACGTCAGCCCGACGGAGCATCCCATGATCATGCGAGCCAATGAGGAGCACCTACCGTGGGAGCAATTCAAGATGCGTTTGAGCGAGTTGCTGGATGCTGTTGAACGTGATGACTATGAATGTGTGCGCCAGTTGTTGCGTGAGACGGTTAGCGGCTACAAACCGGAAGGTGAGATCGTTGACTGGATACATATGAAGCGTCGGCTGGAGCCGTAGAGTCATGCCGTAAAGCCTTGTTGAGCGGGGTATGAGTAGCAGGTTGGTGCTGATCTATTCAGTGATGCATAGAGTTATTTGACAAGTGCATGGCAGCAGCTAGTTTTCAGAGCGTGGAGAGGAAATCCCACGTCGATGAAAACTAACGAAAGGATGCACTACATGCTAAAAGCCAAACTGTCGTCTCTGTTGTTTGCTCTGCTTGCTTCTATGTCCCTGGCGGTTTTCGCCGCTGAAACGCAGACCCAGCCAGCACCTGTTGTTGAAACAGCTGAAGTGGCCCCGGTCGGTAAGATCAATCTCAATACTGCTGATGCTGCCACTCTGCAACGTGAGTTGCTGGGAATTGGTGAGGTCAAGGCGCAGGCGATTGTTGCTTATCGTGATGAGCATGGCGACTTCGCTTCGGTGGATGAGTTGCTGGAAGTTAAGGGTATTGGCGAAGCAACGCTGGAGAAGAATCGCGACAAGTTGAGTATTAACTGACGCGTTCAGTTGTTTTAATTAAGGCCGGTTATTAACCGGCCTTTTTGCTTTCTGGCGATCATGTTTTTAATACTATTTGCGTGTTAGTGGTGGAAACAGGGGCGAGGATTAACAGCGAGGCGTTTTATGTTTTGGTTGGCGATGGCGGCAGATGCGGTGGTGGTTGTGCATCTGCTGTTTATTCTATTTGCGGTATTGGGTGGCTTGCTGGTGTGGCGTTGGCGCGGGTTGGCCTGGCTGCATGTGCCCGCGGCCTTGTGGGGTGTATTGGTGGAGTTGATGCGTTGGCCCTGCCCGCTGACGCCGTTGGAGCACAGCTTGCGTCTGGCTGCTGGGCAGGCGGGCTATAGCGGGGGTTTCGTTGAGCACTATCTGCTGCCGATCATCTATCCGGCTGGATTGACGCCGCAGATTCAGATTGGCTTGGGAGTGTTTGTTCTGCTGCTCAATGCGCTGATTTATGGCGTGTTGCTTTGGCAGCGCTGGCGGCGGCCGTGAGTTGAGCTTAGGCCGCCTTATTCAGACGGATGATGGTATGCGGGCAAGATAATTTCCCCGGCTACACTGGCTCCATCTATCACAGCATCACAAGGCAGCTTTCCTATGCAAAATCGCATGATGATTACCGGCGCGGGTTCGGGTTTGGGGCGTGAGATTGCCCTGCGTTGGGCGCGTGAGGGCTGGCAGTTGGCGCTGTCGGATGTCAACGAGCCGGGCCTGGCGGAAACCCTGCAGATGGTTCGCGAGGCTGGCGGTGATGGTTTCACCCAGCGCTGCGATGTGCGTGATTACAGTCAGTTGACGGCCTTTGCCCAGGCCTGTGAGGAGAAGCTCGGCGGCATCGATGTGATCGTCAACAACGCCGGTGTTGCTTCCGGCGGCTTCTTCAGCGAGCTGTCGCTGGAGGATTGGGATTGGCAGATCGGGATCAACCTGATGGGTGTGGTCAAGGGCTGCAAGGCCTTCCTGCCGCTGCTGGAAAAGAGCAAAGGTAAGATCGTCAATATCGCCTCCATGGCGGCCTTGATGCAGGGGCCAGCGATGAGCAACTACAACGTGGCCAAGGCCGGCGTAGTGGCGCTGTCGGAAAGCCTGCTGATCGAGTTGAAGATGTATGAAGTGGGTGTGCATGTGGTGTGCCCATCGTTCTTCCAGACCAACCTGCTGGACTCCTTCCGCGGCCCGACGCCAGCGATGAAGGCGCAGGTCGGTAAGCTGCTGGAAAGCTCACCGATCAGCGCGGCGGATATTGCTGACTACATTTATCAGGAGATCGGCAAAGGCGAATTTATGATTCTGCCCCACGAACAGGGCCGCATGGCCTGGGCCTTGAAGCAGAAGAACCCGCAGTTGCTGTACAACGAAATGACCACCATGGCTGACAAGATGCGTGCGCCGCGCGCCAAGTGACAGGTCGTGGGTGATGTGGATTAGTTGATTTATCGGTCAACTTAATCGCCGTTCGGGGTTGTCTGCGATGAGCTTGCGCTCTAAGGTTTGCGGTCATGTCGGCATGGCCGCGAAACTGATGGATTTACTGTGAAACCTTTCCCGCGGGCCATGCTGTTGCTGGCCCTGATCCTGGCTGCAATCAACTTGCGGCCAGGCATCACCTCCCTGGCGCCGCTGATCGAGCGGATTGCCGAAGAGCTGGCCTTGAGCCGCAGCCTGATCAGCCTTACCACTGCGTTGCCCGTGTTGTGCATGGGCCTGTTGGCGCCGTTTGCGCCGCGCTTGGCGATGCGTCTGGGGCTGGAGCGCACTATCGCCCTGTGCATGGCGGTCATCGCGGTGGCGCTGCTGCTGCGCGCGGTGGGGCATGCCAGTGCGATTCTGATTGGCAGTGCAGTGCTGTTGGGCGCTGCCATCGCGGTTGCCGGACCTTTGCTGTCGGGTTTTATCAAACGCCATTTTGCCGGGCGCATGGGCAGTGTGGTGGGCTGGTATTCGCTGAGCATGGCGATTGGTGGCGCCGGTGGTGCGGTACTCACGGTACCGGCCACACAGTGGCTGGGTGATGACTGGACCTACGGTCTGGCCATCTGGGCGCTGCCGGCGGTAGTCGGGCTGCTGCTCTGGCTGTGCCTGCCCAACCGCGCCGAAACCGAGAGTGAGGAGGGCGGCATGGGCCTACCCTGGCGGCAGCCGCGTGCCTGGTTGATCAGTGCGTTCTTTGCCATTCAGGCCGGCTTGTTCTACGCGCTCGCCACCTGGGCTGTGGCGCGTTATCACGAAGCGGGGCTGAGTCTGATGCACAGCAACAGCCTGTTCAGCGTGTCGATGCTCATGGGCCTGCCTAGCGCATTTTTGCTGCCCTGGTTGGCGCAGCGTTTCAAGAACCGCTACCTGCTGCTGGTGGGCTGCGGGCTGTTGTCGTCGATCAGCCTGGCGATGATCACCTTTCAGCCCTCCGTGCTACCCGAACTGTGGGCGGTCACCATCGGTTTTGGTCTGGGCGGCTCCTTTGCCTTGTCGCTGGTGCTGCCGTTGTACGAGGCAGGCTCGCCGCTGGCGGTCAGTCGCTGGACGGCGATGATGTTGTGCATGGGTTACAGCATTGGCTGTCTGACGCCGGTATTGACCGGGTTGGCGCGCGACCTGGCGGGTAACTATCAGTTGCCGTTTATGGTGCTGACCGGGCTTGCGGTGCTGATGACGCTGCTGGCCTGGATGATGCGCCGCGGACCGAAGCGCGCGCGCAGCTGACTCTTATTTGGCAGCAGTTCCTTCCTTGGCCAGGACGGCTGTGATAGAAGGCAGCCTTGATTTGCTGGAGTGCCTGCGTGGAGTCCGAATCCATCGTTTATGGTTGCATCCGTGACTGGCCGTCGGACAGTCCGGCGGAGAGCCGTTTGCGTCGCGAAATCAACCGGCAGGTGCTCGATGAGCTACCGGCAGGCGATGCCTGGAGTTTTCTTGGGCGGGAGATGTTTGCCTGTTGCGAGCAGCCGGGCGACGGCCTGTACCAGACGCAGGTGATCCACTTCGGCGCCAGCTACCGCACGGTGGAGTATGAGTGGAGCCTGTGGATCAAGCAGTTCGAGGCGTTGCTTAAGCGCCTGTACTGGGCCAGCGCGGTGGTGCATCTGGAAACCGAGCTGAACGGCACGCACACCTTTCGCTGGGAGTCGGATAACGGCTTTCACAGCCCGCAGGAAGGTGAGTTGCGCGTGCGCTGCGCCTGGGAGCGCGAAGGCGGCCTGCGCGGTTAGCCGGTCCCTTAATCCTCGAGCCCCTCAAGCGCATCCAGCCACTCTTTTGGCACGTCGCGTTTCAGCGCCAGCTGGCATTGCTGGCTTTCCGCATCGAAGACAATCACTGCCTGGCCTTTGCTCAGCGCGTGGCGTACCCGTTCGATACGCGTATCCAGTGGGGTTTCGTCGCCGTTGTCGGTGCCGTCGCGGGTGACGAAATCTTCGATCAGGCGGGTCAGGGTTTCAGCTTCGAGCAGGTGATAAGGAATCAGCACGGTAAGGCCTCCAGAGCGCAGCGCGGATGCTAGCAGGCCGTTGAACAATTACCTACGTCGGCAATACTGCGTAAAAACGGTCTCGGAAAGCCGCTTGCGGCTAACGCGCTTTAGCGCGACCCGGAGGGCGAGTGAAACGAGTCATGCTCATTTACAGTCCGTAGGGCCTTGTCTTGCCTGGCTTGCCATGTTTGCTGCGCCGTTACTGCGCGGGCGGTTCTGCCGGCTGCAGGTAGATTTCCAGGGTGCTGTACAGCTTGGCGCTGTCCAGGGGTTTGCCGAGGAAGTCATTCATACCGGACTCGACCCCGTGCTGGCGGTGCTCATCGAGGATGTGCGCGGTCAGGGCGATGATCGGCACGGCCGGCAGGTTGTGCTGACGTTCCAGGCGGCGGATCTGCCGTGTGGCTTCGAAGCCATCCATCTCCGGCATTTCGCAGTCCATCAGGATAAGTTGTGTTGCGCCTGGGTCGCGCTGGTATTCATTGAGGGCGGCTAGGCCATTAGTCACCAGGCGCACGTTATAGCCGCGCTTCTTCAAGAAGCCCTGCACCACCAACTGATTCACCGGGTTGTCTTCGGCCACTAGGATGCACGGTGCGTTACCGGTGTCGGTGTGAGTTTTCGGCAGCGGTTTGATTTCCGCAACGCGCGGCTCTTCGTAGAGTTCCAACAGTGCACTGCGCAGCGCATTGATCGCCAGCGGCTGCGGCAGGCCGAGCAAGCGCAGGCCGGCGGAGCTGGGCAGTTGCTGGCATTGCTCCGGCGCGCAGAGCAGTAGCACGCGTTGCCCGGGTTGCAGCAGCGGGCGCAGCGAGTCCAGCCAGTGCTGAATGCTGCCCGGCCACGGCGCCATCAGTACCAGCAGCGGCGGGGCGGCGAAATCTTCCAGATAGCCGAGCAGGGTTTCCGGGTTTTGGCAGCGCTCGGTGCGCATACCCCAGCGGCCGAGTAAGCGGCTGAGGGCATCCAGACCGAGGCCGTCGAGGGAGGTGAGCAGGGCGGTACGCCCCTTGAGCAGTTCGTGCAGCGGGTCGACTGGCAGGGCGTCATCCCCTTGTGGAATATCGAAAGCGAAGCGTGTGCCCTGGCCTGGCGTGCTTTGTACTTCGATACGCCCGCCCATCATTTCCACCAGCTCCTTGCTGATCGCCAGGCCCAGGCCGCTGCCGCCGTAACGGCGGGTGGTGCTGGAGTCGCCCTGAGCGAAGGATTCGAACAGCTGAGTCAGGCCCTTGTCACTGATGCCGATACCGCTGTCGCTGATGGCGAACACCAGATGCGGTTTGCCTTGCGAGTCATTGCGCCGGCAGACGTTTAGCGCCACATGGCCTTCGGCAGTGAATTTCAGGGCATTGCTGAGCAGGTTCATCAGCACCTGCTTGAGCCGCGTCGGGTCGCCCTGGGCGCGGCGCGGTACGCCACTTTCCAGGCTGACGTAGAGGCGCAGGCGCTTGTCCAGGGCTTGCCCGGTGAACAGGCTGAGGGTGTCGGAAATCAGCTCTTCCAGATCGAACTCGATATGTTCCAGGCTGAGCTTGCCGGATTCGATGCGCGCGTAATCGAGGATGTCGTTGATCACCGCCATCAGCGAACTGCCGGAGCTGGCAATGGTGTCGACGTAGAAGCGCTGGCTGCGGTCCAGCGGGGTTTCCTTGAGCAGCTGCAGCATGCCCAGCACGCCGTTGAGCGGGGTGCGGATCTCGTGGCTCATCTTGGCCAGAAAGCGGCTCTTGGCCTGGTTCTCGATTTCCGCCTGCTCGGCGGCGCGGCGCGACTGGAAGCCTTCTTCCTTGAGCAGGTTGATGCGGTCGGCCAGGCCGATAGACAGGGTAATCAACTCGATGGTTACGCCGATCTTCACCACCGTTGCGCCGAACACCCCAAAGACTTCCAGCCCCAGCGAGCCGGTGGTGGCCTGGATAAAGGCGAACAGCAAGATAGCCCAGGCCAGGGTGTAGTAGGAGCCGTAGCGCACCCCGCGGCGCCAAACGTAGAGACCGGTGAGCAGCAGTGCCAGGGAAACCAGCGAGACGGTGACGCTGGCCAGGATATTCCAGGCGTTGAAGCCGATCAGCGGCACCGACAGCAGGCAGCCGGCGCAGGCCAGCATCAGTAAGCGCAGGCCGGTATCCAGGCGCGGAAAGTACTGCGGCGCATGCAGGAAATGCCGGCTGAACTGAATGGCCGTCAGGCAGTGCAGGTACATCAGGATGTAGATACTCACCGACTGCAGCGCCACATGTTCGGGTAGCAGCTTGAACAGCATGCCGTCGAAACAGGCGGCCAGTAGGCCGACGTTGAGGTTGTAGGCCAGGTACCAGAGGTAGGCGGATTCGCGCAGGGAGATAAACAGGAACAGGTTGTAGCAGAACATCGCAAACAGCACGCCGTAGAACGCGCCATTGAAGCCCATAAGGTTTTCCTGGGCGGCGGCGCTGGCCTGGTAGGTGCTGAAGAACAGCGGCATAAAGATCGTACTGGTGGTCTCGACCCGCACCAGCAGGGTGCTTTCGCCGGGTGTTAGCTCAAGTGGAAACCAGAAGTTGCGCACTTGTACCGGGCGCTGGGAGAAGGCGTAGCGATCACCGCTTTCCTGCATCTGCCACTGGCCATCGGCGCTGGCCAGAAATACCTGCAGATGGTCGAGCAGTGGGTAGTTGACCTCCAGGTAGCCGGCCAGATTCTGCGTCAGGCTGTTGTTCAGGCGTACCTTGAACCACCAGACCGAATCATTCTTGCCGAGGTTGGCGTGCTCGCCCTTAACTGGGGTAAAGCGCTCATCGCTCAGGGCGCCGACTTGCTCGATGCTCAGTTCGCCCTGCGGGTCTTCCAGGTAGGCCATGGATGGGCCGAGTGACAGGCGCAGGTCGGCGTTGTCCAGCGTTGCAGGCAGCAGCGCCCACGCCGGCCCGCACAGCCAGAACAGCACCACCGCCAGCCAAATCCGAGGCATTCACCGACCTCAATATTATTATCTGAGGCCTGATCCAGCCCCGCGTCATGCCGTCACTTTGCCCGGATGCGCGCGGCCCTTCAAGCGTCCTGATCGCGTGGGCGTAGCAGGCTATCTACAGTCGGGACGCGGGTATCACTTTCCATCTGCGCATCGTGCTCCAGTTGGTGGCTGAAGCGCTCTAGCGAGCCCTGCGCAGGCTGGGCATCGCTGGAGAATACCGGTGGGCTGAGCACGTAAGCGGCAAGCAAACGGCTGAGAGACTTGAGGCTGTCGATATGCGTGCGTTCATAGCCGTGGGTGGCGTCGCAGCCGAAGGCCAGTAGGGCGGTGCGGATATCGTGGCCGGCGGTGACCGCCGACTGTGCATCGCTGTGGTAGTAGCGGAACAGGTCGCGGCGTACCGGGATTTCATTTTCGCTGGCCAGGCGCAGCAGTTGGCGTGACAGGTGATAGTCGTAAGGCCCGCCGGAATCCTGCATGGCCACGCTGACGGTGTGTTCGCTGGACTGCTGGCCCGGGGCAACCGGAGCGATGTCGATACCGACAAATTCGCTGACATCCCAGGGCAGCGCGGCTGCAGCGCCTGAGCCGACTTCTTCAGTGATAGTGAACAGCGGATGGCAGTCGATTTCCGGTTCCAGGCCGCTTTCTTTAATGGCCTTGAGCGCGGTAAGCAAGGCAGCGACGCCAGCCTTGTCGTCCAGATGACGCGCGCTGATATGGCCGCTTTCGGTGAACTCGGGTAGCGGGTCGAAGGCGACAAAATCGCCCACCGAGATGCCCAGCGACTCGCAGTCGGCGCGGGTGCTGCAGTAAGCATCCAGGCGCAGTTCGACATGGTCCCAACTGATCGGCAGCTGGTCCACGGCGGTGTTGAAGGCGTGCCCTGAAGCCATCAGCGGCAGTACGCTGCCGCGAATCACACCGTGATCGGTAAACACGCTGACGCGGCTGCCTTCGGCGAAACGGCTCGACCAGCAGCCGACTGCGGCCAGGCCAAGGCGGCCGTTGTCCTGCAGCTCGCGGACGATCGCGCCGATGGTGTCCAGGTGCGCCGAGACCGCGCGATCTGGGCTGCTCTGCTTGCCTTTGAGGGTGCCGCGAATGGTGCCGCGCCGGGTCATCTCGAAGGGAATGCCGATCTCCTCCAGGCGCTCGGCGACGTAGCGCACGATGGTGTCGGTAAAGCCGGTGGGGCTGGGAATGGCGAGCATTTCCAGCAGCACTTTCTGCAGATAGACGAGGTCGGGTTCGGGGAGTTGCTGCATGGAGTCTCCTCTACGGCGATTGCGCCCCTCGGCCGTAACCGGGGAGGGGCTGGGAAAGGGTTAGCTAGGTGTCTGGCTCAAGGGGAACAGCAGGTCGATAAAGCGCTCGGCGGTGGGTTGCGGCTGGTGATTGGCCAGGCCGGCGCGCTCGTTGGCTTCGATAAACACGTACTCGGGTTGATCAGCAGCGGGCACCAGCAGGTCGAGGCCGACTACCGGGATATCCAGGGCGCGGGCGGCTTTTACTGCGGCATCGGCCAGCACTGGGTGGAGTATCTCGGTGACGTCTTCCAGGCTGCCACCGGTGTGCAGGTTGGCGGTTTTGCGCACGGCCAGGCGCTGGCCGGCCGGCATCACGCTGCTGTAGTCGACGCCGGCGGCGTGCAAGGTGCGCAGGGTTTCCGCGTCCTTGGGGATGCGGCTTTCGCCTTCGGTGGCGGCTTGCCGGCGGCGGCTTTGCGCATCGATCAGCTCACCAATACTGTGCTGACCATCACCGATCACTTCGGCCGGGCGGCGAATGGCGGCGGCGACCACGGAAAAGCCGATCACCAGAATGCGCAGGTCATGGCCTGGGTGAAAACTCTCAAGCAGTACGCGGCTGTCGAAGGTGCTGGCGCGTTCGATGGCGTCCTGCACATCCAGCGGCGTGCGCAGATCTACCGCCACGCCCTGGCCCTGTTCACCGTCCACCGGCTTGACCACCAGGCTGCCGTGCTCGGCGAGAAACGCAGCGTTGTCCTCGGCGCTGCCTGCAAGGCGCTGGGCTGGCAGGTGCAAGCCGGCGCGGGCCAGGGCGCGATGGGTCAGGCGCTTGTCTTGACACAGGGTCATGCTGACCGCGCTGGTCAGGTCGCTCAGCGATTCCCGGCAGCGGATACGTCGGCCGCCGTTGCTCAGGGTGAACAGCCCGGCGTCGGCGTCGTCGACCTGCACTTCGATGCCGCGGCGGAGCGCTTCATCGACGATGATCCGCGCATAAGGGTTCATCGGTGTATGCGGGCCAGGGCCGAGGAACAGCGCTTCATTGATGCCGTTCTTGCGCTTGATGCTAAAGGTCTGCAGCTCGCGAAAGCCCAGTTTGGCGTACAGCCCCTTGGCCTGTGCGTTGTCGTGCAGCACGGACAGGTCCAGGTAGCTCAGGCCGCGGCTCATAAAGTGTTCGATCAGGTGGCGCACCAACACTTCGCCGACGCCTGGCCGGCTGCAGCGTGGGTCGACCGCCAGGCACCACAGGCTGCTGCCGTGGTCCGGGTCCTGATAGGCCTTGTGGTGGTTGAGGCCCATGACGCTGCCGATCACCGCGCCGCTGTCTTCATCCTCGGCCAGCCAATACACCGGCCCGCCCAGGTGGCGCGGAGTGAGTTTGCCAGGGTCGATCGGCAGCATGCCGCGCAGTTGATACAGCTCATTGATCGCCTGCCAGTCCTCGGCATTCTGCGCGCGGCGCACTCGGTAACCGCGAAAACCGCGGCGCGCTGGGCGGTAGTCGGTAAACCACAGGCGCAGCGTATCGGACGGGTCGAGAAACAACTGCTGCGGCGCCTGCGCCAGCACCTGATGCGGCGCGGCCACATACAGGGCGATATCGCGTTCCCCGGGCTGCTCGGTCAGCAGGTCGCTGGCCAGGGCGGCGGCATCCGGGTAGGTGTGGCCGAGTAGCAGGCGGCCCCAGCCGCAGTGCACGGCTTGCGGCTCGCTGCGCGGGGCGTTGTGGTCCTCGGCCAGGCGCGCCTGCAGGCGCTCGTAGGAGGGGGCTTGGCCGCGCAGCAGGCGTTGGTTAAAGGCAGTGGCACGCATTGGAGAGTTTCCTTTGCCGTGAGCAGATTGCGTATTTCAGGGTTCAAACACGGCGGTGGATGGGCCTGTGCTCATCCACCGCAGCGGTCTATAGGCCGTGTTCGTTGAGCCACAGGTTGAGCGCCGCCAGTTGCCACAACTTGGAGCCGCGCAAAGGCGTCAGCTGGCCGTGCGGATCACTCAGCAGGCGGTCGAGCATGGCCGGGTTGAACAGGCCGCGATCCTGGCTCGGGTCAAGCAGTAGATCGCGTACCCAGCCCAGAGTTGCACCTTGCAGGTGCTTGAGGCCAGGCACCGGGAAGTAACCCTTGGGCCGGTCGATCACCGCGCTGGGGATCACCTGGCGCGCGGCTTCCTTGAGCACATGCTTGCCACCATCCGGTAACTTGAAACGCCCAGGAATGCGCGCCGAGAGTTCGGCCAGGCGGTAGTCGAGGAACGGCGTGCGTGCCTCCAAGCCCCAGGCCATGGTCATGTTGTCGACCCGTTTGACCGGGTCATCGACCAGCATCACCGTGCTGTCCAGGCGCAGCGCCTTGTCCACAGCGGCCACGGCGCCGGGCTGGGCGAAATGCTCACGGACGAAGTCGCCGGCCATGTCGCCGGTCAGCCAGGCGGGCTGCACGCAGGCGGCGTATTCCTCGTAATCACGGTCGAAGAACGCAGCGCGGTAAGCGTCGAAGGCATCCTCGGCGGCGTCCACCTGCGGATACCAGTGGTAGCCGGCGAACAGCTCATCGGCGCCCTGGCCGCTCTGCACCACCTTGCAGTGCTTGGCCACCTCGCGTGACAGCAGGTAGAAAGCGATGCAGTCGTGGCTGACCATCGGCTCGCTCATGGCGCGAAAGGCCGCGGGCAGCTGTTCGAGAATCTCGTGCTCACCGATACGCAGCTGATGGTGGCGGGTGGCGAAGTGCTCGGCGATCAGGTCGGAATACTGGAACTCGTCGCCGCGCTCGCCGCCGGCATCCTGAAAGCCGATGGAGAAGGTCGACAGGTTTTCCACCCCGGCTTCACGCAGCAGACCGACCAGCATGCTTGAGTCGACTCCGCCGGAAAGCAGCACGCCGACATCCACGGCGGCGCGCTGGCGGATCGATACCGCCTCGCGCATGCCGTCGAGCACGCGCTCTTGCCATTCTTCCAGACCGAAGGCGATTTCCTCGCGCATCGGGCCGAATGTCAGGTTCCACCAGGTCTGCTGCTCACAGTTGCCCTGGGCGTCGATGCGCATCCAACTGGCGGGCGGCAGTTTCTCTACCCCGGCCAGCAGGGTGCGCGGCGCGGGCACCACGGCGTGGAAGTTCAGGTAGTGGTTGAGGGCGACGGGATCGAGGGTCTTGCCAATATCACCGCCGGCCAGCAGCGCCGGTAGGCTGGATGCAAAGCGCAGGCGTTCGCCAGTGCGTGACAAGTACAGCGGCTTGACCCCGAGACGGTCGCGGGCGATGAACAGCTGCTGGCTGTCACGCTCCCAGATGGCAAAAGCGAACATGCCATTGAGCTTGGGCAGCAGGTCGGTTCCCCAGGCGTGATAGCCCTTGAGCAGCACCTCGGTGTCGCCATCTGAGAAGAAGCGATAGCCGAGGGCTTTCAGCTCCTCGCGCAGTTCCGGGTAGTTGTAGATGGCGCCGTTGAACACCATTGTCAGGCCCAGATCGCTGTCGATCATCGGCTGGCCGGACGCTTCGGCCAGGTCCATGATTTTCAGCCGGCGATGGCCGAGGGCTAACGGACCCTGGCTGAAGAAACCGTGGGCATCGGGGCCGCGGGCGGCCATGTGGTGGGTGATTCGCTCGACTGCAGCCAGGTCGGCCGGTCGTTGATCAAAACGTAATTCTCCAGCGATTGCGCACATAATTCCTTACCGGTATGGCCGTTGGGGAGTGGTTCGGGGTTGCCGAACCTTTTACACCAAAACAAAATAATGCTTTCATGTCAAAGTTTTATATCGAATTAAAAGGCGTATATGGTCGATAAAAAGGTTTCTACTGAAATAGATTTGTCATCTGTTTCGGCCTTCGAACTGCCGCTGTTTCAGGCCTTGCGGCGTTTGCAGCAGGCCGGGGAAGTACATGCCAAACGGCTCGGTCGCTTTGGTGGGCTGACGCCGATGCAATTGATGATTCTGCAGGTGTTGGCGGGAGAGACTCGTCTGACGGCCAGCGACCTCAGTGGCCGTGTCAGCCTCACTGCCGCCACTTTGTCGGGGATGCTCGATCGGCTGGAGGAGCGCGGCCTGCTGCAACGCCAGCGCGATGATCAGGATCGGCGTCGTCAATGGCTGCTACTCAGCGAGCAGGGCCGCACCCTGCTGCAACAGGCGCCGAGCCTGCTGCCGCCGGAGTTTGTCGCGCGCTTTGCCGGTTTGGAGGAGTGGGAGCGCCACAGCCTGACCGCCGCGTTGTTACGCGCGGCGCAGCTATGTGGGGATATGGAATAAAACGCCGCGCCAGGTCGACGCGGCGCCGCCGGCTTAGCGCTGGGCGCTGAGCTTGGGCTGCTTGTACAGATCGATCAGCACCTGATCGAGAATCGACGAGGCGCCCCACGGGCGTGGGTCGTTGAGGATGGCCACTACGGCCCAGCTGTTGCCGTTGCTGTCGCGGCTAAAGCCGGCGATGGCGCGCACATTGTTCAATGTACCGGTCTTGATTCGCGCCTCGCCCACCAGCGGGGTGCGGTGCAGGCGTTTGCGCATGGTGCCGTCCATCGCCACCAGCGGCAGTGAGGCCATAAATTCGGCCGCATAAGGGCTCTTCCAGGCCGCCTGCAGCAGGGTGGCCATTTCCCGCGCGCTGACGCGCTCGGCACGCGACAGCCCGGAGCCGTTTTCCATCACCAGGTGCGGCGCGGTGATGCCTTTGCGCGCCAGCCAGCTGCGGATTACCCGCTGTGCTGCCTTGCTGTCGTCCTGGTCGGCGGAGTTGCGAAACTGCGCGCCGAGGCTCAAGAACAGCTGCCGGGCCATGGTGTTGTTACTGTATTTGTTGATGTCGCGGATGATCTCGGTCAGGTCCGGCGAATAGGCGCGGGCCAGCAGACGGGCTTTCTCTGGCACTGGCGCGAGGCGGTCCTTGCCCATGATGCTGCCGCCCAGTTCCTGCCAGATGGCGCGGATGGCACCGGCGGCGTAACTCGGGTGGTCGAGCAGCGACAGGTAGGTCTGCGAGCTGCAGCCCTCGGCCAGCTTGCCGCTGACAATCACCGTGGTGCCGTCGAATTCGGTCACCGGGTTGTAGCGCACATCCGGCCAGCCTGGGCATTTGGCTGCAGGCAGGGCTTTGACGCGGTTGTCGATGCGGATATTGGCAATCGGTGGCTCGGCGGCGATATGCACCTTGCCGCCCTCGGTGCGGGCGATAAAACGCAGCGCCTTGAGGTTGACCAGCAGCGAGTCGGGGGCCACCAGGAACGGCTTGTTGGCGTCGCCGCCATCGTCGTTAAAGCTGGGTAGTTGCGGCTGCACGAAGTGGCTGCGGTCGAGCACCAGATCGCCGTTGACTTGCAGCACGCCGTTGGCGCGCAGGTCGCGCATCATCAGCCAGAGCTTTTCCATGTTCAGCTTGGGGTCGCCGCCGCCCTTGAGGTACAGGTTGCCGTTAAGCACGCCGTTCTTCAGTTGGCCGTCGGTGAAGAATTCGGTTTTCCACTGGTGGGTCGGGCCGAGCAGCTCAAGCGCTGCGTAGGTGGTGACCAGCTTCATGGTGGAGGCCGGGTTGACCGAGATATCGGCATTGAAAAAGGTGCTATTGCCGGGGCCATTGAGCGGCACGGTGACTACCGACAGCGATTGGCTGCTGATCTTGTTGGCTTTCAGCGATTGCTGAACCTTGTTTGAAATACCGCTCGTGGCGGCTGCCAGCGGCAGGCAAACAGGCAGCAGCAGGCCGGCGATGGCCAGTTGGCGTAGGGTTTTGATCATGGGCGGCTACCCTCCAGCTGAGGGACAAAGGTGACGCGAGGCATGTAAAGAGGTTCCATCGCGGATTGAGAAGATGTTGGCAATTATGCCCCAATACAGGGCCGGCTGAGTGGCAGTAAATGCCATTGGCAGGGCTTTTCTGCGGGCAATCGAGCGACCTGTCGTCTTCGAAGCGGGCGCGCAGGGCGCGAAACTGCTAGAGTGCCGCGCGTTATCACTTTTGAGGATTGTTCCATGGCTACTAACCGTTCCCGCCGTCTGCGCAAAAAACTCTGCGTGGATGAATTCCAGGAGCTGGGTTTTGAGCTGAACCTGAACTTCAAGCAAGACCTGGCTGATGAGGCCATCGACAGCTTTCTTGAGCAGTTCCTGCGTGACGCCATGACCGTTAACGGCCTGGGCTATGTCGGCGGCGATGACTTCGGTCTGGTATGCCTGTCCAAGCGTGGCTCGGTCAACGAAGAGCAGCGCGCTGCCGTTGAAGCCTGGCTGAAAGGCCGTGACGAGCTGGTGGATTTCACCGCTAGCCCGCTGATCGACGTCTGGTACCCAGACAACTCGATCAATCAGGCCTGATGCTCCAAGCGGGGCATGCATCGCGCATGTCCCGCTGTTGTTCCCTCCGCAATAACTCCTCTAGCCGCTCAGACCAGCCTTGGCCAGCAGCGCATCGTTATCGACCTGATCAATCTGCTCACGACGTAGAAAGCGTTCGGCGTAGCTGAGGTAGATCTTTTCCCGCACAAACAGCCCAAACAGCTCGGGGTCGATGTGCGCGCCTTTGCACATGCCGGCCATGATGTTGAGTGATTCGGACAAAAGCTTGCCCTTCTTGTAGGGGCGGTCCACGGCGGTCAACGCTTCGAAGATATCGGCAATCGCCATCATCCTGGCCGGCAGGCTCATGTCCTCACGCTTCAGGCGTTTCGGGTAGCCAGTGCCGTCCATTTTTTCATGGTGACCGCCGGCAATCTCGGCAACGTTGGCCAGGTGCGCGGGGAAGGGCAGGTGGCTGAGCATGCGGATGGTCTGCACCATATGGCCGTTGATGATAAAGCGCTCTTCGTTGGTCAGGGTGCCGCGGCCGATGCCGAGGTTATAGACCTCGCCGCGGTTGTGTTTGTAATGCGGCACTTCCAGCTTGAAGCCCCAGGGGTTGTCCTCGGCGATCAGCTCGCTTTCGGGGCGCTCGATCAGGTGTTCGGCTTTGTCGCTGAGCAGCGTTTCCTGCACCGGTAGCGGCTGCGCCGGGGTGCGCGATTGGCGCAGGTTCTCTTCCCAGGACACCCCTATGCGATCATCCAGGGTACGCGTCCAGGTGCGCGCGGCGATGCTGCGCAGGCGCTGCAGATCAGCTTCGGCCATTGCCTCGCCGCCCAGGTTGCAGCGGGCGATAAAGGTGAACTCATCATCCAGGGTGGCGAGCAGCTCATCGCGCACCTGAGCCAGGTTGGACGATTCGCCGCCCTGGCTGAGGTTTTCCCAGTAACTGATCCAGGCGTCGCGCTTGAGCACTTCGAAGCGCATGCGCACTTCATGGATGCGGTCGCAGATGGTTTCCAGCTTGGTGGCCTTGTCCACCACGTACTCGGGCACGGTGACCTTGCCGCAGTCATGCAGCCAGGCGGCGATATGCAGGGCTTCCCATTCCTCGTCAGTGGGCTGGTAATCGCGGAACGGCGCTTCGTTGCTTGCCGCAGCAGCGCGGGCGAGCATCAGGGTGACCTCCGGTACGCGCTGGCAGTGGCCGCCGGTATAGGGACTCTTGGCATCGATGGCGCCAGCGATCAGCTGGATAAAGGCGTCGAGCAGTTTCTTCTGTTGATCGAGCAGGCGCTGGCTCTCGATGCACAGCGCCGCAACGCCGGATACCGCCTCGACATAGGCGATGCGCTCGGGACGCAGCATGGCCAGATCGGCTTCATCACCGGTGTCGCGGTGCAGCAGCACCAGCACGCCGAGGGTCTGGCCCTGGCGGTTATGCAAGCCGGTACAGACCAGGTGCGCGCGCGGGCTGTCGAGGGTGTGCAGCAAACTCTGGAAGCCCTGGGCATGCTCGAAGCCGAGCGCCACGGTGACGCTGGAGCCGCCGGTTGCCGTTTGCGCTAGCCAGCTGGGCAGGGCTGGGTCATTCGGGTCGAAGCTAGGGATGCGATGCTCTTCCAGATTGTGCTGCAGCTCGTTGATAAACAGGCCGTGCGGTTCGAGGCGGCCGCTGCTGCTGTCACGCAGATAGAGCAGGCCGCCGCTGGCTTCGCTGAGGTCGACGGTTTCGCGCAGCACCCGGCGCAGCAGGGCATCGAAGCGGGTTTCCGCCGAGAGTGTGGCGGCAATATCGAGGAAGCTGGAGATGGTGTCCTTCATCCGTCCCATCGACACCGCCAGCTGATCGACTTCCTTGACGAAGGAGCGGCCGCTGGCTGGGTAATCGAAATTGAAGCTGCGGATGGCTTCGGCTTCACCCACCAGCAGACGCAGTGGTTTGACCAGGATATTGGAGAGCAGCCAGCCAATTGGGATGCACAGCAGCAGGATGCCCAGGGTCAATATCGCGCCCTGCCAGCGGATGCGGTAAGCATCGGCCAGCAGCTCGCTTTCCGGAGCCAGCAGGGCCAGGCGCAGCCCTTGCGGGCCGCCCTCGCTGAACTGGCTGTAAGAAATTTGCCAACGCTGCTTGTTCAGGCGTACGGCGCCCTGACGATCCTCATCGAGGCCGAGGCTGAGAAAGTCGGCGAGCACCGGGCTGAGATCCTTGACCTGCGCCAGTTGCAGCTTTTCCCCCGGAATAATCAGGCGCGAGCTGTCTGGATAGGCAACCGCGCTGCCATCGGGGCTGTACAGCACCACTTCGGTGGAGGGCGTCAGGCGGTGTTCGGCCAGGGTAGCGGAGAGGTCGTCGAGAGTCAGGTCGGCGGCCACCACCGTAGTTTCGCTGCTCTTGCGGGCGATGGTGGTGCCGATTTCCTGGGTGGAGAAGAAGGCATAGGGCGCGGTGGTGAAGTGCTTCTGGCTCTGCAGCGCGCTGTTGTACCAGGGACGGCTGCGCGGGTCGTAGGTTTCCTTGAGGTTCTGCCTGCGGCTGATGGGTTGCAGTTGTGCGTCGAAGAACAGGTATTCGGAATCCAGACGTTGCTCGCTGATGCGGTCGATGCTCCACACCTGATACGCGGCATTGTCGGGGGCAAAGAAGATCTGCCGGAGTTTCTCGCTGCGCAGCGGCCGCACCATAAAGAAGCTGCCATCGCCATAACCGACATAGATCGATGCCAGCTTGGGGTTATCGCGCAGGGCCTGGCTGAAAATCGGCAGCATGATCATTCGTTCATGGCGGTCACGGCCGTTGATCTGCTCGTTACGCGCCAGCAGGTTGATCATGTAGCGAATCGGTTGGTAGGTATTGCGCAGATCGGCCTGGACTTCCTTGCGCATTTGGGTGAACAGCTGGTCGCTGCTGCTGAGGATGATGTTGCTGGTCTGCTGGTAATTGAAGTACCCCAGCACCACCCCTGAGCCCAGCAGCAGCAGGGTGAACAGCACGCTGATATGGATATGGAGCGAAAAACGTCGTTCCTTAGACCTTGCTGTCTGCTGCATCCGCACATGCCCTTGTATGCCCTGACTAAGCGCAAAGCATAGTGGAGCCTTATGCGCTTTGCCGTTGCGCGGATGCAGGTTTTTTGCGCTGCAGCAGCTCTAAATTGGGTCTGCGCCGTGCTTGGCTTTTTGCAGGTTGTGCCGGTGCTCCAGCCAGCGCTCCAGGCCATACACCAGTAGGGCTACCAGCAAGGCCAGCACCACGCCAATCAGGCTATTGAGCAGGCGCACCTGTGGCAGTTGCCAGTCATGCGCCAGGCTTTCGGCCAGCAACACGAAACACACCGTGGTCTGTAGCACAAACAGGCCGTAATGGTTGGCTTGCAGGGCGCGGCTAAGGGCGATCAGTGGTAGTAATGTGGCGACCATCAGCGCCGGATTCTGCATGCTATGCCCAAGCAGAATCAGCAGCCCCGCCGCACCCAGGCTGGCGAGGATTGATTGCACGGCGCGCACCAGGCTGCCCTGAAAATCCAGCTGCAAGGTGGTAACCACGGTCAGCGTCAGCCAATAGCCGCGGTGCAGTTCGGCCAGGTTGACGATCAAGCCGGAGAGGGCGAAGGCCAGGGTGCAGCCCAGCGCATGCAGTCGCCATTTCTGTTGCGGTAGGCGTTTGGCGTGGCGTTTGAGTACCTTGAAGATGCTGATAAAGCGCGGCATGTACGGCCACATGCGCAGGCCATGCATGCCGCGTAGGCCGAAGGCCAGCAGCATCACCCACAGCCCACCGAGGATAAACAGCATGGCGATGGCGTAGGGGTTGTTCAGCGAGCCCAGGCCCTGCTGGCCTTGGCCCAGGCACAGGCAGATGGCCAGGCCGATGCCCAGCTTGCCGGCTTCGCTGCCAAAGCGCTGCAGCCAGGCGAGCAGAAAGCCGAATACCGCGAAGATCAGAAAGCTGGCATAGGGATGGCTGGCGGACCAGAAGCCCAATCCAGCGCTGCAGGCACCCAGGCCGCAGAGCATCAGCATGCGCAGCATGCCCAGGCGGTGCAGTGGGTTGGCCTGGGCCGCCTGAAAGGCGCCTGCCGAAGCCCAGAGAAAGCCCGGATGAGCGCTGAACAGCCCAAGCAGCAACGGCAGTGCGCAGCCGAAGCCGGCGACCATCGCCGGGCCCCAGGCGGGCGGGCCGGCATGCCAGCTGAAGGTTTGTCGCAGTAGGCTATTCATGACTTATACCGGGCTTGAACGGCCCGTCATCTCGCGGGCCATTTCAGTAGCGTAGCTGTCAGTCATGCCGGCGATAAAATCGATCATGCGCAGGAATGAGCGGTACAGCGGCCAGTTGGGGTCGGGTGCGTTATTGCCGAGCAGGTCGAGAATACGCCGGTTCTTGAAGGACGGCGTACGCCCACCATGCTGTTCCAGCGCCGCGCCACAGAAGGCATTGAGCAGAATTTCCAGGGTGGTGTAGGCGCCGATCTCGTGCAGGGTCTTGCGCTTGTCCTGGAAGATCTTCTGCCGGGCCATGTCCTTGGCGCTTTGTACGCAGCGCTTGGCGGTGCCGTGCATATGCTCGACCAGATCGCCCTGCAAGGTGCCGGCGAGCAAGGCATCCTGCTGCTCGACAAAGGCCTCGGCGGCGGCATTGGTCAGGTGTTCGATGGCTTTGCCGCGCAGGATCGCTAGCTTGCGCCGCTTGGAGTCGTCTGGGCCGAGCTGACGGTAGGTTTCCGGCAGGTCATCGCCGACCAGATCAAGCAACAGTGCCTCGACTTCGCTGTAATCGAGCAGCTCCATTTCCAGGCCGTCTTCCAGGTCGATCAGGCCGTAGCAGATGTCATCCGCCGCTTCCATCAGGTAGACCAACGGGTGACGCGCCCAGCGCTGTTCTTCCAGCTGCGGCAGGCCGAGTTTGCCGGCGATCTGCTCAAGCAGCGGCAGCTCGCTCTGGTAGCAGCCGAACTTGTGCTTCTTGTAGCCCAGGGCTTCGGCGTGACGCGCGGTCCAGGGGTACTTGAGGTAGGTGCCGAGGGTTGCGTAGGTCAGCCGGGTGCCGCCGTCGAACTGGTGGTATTCCAGCTGGGTCAGCACGCGAAAGCCCTGGGCATTGCCTTCGAAGCTGAGAAAGTCACCGCGCTCGGCGGCGCTCATCGAATCCAGCCAGCCGCGCCCGGCGGCCTGCTGAAACCAGTGGCGAATGGCGTCTTCACCGGAATGGCCAAAGGGTGGATTGCCGATGTCGTGGGCCAGGCAGGCGGACTGCACGACCATGCCCAGGTCGCTCGGCTCGCACCAGTCCGGCAGGGCATCGCGAATCATCTCGCCGACGCGCATACCCAGGGAACGGCCAACGCAGCTGACTTCCAGCGAATGGGTCAGGCGGGTGTGGATATGGTCGTTGCTCGACACCGGATGCACCTGGGTCTTGCGCCCCAGGCGGCGGAAGGCGCCGGAGAAGATGATGCGGTCATGGTCTTTATGAAACGGGGTGCGGCCCAGTTCGGCGACGCTGTGCGTCGGCTTGCCGAGTCGTTCACGGTTGAGCAGGGTTTGCCAATCCAAGATAGATCCTCGCCGTTACCTGGCTTTTGCCGGCTAGCTTCGGGGTTCTATGTCGATGATGCAAGGCACGCCGTAGGCAGTTGAGCGATTTATACCCTGACGAGGCCCGCCATTTTGCTGCCGTTACCTAAGGCATATAACGCTGACGCAATTCGGCTTCACGCGCTTCGCGCTGTTGGCCAAGGGCCTGCCAGAAGCGCATGGCTAGCTGCGGGTGGCGTTGGTAGAACGGCTGTGACAGCGGCAGGTGCCAGTCCGCTTGGAGCAAGGGGTGCGGGAGAAACTGCAGCTGTTCTTGCAGCTGCAGTTCGGCGATCAGCGCCAGGCTGATATTGCGTTCGATCACGAAACCATCCAGTCGCCCGCTGGCTACCAGTAGCAGGGCTTTGTCGGGTTGCAGTGAAACGCTGTTAAGGGCGCCCAGATCGGCCAAGCGCTGGTGGGTTAGATAACCCAGCGGCGAGCTCAGGCCGTACTTGAGGTTGGCGAAGCGCTGGCCATCCCAGCTCAGGCGCGTGTCGCGGCGGGAGGCAATCGGGTAGTCGACCTGCCAGAGCCGATACTCCCGCTGCACTGGCTGGCCACGTTGCGGGTCGCGGCCGGGGAACTGGCCCCAGGTGTCGCGTTCTGCCTGCCAGATGGCCGGGAAGATGCCATCCACTTCGCCTTTTTGCAGGGCAAGGATGCAGCGTTTCCAGGGCTGGCGTTGCCAGTCGATGGTCAGCCCGGTCTGGGTCGCGGCAGCCTGAATAAGCTCCAGCAGAATGCCGGGGCCAGGCGCTTGTGCGTTGTTCGCGGGGAGGGTGAACGGCGGGTGATCCTGCAGCTGGTAGCACAGGCGCAAAACCGATGGCCCCTCGGCCTTGAGCGTCTGGGGCAGCAGTATGAGTACAAGCAGTAAGCTGGAGATGGCCGCTTGCATGATGCTGAGTCGCCGTGGGCGGTGGAACACCCGGCAGCCTCAATGGGCTGCACTCTGCGTTGCATGTCCTTCCTTGATTGTGGCCACGCCAGGGCATTCGTCAATGCCCTGGGATGCTCGCGCGAGCCTAGAAACCGGCAGCGTCGATATCGATCAGCAGCAGCCGTTTGCCGTTATCGATAAATTGCCCAGCGGTCAGGCAGTACTGGTTGGTGGTGGCATCGCGGTAGGTGCTGGAGAGAATCAGCCGGCGTTCTTCCCAGCCTTCGGCCAGCAGCTGATAGAAGTACGGCCGCCAGGACCAGTTATGCCCGACATAGCGGGCATCGCTGTGCCAGCTATGCTCGCGCCATTCCAGGTTGGCGGTCAGCTGGGTGCCGTGGCGGTCGCATTGGTAGATGCGCAGCAGCCAGGGGTAGGCGTGCGGTTGTGGCAGCTGATCGGCTGGCGAACCGTCCTCGATCCAGGTTTTGAAGCTGTTCATCAGTTCGCCCAGCTGCTGGCGCAGGGTCATCAAGCGTGCGCGCTCGGCGAGTTTTTGCTGCACGTAGTGATCGCGCAACTGGGCGAAGCGTTTGACGAAGGCGTGGCTGCTGAAGAAGGCCTCTTCCGGTTTGGCAAACAGGTAGCCCTGTACATAACGCGCCCCGCACTCCAGGGCGAAATCCAGTTCGGCTTCGGTTTCCACACCTTCGGCGATAATCCAGCAGCCGGTCTTTTCCGCCATCTGCGCCAGGGCCTTGACGATCTCACTGCTCGGGCCGCCGCGCGCGGCCTGTTGAAACAGGCGCATGTCCAGCTTGAGGATGTCCGGCTGCAGGGCCAGCACGCGGTCGAGTTGCGAGTAGCCGGCACCGAAGTCGTCGATGGCGATGCGTGCGCCGGCTTGTCGATAGCGCTCCACCACGCCCGGCAGACGCGTGCTGGCGCCGCCCAGTTCGGTGATTTCAAAGACGATGCGCGCCGGGTCGATGCCGCTGCGTTGCAGCTGTTTGAGGCTGGGCAGGGCTTGCTCGGGGCGCAGCCGGCTGATCCAGCGGGGGGAAATATTCAGGCTGAGGAACCAGTCCTGCGGGGCTTCATGAAAGCGCGTCAGGGCTTGCTCGCGCACCTCGCGGTCAAGGCGGCGCAGAGCGGTAGGTGGGGTTCTCGGGTCACTGAACAATGGGCCTGCCGAGTGCAGCCGGCCATCATCGCTGCGCAGGCGTGCCAAGGCCTCGACACCGGCAATACGTCCGGTGGCGGTATCAATAAAGGGTTGGAATACAGCAAGCGGTTGACCGTTGAACACTGCGCAGTTCCTTAGCCAGGCAAGACGCCCCAGTGGGCGGCGTAGCTAGGTGGCTAAGCAAGATCGTGGCCAGCTCAATCCCCTGCGCGGGTATCTTTAGTCGAGTCTGCGGGTGTGTCCGGGCGCCGCGGCGGATTGCGCCTGAGCAGCGGGAAGGCGATCAGCGCGATGCGCAGCCAGCGTCGCCATTGGCCACGGCGGATGCCGATGGTTGCCAATAGCAGGGCTCCGCCAGCGACCCAAAGTGGTGCGTTGCTATTGCCCAGTTCTTCACGCCAGTTATTGCGCCAGTGTTGCGCCTGACGCAGCGGTTGCAGCATCACCAGGGTTTCGTGGCGCAGTTCCTGGCGGTGCATTTCCAGACGCATGCGCAGTAGGGTTTTGCGTAGCTCGCGGCGCGAGGCCTTAGCGGGTAGCTCGGGCATAGTCATGGCAGCAGTTGCTCACGGTCGCGGGCCAGTTCTTCAAGGCTGGCGCTGAAGGGCGCCGGCGCATTGCGTACACGCTGCAACAGCGCGATCAGGGTGCCGAGCAGGCCCACTGCATAGAAGGCACACAGGGCGCTGATAACCAGCAGGCGGTGCGTCTCCCAGAAGGTAATCAGCAGTGCGGCGGACAAGCCGATAACCAGCAGCAGGCCGAACAGCAGGCTCAGGCTGGTGAGTACCAGTAGGTTGAGAGTATGGCTTTGCTGTTCTTTGAGCTCTTCGCCAAACAGCGCGATGTGGCCCTGCAATAACCCCAGCAAGGCGCTGGCAAATCGCCGTGGCGAACTGCCGCGACTTGGCGGGGTGGACGGTGTTGCATCCATTAATGTTCTCTTTAACGGCGGGTAATCAGCATGCCCAACAGCAGACCGATAGCGGCAGCAATGCCGAGGGTTTGCCACGGGTGAGTCTGCACATAGCCTTCGGTGGCTTCAATAGCCGCTTTGCCGCGTGCATGCAGGGCGTCTTCGGCATTGTGCAGGGTGCTGCGTGCGCGGCCTAGGCTGCTGCGGATCTGCTCGCGCAGCTCTTCAGCTTGTTCGCCTGCGAGGCTGGCTGAGTGCTGCAGCAAGCTTTCGGTATCGCGTACCAGCGCCTGGAATTCGTCAAGTAACTGATCCGAGCTGGATGATACGGGGGTCTTACGAGCCATGGTGTCTCTCCTTATGACGAGGGCAGTGTAGGGGTTTCGAGTCCCCTGTGGGGCCGTGGTTCCTTTTTTCTTGCCTGCGCGGCTGCTGCTGATGGCCTATCGGCTGGTACAGCGCTTGCATTGCGCTGGTGCGCGCTCTTGCAACTACGCTCCTTTATGGGGCTGCAAGGGTTCTGGCCAGGACGCCGTGGTGCATCAATAACTTCTTAATAACTATGGAATAAGTACTTCGAGACAAGGTTCAGTCAGCACCGGCTTGGTGCTGTACAGGCTCGGTCTCGGCAAGGTGGTTTCGGATAAGTGCCGCTATATGGTGCGTATTTATCGGTTTGTGATCCGCTTTGGTGCTTTTTCCCCGCGACGGAGTTTTCTTCGCAGATGGAAAACATCAACAGTGCTGTGGAAACCCTGATTCACGGCTCCAATACCCTGTTTATCCTGCTCGGTGCCGTGATGGTGCTGGCCATGCATGCCGGCTTTGCCTTTCTCGAAGTGGGTACGGTCAGGCAGAAGAACCAGGTCAACGCCTTGTCGAAGATCATCTCCGACTTTGCCGTATCGGCCCTGGCCTATTTCTTTGTCGGGTATTGGATTGCCTACGGCGTGACCTTCCTTGAGCCAGCCAGTGTGCTGACTGAAGGCAACGGCTATGCGCTGGTGAAGTTCTTCTTCTTGCTGACCTTTGCTGCGGCCATCCCGGCGATCATTTCCGGTGGCATCGCCGAGCGCGCCAAGTTCGGCCCGCAGCTGTGTGCCACGGTGCTGATCGTGGCCTTTATCTACCCCTTCTTCGAGGGGATGATCTGGAACGGCAACTACGGCGTGCAGGCCTGGCTGGAAGCGCAGTTTGGCGCAACCTTCCATGACTTCGCCGGCTCGGTGGTGGTGCACGCGATGGGCGGCTGGCTGGCCTTTGGCGCGGTGATCCTGCTGGGTCGCCGTGATGGGCGTTACCGCGAGGGCCGCCTGGTGGCCTTTGCCCCGTCGAATATTCCATTCCTGGCGCTGGGCTCGTGGATTCTGATCATCGGCTGGTTCGGCTTCAACGTTATGAGCGCACAGACCCTGGGCAGCGTCAGCGGCCTGGTGGCGGTCAACACCCTGATGGCGATGGTCGGCGGCACAGTGGCCGCCTTGCTTGTTGGCCGTAACGACCCAGGCTTCCTGCACAACGGTCCGCTCGCTGGCCTGGTGGCGGTGTGTGCCGGTTCCGACCTGATGCATCCGGTCGGTGCCCTTGTCACTGGCGCCATTGCCGGTGCGTTGTTCGTCTGGGCGTTTACCGCGACCCAGGTGAAGTGGAAGATCGACGACGTGCTCGGCGTTTGGCCGCTGCACGGTCTGTGCGGCGTGTGGGGCGGTATTGCCTGCGGCATCTTCGGCCAAGAGGCGCTGGGTGGCCTGGGCGGCGTCAGCCTGGCCAGCCAGTTTGTCGGCACCGCGCTGGGCGTGGTGGTGGCCTTGATTGGCGGTGTGCTGGTGTACGGTGTGTTGAAAGCCACCGTGGGCATCCGCCTGAGCCAGGAGGAGGAGTACTACGGTGCCGACCTCTCGGTGCACAAGATTGGCGCCGTCAGCCAGGATTGATGGCTACGTGTTAATGCAAAAGGCCCGGACAATGTCCGGGCCTTTTTTGTTGCGACCGCTTAAGCGTTGAGGCTTAGAACAGCGGCAGGGTGTAGCTGACGATCAGACGGTTTTCGTCGAGGTCGCCGATGCTGGCATTGGAGCGCACCATCGCGTTACGCCAGCGGAAAGCCAGGTTCTTGAAGGTGCCTTCTTGAATGGTGTAAGTGATGTCTAGGTCGCGTTCCCACTCTTTCCCGTTGCTGCCATCTGCAAGGTCAAATCCATCACCTGTTACGTAGCGAACGAAAGCACTCAGGCCTGGCACACCGTAAGTGGCGAAGTTGATGTCATAGCGCGCTTGCCAGGACTGTTCGTTCGCACGGGTGAAGTCGAGGATTTGCAGATAGCTGGCAATAGCTGGGTCGGTTTCGCCCAGAAACGGGAAGGGGTTGTCGCCACTGCTGTCCTGATAACCCAGGCGGAAAGTGTGAGCACCAATCCCAGCGGATAGCATTAATGAGGTGAGGTTGTTATCAATTTTGCCGACTAGGTTGCGGCCATTTTCTGACGAGTCGAAGTAGGCAAGGTTGGCTCCCAGTTTCCAGTCGCCAATCGGCTGGGTATGGATCAGGTTGTACATCTTCTGGTCATAGACATCCTGCAGCTCGCCGTACCACAGACCGGCCGTGGTGTTGCCGGCATTGAACTGGTAGGTGCCACCGCCGAAGTTGTAGCGGTCGCTGACTCCAGTTGCGTAATTGGTAGTACGGATGTCTTCACGGTTGGTCGAATTGCGGAAGTTGGTTTGACGCAACTGACCGCCATTTAGCGTCAGTCCGGCGATCTCCTGGGAGGTGATCATGGCGCCGTCAAATACCTGAGGTAGCAGACGCGAATCGCCGGAGGAGACGATCGGCAACTTGGGCATCAAGCCGCCCACTTTGAGCACGGTGTTGGATAGTTTGGCTTTCACCGCCGCAGAGGCTTCGCCATAACTTCCTGGGCCCTCATTGCCAAAGGCGCTGGGCAGCAGCCCTGTGCCTGCACGGTCATCGTCTGAACTGAGCTTAAGGCCGGTGCCTGCGTATGCATCGAGGCCAAACCCTACGGTGCCTTCTGTAAAGCCCGACTCGACTTTCAAGATAAAGCCTTGAGCCCATTCTTCAGCCTTTGCCTGGCCGGATGCGGGGCGGTCGCGGAAGTCGCGGTTCATATAGAAGTTGCGCAGCTCGAGGCTGGCTTTGCTGTCCTTGATAAACTCTGCCTGGGCCAGCGATGGCAGGCAGAGGCAGGTGCCCAGTGTGGCGAATGCCACAGCGCGAGCGAGGGGAGATTGAGTCATTATTGTTAGCTCCTCGTGTGTGCGGGTCGGCTTGTGGCCGATCTGTTACAGCGAGGCGCAATAAAGCATGGGCGTTGGTGCTTGGCCTTTAGACTTTGGTCTGCTCGGGTGCTGCCTGATACGGCCTAGTGCGCAGCGGATGCCAGTGCAATCGCTCTAGAATGCCTGGCGCGCCGTTGATCGGTTTATCCGCAGTTAGGCTAAAGTTTTATCCCGTACGGCCGCCAACCAGTCAGATACACCGCCTAGGTACTTTGCCATGAACCCCCTGGCCTCAAATTTATCCTCTGCTTCACGTCCTACCTCCGCCACTGCTCAGCCTGTTGTGCGCAATGCTGCTGACGCGCAGGCAACACTGGCCAATCGCCTGGCTGAACGCCTGGGGCTTGAGCCCGGCGCGCTGGCCGGCAAGGCCAATGATTACACCCCGGAGAAAGTCGCCGGGCGCATTCTCGGTTTTATCGAGCAGCGCCTGCAAAGCGAACAAGCCGCCGGTGCCGATACCGGCAAGCTGCAGAAGCTTCTCGATCAGGCCCGTAGCGGCGTGGAAAAGGGCTTTGCCGAAGCGCGCAAAATCCTCGACGGCATGGGCGTTCTGCAAGGCAAGGTGGCGAGCGATATCGACGACACCTACCAGAAAATCCAGGACGGTTTCAGCGACCTAGACAAACGCTTTAATCCGGATGCTGCGCTGGTTGACGGTACTACCAAGCTCGCTGCTTACAGCGAGCGGTTTGCCGCACAAGCGGAAACCTTCGATATGGAGGTGACCACCCGTGATGGTGACCGCCTGCGTATTTCCATTGCCCAGGCTTCGGCCAACTGGTCGCAGAGCGGCGTTGTCGCCAGCAGCAATGGCAACGGCAGTTCGGTAGTTGCCAGCAGCCAGTCCGGCAGCATGCAGATCGGTGCCTGGCAGGTCAGCGTCGAAGGCGAGCTGGATGACGAAGAGCGCGCCGCGCTGGAAAAGCTCTTCGGCCAGGTGCAGGACCTCTCCAACAAGTTCTATGCCGGTGATCTGTCTGGCGCCTTCGACCGCGCCATGGCGTTGGAAATGGATGGCGAGCAATTGGCATCCATGTCCCTGCGTCTGACCCAAACCACTGTGCGTCAGGCAACCGATGCCTACAGCGCCGTGGCGCAAGACGGCGGCCAGGCGGCCAGTGCGGTCAACAGCTCGTTGATCGACTATGCCCAGGGCTTGCTCGAAGCGTTGCGTAGCGCCAATCAGGTGGCTGAAGAAGGCACAGCTAAAACCAGCCTGCTGGATATGCTCAAAGGCGGCTTCTCGCTGGATGAGCGTTTCGACAGCGGTCGTCTGGACAAGGCTGAGCAACTCAACAGTCGTTTGCTCGATGGCCTGCAGAACCTGCTCAACCCCGCCCTAGACAGCAGCAAGTCCACGAACGCCTGAACCTGGGGCAGTGCTAAACTGCACCTCCAGTAGTCAGTGGAGGTGCGCAGATGCTCCCGGAATGCCAATTATTCGGTACGCTCGGCTGCCACCTGTGCGAGGTGGCCGAAGTGTTGCTGATGCCTTTTGTCGAGCACGGCCTGCTGGTCGAACTGGTCGATATTGCCGAGCATGAACACTGGGTCGAGGACTATGGTCTGCGCATTCCGGTGCTGCGTCGCAGCGATACCGGAGCCGAGTTGAACTGGCCATTCGAAGCCGAACAGATTGTCGAGTTCCTGCGTAGCGCCTGATGCTCAAGGTGCGCGCGGTCAGTGATTTATTGAAGGAAGAAGATCAATGAGCATGGTGCTTGGAGACGCCCTGTCGCTGCTGCTGTTCCGTTTGCACAGCGGCCGCTTGCTGGGGATCAATCTGCTCAAAGTTCAGGAAATTATTCCCTGCCCCACGTTGACCAAACTGCCCAGCCGCCATCCTCATGTGCGTGGCGTGGCGACCCTGAGGGGTTCGGCGCTGACGGTGATCGATCTGGCCAAGGCCATCGGCGAGCAGGGCGTGCCTGGCAACAACGACGGTTGTCTGATCGTCACCGAACTCAGTCGCTCGCGTCAGGGCCTGCATGTGCAAAGCGTGGAGCGCATCGTGCAGTGCTACACCCGCGATGTACGCCCGCCGCCAGCAGGTTCTGGCAGCAAAGCCTTTATCACTGGGGTGACGCAGATCGACGGCAAGATCGTGCAGATTCTCGATATCGAAAAAGTTCTGCACGAACTCGCGCCGATGATTGTCGAGGAGCTGGACGAGCAGCTGTTGTCCGAGCGCGAACGTGCGCTGCTCAAGGGGCGTCGCGTGCTGGTGGTGGATGACTCCCACGTCGCGCTGCACCAGACCATGATTACCCTGCGCAAGCTGGAGCTGGATTGCCAGATGGTGCGCAGCGCCGCCGACGCCCTTGAGTTGCTGCAGCGGCAATTCGATGCCGGGGAGCCCATCGAGGTGCTGGTGTCGGATATCGAAATGCCGGAAATGGACGGCTACGACCTGGTGCGTACGCTGCGCAAGAAGCCGGATATCGGCCAGATCTATGTGCTGCTGCACACCTCACTCGACAGCACCATGAACACCGAAAAAGCCAAGGCAGTTGGTGCCAATGATGTGCTGACCAAGTTCTCCATCGTGGACCTGAGCAAGGCCCTGGTGCATGCGTTCGAAAGCTTGCAATAACCTTTCTCCAGACATAAAAAGCCCGCGATTAAGCGGGCTTTTTATGTGATCTGGTCGGAGAGACAGGATTCGAACCTGCGACCTTCTCGTCCCGAACGAGACGCGCTACCAAGCTGCGCTACACTCCGAATGGGTCAGAAATTTTACTGAGAAAGTTTTACCGCACAAGGGCTTAGGTTTTAATTTTTGCTATTGGCCAAGCGCGTTGAATATATCGATCAGAGCCCAGGCGCTGGGCAAGTAGTACGTGGCAACGCCTGGGTTATCTGCTTACAGCTCTTTGACGGTACGCACTTGATCCTTGTTGACCTTGGCGCGTTTGCCATCGAGTTGTTCGAACTCGTAGAAGCCCGAATCCTCGTCAAAATTCGGCTCGTCGATGGTCTGAATTTCGCGGCCATCATTGAGGGTGATTACCGTTGGCGACGCGCAACCAGTCAGCGCGACCAGGCCCAAGGTAAGCAGCAATGCTGGAATAATCCGCTGAGACATGGGTTTCTCCTTGATTGGATAGAGGTTTTTACCCTGCTTGTGACGAAACTTTGTCGGTCAAGTTCCCTTGCCGGCGTTTATCCGCGTGTCGTCAACAAGTCGGGCGTGTTGAAGTTGGCCAGGCGAGGGTCACCGAGTGGGCACTCCACTGTCAATGGATTAAGGCTGCGCAACCAGCGTTGCGGGCTGCGTTCGCCGGCTTGCCAGGCCTGTTCCAGGTCGGCATGCAGTGCACGGGGAATGACGCTGAACAGCGGCTCGAGAAACTCGCCCTGCCGTACCACGACTGCGCGCTCACCGGCCAGGTTCAGTAGCGCCTCAAGCAGCGGTCTGTCGAGTTGCGGGGCATCACACGGCAGGATCAATACATTCTCCTGGCGCGCGGCGCGCAGGCCGGCGCGAATGCCCGCCAGCGGGCCTTGGAAGTCCGCCTCGTCATCGCTAACCAAGCGATCTGCGAAGGGCGCATAGCGCTCGGCGTTGCGGTTGCAGGAGATAAGCAGGTCGTCGGTTAGCGGTCGCACCAGCTCGTGCAGCCAGGCAATCAGCGGGCGGCCTTGCCAGTCGAGCAGGCCCTTGTCAGCGCCGCCCATGCGTTGCCCACGGCCGCCAGCAAGCAGCAAAACAGAACAGCGGGGCAGGGTGGTGGGAGCGGGCATGCGCAGTCTCCGAAAGCGGGCCTGTGATATAACGGCGGGCATTATCGCCCATAACTGGAAGCCTGCCATGAACCACAAGGCCGAGGCACATTTCGTGCCCTTGAATATCGCGGTGTTGACCGTCAGCGACACCCGCAGCCTGGAAACCGATACCTCCGGCCAGCTGTTTGTCGACCGCCTGCAGGCCGCTGGTCACCAGCTCGCCGCACGGGTTTTGCTGAAGGACGATCTGTACAAAATTCGCGCCCAGGTCGCCACCTGGATTGCCGAAGATCAGGTGCAGGTGGTGCTGATTACTGGCGGTACCGGCTTCACTGGCCGCGATAGCACCCCGGAAGCGGTGAGCTGTCTGCTGGATAAACAGGTCGATGGTTTTGGTGAGCTGTTCCGGCAGATTTCCGTGCCTGATATCGGCACCTCGACCATTCAATCCCGCGCCTTGGCCGGCCTGGCTAACGGTACCCTGGTGTGCTGTCTGCCGGGTTCGACCAATGCCTGCCGCACGGCGTGGGATGGCATCCTCGGCGAGCAGTTGGATAACCGTCATCGCCCGTGCAATTTCGTCCCGCATCTCAAGTCGGTGGCCGTCTGCGAGAGCCGTGGATGAGCTGCTGTGACAAGCTGGGATTGATGCCCGTTGAGGCGGCGCTGGCGCGCTTGCTGGCGCAGGCCGAGGCCAGCGCGATTGTTGAATGCGAGCGGGTCAAGCTGAGCGATGCCGCTGGCCGGGTATTGGCCGAGCCGTTGCTTGCCGAGCTGGATCTGCCGCCTTGGGACAACAGTGCCATGGATGGCTACGCCCTGCGCCTGGCCGATTGGAATGACGAGCCTCTGGTCGTCAGTCAGCGTATTCAGGCCGGCAGTGCGCCTGCGCCTTTGCAGTCCGGCACCTGCGCGCGGATTTTTACCGGCGCGCCTCTGCCAGCCGGTGCCGATAGCGTGGAAATGCAGGAAAACGCTGTGCTCGGCGAGGACGGCCGCGTTGCCTTTAGCGAGCCGCTGAAGCTCGGGCAGAACGTGCGCGCCCAGGGCCAGGAAACCCGTATCGGCGACTCGGTATTGCCGGTCGGTACTCGTTTAGGGCCGATTGAACTGGGCCTGGCTGCGTCCCTGGGTTGCGCCGAATTGACGGTGCGTCGGCGGCCGCGCGTGGCGGTGTTATCGACTGGCGATGAGCTGGTTGAGCCCGGTCAGCCGCTCGGCCCCGGGCAGATCTACAACAGCAACCGCCGTTTACTGATCGCCTGGTTGCAGCGTCTGGGCTGCGAGGTTGTGGATGGCGGCATTCTGCTTGATGACCTGGAGCTGACCCGCGCGGCGCTGGGCGCGCTGAGCGGCGTCGACCTGATTCTCTCCACCGGCGGTGTGTCGGTGGGCGAGGCGGATTTCCTCGGCATGGCCCTGCGCGAAGAGGGTGAGCTGGCGCTGTGGAAGTTGGCGATCAAGCCGGGCAAACCGCTGACCTGCGGGCAGTTCCGTGGCGTACCAGTAATCGGCCTGCCGGGTAATCCGGCTTCGACCCTGGTGACCTTTGGCCTGCTTGCGCGGCCGTATCTGCTGCGCCGCCTGGGCGTGCAGCGGGTCGAACCGTTGGGCTTTCCGATGCCGGCCGGTTTCGTTTGGAGTAAAGCTGGCAATCGCCGCGAATACCTGCGCGCGCGTCTGGAAAACGGCCGGGTGGTGCCTTACCCGAACCAGAGTTCCGGGGTGCTGCGCAGCGCCGCCTGGGCTGAGGGTTTTGCTGAGGTGCTGGAGAACACCACCTTGAGCGAGGGCGATAGCCTGAGGTTTATCCCGCTAAGCGAGATTCTCGGCTAGCGCCGTTACGCTTTGCGCTGGCTCTCGCGAAATTCGCCTGGGGTCTGTCCGGTCCAGGTCTTGAAGCTGCGGTGGAACGAGCGCGACTCGGTAAAGCCCAGGTAGCTGGCGATATCCTGTATCGTCAGGTCGCTGCGCAACAGGTAGTGCTCGGCCAGTTCCTGGCGCAGTTCATCGAGAATCTGCTGGTAGCTGGTGCCGGCCAGTTGCAGATGACGCTGCAGGGTGCGCACCGTCATATTGAATTTCTCCGCGACCCGTTCCTTTCTCGGCAAACCATCCTTGAGCAACAGACGCAGGGCGTTCTTTACCCGCTGTGGCAGCGGCTCGTTGTCGTCCAGCCCGGCCATCAGGGTCAGGGCGTGTTCTTCCAGGGTGCGCAGCAGGTTGGCGTCGGCTTGGCGCAGCGGCACGGCGAGGTATTCCAGCGGCACGATCAGCGCATTGCCGCTTTGCTCGAAGCGGATCGGGCAGCCGAAAATCGCCTGGTACTCGGCAATATCGCCGCCTTCAGGCAGTGCGTGCTCGAACCACACCTCCCGCGGCGAACTGTCCGAATCGGAGATCCAGCGCGCATACAGCAGCCAGGAAGCCAGCACGTTTTCCACCATATGCCGGCGGATCGGTTGAGCCTGATGGCGGCAGGTCCAGATCAGGCGAACATGGTCGTTGGCCGCCTCGACCCGGCTGACGCCCATATCTCCCACCAATTTCTCGTAAGGCACGATGCGACTCATGGCCTCACCCAGTGTTGCGCAGTTCATGGTGATATAACCCAGCACGCTCCAGGAGCCTGGCTGCACAAAACGCGCGCAGTGCAGACCGAACAGCGGATCACCAGACACGCGCAGCAAATGCGCGAGCAGGCGTTCATGGGTTTCGCTGGGGATGCGCTTGCTGTTGTCGGCCAGGTCCTCGGCCTTGATGCCGGCCGCCGTCAGCGCCTGATCGATATCCAGACCCAGCTGCTCGGCATGGCGCAGGTATTTGAGCAGGGAGGGGACTGAGGTGTAGCCGAGGTTGTCGGTCATCTTCTTATTCTGAATGTCTTGATTGGCGATAGCGCCTGGCCCGATTCGACAGTGACGCTCCTGGGCGGCCAGCTAGTATAGGCAGCCATCGAGGGTGACTGAAATATCCGGGAGACACAGATGCGACGTTGGAACGGCTGGGGTGATGAAGCAACAGTGGTGGAACTGCCGGCCCATGGCGAGGCTTTTCTCGCCGAACTGGTCGGCCCTGGCCAGGTGCTGGCCGATGCCAGCCTGGAGCAGGTGCTGGCCCAGGTGCCCGCCTCGCGTCTGCAAGCCCATCCGCTGATTTGCCTGAATGCCGAAGACCGCGTGCGCCATGCCCGTGGCCAAAGCCTGCCAGATTGGTTGGCGATGCGTTCTGGCGATTTTGGCGTGTTTCCCGATGGCGTGGCTTATCCGGAGAGCGCCGCGCAGATCCGCGAGTTGCTAGCCTGGGCCAGTCAGCAGGATCTGATCGTGATCCCCTATGGCGGCGGCACCTCGGTGGCCGGGCATATCAACCCGCAGGCCGGCAACAAACCGGTGCTGACCCTGTCGCTTGAGCGCATGGGCAAGCTGATCGAGATCGATCACGACAGCCTGATCGCTACCTTCGGCCCCGGTGCCACTGGTCCTCAGGTGGAAAGCCAGTTACGCGCCCAAGGCTACACCCTCGGTCACTTCCCGCAATCCTGGGAACTGTCGACCCTCGGCGGTTGGGTCGCCAGCCGTTCCAGCGGCCAGCAGTCGCTGCGCTACGGGCGCATCGAGCAGCTGTTCGCCGGCGGCAAGGTCGAGACCTTTGCAGGCACCCTGGAGATTCCGACCTTCCCGGCGTCTGCTGCCGGCCCCGATTTGCGCGAAATCCTGATGGGTTCGGAAGGGCGCTTCGGCATCATTTCCGAGGTCAAGGTGCGCATCACTCGTCTGGCCGAGCAGGAAAACTTCTATGCGGTGTTCCTGCCCAACTGGCAGCAGGCGCTGCTCGCCATCCGCAGCCTGGCTCAGGCGCGGGTGCCGCTGTCGATGCTTCGCCTGTCCAATGCCATCGAAACCAAGACCCAGCTGGCCCTGGCCGGCCATCCGCAGCAAATCGCTTGGCTGGAGAAATACTTGGCCCTGCGCGGCGCACGCGATGGCAAGTGCATGCTGACCTTCGGCGTGACCGGCAGCCGCACACAGAACGCCGCCTCGCTGAAACAGGCGAAGAAGCTGCTGAAGAGCTTTGACGGCGTATTTACCGGCACCCTGCTGGGCAAAAAGTGGGCGGAGAACCGCTTCCGTTTCCCTTATCTGCGCCACGGCCTGTGGGCCGCCGGTTATGCGGTAGACACCCTGGAAACCGCCACCGACTGGAGCAACGTCGACAGCCTGCTGAACAAAGTCGAGGCCAGCCTGCGCAATGGCCTGAGCGAGGAGGGTGAACAGGTGCATGTGTTTACCCACCTGTCCCATGTCTACAACGAGGGTTCGAGCATCTACACCACCTATGTGTTCCGCCCGGGCAATAGCTACGCCGAGGCTATGGCGCGCTGGCAGAAGCTCAAGCACGCCGCCAGCCTGACCATCGCCGAGAATCGCGGCACCATCAGCCATCAACACGGTGTCGGCCGCGATCACGCGCCTTACCTGCCGGTGGAGAAGGGCGAACTGGGCATGGCCACGCTCAAGGCGTTGGCCGGGCATTTCGATCCTGAGCAGCGCCTGGCACCTGGCGTGCTGATTCAGGATTGATGATGAACAACTGGAACGCCGCCTGGCGCGAACAGGCCTTGCCCGAGCTGGCCGCACGCGATTGGGATCTGATCGTGGTCGGCGGCGGCATCAGCGGTGCCGGGATTCTGCGTGAAGCAGCGCGGCGCGGCTGGAAGTGCCTGCTGCTGGAGCAGCGCGACTTCGCCTGGGGCACCTCCAGTCGCTCCTCGAAAATGGTCCACGGCGGGCTGCGCTATATCGCCAAGGGCCAGTTTGCTCTGACCCGCGATTCGGTGCGCGAGCGCCAGCGCCTGCTGCAGGAAGCGCCGGGCTTGGTCGACCCCTTGAGTTTTATCATGGCCCATTACCAGGGCGGCTTTCCCGGCCCCAAGGTATTTGGCAGCTTGCTGGCGGTGTACGACGCCCTGGCCGGCAAGCGCAACCATCTGTACTACCCCTTGCAGCAACTGCGCTATCTGGCTCCGGGCCTGAAGGAAGACGGGCTGCTGGGCGGTACGCGCTTTTTCGATGCGGTGACCGACGATGCGCGGCTGGTGCAGCGCGTGCTGGGTGAAGCCCGTGCCGATGGCGGCGAAGCGCTCAACGGTATGCGCGTGGCCGAGCTGCGCCGCGAAGGCGGGCAGGTCAGCGGCCTGTTGGCCGAAGATGCCGAAACCGGGAAGTTGTACCGCTTTAACAGCCGCGTGGTGGCTCAGGCCACCGGTGCCTGGGCTGATCAGTTGCGGCAGAAAACTGGCCTGGAACATATCCGTCCGCTACGCGGCAGTCATCTGCTGCTGCCCGCCTGGCGCTTGCCGGTGGCCCATGCCTTCAGTTTTATGCACGTGGTTGATAAGCGTCCGGTGTTTGTCTTCCCCTGGGAAGGCGCGACGGTAATCGGCACCACCGATCTGGATCACTCGGCGCCCTTGGCGCAGGAAGCACGAATCAGCCGCGAAGAGGTGGATTACCTGCTGGCTGCCTGCAATCAGCAATTTCCGTCCGCCGGGATTCGCGCTGCGGATGCGCTGTCGAGTTGGGCAGGCGTACGTCCGGTGGTCAGCGACGGCGTTGCTGGGCGCAAGCCCTCGGATGAGAAACGTGAGCATGCGCTGTGGGTTGAGCCCGGCTGCGTCACCCTGGCTGGCGGCAAGCTGACCACCTTCCGTCTATTGGCGCTGGAAGTGCTGCGGGCCTGTGCGCCTTTTGTGGGACGTACTGTGGATGATCAAGGCGCGGCGACCTTTGCACCTGTACCCAGTCACCCGATGCCAACCCTAAGCCCTGCTCAGCAGAAGCGCCTGATCGGCCGTTATGGTCGAGCGCTGCCACAGCTGCTGGCGTTGCTTGAGGAATTGGGTGTCGAGCAGGTGGCGGGTACGGATACGCTGTGGGCCGAGCTGGCTTGGGCGGCCGAGCAGGAACTGGTGCTGCACCTGGATGATCTGCTGCTACGCCGTACCCGCCTTGGCCTGTTGTTGGCTCAGGGTGCAGTGGCCGAATTGCCGCGTATCCGCGCATTGTGTCAGGCCCGCCTGGGCTGGAGTGACACGCGCTGGCAGTGGGAAGAGCAGGTGTATCTGCAACTTTGGCAGCGCTGCTACAGCCTGCCGGCAGAAGATTGATCAATAGGAAGGACTGCGTCTTGAGCGAGAAAAGTTACCTGCTGGCCATCGACAATGGCACCCAAAGTATCCGGGCGCTGTTGTTCGATCTTCAGGGCAACCTGCTCGCCAAGGGCAAGGTGGAACTTGAGGCTTATTACTCCAAACAGCCCGGTTGGGCCGAGCAGGACCCCGAGTATTACTGGGCCAGCCTGGGTCAGGCCTGCGCTCAGCTGTGGCAACAGGTGGATATCGACCGCAGTCTGATCAAGGGTGTGTCACTGACCACTCAGCGCGGCACCCTGATAAATGTTGATCAGCAAGGTCAGCCCTTGCGCCCGGCGATGCTCTGGCTTGATCAACGTCAGGCCAAGGTCGAAGGGCGGATTACCGGGCCCTGGGGCTGGCTGTTCAAACTGGCGGGCCTGCAGGCTACGGTGGATTACTTTCGCGCCCAGGCCGAGGTCAACTGGGTCGCGCAGAACCAGCCGGACATCTGGGCCAATACCCACAAGGTGCTGCTGCTCTCAGGGTTTCTTACTCACCGGCTGTGCGGCAAGTTTGTCGATTCGCTGACCAGCTGCGTGGCCTACCTGCCATTCGACTACAAACGCCTGCAGTGGGCCAAACCCGGCGACTGGAAATGGCAGGCCATGCCGGTGCGCCGCGAGCAGTTGCCTGAGCTGTGCAAGCCCGGTGAGCTACTCGGCCATATCAGCGCGGCGGCGAGCCGCCATACCGGGATTCCCGAAGGCCTGCCGCTGATTGCCGCCGGTGCCGACAAGGCCTGTGAGGTACTTGGTGCCGGCGGTGTGGAGGCGAGCACGGCGTGCCTGTCCTATGGCACTACGGCGACCATCAACACCACCCGCAGCAAGTACCTGGAAACCATTCCGCTTATTCCGCCATACCCCTCGGCGATTCCCGATCACTTCAATACCGAGGTGATGATTTATCGCGGTTTCTGGATGGTCAGCTGGTTTAAGCAGGAGTTTGGCCTGCGTGAGATGCAGCGGGCCAAAGAGCTGGGCGTTGAGCCTGAGGCATTGTTCGATGAGCTGGTCAACAGCGTGCCCGCCGGCTCCATGGGGCTGATGCTGCAGCCCTACTGGTCGCCGGGCATACGTGAGCCGGGCCTGGAGGCCAAGGGGTCGATCATCGGCTTTGGCGACGTGCACACCCGCGCGCATATCTACCGGGCGATTCTGGAAGGGCTGGCCTATGCCCTGCGCCAGGGCAAGGAGAAGATCGAGAAGCGTTCGGGCACCCGTATCACCCGCCTGCGCGTTTCCGGCGGTGGTTCGCAAAGCGATGCGGCGATGCAGCTGACGGCTGATATCTTCGGCCTGCCTGCAGAGCGTCCACACCTGTATGAAACCAGCGGCCTGGGCGCAGCGATCAATTGTGCGGTGGGCCTGGGGTTGCATCCGGATTACCCGACAGCGATCAAAGCCATGACTCGGGTCGGTCAGGTGTTTACCCCCAATCCAGACGCGCAGCGCACCTATCAGCAGCTGTACACGCAGGTTTATCAGCGCATGTACAAACAACTCAAGCCGCTGTATCAAACCATTCGCAAAATTACCGGCTACCCGGCGTAAAAGGCTGCTGCGCGTCGGCCCTGCTGCGTTAAAAACCGGCTCGGAATGCTCATGTACAAAAGTACACTCCGCTTCCTCGCCTGTTTTTGCCTTGCAGGACTCTAGCTCGCGAGCCTTTGGACAGGTTCTGCAGTGACGGGTCAGGCCACATCCACCAGGATGATTTCGCTATCTTCGATAGCCGTCACCCGGATTACCTCTACATCGCTGATTGCCACACCATCGCGAGCTTGGGCGCTCATGCCGTTGACCTCGATGCTGCCGCTGGCGGCTACCAGATAGGCTTTGCGTGCCGCGCCAATCGGGTACTCGGTGCTCTGCCCGGCTTGCAGGGTGGCGGCGGCCATCCGTGCATTGGTACGGATAGACAGGGCATCCTGATCTTCGGCAAAGCCGCTGGCCAGGGTGACAAAGGTGCCGGCGCGCTCACCTTTGGGGAACGGCTTGGCGCCCCAGGACGGCGGCAGGCCCGACTGGTTTGGCTGAATCCAGATCTGGAAGATCTTGGTGGTGGTGTCTTCCAGGTTGTATTCGCTGTGGGCAATCCCGGTGCCGGCGCTCATTACCTGCACATCACCGGCTTCGGTACGACCATGGTTACCCAGGTTGTCCTTGTGGGTGATGGCCCCTTGGCGTACATAGGTGATGATTTCCATATCGCGGTGCGGATGGGTCGGAAAGCCTGTATGCGGCGCGATTTCATCATCGTTCCAGACCCGCAGCGGTCCCCAGCTCATGCGCGCCGGGTCATAGTATTCGGCAAAGGAAAAGTGATGACGGGCATTCAGCCAGCCATGATGGGCACCGCCGAGTTCGGCGAAGGGGCGTACTTCGATCATCTGCGTATCCTCATTGAGGAACACCGGCTTTCAGCGGCGGTGTTCAGTGGCGATGAACAGATGATCCAATAAATCAATACGATTAAAAATACGTAAATATTGAGCTTAATAATCTGATTAGTTGATGTTTTTGGGGGCCTGTCGCAAGCGGGTACAGCCGCAAATCATGTTGCTGAGCCTTTATCTAAAGGCGTGAAAAGGATGCCGGGAATGCAAAAACGTAAAGCGCTGCTGATTCTGCATGGCAAGCAAGCTCTCAATGCCGAGGTGCGTGCTGCCGTGCAGGAGCGTCGTGAAGAGGGCTGGCAGCTGGATGTACGGGTTACCTGGGAGGGTGGCGATGCGCAGCGTCTGGTTAATGAAGCCTTGCAGGCCGGTTACCCGACCCTGATCGCCGGCGGCGGCGATGGCACCCTGCGCGAGGTGGCCGAAGCCATGGCACTGGCAAAAACCAAGGCCAGCCTGGCCTTGTTGCCATTGGGCACGGCCAATGATTTTGCCCACGCGGCGGGGATTGGCCTTGACCCGCGAATTGCCCTGGCGCTGCTGGATACGCCTGCGCAACCGATTGATCTGGGCGAAGTCGATGGTCAGGTGTTTCTCAATATGGCCACTGGCGGNTTTTGGCTCCAATGTCACCGCCAATACCTCGGAAGACCTCAAACGTCTGCTCGGCGGCGCGGCTTACTTTTTGACGGGGTTGACACGCTTTGCTGAAGTTCAGTCATCGTTTGGCCGCTTTACCGGGCCGGACTTTCAGTGGGAAGGCGAGTTTCTCGCACTCGGCATCGGCAATGGCCGCCAGGCCGGCGGCGGGCATGTGCTGTGTCCGCAGGCGCGGGTCAACGATAGCTTGTTGGATATCTGCATCGTTCCGGCGGCGGCCGATGTGGTCGGCACCCTGGGCACGCTGCTGTCTGGCGGTATCAATGGCTTGCAGAGCGTGTCGCTGAGTGCGCGGCTGCCCTGGCTGGAGGTCGAGGCACCGGAAGGTCTGGATCTCAATCTGGATGGCGAGCCGATGGAGAGTCGCAAGCTGCGCTTTGCGGCAATGCCAGCTGCCTTGCGCGTGCATCTGCCGGAAGACTCGCCGCTGCTGGTGGAATAAGCCGGGCGGCTTCTGCCGCCTGACTGGCCTAGTCGTTGCGCTTGTCGCATGATGGCGCCGCGCCATCTGCCTTCAGATGCGCGGCAGATGGCCGATACACCAGGGCATGGCTATTTGAGCTAGGCTAGATCGATAAGTGAACAGGAGCGCATGATGGCCGGCATTCTCGACTCAGTGAACCAACGCACCCAGCTGGTGGGTGAGAACCGCCTGGAAATTCTCATGTTCCGCCTGGCGGGCCGGCAGCTTTTTGCGATCAACGTGTTCAAGGTGCAGGAAGTCCTGCAGATGCCCAAGCTGACCCTGATGCCGCAGCGTCATCGGTTTGTGTGCGGCGTGGTCAACCTGCGCGGGCAGACCCTGCCGGTGATCGATCTGTCCCAGGCCATCGGTATGCGGCCCATCGTGCCAGATGAGCGCAGTACCATCATCGTTACCGAGTACAACCGCTCGGTGCAGGCGTTTCTGGTCGGTGGGGTCGAGCGCATTCTTAACCTCAACTGGGAATCCATCCTGCCGCCGCCCGGTGGTGCCGGACGTCAGCATTACCTGACGGCAATCACCAAGGTTGAAGACCAGATCGTCGAAGTGATCGACGTGGAAAAGGTGCTGTCGGAAATCAGCCCGATGAGCACCAAGGTCTCCCCGGAAAAACTCGCCGACCCGCTGCTCGAATACGCCAAGGGCCGTGAAGTGCTGCTGGTGGATGACTCCAACGTGGCCATGACTCAGCTCAAGGGCACCATGGCGCAACTGGATATCCGTTGCCATGCCGCCAGCGATGGCCTGCGTGCGCTGAACCTGCTGAAAAGCTGGGCCGACGCTGGGGTTGATGTACACGAGAAGCTGCTGATGGTGATCACCGATGCGGAAATGCCGGAGATGGACGGCTACCGCCTGACCACCGAAATTCGCAACGACTCACGCCTCAAGGACTTGTACGTGGTGCTGCATACCTCGCTGTCCGGCAGCTTCAACGAAGCGATGGTGAAGAAGGTTGGTTGCGACAACTTCCTCTCCAAGTTCCAGCCGGACAAGCTGGTGGATGTGGTGCACCAGCGTTTGGCGCTGCTGCACCCCGAGGAATAAGCCTGACGCGAGCATCAGGCTGACATGCGCTTATTCGCTTATTCGCTTAGCCGCTGGCGCAGATGCTCAATGCGCTCGCGGTTAACGTCGAAATCCGCATAGCCTAGGCGCGACGCCGAGCGCACATCCACGGCGGCTCCGCCGATCATAAATTCCACATCATCGACAAAGCGCATCAGCTTGCTGCTGAATTCCGCGCGCAAATACCCCGGCGCTTCCTCCACCAGTGTCACGCGTGGCTCTTCGCTGAGCAGTGCTTTGAGGCGCGCCTGGGTTTCTTCGGCAGAGCCTTTGAGCGGCAGCGGCTCAATGGCGTGTCGCTCATCGCTGGCCTGGCTATTCACGCAGTTGGGTGAATCCGGGCAGGCGGTCAGGCGACCCTCACGGATGCCCAGGTTATCCGGCGCGGTGCCGCTGCAGGCGCTTAGCAACACCAGCAGCGGTAGGGCCAAGGCGGGCTTGTAGGTACGGCGGGTTGCTCGTATAAGTGCGTTTTGCCAAACGGAAGCTGGGCTCATGTTGCATCTCTCCGGGTTGTACCGTTATCCACTGAAGTCGGCGGCAGGCGAGGCCTTGCGTGAAACGGCGCTGGACGCCTTGGGCGTGCAGGGTGATCGTCGCTGGATGGTAGTCGATGCTGAAACCGGGCGCTTCCTTACGCAACGTTTGCTGACGCAGATGACCCAGTTGCAGGCGCGCTGGCTGGGCAGCACGCACCTGCAGCTGAGTGCGCCGGGTATGGCTGATCTGCAGGTAGCCGTGCCGGATGAGCATGCCCCGTTGCGCGGTGTGACGATCTGGCGCGACAGCCTGCAAGTGCCGGATGCCGGTGATCAGGCCGCGCAGTGGCTGAGCCAGTTTCTCGGCCGTAACTGTCGCTTGGTGCAGGTGTCAGAGCCGCGTGCGCGGCAGGTCGATACTGCCTATGCCGAGGCGGGCGACAAGGTGGCGTTTGCCGATGGTTTCCCTTTGCTGCTGATCGGTCAGGCTTCGCTGGATGATCTGTCGGTGCGGGTCGGTCGGCCGTTGCCGATGCTGCGTTTTCGCCCGAACTTGGTGGTCAGCGGCAGCGAGCCTTATGCCGAAGACAGCTGGAAGCGCATCCGCATCGGTGAGCTGGAGTTTCGTGTGGTCAAGGGCTGCTCGCGCTGCATCATGACCACTCTCGACCCGCAGACAGGTGAGCGCAGCGCGGATCGCGAGCCGCTGACCACCCTGAAAACCTACCGTGAGCGTGAAGGAGAGGTGTATTTCGGGCAGAACCTGATCGCCTGTGGCGAAGGGCAGCTGCGTCTGGATATGCCTGTGCAGGTGTTGGAGTAAGCGGCGCTGCACGCTTAACCGTTGCAGTTGAGCGTGCCTATTTAGCCGTTACTGGTCGAAGTAACGCTCGTGCCAGGCCACCAGTGGCTGCGGCGCGTTGAGCTTCTCGCCGTAGATCACCGAGTAGGACAGTACGTTCTGCACGTACTGGCGGGTTTCATCAAACGGGATGTTCTCGATCCACACGTCATACGACAGATGATCCGCACCGCGCAGCCACTGGCGCACCCGGCCTGGGCCGGCGTTGTAGGCGGCGGAGGCGAGCACACGGTTACCGTTGAACTGGCCGTAGATCTGGCTCAGATAGGCCGCGCCCAGCTGGATATTGATTTCCGGGCGATAGGCCAGCTGCGGTGATGACAGCGGAATGCCAAAGCGCTTGGCGGTTTCCTTGGCGGTGGCTGGCATCAGCTGCATCAGGCCCATGGCGCCGACGTGGGATTTGGCATCGGCCATAAAGGCGCTTTCCTGGCGGGTGACGGCAAATACCCAGCTGGAGTGGATGTCACGGTTTTTCGCTTCGCGCACTAGGTGTTCACGGTGCGCCATCGGGAAGCGTACGTCCAAATCGTCCCAATACTGCGCCTGGCTGATGGTGCGGATGGCCGGGAAGTACCAGCCCATCTCATAGGCCAGGCGCGCCTGGGCAACCATTTCATCGCGGCTGAACAGACGGCTGACGTTGTACCACTCGCGGCGGCCATCGGCGACTTGGCCGCGGGCATGGAACTCCAGGGCGCGGCGAATCGCTGCCGAGTTACGCACTTTCTGGATGGTCTGCGGGCTCAGGGCCAGTGGCTTGTTATTCAGCTGATAGGGCGCCTGCACCTGGTCGGCGGCCATAAAGCCGTAGAAATCACGTTCCTTGGCCAGTGCCTGGTACAGCGCTTTCGGTTCCTGGCTGTTGGGCTGCGCCAGTTGCAGGCTACGCGCCTGCCAGTAACGCCAGCGGTTGGTGTTGCCCAGTTCCGCGGGCATCCGGCGCGTCAGCTGGTTGGCTTCATCCCAACGGCCCAGGCGCAGCAGCAGGCGCGCGCGCCATTCACTGACGGTGTTGTCACGCAGTTCGGGGTCGTACTTGGCCATGACCTGCAGGGCGCGGGAATCGAAGCGCTTGGCCAGGGTCAGGCCGATTTCGCGGGCGATGGCGACTTGTTCCTCGCTGGAGAATTTCATCCGTTGGGCGTAGCCATCGAGCAGCTTGAGCGCGCTTTCCGGGTCCTGGCGGGCCAGACGCCGCAGGCCGAGGCCAACCACATCGGCCATGGCCGGGTCGGTCTGGGTAAAGCGCGAGGTCTGCTTTAGCAGCTCAGGCTTCTGCGCAACCTGCAGCAGGGTTTTGCCGTGGTTGCCGAGGGTCGGCATGGTCTTGATCAAATGAGTGACCAGGCCATAGTTGCGCGCTTCGGCCGCCAGCTTGGCGCGCTGCCAGCGTCTTTGCTCAGTGAGTTGGCCTTCGGCGGCCCAGAGTGCGAACAGCGGATCGCAGGCGTTGGGCTGGGATTTGCCCACTAGCCAGAGTTTTTCTGCAGTGGCGTTGCCTTCGGCGCGCATGCCGTGGCTCAACTGGTATTGGCCATACAGGCAGTCGAGCTCGGTGAAGTTCAGCGCCGGGTCGTAGTAGTTGATAAAGGTCTGCCATTCGCTGCGCTCGGCCAGCCAGCGCAGCCAGCGCAGTTTCATCCAGCTGATCTGCGGCAGGTCGCCATGTTCGGCGAGGAATTTCTCGATTTCGTCGTTGCTTGCCCACTTCAACCGGGCGGTCAGCTCGTCATACGCCAGGTAAGGCTCCAGCGGATAGTCACGCAGGGCACTGGCATAGCGCTGGTAAGGGCCTTTGTCGCCTTTGGCCAGCGCGGCTTTGGCTTGATCGTAATATTGACGTTGTTGCGTCAGGGTGGCGGCCTGCGCCGCAGCGACGCTCAGGGAGGAAACCAACAGGCAGGACAGCAGGCTGAACAGGGGACCGCGCATGACACTTCCAGGCAAATAGTGCGTATGGCTCTAGCTTAGTCGTTTGCCTATAGGCGGTGAAGGCTCAATGCGTTTCAACGCGTAATTGTCGGCACTATTCGTCGCTTGAGTCTTGGTGCGCGTGCTAGAGCGCCCGTTGCCTGGGTAGCGGATGGCAAACGCAGAATTTACCGCGCCTGCCGCTGAAATTGCCTGCTTGGTCTGTGCGCTTCTCGGTTAGAATGCGCGCCCTGTTTTGCGGGTGCCTCGGGCAGCTGCAGATGATTTTCTGGGTGTTTCAGGTTGCCGCTGTGCACTGGATGCAACGAAGCCCGTTGCTCGGCCGCGGTTTTACCAGCGTTCACCCGTCGTTTTTTGTTGAGGCGTGCCATGACCCTGCTCAAGTTCACCGATATTTCCCTGGCCTACGGCGCAATGCCGCTATTGGACAAGGTGTCTTGGCAGATCGCCCGTGGCGAACGGGTGTGCATCATCGGCCGCAACGGTACCGGCAAATCGAGCATGATGAAGCTGGTCAAGGGCGACCAGAAGGCCGATGACGGCGCCGTCTGGCGCGCACCTGGCTTGAAAATCGGCGAATTGCCGCAGGAATTGCCCCAGGCCGACGATCGCACCGTGTTTGATGTGGTCGCCCAAGGCCTGGACGGTGTGGGTGAACTGCTCGCGCAATACCACCACTTGGCGCAGAACTGTGTCACCGAAGCCGATCTGGACAAGCTGATGCATGTCCAGCAGGACCTCGAGGCCCGTGACGGCTGGCGCTTGCAGCAACTGGTCGACAGCACCCTGAGCCGCCTGCAACTGCCGGCCGACAAGACCTTGGCTGAGCTCTCCGGTGGCTGGCGTCGCCGGGTGCTGCTGGCCCAGGCGCTGGTCTCCGAGCCGGATCTGCTGCTACTCGACGAGCCCACCAACCACCTGGATATCGGCGCGATTGCCTGGCTGGAAGAAGCCTTGACCGATTTCCAGGGGGCGGTGCTGTTTATCACCCACGACCGTTCCTTCCTGCAGAACCTGGCCACGCGCATCCTCGAACTGGACCGTGGCGGCCTGATCGACTGGAACGGCGATTACGCCAGCTTCCTGGTACACAAGGAAGCCACCCTGGCCGCCGAAGAAACCGCCAACGCACTGTTCGACAAGCGCCTTGCTCAGGAAGAAGTGTGGATTCGTCAGGGCATCAAGGCCCGCCGCACCCGTAATGAAGGCCGCGTGCGCGCCCTTAAAGCCCTGCGTGTGGAGCGCAGCGAGCGCCGTGAGCGCACCGGCAAGGCCAATATCATGCTGGAAACTGCAGAGAAATCCGGCAAGCAGGTGATGGTGCTGGAAAACGTCAGTTTTGCGCATCCAGGTGGGCCGTTCCTGATCAAGGACTTCTCCATGGTGCTGCAGCGCGGCGACCGCATCGGTCTGCTTGGCGCCAACGGCACCGGCAAAACCACCTTGCTCAAGCTGATGCTTGGTGGTTTGCAGCCCACCAGCGGTGAAGTGGCCGAAGGCACACGCATCGATGTGGCTTATTTTGACCAATTGCGTCACCAGCTCGATCTGGAAAAGACCGTGATCGACAACGTCGCCGAAGGCCGCGACTTTATCGAGATCGATGGGCAGAACCGCCATGTGCTGAGCTACCTGGGCGACTTCCTGTTCAGCCCACAGCGTGCGCGTACCCCGGTCAAGGCGCTGTCTGGTGGTGAGCGGGCACGTCTCTTGCTCGCCAAGCTGTTCAGCAAGCCGGCCAACCTGCTGGTGCTGGACGAACCGACCAACGACCTCGATGTGGAAACCCTGGAACTGCTTGAAGAAGTGCTGCTGACCTTCCCGGGCACCGTGCTGATGGTCAGCCACGACCGGGCATTCCTCGATAACGTGGTGACCAGCACTCTGGTATTCGAAGGCGAAGGGCGCGTGCGCGAATACGTCGGCGGTTATCAGGATTGGCTGCGTCAGGGCGGTTCGCCGCGCCTGCTCGGGGTTGGCGAAAGCAAAGCCGGCAAGCCTGAACTAGCCTCAGCAGTGGTCCCTACGCCGGTTGCGGCTGAGCCCGTGGCGGCCGTTGCAGTGGTGGCGAGCAAGAAAAAACTCAGTTACAAGCTGCAGCGCGAGCTGGAAGCCATTCCAGGGCAGATCGAGGTGCTGGAGGGGCAGGTTGCCAGTTTGCAGGAGCAGATCGGCTCGTCGAGTTTCTATCAGCAGCCTGCGGAAAAGACCGCTGAGGTGCTGGCGAAACTGCAGACCGTGCAGCATGAGCTGGAGCAATTGGTCGAGCGTTGGGCCGAGCTGGAAGGCTAAACCCGATGTATTAAGTAGGTAACGCGCTCAAACAGGATTTTGAGACCTCTGCCGGAGACAGTCATGGCCATCGAGTACCGCATCACTCTCGACGACAATCATCAGTTCAGTTACAGGATTGAGCTGGACCGGGTGTATGAGGCAGAGGCTGCGCAAAGCGCACCGGCCTGGACGCGTCTTGAGTACCAACAGTGCAGCAATTGCCCGCTGAGCAAGGACAACTTCAGTCATTGCCCGGCGGCGGTCGATCTGCATCGGGTAATCGAGGATTTCCAGGGCCTGCCGGCGTTCAAGAAGGTGGCTGTATGGGTGCGTACACCCGAGCGGGAGTACAACAAGCAGGTGGGCCTGGAAGAGGGCCTGCGTGCGCTGCTCGGGGTGATCATGGCCACCAGTGCCTGCCCGGTGCTGGGTAAGCTCAAGCCCATGGCGCAGCATCATCTGCCGTTCGCCAATAGCCAGGAGTTTATCCTGCGCACGGTGTCGTTGTACCTGACGCAGCAGTACTTCAACCTGCGCGAAGGGCGTACTCCTGACTGGGAGCTGAAGGGGCTGGTACGTATGTTCCAGCAGTTACAGCTGGTTAATCAGGCGTTCTGGCAGCGGATTCACGCCACCTGTGAGGGTGACTCCAACCTCAAAGCGTTCCTGACCTTCTTCTCCATGGCCTCGAGCATGACCTATTCGCTGGAAACCCAGCTGCAGAAGATTCGCCCACTGGTCATGAGCTCACCCGATAGCGGCGAATAACGCAGCCGCGTTATTCGCCCGCCGTTCGCGTTACTCGGCTTTTTTCAGGCGTACGGCCAGAACATCGCAGGGTGCGCCGTGCAGTACGTCATTGGCTGTCGAGCCCAGTAGCAACGCCAGACCATGACGGCCGTGGCTGCCGACGACGATCAGGTCGCATTGCTGTTCTTCGGCCAGGCGATGGATCTCCTGGCGCGGCTGGCCGTAAGCCAGGTGGCGATGTTCGGTGCTCAGGTCGGGGTACTTGCCGGAAAATTTGTCCAAACGCTCGCGGGCTTGGTCGAATTGCTGCTGTTGCAGCATCGATAGGTCCATTGGTACATCGCCGCCAAAGGCCATGGCCATAGGTTCGACGATATGCACCACAGACAATTTGGCCCCGCTGCTGGCGGCCAGTTTCTGCGCGCGGTGCATAACCGGGTCGCATTCCTCGGTAAGGTCGACGGCGACCAGAATGTGCTGGTAGGGCATGGGGTAACTCTCCTTGCAAGTGGTTCAATGGTTTTAGTATGGCCGTCCTGAGCGCTGATGACAGGCTTTTGCCGGTGAGATAACGATATGAGTCCCTGGTTTCTGCTTTTGCTCCTGGCTTTTTTGCTCAGCCCGCTGGCCTGGCTGGTGCCCTCGCGCCACCAGCGCGGGCAGATGGATGTGCGCCTGCAGGCGCGGCGTATGGGCGTGGCGATGCAGTTGTCGCGCCAGGAGTGGCCGCATTGGTTGCTGCGTCAGCCGCCGCATTCCTGTCCGCAATACCACCGTGCACGCCGCCGCGGCCAGGTTGATAGCTGGTGCTATTGGCAGATGGAGCCGGGGCAGTGGGTGAATAAATGGCGCGAGCCCTGTACCGATCAGGCTTTGTTGACGCAATTGCAGGCCCTGCCGGCGGATGCGTTCAAGGTCGAGGCGACCGATCAGATGCTTTCGGTATGCTGGGGCGAGCGGGGCGCTCGCGAAGCGTTGGAGGCAATTGTCGCGTTTCTCCAGGCCAAAGCCTGAATAAAAGAAGGCCCAGTGCGAGCACTGGGCCGGAGTACGGCCAGGCAGGCCGGTAAAACGAATGCGGATGGCGACGGTCGCGATCAGAGGTTGGCGGCCGCGTACTGACTGGAAATCTGTTCAATGCCCTGGATGATGGTGTTGGAATACTTGTTGACCAGAAATGGCACGCTGTTCTCGTTGTAGTTGATCAGCGACTTTTCAATATAGCGCCATTTGGTGGCGACCCCTTCCCATGATCGCTTGAGCTGCGGCGTGTTCTTCGGGTCTTTCTCCAGTGCCGCCATCTTGCTGGCGAATTCACTGACCAGCTCCTCGATTGGCCGTGCATCGCCGCCGCCCATAAAGGTGGCGCCTACTGAGGCGCTGCGCGAGGCGTAATCCACGGCAATGCCTTGCATCAGAATGCTCTGCTCGCGGCTGCGCTGGGTTAGAGCCGGCACACTGTAGCTGCCTTCCTGCTGGATCTTGGTATACAGCTCCTGACTCAGGGTCATCAGCTGCTGGTTGCGGGCAGCCAGGTCGGCTACCGGTTGTAGGTCGGTAAAGCCTTGGCTCTTCAGTGCGTTAATCAGGTTGTTGAGGTCGATCTCGTAACCCTTCCATTGTTGGTCCAGCTGCGAGCGCAGGGCTTTCGCGCCTTCGCCGGGCATGTCCGTTAGCGCCGTCAGGTGGTTATTCACTTCGCTCACTGAGTCGTTAATCATCCGCGCATAGCGTTGATCGCCTTCCATGCCGTTGAACATATAGAAATCGCCCAAGGACTTTTGTGCAGCGAGGCGTAGCTGGTGCAGCTTCAGCAAGCTGGTGGCGGCATCTGCAGCCTGGGTAGCGGCGCTGAATAGGGGGAGGGTGATCGCGAGCAGGGTGCTCAAAACAATGGCAAGCATGCGGCTCGACATGGGGGAAACTCCGTGCGCCCTTGATTGGGCTCTAATTGTTTTTGTTTTGGCTACGGGCGGTCTAAAACGGCCGTATTGAGACGACTGTACCTGCAGCCAAATCATTTTGCTAGGTATGCGCTGGATCACACTTCTGCCTGCAGAGTTGGCGAAGTAAGCGTATATCGCTGCGGATCACTGCTTGTTCGCTGCAGAGTCACCGGCGAGCTGCTGTAAGCCTGAACGTAATTTTTTGTACGCCTTTGTAGTCATTACAGGCCAATTGACAAGTAGGGGCTTTTCCTTGAAGGTGTGCACACCCAAATCAAACGGGCGTATGAATTGAGCGTTTGCCTTCAAAGGCACCGCCTTTACAGCCCGATTATCGCGTCGGTGGGTGTGCCAGGCTGATTGGGGCTACTCTGAGACGGCTATGCCGTGGAGTAGCTTGCTGGTTGGCTCCGATGTGTACTGTTCAGCTTCCATACCGTGGAGATCAGTTGATGATTTACGAAGGTAAAGCCATCACGGTTAAGGCTCTTGAGAGTGGCATTGTCGAATTGAAATTCGACCTCAAGGGTGAATCCGTCAACAAATTCAACCGTCTTACCCTCAATGAACTGCGTCAATCCGTTGATGCGATCAAGGCCGATGGTTCGATCAAGGGCGTGATTGTCACCAGTGGCAAAGACGTATTTATCGTCGGCGCCGACATCACCGAGTTCGTCGACAACTTCAAGTTGCCGGACGAAGAACTGGTGGCTGGCAACCTCGAAGCCAACAAGATCTTCAGTGATTTTGAAGACCTCAATGTTCCGACTGTTGTCGCGATCAACGGCATCGCCCTGGGCGGTGGTTTTGAGATGTGCCTGGCCGCGGATTACCGCGTCATGGCCGAAAGCGCCAAAGTTGGCCTGCCAGAAGTCAAACTGGGCATCTACCCAGGCTTCGGCGGCACCGTGCGTCTGCCACGGGTTATCGGTACCGATAACGCCGTTGAGTGGATTGCCGGTGGTAAAGAAAACAAAGCTGCTGACGCCCTGAAAATGGGTGCAGTGGATGCTGTGGTTGCCGCTGACAAGCTGCAAGCCGCTGCCCTGGACCTGATCAAGCGCGCCATCTCCGGCGAGCTGGACTACAAGGCCAAGCGTCAGCCAAAGCTGGAAAAGCTCAAGCTCAACGCTATCGAGCAGATGATGTGCTTTGAAACCGCCAAAGGTTTCGTTGCAGGTCAGGCCGGCCCGAACTATCCGGCGCCGGTTGAAGCGATCAAAACCATTCAGAAAGCCGCCAACTTCGGTCGCGACAAAGCGCTGGAAGTGGAAGCTGCTGGCTTCGTCAAACTGGCTAAAACCCCGGTTGCTGCCAGCCTGATCGGCCTGTTCCTGAACGATCAGGACCTGAAGAAGAAAGCCAAGCAGTACGACGAAATCGCCAAAGACGTGAAACTGGCTGCCGTACTCGGCGCTGGCATCATGGGTGGCGGTATCGCCTACCAGTCCGCTTCCAAGGGCACCCCGATCCTGATGAAGGATATCCGTGAAGAGGGTATCCAGATGGGTCTGGCCGAGGCTTCCAAGCTGCTCGGCGGCCGCGTTGCCAAAGGTCGTATGACTGCGGCGAAGATGGCTGAAGCCCTCACCGCTATTCGCCCGACCATGTCCTACGGCGACTTCGGCGCTGTCGACATCGTTGTCGAAGCCGTGGTTGAGAACCCGAAAGTCAAGCAGATCGTGCTGGCTGAAGTGGAAGGCGTGGTTAAAGAAGACGCAATCCTCGCGTCGAACACCTCGACTATTTCCATCAACTTGCTGGCCAAGGCCCTCAAGCGTCCGGAAAACTTCGTTGGCATGCACTTCTTCAACCCTGTGCACATGATGCCGCTGGTTGAAGTGATTCGTGGCGAGAAGTCCAGCGACGTAGCCGTGGCTACTACCGTTGCCTACGCCAAGAAAATGGGCAAGACCCCGGTTGTGGTCAACGACTGCCCAGGCTTCCTGGTTAACCGCGTGCTGTTCCCGTACTTCGGTGGCTTCTCCAAGCTGCTGGCATTCGGTGTGGACTTCGTGCGTATCGACAAAGTCATGGAAAAGTTCGGCTGGCCTATGGGCCCGGCGTACCTGTCCGACGTGGTTGGTATCGACACCGGTCACCACGGCCGTGACGTAATGGCTGAAGGCTTCCCGGATCGCATGGCTGTTGAAGGCCGTACTGCGGTTGACGTGATGTATGAAGCAGATCGCCTGGGCCAGAAGAACGGCAAAGGCTTCTACTCCTACGAAATGGACAAGCGCGGCAAGCCGAAGAAGGTTTCTGATCCGGTTGCCTACGATCTGCTCAAGTCCATCGTGACCGAGCAGCGTGAAGTGACTGATGAAGACATCATCAACTTCATGATGATTCCTCTGTGCATGGAAACCGTGCGTTGTCTGGAAGACGGCATCGTTGATACCGCAGCTGAGGCCGATATGGGCCTGATCTACGGCATCGGCTTCCCGCCGTTCCGCGGTGGTGCGCTGCGTTATATCGATACCGTCGGTGTAGCCGAGTTCGTTGCCCTGGCCGACAAATACGCCGAGCTGGGCGCGCTGTACACCCCGACTGCCAAGCTTCGCGAAATGGCCGCTAACGGCCAGAAGTTTTTCGGTTAATCGCGGACAGACTAGAGCGAGAGTGAATTTATGAGCCTGAATCCTAGAGATGCAGTCATCGTCGACTTCGGTCGTACCCCGATGGGTCGTTCCAAGGGCGGCATGCATCGCAACACCCGTGCCGAGACCATGTCGGCTAACCTGATCAGCGGCGTGCTGGCACGTAACACCAAGCTGGATCCAGCTGAAGTGGAAGACGTGATCTGGGGCTGCGTTAACCAGACCCTGGAGCAGGGCTGGAACATCGCGCGCATGGCGTCGTTGATGACCCAGATCCCGCACACAGCTGCTGGCCAGACTGTAAGCCGCCTGTGCGGTTCGTCCATGAGCGCTCTGCACACTGCTGTGCAGGCGATCCAGACCGGCAACGGTGACGTGTTCGTCATCGGCGGTGTGGAGCACATGGGCCACGTTGGCATGATGCATGGCGTCGATCCAAACCCGCACCTGTCGCTGTACGCGGCCAAGGCCTCGGGCATGATGGGGCTGACCGCTGAAATGCTCGGCAAGATGCATGGCATCAGCCGTGAGCAGCAGGACGCATTCGGTGAGCGTTCGCACCGTCTGGCCCACAAAGCTACCGTCGAAGGCAAGTTCAAGGATGAAATCATCCCGATGCAAGGCTACGACGAGAACGGCTTCCTGAAGGTGTTCGACTACGACGAAACCATTCGTCCGGAAACTACCTTGGCAAGCCTGGCTGCACTGAAGCCTGCGTTCAACCCGAAAGGCGGCACCGTGACTGCAGGTACGTCCTCGCAGATCACTGACGGCGCTTCCTGCATGATCGTCATGAGCGCCCAGCGCGCCCAAGACCTCGGCATTCAGCCAATGGCAGTGGTTCGTGCCATGGCCGTGGCCGGTGTTGATCCAGCGATCATGGGTTACGGTCCAGTACCGTCGACTCAGAAAGCCCTCAAGCGTGCTGGCCTGACCATCAATGACATCGACTTCTTCGAGCTCAACGAAGCCTTCGCTGCCCAGGCCCTGCCTGTGCTGAAGGACCTGAAAGTGCTCGATAAGATGGAAGAGAAGGTCAACCTGCATGGCGGCGCGATCGCCCTGGGTCACCCGTTCGGTTGTTCCGGCGCGCGTATCTCCGGTACCCTGCTGAACGTGATGAAGCAGAATGGCGGCACCTTCGGTGTGTCGACCATGTGCGTAGGTCTCGGCCAAGGCATCACCACCGTCTTCGAACGCCTCTAAGCTTCACCGGTGTAAGAGATGGAAAAAACCGGGGCCCAGTGCCCCGGTTTTTGTTTATCAGCAGAAAATCTTCAAGGAATTCACCCATGCAGCTACAGCCCGGCCTCTACCGCCACTATAAAGGCCCTGAATACCGTGTGTTTGGCGTAGCCCAGCATTCCGAAACGGAACAGGCGATGGTGGTCTATCAGGCGCTGTACGGCGAGTTTGGCCTATGGGTGAGGCCGTTGGAGATGTTCTGCGAAAGCGTTGAGGTGGACGGCGAGACGGTTCCACGCTTTGCTTTGATTCAGGCTGAAACCGCACTGTTCACTCGGCCTTGAGCTGACATCGGGCCACTGCTGCGCTTGACCTCGGCCGGACCACCACTATATATAGCGGTGCCGCGCTAGCAGGCAGTACAGCGCCTCCCGCATTTATTTACCGAATTTCAGGAATTTTCCAATCCATGGGCAAATCGCTGGTCATCGTGGAATCCCCGGCCAAGGCCAAGACCATCAACAAGTACTTGGGCAACGAGTACGTGGTGAAGTCGAGCATCGGCCACATCCGTGACCTACCCACCAGTGGTTCGGCGAGTACCGCCAAAGAGCCGGTCAAGCGTGGTAAAGCCGCTGCAGGTGAAGTACCGGCGCTGTCGCCCAAGGAAAAAGCCAAGCGTCAGCTGTTTGCACGCATGGGGGTTGATCCCGAACACGGCTGGAAAGCCAAGTACGAGATCCTTCCAGGCAAGGAGAAGGTGGTCGAGGAATTGCGCCGTTTGGCCAAGGATGCCGACACTATCTATCTCGCAACCGACTTGGACCGCGAGGGGGAAGCCATTGCCTGGCACCTGCGCGAATCCATCGGTGGTGACGACAGCCGCTACAAGCGCGTGGTGTTCAACGAAATCACCAAGAAGGCGATCCAGGAAGCGTTTTCCAAGCCTGGCGAGCTGGATATCAACCGAGTCAACGCCCAGCAGGCGCGGCGCTTCCTCGACCGCGTAGTGGGTTATATGGTCTCTCCGCTGCTGTGGGCGAAGATCGCCCGTGGTCTGTCTGCCGGTCGTGTGCAGTCGGTAGCAGTGAAGCTGGTGGTGGAGCGCGAAAAAGAGATCCGCGCTTTCGTCCCAGAAGAATACTGGGAAGTGCACGCTGATCTGGGCACCGCCAAAGGTGCCAATGTGCGCTTTGAAGTAGCCCGTGAGAACGGCGCTGCCTTCAAGCCGCTGAACGAGGCCCAGGCCATGGCGGCCCTGGCCACGCTGAAAGCTTCCAGCTACAGCATCACCAAGCGCGAAGACAAACCGACCAGCAGCAAGCCTTCGGCGCCGTTTATCACCTCCACCCTGCAGCAGGCCGCGAGTAACCGCCTGGGCTTTGGGGTGAAGAAGACCATGATGATGGCCCAGCGTCTGTATGAGGCCGGCTACATCACCTATATGCGTACCGACTCGACCAATCTCTCGGCTGATGCTGTGAGCATGGTGCGTGACTTTATCGAAGGCGAGTTCGGCAAGAAGTACCTGCCCGCCAACCCGATCGCCTACAGCAGCAAGGAAGGCGCCCAGGAAGCGCACGAAGCGATCCGTCCTTCCGACGTCAACCTCAAGCCGACTCAATTGTCGGGCATGGAGCGTGACGCCGAGCGCCTGTACGAGCTGATCTGGCGCCAGTTCGTAGCCTGCCAGATGCCGCCGGCTGAATACCTGTCGACCACAGTTACCGTGACGGCAGCGCAGTTCGAGCTGCGTGCCAAGGGCCGTATTCTCAAGTTCGACGGTTATACCCGCGTGTTGCCGCAGCTGAGCAAGCCAGGCGATGACGATGTCTTGCCGGAAATGAATCAGGGCGAAGTGCTCAAGCTGGTCAAGCTCGACCCTAGCCAGCACTTCACCAAGCCGCCAGCGCGTTACTCGGAAGCCAGCCTGGTCAAGGAAATGGAGAAGCGTGGTATCGGTCGTCCGTCGACCTATGCAGCGATTATCGGCACCATCCAGGACCGCGGCTATGTGGCGCTGCACAACCGTCGCTTCTACTCCGAGAAGATGGGCGACATCGTCACCGAGCGTTTGGCCGAGAGTTTCTCCAACCTGATGGACTACGGCTTCACCGCTGGCATGGAAGAGCATCTCGATGATGTGGCCCAGGGCGAGCGCGAGTGGAAACACGTGCTGGACGAGTTCTACGGTGACTTCAAGAAGAAACTTGAAGTGGCTGAGGCAGGTGAGGGCGGCATGCGTGCCAACCAGCCGACGCTGACCGATATCGCCTGCCGTGATTGCGGCCGACCGATGACCATTCGTACCGCATCAACCGGGGTATTCCTCGGTTGTTCCGGCTATGCACTGCCGCCGAAAGAGCGCTGCAAGGCCACTGTCAACCTGGTGCCAGGCGACGAAATTGCCGCCGATGACGAGGGTGAGTCGGAGTCGCGCGTGCTGCTCGGCAAGCACCGCTGCCCGATCTGCTCGACCGCGATGGACGCCTACCTGCTCGATGAAACTCGCAAGTTGCATATCTGCGGCAATAACCCGGATTGCAGCGGTTATGAAGTAGAGCAGGGCCAGTACCGTATCAAGGGCTACGAAGGCCCGAGCCTGGATTGCGACAAGTGCGGTAGCCAGATGCAGCTCAAGACCGGCCGTTTCGGCAAGTTCTTCGGCTGCACCAATAGCGAGTGCAAGAACACCCGCAAACTGCTGAAAAGTGGTGAAGCGGCGCCGCCGAAAATGGACCCGGTGAAGATGCCGGAGCTCAAGTGCGAGAAGGTCAACGACACCTACATCCTGCGCGATGGCGCTTCGGGTCTGTTCCTGGCTGCCAGCCAGTTCCCGAAAAACCGCGAAACTCGCGCACCGCTGGTGTTGGAGCTGATTCCGCATCGTGATGAGATCGATCCCAAGTATCACTTCCTCTGCGATGCGCCTAAGAAAGATCCACAAGGTCGCGCAGCGGTGATCCGCTACAGCCGCAAGACTAAAGAGCAGTACGTACAGACCGAAGTCGACGGCAAGCCGACTGGCTGGCGTGCGTTCTTTGATGGCGGTAAGTGGAAAGTCGAAGACAAGAGCTGATCTAGCGGAGCGCGTGTCGGCCATTAGCCGGCGCGCGTATGCTTATCCAATCCGCTGTGGAGGGTGCCGCAATGGCCAATGAACTCTATACCCGCACCAATCAGAAAGTCTTCTACGCCGGCCTGGCGCTGGAGTCCTGGCGCAAAGCCGAGCAGGGCCAGAGCATGAATGCTCTAGCCTTGATCCAGGCCGAGCGCGAGGCTGCGTTGTTTCATCTGTATGGTGCGTTGCTGGGCCTGTGCCATGAGATTGCTGGCTATTACCGTTTGCCTGACAGCGCCGCGCCGCGTGCCGAGCGATTCCTCACTGAGGAGGTGTTGCAAGCAGCGCCGAGCCAGGAGTTGGGTGAGCTGGTCGAGCTGGCACAGTCCGCTGACAGCTGGGTTGCTCAGCTGCTCAAGGCCTATGCCGAGCTATTTCAGCCGCCGCAGGCGGGTAAGAAAGCCAAGGTCGATCCCGCTACGCCATTGATCACAGCGGTCAGTCTGGATGAAGAAGTCGCACCCTTGGCGCAGGAGACGCTTGAAGCCTGGCGTCAGCAGCTGAAGGCTCTGGCACAGCGCTTTCGGCAAACCCTGAGCGAATGGTAAGAGGCTGATTGGACCGGCGGACTAGGGCGAGCCCGGGTCGGCTGTTACACTGTCGGCCTACCGTGGAGAGCTAAGCCAATGCCTACATCATTCCTGGAAATTGTTGAATTGCCCGACGGGCGTATTGCCCTGCGTCGTGCAGAGGATGAAGAGTCGCTGGTGGTGCTGGATTTCTCTGCTGATGCCAAGGCATTTCTGCAGGGGCAGCACGTCGAGGTGGCCAAGGCCATGCTTAATGTCGGTGTGCAGATGGCGGGGCGCCTGGCTGAAAATAATTTCCAGCAGGAAGAAGGGCCGCGGGTTCTGCATTGATTGCAGAACTCTTCCGGGCTCTGAGCTAGAGCGTTCTGCTCGTGTTGGGTGTTTCTTGCATCAGGTTTCTACTGGCTAGCATGCACATTCCTTGTGCGTGACCTTTGGCCAATTACCCCAGACTGATATTCAGGCTTTGCGCTTTGCCCTTACGGGCCGCTTGCTCAAGCTGTTGCCGCGCCTGGCGTTCAAGTGGGTGCAGCCAGCTAACAACCGTGTGGCTGCGGCCCAGCGTCAACGCCTGTTGCGCCAACTCCAACGCGCTCTGTTCGCCGCGCGGGTGGAGCAGCAGAATGCGTTCGCGGTTCAGGCCTGCTTCGCGTAGCCAGGTTTGGGTCAGGCTGGACGGCGGGGCGATTAGGGTCAGCCAGCGTTCGTCGTGGTTGTCGCTAAGCTCACGCAGAATCGGTGCTAGAAGGTTCAGGCAGTGCCCGGCTGCACCACGCAGCGACAGTTCACTGAAAGCCTCTGTCTCATCATCCTGCCAGGGCAGCTCAGCGCTATCGGCAAGTAATGGCGTCACCGTCGATGCCAGAAATGCATCGAACAAAGGCAGTTGTGTACGGTTCAGTGATTGCGGGAACTGCATAAATCCTCCACTAGCGGCGGATAACGCCGACGCTCAAACCTTCAATAATCAAATCCTGTTCTTCCAGGTTCACTTCGATCGGCGCGAACTCCGGGTTTTCCGCAATCAGCCAGACCTTGTTGCCTTCACGCTTGAAGCGTTTGACGGTCACTTCATCGTCGAGACGCGCCACCACTACTTGCCCGTTACGGGCTTCACGGGTGGTGTGTACGGCCAGCAGATCGCCATCGAAGATGCCGATGTCCTTCATGCTCATGCCGCGTACACGCAGCAGGTAATCAGCCTTGGGGTGGAAGAAGTCTGGATTGATCTTGCAGGACTCTTCGACATGCTGCTGCGCCAGGATCGGCGCACCTGCGGCGACGCGGCCAATCACCGGTAGGCCTTCGTCTTCCTCGGCATTGGGCTCGAAGCCTGGAATGCGGATGCCGCGTGAAGCGCCAGGGGTCATTTCGATGGCACCCTTGCGAGCCAAGGCCTTGAGGTGCTCTTCCGCTGCGTTGGGTGATTTGAACCCCAGTTTCAAGGCGATTTCCGCGCGGGTAGGCGGGTAGCCGTTGTCTTCAAGGCACTGCTTGATGAAGGCGAGAATTTCAGCTTGGCGCGGCGTCAGTTTTAGCATGGTCGGCTCTGTTTTTTTGTACAGTGACTGGGATTATATACAGTGATCGGCGATTGGCAATCCTTGTGTTCTGATCTCTACTCAATTGACCTTCGTATCGTCTGTTGCAGTGCACTGTTACTCAGGCCGTTTATGGGGCGTCTAGCAAGGGTTAGCCTGTACCTTTAGCGGATGTCTGTGACCACCCGGCCACAAGATGGTTTGCCCGGCTTGACAAGGCGGGCGGCTGAAACGTATGTTTCAAACAAGTGTTTGTTCAGATGAAAAGAGTCATGGCCCAGTCGGAAACCGTTGAACGCATTCTCGATGCGGCAGAGCAGCTTTTTGCGGAGAAAGGTTTCGCAGAAACTTCTCTGCGTTTGATCACCAGCAAAGCAGGGGTAAACCTGGCTGCGGTGAATTACCACTTCGGCTCGAAAAAGGCCCTGATTCAGGCGGTGTTCTCGCGCTTTCTCGGGCCTTTCTGCGTAAGCCTGGAGCGTGAGCTGGATCGCCGTCAGGCCAAGCCGGAAACCAAGGTCAGCCTGGAAGAGCTGCTTGAGTTGCTGGTCGAGCAGGCGCTGGCAGTAAAGCCGCGTAGTGGTAATGATCTTTCAATCTTTATGCGCTTGCTGGGTCTGGCCTTCAGCCAGAGCCAGGGTCACCTGCGTAAGTACCTCGAAGAGGTGTACGGCAAGGTGTTCCGCCGTTATATGCAGCTGGTGCATGAAGCCGCTCCGCGCATTCCTCCGCTGGAACTGTTCTGGCGCGTGCACTTTATGCTCGGCGCCGCGGCTTTCAGCATGTCCGGGATCAAGGCCTTGCGGGCCATGTCTGAAACCGATTTCGGCGTCAATACTTCGATTGAGCAGGTGATGCGCCTGATGGTGCCATTTCTGGCTGCCGGTATGCGTTCGGAAACCGGCCTGACCGATGAAGCCCTGGCCAGCGCACAGCTCAAGCCGCGCACCAAGACTCCAGCCATCCCCAGCAAAGTTTGACCTCGGCGGGTGGGCTTGGTGGATTTGATCCGCTAAGCTAGCCGCCCATGGTTGCTCTCGATTTTCTGCATATTTCCCTCGCTGATCAGTGCCTGTATGGCTTTGCCAATGGGCAGCTGCAGCTGCGCCTGAGTGTTTCCACTGCGCTGAATGGCGCCGGTGAGCGCAATGGTTCCGGCTGTACGCCACGCGGCTTGCACAAGGTGCGGGCGAAGATTGGTGAGGGCTTGCCGAGCGCCGCCGTGCTGCGCGGCAGGCGCTGGACCGGCGAAGTCTGGTCGCCCGAGTTGCATGCGCAATTTCCCGGGCGTGACTGGATTCTTACGCGCATTCTCTGGCTGAGTGGTTGTGAGCCTGGACGCAATCGTCTGGGCGCTGTCGATACCTTTCGCCGCTATATCTACATACACGGTACGCCGGACAGCGAGCCTATGGGCGTGGCGCTGTCGCATGGCTGCGTGCGCCTGCGCAACAGTGACTTGCTGGAACTCTTTGCGCGTGTCCCGGTTCAATGTGCGGTACAGATTGACGAGGCCGCCTGCCCCGAGTGGGCGGTTGCGCCTCTTATTTAAGGACGAGTTGTGAGTTCACCCATGCAAGGTTCATTGATGCTGGATATCGCCGGCACCTGGCTGACCGCTGAGGATCGTCAGATCCTGCGTCAGCCGCAGGTAGCTGGGTTGATTCTGTTTGCCCGCAATATTGAAGACCCGCGCCAGGTGCGCGAGCTGTCTGCTGCCATTCGCGCGCTGCGGCCGGACCTGCTGCTGGCGGTGGATCAGGAAGGAGGGCGCGTTCAGCGTCTGCGTCAGGGTTTTGTGCGCTTGCCGGCGATGCGTGCGCTGGCCGACAACGCCAATGCCGAGCATTTGGCCGAGCAGTGCGGCTGGGTTATGGCCACCGAAGTGCTGGCTGCAGGCTTGGACCTGAGCTTTGCCCCGGTGCTGGATCTCGATCATCAGCGCAGCGCGGTGGTCGGCAGTCGCTCCTTTGAGGGCGATGCGCAGCGCGCGACCTTGCTGGCCGGCGCTTTTATTCGTGGGATGAACGCTGCGGGCATGGCCGCCACCGGCAAGCACTTCCCCGGGCACGGCTGGGCCGAGGCGGATTCCCATGTGGCCATCCCGGTGGATGAGCGCAGCCTGGAACAGATTCGTGCAGTCGACTTGCAGCCCTTTGCCCAGTTGAGCCGGCAGTTGGCTGCGGTGATGCCCGCCCATGTGATCTACCCTCAGGTGGACAGTCAGCCTGCGGGTTTCTCCCGGCGCTGGCTGCAGGACATTCTGCGTGGCGAGCTAGCCTTTGATGGGGTGATTTTCAGCGACGATTTGTCCATGGCCGGCGCCCATGTGGTCGGCGATGCGGCCTGCCGTATCGAAGCGGCGCTGGCAGCGGGTTGCGATATGGGCCTGGTGTGTAATGACCGGGCTGCGGCGGAGCTGGCCCTGAGCGCCTTGCAGCGACTCAAGGTGGAGCCGCCGCACGGTCTGGCGCGAATGCGCCGGCAGGCTTTCCCGGGTATTGAGTATCGGCAGAACCCGCGCTGGCTGGCGGCACTTGGCAGCCTGCGCGATGCGCAATTAATCGACTAGGAGTAAGGGATGACGGTTTACGCGATTATCGGCGGTACGGGGCTGACCAAGCTGGACGGTCTGACCATCAAGGCCGCGCTGCATATCGATACGCCCTATGGCGCACCCTCTGCGGCGGTGCTCAAAGGCGACTATGCCGGCCGCGAGGTGTTGTTCCTCGCACGTCACGGGCATCCGCACCGCATCCCGCCGCATCAGGTCAACTACCGCGCCAACCTCTGGGCGCTGCGTGAGGCGGGGGCCAAGGCCATCATCGCCGTGAACGCGGTGGGCGGTATTCACTCGGCCATGGGCACCGGGCACTTCTGCCTGCCGCACCAGATTATCGATTACACCTACGGCCGCGAGCACACCTATTTCGAGGGTGAGTTGGAGCATGTCACCCATGTCGATTTCAGCCATCCCTATGACGCTGGGCTGCGCACCAAGCTGGCCAATGCTCTGACTGCTGAGCACTGTGCGTTCAGCAATCATGGGCTGTACGGCTGCACCCAAGGGCCGCGCCTGGAAACCGCAGCGGAAATCGCCCGAATGGAGCGCGATGGCTGCGACATCGTCGGTATGACCGGCATGCCGGAAGCGGTGCTGGCCCGTGAGCTGGCTTTGCCCTACGCCTGCCTGGCGTTGGTGGTGAATCCAGCCGCTGGCAAGTCCCGTGCGCTGATCACCATGGCGGAAATCGAGCGCGCCCTGGAAGAGGGCATGGGTACGGTCAAGGCCGTATTGGCGCGCGTGCTGGCCAGCTGACTGGGCCGTGCTGCAATAAAAAGGGCCGCGAAATGCGGCCCTTTTTATTGCCTGCGTTCTTACAGCGGACTGACGCGAATCAATAGGCCAAGGCTGCCATTATCGACAAAGGTCAGCTCGCCGCTTTTCAGGCGGCTGCTCTGCTTGATGCGCTCGCTGTCATTGAGGATGCCACTGGCGTCGAGCTGGTTGACCCAGATGTCACTGTCCAGCTCCATCACGCGCCCGGCCTTGAGGCTGATGGTGCCTTCGACGGGGTAGTGGCCGAACTGCTCATCGCCGGTGCTGATGGCGACGCGGCTGCTCGATTCGCCCAGGCTCTGGGACCAGGCTTTGTGCAGTAGAACCTGATAACCGCTGGAAGGGCTGAGTTTGCCGGCTTCGGCATTCAGGGCGGTGCTGCGGCTGTTGCTGCCGTCCACCGGCAGCGCGTTCTGCGCCCAGTTGTCCGGCGGCAGCTGGCCGGCGGAAATCGGTGTGGCGGCCTGGCGGAATACGATGACTTCAACCTGGTACAGGCTTTCAGCCAGGGCGGCAGTGCTGCTGAGCAGGCCCAGCAGGATAAGCGGCAGCAGGGCCAGGGTGCGGAGTGCGCGCATGGGTCAGTCCTTTAGGTAGAGGGAGTCAGGCGCTCGAACAGCGCCTCTAAGGTATTGAAGCGTTCTTCCGGGCGCTCCATGGGCACCTGGATCTTAAACATCGTCGCGCCTTCGAACTTGTAGCGGTTCGGCGCGCTCTGGATCAGCTTGATCAGGGTCAGCGGATCGACGCAGGTATCGGCGGCGAATTCGATACGTCCGCCTTGTGGGCCGGCATCGACCTTCTTGATCCCGAGCTTTTCCGCCTGCAATTTCATCAGGGTGATGCGTATCAGGTTCTTGCTTGCATCCGGCAGCAGGCCGAAGCGGTCGATCATCTCCACTTGCAGCTCTTTCAGGCCATCCTCATCGGCGGCGTTGGCGATGCGTTTGTAGAGGATCAGCCGCGCATGCACGTCGGGCAGGTAGTCCTCGGGGATCAACGCTGGTACGCGCAGGTTGATTTCCGGGCCGCCGCCAAGGGGTTGGTCGAGGTTAGGCTGCTCGCCCTTGCGGATCGATTTCACCGCGCGCTCAAGCATTTCCATATAAAGGGTGAAACCCACCGCCTGGATCTGCCCGCTCTGGCCGTCGCCGAGCAGCTCGCCGGCACCGCGGATTTCCAAATCGTGGGTGGCCAACAGGAAGCCTGCGCCGAGGTCCTGGGCGCCGGAGATGGCTTCCAGACGTTTTTGCGCATCGTCAGTCATCTGCTTGCGCGGCGGGGTCAGCAAGTAGGCGTAGGCCTGGTGGTGACTACGGCCGACACGGCCGCGCAGCTGGTGCAATTGGGCTAGGCCGAACTTGTCGGCGCGCTCGATGATGATGGTGTTGGCGCTCGGTACGTCGATACCGGTTTCGATGATGGTCGAGGCGATCAGCACGTTGAAGCGCTTGTGGTAGAAGTCGCCCATCACCTGTTCCAGCTCGCGCTCGCGCATCTGCCCGTGGCCGATGCCGATGCGTGCTTCGGGCACCAGTTCGGCGAGGTCGGCGGCGCATTTCTCGATGGTTTTCACATCGTTGTGCAGGTAATACACCTGGCCGCCGCGCAGCAGTTCGCGCAGCAGCGCTTCCTTGATCGTCGGGTTGTTCTGCTCCATGACGAAGGTACGCACTGAGAGGCGCCGTGCCGGCGGCGTGGCGATGATCGACAGATCACGCATGCCGGCCACGGCCATGTTCAGGGTGCGTGGAATTGGTGTGGCGGTGAGGGTGAGGATATCGACTTCGCTGCGCAGGGCCTTGAGCTGCTCCTTCTGGCGCACGCCGAAACGGTGCTCTTCGTCGATAATCACCAGGCCCAGGTTGCTGAACTTGACGTCTTCCTGCAGGAGCTTGTGGGTACCGATCACGATATCCACCTTGCCTTCGGCCAATTGCTGCACGGCCTCGCTGACTTCCTTGGCGCTTTTGAAGCGGCTCATTACCTCGACTTTCACCGGCCAGTCGGCGAAGCGGTCGCGGAAGCTGTTGTAGTGCTGCTGGGCGAGCAGGGTGGTCGGTACCAGTACCGCCACCTGCTTGCCGCCATGCACGGCGATAAAGGCCGCGCGCATCGCCACTTCGGTCTTGCCGAAGCCAACATCGCCGCAGACCAGGCGGTCCATCGGCTTGGGCGCGAGCATGTCGTCATGCACCGCGTCGATGGCGGCTTGCTGGTCCGGCGTTTCTTCGAAGGGAAAACCAGCGCTGAAGGTGGCGTAATCGGCCTTCGGGTCGGCAAAGGCATAGCCTTCGCGGGCGGCCCGGCGGGCGTAGATGTCGAGCAGCTCGGCGGCGACATCACGCACTTGTTCGGCGGCTTTGCGCTTGGCCTTCTGCCAGACTTCCGAGCCTAAGCGGTGCAGTGGGGCGAGGGCGTCATCGCTGCCGGTGTAGCGGGCGATCAGGTGCAGGCTGGCCACCGGCACGTAGAGCTTGGCTTCCTCGGCGTACATCAGCGCGAGGAATTCGGCGGCCTGGCCGTCGAATTCCATGGTCACCAGGCCCAGATAGCGGCCGACGCCGTGGTCGATATGTACCACCGGCGCGCCTTCGCGCAGCTCGGTAAGGTTCTTGATGACGTTGTCGCCGCCATCGCGTGATTTCTCGCGGCGCCGGCGCTGCATAACGCGCTGGCCGAAGAGTGGGCTTTCCGCCACCAGGGCCAGGTCTTCGAGCAGCAGGCCGTCATCCAGCGGCGCAATGCATATCCCTAAGCGTTGTTTGCTGGCGGTGAAGGCCGGCCAGCTTTCAAATTCGTTGGGCTTGAGCTTGAGGCGCGCGAGCAATTCCAGCAGCACCTCACGGCGTCCGGCGGACTCGGCGCAGAACAGTACGCGGCCAGGGTATTCCTCGATAAAACGCCGTAGCGCCGCCAGCGGTTCGCCGGCCTTGGCCTGGATCGCCAGGTCGGGCAGCGGTTTGGCGTTGAAACGCAGGCGGCCGACGCCTTCCTCTATATCGTCCTGGCTGACCACCACGCGCGGCCAGTTTTTCAGGCGAGCGAAGCAGTCTTCCACCGGCAGGAATATGTCGGCAGGCGGCAGCAGCGGGCGTTCCGGGTCTACCCGGCGGTCTTCGTAGCGGCTGCGCGCATCCACCCAGAACTGCTCGGCGGCTTTTTCGATGCCCGGCAGGGAAAACACCTGGGTGTCGACGGGTAAATAGTCGAAGAGGGTGGCGGTTTCTTCGAAGAACAGCGGCAGGTAGTACTCGATCCCGGCCGGGGTGATGCCGGTGCTGAGGTCCTGATAGATCGGGCAGCGGCGGAAATCCACGTCGAAACGCTCGCGAAAGCGCCCGCGAAAATCTGTAACGGCTTTCTTTTCCAGCGGGAATTCGCGCGCCGGCAGCAGCTTGATCGACTCGACCTTGTCGATAGAGCGCTGGTTTTCCGGATCAAAGGTGCGCAGGGTTTCGATTTCGTCATCAAACAGGTCGATGCGGTATGGCTGGCTGCTGCCCATCGGGAACAGATCAATCAGCGCCCCGCGTACCGCGAACTCGCCATGCTCGTACACCGTGTCTACGCAGCGATAGCCGGCAGCTTCCAGGTTGCCGCGCATCTGGTTTACGTCGAGTTGCTGACCAACCTGCATGACCAGGCTGCTGCCGAGCAGAAAACGTTTGGGCGCCAGGCGGTGTAGGGCGGTGGTGATCGGGACTACCAATACGCCGTGTTTCAGCTCGGGCAGGCGATAAAGCGCGGCAATCCGCTGCGAAATGATGTCCTGGTGCGGCGAAAACAGGTCGTAGGGCAGGGTTTCCCAGTCAGGGAAATGCAGTACCGGCAAATCCGGAGCGAAAAAGCTCAGCTCCTCTTGCAGGCGCTCGGCGCTCTGGCTGTCGGCAGTCAGCAGCAGGGTGAAGCGTTTGGCATTGCTGGCGGCTTCGGCAATCGCCAGGCTCAGCGCGGCACCAGGCAGGTTGCCCCAGTGTTGTTTGCCGGCAGTGGCCGGTAGGGACGGTAGACGCAGTACGGACACGGGCGGCTCACGGTCATGGCACAAGGTCGGCGATTGTAGCGGGCGTTTATGTGCGGTGTCAGTTACGACAGTCGTGCATTGCTCATGCTTGCTTGCGCCGTCATAATGTAGCCCCTTTTTTCAGCCCCTACATGTGGAAGGTACTGCCCGTGACTCAGAAGCCCGACCAGTGTCTCGGTGAGTGGATCGATCGAGAAGCCCTTGCGGAAGCGATGATTCCGATGATTGGCCAACTCTACCGTAACAACAACGTGGTCACCTCGATCTACGGCCGTGGTTTGATCAACCGCTCGGTGATCGACATTCTCAAGGCCCACCGCTTTGCACGTCACCGCCTGACCGGCGACAGCGAGCTGTCGGTGCACGATACCTTCCTGGTGCTCAAGGCCATGAGCGAGCTCAAGCTGGGCGCCGCCTCGATAGATCTGGGCAAGATGGTCAGCAAGTTCAAGGCCGAAGGCCAGGGCCGCAGCATCGAGCAGTTCGTCAAGGACGAGCTGGTTGAAGTGGTTGGCAAGCAGAACAGCGAAGCCCGCGAAGGCACCGACGTGGTGCTCTACGGCTTCGGTCGTATCGGCCGTCTGCTGGCACGCATCCTGATCGAGAAAACCGGTGGTGGCGACGGCCTGCGTCTGCGCGCTATTGTTGTGCGCAAAGGTGCGACCAATGACCTGGTCAAGCGCGCCAGCCTGCTGCGCCGCGACTCGGTGCATGGCAAGTTTGATGGCACCATCACCATCGATGAAGAAAACAGCACCCTGACGGCCAACGGCAACCTGATCCAGGTGATCTACGCCAAGTCGCCAGCCGAGGTGGATTACACCCAGTACGGCATCAAGAACGCGCTGCTGGTGGACAACACCGGTGTATGGCGTGACGCCGACGGCCTGGGCCAGCATCTGGCCTGCCCGGGTGTCGATCGCGTAGTCCTCACCGCACCTGGCAAAGGCGCGCTGAAGAACATCGTGCACGGCATCAACCACGGTGAAATCACTCCTGATGACAAGATCATCTCGGCCGCTTCCTGCACCACCAACGCCATCGTGCCGGTGCTCAAGGCGATCAATGATCAGTACGGCATCCTTAATGGTCACGTCGAAACCGTTCACTCGTACACCAACGACCAGAACCTGATCGACAACTTCCACAAGGGCGATCGCCGTGGTCGCAGCGCACCGCTGAACATGGTGATCACCGAGACTGGTGCTGCCACTGCTGCTGCCAAGGCGCTGCCAGTGCTGAAAGGCAAGCTGACCGGCAACGCTATTCGCGTACCGACGCCGAACGTGTCGATGGCCATCCTCAACCTCAACCTTGAGAAGGCCACCACCCGTGAAGAGGTCAACGAGTACCTGCGCCAGATGGCCATGCACTCGGACCTGCAGAAGCAGATCGACTTCGTTCAGTCGCAGGAAGTGGTTTCCACTGACTTCGTTGGCTCGCGTCACGCCGGTGTAGTCGATGCCGAAGCCACCATCTGCAACGACAACCGCGTTGTGCTGTACGTGTGGTACGACAACGAGTTCGGTTACAGCTGCCAGGTGGTTCGTGTGATGGAAGATATGGCCGGGGTTAACCCGCCAGCCTTCCCGCGCTAAGCGCAGGCAATGCATAAAAAAACGGGAGCTTCGGCTCCCGTTTTTTATTGTCTGGATTAACAGGTTGTTGAAACGTAGGCGAGGCAGCCAGCGCAAGGCAAAACAGGCGAAAAGCGGAGTTTACGAGCTGTAAATGAGCATTTGATTCGCTTCGCTCACCCCTGTTGGGCCGTGCTAACGCACGTTCAGCCTTACGGCTGTGAGCCTGTTTTTAACGCCGCGATGGCAACGCAGGTAGTTTTTCAGCAGCCTGTTTTAGTCGGCCAGCAGGCTAGTGCGCAACTTATCCGACAGACCGTTGGGTGAGAGCCAGATGCCCAAGTAGGCCTTGGCCAGGGCAGGGTCCTGGCTGGTGTAGGCGACCTTGCCATTCACTTCCAGGGTCAGGCCGCTGTCGGCGTTAAAGTTCAGGGCGTAGCGGTCGCCGGGGCGAATATCCCGGAAGGTGGCGTGCAGGGCGTCTATCTCCGGGCGCAGACGCTGCAGTGTGGCGGCGTCGTGCTGGCGTTCGAGGGTGACCCAGGCTGCCTTGATCACGTCTTGGCTATCGATGTCGCGAAAGTAGTAGAGCTCCAGGCGTTGCGTGAGTGGCTTGGTGACCGCCTGGCTGGCACTGGCCTGGGCGGGGGCGTAGAAAGCGGCGGCGTAAACATCGGCCCACAGGTAGGTCAGCACGCTCTGGTTCTTGCGTTCCAGGCTGTTCTGCTCGAATTCGTGAGTGGCAGCGAAGTTGGCTTCTTGCAGGCGTTCGCGGTTGTTGGCGAATAACTCGCCGCTGAGCAGCAGTAAGGTGGTGAGCGCGAGTAGCAGGCGCATGGCAGGGCTCCAGTTAGTCTATTGGTCTTATGTCGCGCGCCGGGCCTCTGCAGTCAAGCCGCTATCTGTTGCCTTCTGTTACGTTAAACCGGATAAAAGCAAGCGCTTGGGTGGCCAGTGGCCGAAGGTGCGACTTATAATCGGCCAGATTTTTTCCCGCGACCGACATCCTGCCCAGCGCCCAATCTGTTTTGGCGTTGCGCCGCATTTTTCTGCGTTGGTGTCGTCCGTATTCTAAAAAAGTTTATAAATCAGTGGTTAGGCAAACCTATGATCAAAATAAAACATGGGCTTGATTTGCCCATAACAGGCGTGCCGGTGCAGCGCATTGAGGCTGCAAGGCCGGTGCGTAGCGTCGCCGTCATAGGCTTCGATTATCACGGAATGAAGCCTTCGATGGAGGTTCAGGTCGGTGACCGGGTCAAGCTTGGCCAGGTGCTGTTCTCGGACAAGAAATCGCCAGGCGTGCAATACACCGCTCCAGCTGCAGGCGTGATCAGCGCTATCCACCGCGGCGAGAAGCGAGTGCTGCAATCGGTGGTGATCGATGTCGAGGGTGAAGAGCAAATTACCTTTGATCAGGTAGCGGTGGATCAGCTTGCGACTGTCGGCGACGCCAAAGTGCGTGAAGTGCTGCTGCAATCGGGCCTGTGGACCGCATTGCGCGCCCGTCCGTTCAGCAAGGTGCCTGCTGCTGACGCGCAGCCCAGCTCGATTTTCGTCACGGCCATTGATACCCACCCGCTGGCAGCCGATCCGGCTGTGGTGATTGCCGAGTACGCCGCCGACTTTACTAACGGTCTGCAGGTGCTGAGCAATCTGGCCAAGGTGTTTCTGTGCAAGGCTGAGGGTGCCAGCTTGCCTGGCGAGCAACTGAGCAAGGTGCACACCGAAGCCTTCGCCGGTCCACACCCTGCGGGCTTGCCAGGTACGCACATTCACTTTCTCGATCCGGTCAGCGTCAGCAAGAGCGTCTGGTCGATCAACTATCAGGACGTGATTGCCGTCGGCAAACTGTTCACTACCGGGCAGCTGTGGACCGAGCGCGTTGTCGCGCTGGCCGGTCCTGTGGTCGAGCAGCCGCGCTTGGTGCGCACCCGTCTGGGCGCAAGCCTCAGCGAGCTGACTGCCGGCCAGCTGCAGCCTGGTTTCAACCGGGTTATTTCCGGCTCAGTGCTGGGTGGCCGTACCGCGCAGGGCGCTTTCGCCTTCCTCGGTCGTTATCACCTGCAGGTGTCCTGCCTGGTTGAAGGGCACGAGCGTGAACTGATGCATTACCTGCGTGCCGGGGTAAACAAGCACTCGGTGATGAACATCTTTGTTTCCAAGCTCAACGCTGCGAAGAAGTTCGCTTTCTCCACCACCACCAATGGCAGCCCGCGCGCCATGGTGCCGGTGGGCAACTACGAAGCCGTGATGCCGCTGGATATCCTGCCGACGCAACTGCTGCGCTACCTGATTGTCGGTGACACCGAGATGGCTCAGAAACTGGGCTGCCTGGAACTCGACGAAGAAGACTTGGCGCTGTGCACCTATGTCTGTGCCGGCAAGTATGAGTACGGCCCGATCCTGCGCGATAACCTCGCCCGTATTGAGAAGGAGGGTTAAGTCATGGGTATTCGTGCATTCCTCGACAAAGTCGAGCACAACTTCGAAAAAGGCGGCAAGTTCGAGAAGTGGTACGCCCTCTATGAGGCTGTTGACACCTTCTTCTATCGCCCTGGCAGCGTAACCAAGACCACCGCCCATGTGCGTGACGGCATCGACCTCAAGCGCATGATGATCACCGTGTGGCTGTGTACCTTCCCGATGATGTTTTTCGGGATGTGGAACACCGGTTATCAGGCCAACCTGATCTTCGCTAACAGCCCTGAGCTGCTGGCGGCCCAGGAAGGCTGGCGCTTCGCGCTGATCGGCTCGCTGGCCGGGTTCGACCCCAACAGCCTGTGGGATAACTTTATCCAGGGCGCGGCTTACTTCCTGCCGGTTTATGCCACGGCGTTTATCGTCGGCGGTTTCTGGGAAGTGCTGTTCGCTTCGGTCCGCAAGCATGAAGTCAACGAAGGTTTCTTCGTCACCTCGGTACTGTTCGCCCTGATTCTGCCGCCGAGCATTCCGCTGTGGCAGGTCGCGCTGGGTATCAGCTTCGGCGTGGTGATCGGCAAGGAAGTGTTTGGCGGTACCGGCAAAAACTTCCTCAACCCGGCGCTGACCGGTCGTGCCTTCCTGTTCTTCGCCTACCCGGCGCAGATGTCCGGTGATGCAGTGTGGACCGCGGTTGACGGCTTTGCCGGCGCAACCTCGCTGAGCCTGGCCGCTGCTGGTGGCATTGAAAACGTGGTGAGCAATGGCATCACCTGGATGGATGCTTTCGTTGGCACCATTCACGGTTCCATGGGCGAAACCAGCACCCTGGCGATCCTTATTGGTGGCGGCATTCTGCTGATTACCAAGATTGCCTCCTGGCGCATCGTTACCGGTGTGATGTTGGGCATGATCGGCTTCAGCCTGCTGCTCAATATGCTCGGTTCGACCACCAACCCGATGTTTGCCATGCCTTGGCACTGGCACCTGGTGGTGGGCGGTTTTGCTTTCGGTATGTTCTTTATGGCTACCGACCCGGTGTCGGCTTCCATGACCAATACCGGCAAGTGGATTTTCGGTGCCCTGATCGGTGTGATGGTGGTGATGATCCGTGTGGTCAACCCAGCCTTCCCCGAAGGCATGATGCTGGCGATCCTGTTCGCCAACCTGTTTGCACCGCTGATCGACCACTTTGTCGTTCAAGCCAATATCAAGCGGAGGCTGGCACGCAATGTCTAGTCAAAAAGAATCCACCGTCCGCACCTTGGTGGTAGCCCTGTTGGTCTGCCTGGTGTGCTCGGTGTTTGTTGCCGGTGCAGCCATCGCGCTGAAACCGACTCAGGTGGAAAACCGCCAGCTGGACAAGCAGCGCAGCATCCTGGCAATCGCCGGGCTGGGCGATGCCAGCATGAGCAGCGCGCAGGTCAAGGCGTTGTTCGCCGAGCGCATCCGCGCACGGATTGTCGATCTCGACACTGGCACCTTCAGCGATGCGCAGAATCCGGCTACTTTCGATCCGCTGAAAGCGTCCAAGGATCCGAAGTTGTCAGCCGTGCTTGAAGGCTCTGACGATATCGCCTCGATCAAGCGCCGCGAGCGTTTCACCACGGTTTACCTGGTGGAGCAGGATGGCAAGCTGGAAACCGTGATTCTGCCTGTGCGCGGCTATGGCCTGTGGTCGACCCTGCACGGCTTTATGGCCCTCCAGGGTGACCTCAATACCGTTGCCGGTTTCGGCTTCTACCAGCATGCCGAGACCCCGGGTCTGGGCGGCGAAGTGGATAACCCGAAGTGGAAAAGTCTGTGGCTGGGCAAGACCTTGTTTGATGACAAGGGCGAGCTGGCGATTCAGATCATCAAGGGCAACGTCGATGCGCAGAGCGCGCAGGCGACTCACCAGGTCGATGGCCTGGCGGGTGCAACCCTGACCAGCAATGGTGTGAATAACTTGCTGCACTTCTGGCTGGGAGAGAACGGCTTCGCCCAGTTCCTCGCCAATCTGCAAAAAGGGGAGGCTTGATCATGTCGCAGCCGACTATTAAAGAAGTTCTGCTCAACCCGATTTTCAACAACAACCCGATTGGTTTGCAGATTCTGGGTATCTGTTCCGCTCTGGCGGTGACCTCGAACCTGAAAACCGCGCTGGTGATGTCGATTGCCCTGACCCTGGTAACCGGGTTTTCCAACCTGTTTATCTCGATGATTCGCAGCCAGATCCCCAGCTCCATCCGCATGATCGTGCAGATGGTGATCATTGCTTCCCTGGTGATCGTGGTCGATCAGGTGCTCAAGGCCTTTGCGTTCAGCCTGTCCAAGCAGCTGTCGGTGTTCGTCGGTCTGATCATCACCAACTGCATCGTGATGGGCCGCGCTGAAGCTTTCGCCATGCAGAACCCGCCGGTGTTGTCGTTCTTCGACGGCATCGGTAACGGCCTCGGCTACAGCGCCATGCTGATCGTGCTGGGCATCGTTCGCGAGCTGTTCGGCGCGGGCAAACTGATGGGCTACGAGATCATTCCGGTGATCAACGACGGTGGCTGGTACCAGCCTAACGGCATGCTGTTGCTGCCGCCTTCGGCGTTCTTCCTGATCGGTTTGTTTATCTGGGCACTGCGTAGCTGGAAAAAAGATCAGCTGGAGAAGCCAAGCTTCAAGATGGCTCCGCAGGTCTCGAATAAGGAGGCTTACTAATGGAGCATTACCTCAGCTTGCTGGCCAAGGCGGTGTTCGTTGAGAACATGGCATTGGCCTTCTTCCTCGGCATGTGCACCTTCATCGCCATCTCGAAGAAAGTCGAGACGGCGATTGGCCTGGGTATCGCGGTTATCGTGGTGCAAGTCATCACCGTGCCTGCGAACAACCTGATCTACACCTACCTGCTGAAAGATGGCGCGCTGGCTTGGGCCGGTTTGCCGGAAGTGGACCTGAGCTTCCTCGGTCTGCTCAGCTATATCGGGGTGATCGCGGCCATCGTGCAGATCCTCGAGATGCTGCTGGATAAGTATGTACCCAGCCTCTACAACGCCCTGGGGGTGTTCCTGCCGCTGATCACGGTGAACTGCGCCATCATGGGCGGCACCCTGTTCATGGTCGAGCGTGACTACAACCTGGCGGAAAGTACCGTGTATGGCTTCGGCTCCGGTCTGTCCTGGGCGCTGGCGATTGCCGCACTGGCGGGTATCCGCGAGAAGCTCAAGTACAGCGACGTACCGGCTGGCCTGCAGGGCCTGGGTATCACCTTTATCACCATCGGTCTGATGTCTCTGGGCTTTATGTCCTTCTCCGGCGTGCAGTTGTAAGGAAGGGATGCATAGATGATCAATTTAGAGATTCTTATCGCCATCGGCATGTTCACCGGCATCGTGCTGGCGCTGGTGCTGGTCATTCTCGCGGCGCGCGCCAAGCTGGTTTCCAGTGGTGATGTGAGCATCGAGATCAACGGCGAAAAAACCATTGTGGTTCCTGCGGGCGGCAAGTTGCTGCAGACCCTGGCGGCCAACAACATCTTCCTCTCTTCGGCGTGCGGCGGCGGTGGTACCTGCGCCCAGTGCAAGTGTGTGGTCGAGCATGGCGGCGGTGAAATGTTGCCGACTGAAGAGGCTGCTTTCACTCGTCGCGAAGCCAAGGCCGGCTGGCGCCTGTCCTGCCAGACGCCGGTCAAGCAGGACATGAAGATCGAAGTGCCGGAAGAAGTGTTCGGCGTGAAGAAGTGGCAATGCACCGTTGAGTCCAACCCCAACGTGGCCACCTTCATCAAGGAACTGACGCTGAAACTGCCGGAAGGCGAAAGCGTCGACTTCCGCGCCGGTGGTTATGTACAGCTGGAGTGCCCGCCGCACGAAGTGCGCTACAAGGATTTTGACATTCAGGAAGAGTACCGCGGCGACTGGGACAAGTTTAACCAGTGGAAGTACGTGTCCAAGGTCGAAGAGACCGTGATCCGTGCCTACTCCATGGCCAACTATCCGGAAGAAGTGGGCCTGGTGAAGTTCAATATTCGTATTGCTTCGCCGCCACCGGGCAAGGACGATCTGCCGCCGGGCAAGATGAGTTCCTATGTGTTCAGCCTCAAGCCAGGCGACAAGATCGATGTGTACGGTCCGTTCGGTGAGTTCTTCGCCAAGGAAACCGACGCCGAGATGGTGTTTATCGGCGGCGGTGCCGGTATGGCGCCGATGCGTTCGCACATCTTCGACCAGCTCAAGCGCTTGAAGTCGACCCGCAAGATCAGCTTCTGGTACGGCGCACGCTCCATGCGTGAAGCCTTCTACGTTGAAGAATACGATCAGCTGCAGGCCGAGAACCCCAACTTCAAGTGGCATCTGGCGCTGTCCGATCCGCTACCGGAAGACAACTGGAGCGGTCTCAAAGGCTTTATCCACAACGTGCTGTACGAGAACTACCTCAAGGACCATCCGGCTCCGGAAGAGTGTGAGTTCTATATGTGCGGCCCGCCCATGATGAACGCAGCCGTGATCAAGATGCTGATCGACCTAGGTGTGGAGGAGGAGAACATCCTGCTCGACGACTTCGGCGGTTAAGCATGATCCATGTGCTACTGCGGCCCGTTATCGCTGTCAGCTTGCTGGCAGCCCTAACGGGCTGTTGGTTTTCAGAGCCTGTAGAAGAATTTGGCGGCCCAACCATGGGCAGCACCTACACGGTCAAATACGTGCGCAGCAAGGATTCGCCGAGCGTTGAGCTACTCAAGCGCGAGACCGATGCAATCCTGGCTGAGGTTGACGTGCAGATGTCGACCTATCGCGATGATTCCGCAATCGAGCAATTCAACCAGGCCCCAGCGGGTACCTGTCAGGCCATGCCTGACGGGGTGCTGGAGCTGGTCGACGCTGGACGCGTGCTGCATGAGCATAGTCAGGGTGCATTCGACCTGACCCTGGAACCGCTGCTCAATCTCTGGGGCTTCGGTCCCAAAGCGCGCGCCGAAAAGGTGCCGACTGCTGAGCAACTGGTCGCCGCGCGTGCGCGGGTGGGCATGCAGTATCTGCGTCGTGACGGGCAGCAGCTGTGCAAAGAGGTTGATGTACAGGTCGACTTCAACAGCATTGCTGCCGGTTATGCGGTGGACAAGCTTGTGCAGCGCTTCACTGAGCTGGGCGTGACCAGTTATATGGTTGAGGTAACCGGTGAGCTTAAGGCTGCGGGTAAAAAGCCCGACGGTCAGCCTTGGCGCATTGGCCTGGAGGCCCCGCAGGACGGCCAGCGTGTCGCCCAGCGAGTGCTGGCGGTGGATGGCTACGGCATTTCCACCTCAGGTGATTACCGCAATTACTTCGAGGAAGAGGGCCAGCGCTACTCGCACACCCTCGATCCGTTTACCGGAGCACCGATCACTCACAAGCTGGCAGCGGTGACCGTGGTGGACAAATCGACCTTGCGCGCCGATGGCTTGTCTACAGTGCTAATGGTGATGGGCACTGAGCGTGGCCTGGCATTTGCTGAGCGCATGGGGATTGCAGCGTTTTTCGTGACCCGTGAAGGTGACGCTTTCGTCACACAGACAACTCAGGCTTTCGAGCAGCTATTCGCTGCAGGAGACGAGCAATGACGTTTTTAGTGGTGTTTCTGGTCATGGTGCTGGTAGTCGGCATGATGGCTGTGGGTGTGATCATGGGCCGCAAGCCCATCGCCGGTTCGTGCGGCGGTATCGCCAACTTGGGTATCGAGAAGGAATGCTCGATCTGTGGTGGTAGCCGCGAGAAGTGCGAGGAGATCAACAGCGACCCGCAAGGCAAAACCGAAGACCTGGCCTACGACGCGACCAAACGCTAATCGTCCTGCGGCCGGCTAAAAGGCTAGGCTTGCAGCTACGAATTGATTGTCAGGCTGCGTGCGCAGTGCTGGCCCTGCCGAGAGTGCGGTACAAGTGCTCCGGTGTGATCTGAAGGAGTAAACATGGCGGTCTACAACTACGACGTAGTGGTGCTGGGTTCCGGCCCTGCAGGTGAAGGCGCGGCAATGAACGCGGCCAAGGCCGGGCGCAAGGTGGCCGTGGTCGACAGCCGCCGCGAAGTCGGCGGCAACTGCACCCACCTGGGCACCATCCCGTCCAAGGCGCTGCGCCACTCGGTGCGGCAGATCATGCAGTTCAACACCAACCCGATGTTCCGTCAGATCGGCGAGCCGCGTTGGTTCTCCTTCCCCGACGTGCTGAAAAGCGCCGAGCGGGTGATCGCCAAACAAGTAAGCTCGCGTACCGGCTATTACGCGCGCAACCGTATCGATGTGTTCTTCGGCACCGGCAGCTTTGCCGATGAGCACACCATCGAAGTGGTCTGCGCCAATGGCGTGGTGGAAAAACTGGTGGCCAAGCAGATCGTCATCGCCACCGGTTCGCGGCCATATCGCCCGGTGGACGTGGACTTCCACCACCCACGCATCTACGACAGCGACACCATTCTCAGCCTCGGCCATACCCCACGCCGCATCATTATCTACGGTGCCGGGGTAATCGGTTCCGAGTACGCCTCGATCTTCAGTGGCCTGGGTGTGCTGGTCGACCTGATCGACAACCGTGATCAGCTGCTGAGCTTCCTCGATGCGGAAATCTCCGATGCATTGAGCTACCACCTGCGCAATAACAACGTGCTGATTCGTCACAACGAAGAGTACGAAAGCGTTGAAGGGGTGGAGAATGGGGTGATCCTGCACCTCAAGTCCGGTAAGAAGATCAAGGCTGACGCGTTTCTCTGGTGCAACGGCCGTACCGGCAACACCGATCAGCTGGGCTTGGAAAATATCGGCATCAAGGTCAACAGCCGGGGGCAGATCGAAGTCGACGAGAGCTATCGTACCCAGGTGTTGAACGTTTACGCCGCAGGCGACGTGATCGGCTGGCCGAGCCTGGCCAGTGCGGCGGCCGACCAGGGCCGTTCGGCGGCCGGCAGCATCGTCGACAATGGCAGCTGGCGTTTCGTCGATGACGTGCCGACCGGTATCTACACCATTCCGGAAATCAGCTCGATTGGTAAGAACGAGCGCGAGTTGACCCAGGCCAAGATCCCTTACGAAGTCGGCAAGGCGTTCTTCAAAGGTATGGCGCGGGCGCAGATTTCCCACGAGCCGGTAGGCATGCTCAAGCTACTGTTCCACCGCGAAACTCTAGAAGTGCTCGGTGTGCATTGCTTCGGCTACCAAGCCTCGGAGATCGTGCATATCGGCCAGGCGATCATGAACCAGAAGGGTGAGGCCAATACCATCAAGTATTTCGTCAACACCACCTTCAACTACCCGACCATGGCGGAAGCCTACCGGGTGGCGGCGTTCGACGGCCTCAACCGGCTTTTTTGAGCGGCTCCGGCCGGTGGCCTGAGCCGGCCGGGGAGAACCCGTTCAGCGACTCCAGCGATTGGTGTTGGCCTAATCGCGAAAGTTTCTGATCAGGCTTAACG
>NZ_JBNXUH010000076.1:0-202 GCF_050563605.1 Pseudomonas peli | reverse complement strand
ATCCGAGTCCCCTCTTTTCGTCTGGTGGGCTGGGAGATGTGTAAAAGAGACAGCATGTMCGCGCAGCGCCGTTATCTAGAGCTGACTGGCAAGCAGGCTCCCGCCGTAAAAGCCTCAATCAGCGGCCAGCTACTCGCAGGAGCTGAGTCCGGCTGGCTCGGAAAGGTCGCCATTCCCAGCGCGGAAGCAGCAGTAACGCCCC
>NZ_JBNXUH010000075.1:0-218 GCF_050563605.1 Pseudomonas peli | reverse complement strand
CAGATGTGTATAAGAGACAGNNMGWCNGGGCCTGCAGTGATTGGGCGTTTGGCCCAGCGGCTGACGGTCTGTTCATTAAGGGGGGAGAACTGCGCCAGGCCGGCGCTGGCGATCTGGCCATCGGCGGGGCCGTTTTGCGGGAAGCCGGAGTAGCCTTCCAGGCTTTGCGGTTCCCATTGCACGGCACCGCATTGGCTGTTTTCACCCAACTTGCACAG
>NZ_JBNXUH010000010.1:0-135623 GCF_050563605.1 Pseudomonas peli | reverse complement strand
GAGATGTGTATAAGAGACAGGATCGGCTGGTTCAGCGCTTCGTCCAGGCGGGTACCGGAAAGGCTGCTGGCCTCCTGGTTCCACTGGGTGACGTAGAGCTGCTCGTCGAGGGCGATCAGCGCCGAGGGCATGGAGTCGATGATGCTGTTGAGGTACTTCTGAAAGCCGGTGAGCTTCTTCTCGATCTTGCCACGCACCTGCACTTCCAGCTCCAGCTTGCGGTTGGAGTGGCGGGTTTCTTCGGCCAGGTGCTGGGCCTGGTCGAAGGCCTCCTGAGCGTCGTCACGGGCGCGCTTGAGCTGCTGCTCACGGGCTTCGATGCGCACCAGCATGGTGTTGAAAGCATCGGCCAGGCTGCCGATTTCGTCGCGATTGCCGCGGCGCGCGCGCAGGGCGTAGTTCTCTTCGCGGGTGACCTGGCGCGAGAGTTCTTCCAGGCGGCGGATCGGTCGGGTGATCAGACGGCGTACCTGGCGCGAGACGATCAGCCAGAGCACTACGCTCAAGGCCAGAATCACCCCGCTGGCGGTCAGGGTACCGGTGTAGAACACCCCCGGCAGCTCGCTGGAGGCCACCAGCAGCAGATGGCCAGAGTTGCCCGTGGCTTGCGGTAGTTCGACCAGCTGATTGATACGAAACTCGCTGTGGCGCCAGGACTCGACCTCTTCGACGCGCTGCGGCAGCTGCAGTTTGGTGCCGCGCTGCAACTGCGCCAGGTTCAGACCGTCAGCGTCATAGATCACCGCCGCGCGCAGCGGTGCGTAGTCATCCAGGCGCCTGAGTAGGGCTTCGGCGGCAGCGGGGGAACTCAGTGCTTCCTTGCTCAGTGGCGGACTGGCAATCAGCCGGCCGAGGGTGTGCAGGGCCTGAGGCGCCACGCTTTCCTGGGAGATCCAGTAGGCCGCGCTGATAAAGGCCAGGTTGGCCACCAGCAGCACGGTGGCGAGCAAAGCCAGCAGGGCGACCAGCAGTTTGCGGCCGACCGGTAGGTTTTCAAGGCTTTGACGCAAGGGCATGGCGGCTGTCGTGATGGCGGAAGTGCAGGCAGGTTAACGCGGGCCTCAGTGGCTGGGCAATCCGCGTGCATCGAGGTGGGCCAGCAGTTGGCTGTGCAGCGCCTGTAGATGAGGCAGAACCAGTTGATGACGTTGCGCGGCGTTGCAGGCATAGCCCAGCAGGTAGGCGATTTCCGTGCGGCGGCCCTGGCTGACATCCTGGTGCATGGAGGAGTAGTTGGCGGCGGTGGCCTGGATTACCCGTTGCACTTCGTCGTGCAGGTCTTCGGCGGCCGCGCTTTGGCCGCAGCGGTGCAGCAACTCGCTCAGCTCGCTGCACAGGCAGGCAACTTGCGCCGGGTGTTCACGCAGCCCGCCATTGCGGCAATCGTGCAGCACGGTCAGCGGGTTGATCGCGCAGTTCAGTGCCAGCTTGCGCCACAGTCGGCTGAGGATATCCAGGCTCCAGTCGTGAACAATTCCTGCTTGCTGCAAGTCTTCCAGCCAGTCAGGCGGCTGCAGATCCAGCGGGTCGCCGAGCCAGGTATGGCCGTGGCCGGCAAATACCACCTGAAAATCTGTCTGACGAAACGCGCCTTCGGTGCTGGAGGCAAAGATGCAGCGCGCCTGGGGCACCGCACGGGCGACTTCGTCCTGACTACCCAGACCATTCTGCAGCAGGAGGATTTCGGCCCCAGGAGCCAGGCGTGGGGCCAATTGGCTTACGGCAGCGGCTGCGTCATAGGCCTTGCAGGTGAGCAGCAGGCGCTGGATCGGCTGGGGGTGATCCACCGTTTGCGCGGGAATGGCGTAGTGCTGTGGCTGGTCTTGCTCAATCAGGGTCAGCCCGTCGGCCTGTTGATAGCTGCGCAGGCGAGCCGGGTTGCGCAGGATCAGTTGCACCGGCAGGCCAGCGCGCGCCAACCGAGTCGCCCACAGGGTGCCGAGGCTACCGGCGCCGAGGATATGCCACATGCTGAGCGTGGCTTATTGCGGCAAAGACAGGCGCAGGGCGGTCACCAGCCCGGTGCTGTGCGATTCGGGCAATATCCTGGCCGCGTGGTCGGTGATCTGTTCTGGAGTGATGGGCAGGCCTTTGGCGTCGAGCCCCACCAGGCTGATCCCGGCCTTGAGGCTGATAAAGCCTTCGCTGGTCTTGAAGGCCTTGAGGTTGATGCCCTCATGCAGGCGCTTGAAGCTGCTGGGCGAGCACTCGTGCAGGTCGGTCAGCAGGGTGATCAGGCCGAAGTGGCTTTCATCCAGGCGCACCAGCACATCCAGTGGCCGTACCAGCTGTTGCAGGCGCCGCGCCACGCCGGTAAGCAGTTCGTTGTAGAAGGCATCGCCATAGCGCTGGTGCAGCTCATGCATGTCCTGCAGGCCAATCAGCAGGTAGCACAGCGCGCCGCCGCGGGATTCGACCTGGCGCAAGCTGTCGAGCATCTTCTGGTGCAGGTAGCGGTTGTTGCCCAGGCCCGTGAGCGGGTCGATCAGGTTGCGCTGTTCCAGGCTGGCGATGTTTTCGGTGAGCAGGCGGTTTTCCTGTAGCAGGCGCTGCAGGGTGTTGCACAGCCGGTCTGCGGCGTAGACACGCGGCACCAGTTGCTCGTTCATCGCCGCCTTGCTGATGAAGTCGTCGACGCCGCTGTCGAAGGCTTCGCCCAGCACGTTTTCGCCTTCCTTGCCGGTGAGCAGGATGACGTAGGTGTAGTGGTGGGCCATTTCATCGAACTGACGCACCTGCACGGTCAATTCCAGGCCGTTCATCTCCGGCATCAGCCAGTCGGCGAGCAAGACGCTGGCCGGGCGCTGTTCCAGCAGGCTAATGGCTTCGGCTGCGCTGCTGGCAAAACGGAGGTCCTGATAGCCCGCCTGGGTCAGGGCGCGCCCGATCATGGCGCTGGAGAACTTGGCGTCATCGACGACCAAAATACTCAGGTGGGGGTTAGGCATGGGCAGGCTCGCTAGGGGGAAATCACGTGGGCCCGATACTTCGCCGGGCAGTGTGTGTTGCTACCGCTATATAATGGCCGGGTTTTTTTACCGTCAAGCCAGGCGTGTCCCGTTCGTGATGTAGGGCGCGCCGTCTATCTGGAGTAAGCCCATGCCCTCGTTCGACGTGGTGTCCGAGTTGGACAAACATGAAGTTACCAACGCCATCGACAGCGCCATCAAAGAGTTGGATCGTCGTTATGACCTGCGCGGTAAAGGTAGCTTTGAGCTGAAAGAGCTGACTGTCAACCTGACAGCCGATGCGGATTTTCAGTTGGAGCAGATGGTTGAGATTCTCAAGCTCTGCCTGGTCAAACGCAAGATCGACGTACAGTGCCTGGAGTTCAAGGACGCCTACCCCTCGGGCAAGAGCGTCAAACAGGAAGTGATCCTGCGCGAAGGGATCGAGAAGGATCTGGCGAAGAAGATCGTCGCGCACGTCAAAGACAGCAAGCTCAAGGTGCAGGCCGCCATTCAGGGCGAGCAGGTGCGTATCACCGGCAAGAAGCGTGATGACCTGCAGGAAGCGATTGCCGCTCTGCGTGCCAAGGACTTCGGCATGCCGTTGCAGTTCAACAACTTCCGCGATTAATACGTGGGCGTTGAACCTTGCCGCCGCACAGGCGTCGCAACGGTGTTGGTGCAGTAAAACCGCCACGGCTTGCCGTGGCGTTTTATTTTCAAAGGTTTACAAGGATTAACCGATGGATATGAACGTCGAACAACTGGTGAAAATGTCCGAGGCTTGGTTGCCTGTGGTGCTGGAATACAGCGGCAAGCTGACCTTGGCCTTGATTACGATGCTGATCGGTTGGTGGCTGATCGGCAGACTCACCTCCAGCGTTGGCCGCTTGCTCAATATGCGTCAGGTCGACCGAGCGCTGAGCAGTTTTATCTGCAGCCTGGTCGGCATCGTGCTGAAAGTGTTGCTGCTGGTCAGCGTGGCCTCGATGATCGGCGTGGAAACCACCTCCTTTATCGCGGTGATAGGTGCTGCGGGCCTGGCGATTGGCCTGGCCTTGCAGGGCAGCCTGGCGAATTTTGCCGGTGGGGTATTGATCATGCTGTTTCGCCCGTTTCGCGCTGGCGACTGGATTGAAGCGCAGGGTGTTTCAGGCAGCGTCGACAGCATTCAGATTTTCCATACCACGCTGAAAACTGCTGACAACAAAGTGGTGATCGTGCCCAACGGCAGCCTGTCGAATGGCCATATCACCAACTATTCGCGCGAATCCACGCGGCGCGTCGATATCAACCTGGGTATCGACTACTCAAGTGACATTAAGCAGGCGCGTGAGGTGTTGCTGAACATCGCCAAGGATCCACGCGTGCGCCAGGACCCGGCTCCGGTGGTGTTTGTTACCGGGCTGGGCGACAGCGCGATTAATCTGTCACTGCGGGTCTGGGTGGCAACGGCGGATTTCTGGCCAGTGACTTTCGCCTTCACCGAGCAGGCCAAGGAAGGCCTGAGCGAGGCGGGTATTGGCATTCCATTCCCGCAGCGGGTGGTGCATCTGGTGCAGCAAAACCCGGCTTGATTGCTTGCCGACTTAGGGGCGAATAGCGTCGTAGAGCGTTTTGAAGTTGCGGCCCATCGCCAGCTGGTAGTGGCCGATCAGGCTTTGCCAATCGGTCTGACTCCACGGCGAATGGCGCCGCAATTGCAGCATGTCGTGCAGCGCGGCTTGTTTGCTGGTCAGGCGGCGGCGGCATTTTTCCAGGTCGAGTAGTGCCACCTCGGGAGTTAGCGTCTGTCCTTCGCCAGTGATGCGCACAAAGATATGTTTGATATAGATGCAGCCGTGTTGCCAGCGTGCTGTATGCAAACTGGCCAGGCTCTGCGCTACTTTCTGCAGCAATTGCTGGTGCAGTGCTTCGCCATACTGCTCGCGACCGTTGCCTGCATACCAGTCATCAATAGGCTGAAAACCTTCCAGTGCCTTGGTTACTAACAAGGCGCGCCAGCCCTGGGCGTTGTGCTCAGCGGCGCAGTAGATGATTTCCGGGACGGTTACACCCGCTTTGCGGGCACCCAGCAGCGCATCTCGCTCGCGCAGTACGGTGGGGCGGCCAAAGGGGTGGAGCATGCTGCGGTGGATATGCCCTGTCTGGCGCTTGGCATAGAGCAGCGTGTCGTCCTTCCAGATACGTTGGACGCCACTGTGGCCGCCGCGGCGATCGTTGGGCTCTTCGACCCATTCACCCTGGATTTGCCACCAGCTATCGAGGCTACCTGGGCTGAAGAAACTGCTGACGTTACTGAATGCTACGGTCATGGTCTGCCCTTTTACTAATACCTAGAGTAGAGCAAGACTCTTGCCAGTTCGTTCAGTCAGGGTTGCTCTGCGGTGTTAGTCGCATGGGCATCACTGACCTGAGGCCGCTCGCGGCGCCATTGCAGAATGATCAGCAGCAGCGTCGGAATACCCAGCAAGGCGGTAACCAGGAAGAACTGGGCGTAGCCGAATTTCTCCACCATTACCCCTGAGTAACCGCCGATTAGCCGTGGCAGCAGCAGCATGATCGAGCTGAGCAGGGCGTACTGGGTGGCGGAGAACTTCAGGTTGGTCAGGCTCGACAGGTAGGCGACAAATGCCGCGGTGGCCAGGCCTGCGCTGAAGTTGTCGGCGGAAATGGTCACGATCAGCATCTGCAGGTCTGCGCCCATGCCGGTGAGCATAAGGAACAGCAGGTTAGTCGCCGCGGAGGCGGCGCCACCGATAAACAGGATCGGCAGAATGCCAAAGCGCACGATCAACAGGCCGCCAAAGCCCGCACCAATCAGGGTCATCACCAACCCGAACAGCTTACTGACGCTGGCGATCTGATCCTTGGTAAAGCCCTGGTCGATGTAGAACACGTTGGCCATCACGCCCATCACGGTGTCCGACATGCGGTAGGTGGCGATTAGGCCCAGCAGCAGGAAGGCCTGCCAGCGATAACGCACGATAAAGTCGTTGACCGGCGTCAGCACTGGCGCCAGACCGCGGCGGCCCATAGACGACAGGCACAGGGCGCTGAGGATGGTGTAGAGCAGGGCGCGCAGGAAGGCGCGGTCTTCCAGTAGCAGGTCGAGCATGCTCGCTTCGCCGTTGATCACGCTGGCGAAATCGGTGTGATAGAACTGGGTAAACATCGCCGGTACCGATACCAGCAGCACAATCAGCACCAGTACCGAGGCAATCTGGTGGCTGAAGCCATAACGGGCGGCGGCCAGTTGCGTGCGCAGTGGTACATCCGGCTCACGCATCCATAGGCTGGTCAGCAGGCCGGGCAGCATCAGCAGGGCGAACAGCAGGTAGGTGCCGGCCCAGGCGCCGTGCTGATAGAGCAGGGCAGTGGAGCCAAAACCTTCGGCGAAATACAGCGCGCCAGCGGTGGCCAGCAAGGCCGCGACGCGGTAGCCGGCCATATAGCTGGCGGCTAGCGCGGCCTGACGGGTGTCGTCGACGATTTCCAGGCGGTAGGCATCGACGGCGATGTCCTGGGTGGCCGAGGCGAAGGCCACCAGCACGGCCAGGGAAATTAGCCAGGTCAGGTGGGTTTGCGGGTCGCACAGAGCCATCCCGGCCAGGCCAATGGCGATCAGAATTTGTGACAACACCAGCCAGGAGCGTCGGCGGCCCAGCTTGCCGAGCAGCGGCAGGCGCCACTGGTCAAGCAGCGGCGACCAGACCCATTTGAAGGCGTATGCCAGGCCGATCAGACTGGCAAAACCAATGGTGTCGCGCGCTACTCCGGCTTCGCGCAACCAGACAGAAAGGGTGGAGAACACCAACATATAAGGCAGGCCAGCGGCGAACCCTAGAAGGAGCAGCACCAATGTCGAGGGGCTGGAGTAGGCAGCAATGGCGTCACGCCAGCTTTTACGGGGCATTGAAGGGGTATCAGCCTGAGTTTGACCTAATAAAGGGCGCACTCTAACCGCTGTGCTCCATTGGGCGCCAGCCATAGCGCGGCATATCCACCCGATCGTTATGGATTTGCACGCCTTCCTCGCGTAGACGGCTGCGTTGCTCGGCGCCAGACAGGCTGCCGGCAGGCAAACTGAGGCGCCCGCCGGCGGCAATCACTCGGTGCCAGGGCAGGGTGCTGCCGTCCGGCAGTTGGCTGAGGGTGCGCCCGACCCAGCGCGCGGCGCGGCCTAAGCCGGCGTATGTGGCCAGTTGCCCGTAACTCACCACGCAGCCGGCAGGTATCTGGGCCAGCGCCGCATAAAGTGCCGTGCGGCGTTCGACCTGGCTTGCTGTCGGCTGGCCTGGCGCGGCATGCTTCGGCATCTGTCCTGGCTCGCTATCCGGCTTTCCCATAATGTTGCTACGTACTCTGTTGTGTTCTTTGGTTCTTGTTCTGGCCGCGCCTGTGTCGGCAGACACGGTGTGGCTGAACAATGGTGACCGCCTGAGCGGTGAGATAGTTCTGCTCGATGGCGGCAAGCTGGCCTTGAAAACCAAGTATGCCGGCCAGGTGCTGATTGCCTGGAAGGATATCGACACCCTGCGCTCGGAGAAACCCTTGCTGATGCGCCGCCAAGGTCTTGATAGCGAGCACAGCAACCAGCTGGAAGCCGCTGGGAAGGGCATGGTGCGGGTGGTCAGTGACAACACACAGACCGTGCCGCTATCGAGCATCAAACGCCTGGTTCCGCCGCGGCCGGTGCTGCAGGACCGCTTCTGGGAGGGCAATCTGGACGCCAAGTTGGATATGAAGCGCGATGACAACGACACCGATGAGTGGAAGCTCAAAGGCAATACGCGTGTGGAGCACGGGCGTTGGCGTCACGTGTTGGGCGGCGAGTTGGAGCGCAAGGTCAAGAATGACGCGAAGACCGCCGACAACTGGCAGTTGGAATACGACCTTGACCGCTTTGTCACGGACCACTGGTTCTGGCGGGTTGGTGCCGAGCAGGACGAGGATGAATTTGCCTTTTTTACTCGCCAGCGTTCACTGGGTACAGGGCCGGGTTATCGCTTTTGGGATAACGAACTGGGCCGGCTGGATGTGATCGGTCAGTTCAACCGCCTGCAGTTGGAGTCCAGTCAGAGTGAGTTGGCGTTCAATACCTACTCGCTGTCCTGGGATTACAAGCGCCTGCTCTGGGGTACCCGCCTGGAGTTCTACAGCACAGCCGAACTGCAGCTGCCTGAGATAGATGAAATTGACTACGTGCTCGACAGCGAAATGGGCCTGCGTTACCGCCTGACGGACTGGGCGCGGCTGTCGCTGCTGTATGAGCTGGACCAGGCGCGCGGGCTCGGGCAAACCAGCAGTGAACGCCGCTATCTGCTGGGGGTCGGGGTCGGCTGGTAGCGCAAGCAGCGGTGAACTCGTGGTGATTCTGTCGGTCAGTGCTTGCTCTGGCGTCGTGCTTACGGATAATGCGCGACCTTCCGCGAACCCGAAGTAGACAGACCATCCCTATGTTTTCCAGAACCCTGCTGTGCCTGGCCCTTTCTGTGGCTGCTACCTCCACGCTGGCGGATACCGTCTGGCTGAAGAACGGTGACCGCCTGACCGGCAAGATCAAGTTCTACGATGGCGGCAAGCTGCTGCTAGAAACTGACTACGGCGGTGCGATTGCCCTCGACTGGAGCAAGATCGCCACCCTGGAAAGTGATCAGGAACTGCTGATCAAGGAAAATGCCATCGTCGGTGAGCGCGCCAAGGCCCTGCAGCCGGCCGAACCGGGCAAGGTGATCCTGGCCAATGGCGATGCGCCCAAGACCATCGAACTGGCCAGCATCAAGCAGATCCTCAAGCCCAAACCTTTGGTCGAGGATTTGGTCTGGAAGGGCAATATTGATGCGTCGCTGGACTACAAGCGTGCCGAGCGCGACACCGACGACTACGACGTCAGCCTCAATACCCAGGCTCGCCATGGCCTGTGGCGCCACAACGCACAAGCCGAGTACAACCGCGAGTTTCAGGACGACGTGGTCACCACCGACAATTGGAGTGCCGAGTACGCCCTCGACCGCTTCCTGACCGAGAAGTGGTTCTGGCAAGGGCGCTTCGAGTACAAGCGCGACATGGTCGAAGAACTTCAACGCCAACGCACCTTGGGTACCGGTCCGGGTTACCAGTTTTGGGATAACGAGCTGGGCGCTTTCTCCGTGGTCAGTCTGCTTAACCGCACCGACTACGAATACAGCAATGGCGAGAGCGATAATTTTTATGCAGCGAGCCTGAAGTGGGATTACAACCGCTACCTGATCGGCAAGAGTGTCGAGCTGTTCAGTGATGGCGAAGTGGGTAAGCCATTGAACAACGTTGCGGATTACACCCTGGATGCCGCAGTCGGCCTACGTTACAAGCTGACCGACTGGGCTTCGCTGAATATGAAGGCCGAGAAGGACCTGGTCAGCGGTGCAGAAGGCGAGCTGGATGAAACCCGTTATAGTCTGGGTTTTGGCGTGGGTTGGTAAGGTCTTAGCCGTATAAAAAAGCCCCGCATTTGCGGGGCTTTTTATTTGCATCGTGTCGATCTAGCGGGTCAGAGACGCAGGCCGCCATCCAGCTCCAGGATACGACCGGTGTAATAGTCGTTTTCCAGGATATAGGCCACCGAGTGGGCGATTTCGGCGGGTTTGCCCATGCGGCGCAGTGGGATGACCGAGGTCATGCGCTCCAGCGCTTCCGGTTTCATGCTGGCAACCATTTCGGTTTCGATAAAGCCTGGTGCTACGCCCGCGACACGGATGCCGTAACGCGCCAGCTCTTTGGCCCAGACCACGGTGTCAGCCGCTACGCCGGCCTTGGCGGCGGAGTAGTTGGCCTGGCCGATATTGCCCGCGCGGGAGATCGAGGAGATGTTGATGATTGCGCCTTCGCTCTTCAGCTCGATCATCTTCGCCGCCACTTCGCGGGTGCAGAGGAATACGCCGGTGAGGTTGACGTCGATCACCGACTGCCACTGGGCCAGGCTCAGCTTGGTGATTTCGCCGTCCTTGACCTTGATGGTCAGGCCGTCACGCAGGATGCCGGCGTTGTTGACCAGGCCATTGATCGCGCCGAAGTCTTCGGCAATCTGCGCCACGGTCTGGGTCACTTGCTCTTCATTGGCGACGTTGCACAGGTAAGCGCGGGCTTCTACGCCCTGGGCCTTGCAGGCAGCCACGGCTTCGTCGAGTTTTTCCTGGTTCAGGTCGACCAGCGCCAGTTTGACGCCCTTGTCTGCCAGGTATTCGGCCATGGCACGGCCCAGGCCCTGACAGCCGCCAGTGATGATGATGACCTTGTCTTTAAGTTGCATCGCGAGTCCCCTCAAATGGTGTCGTGTGGCCTTGCCGGCGGTTAATCTAGGCGCCTCCCGTTCTGTGACGGATTTTATGCAAGGAGTCATAAGTTGAGCGTGAAAGCCGGCAAGCATGCCCGAGAATTGCTGCTCAAGGAATACCGTGGTGTGCTCAGCACCCATTCCAAGGCCATGCCGGGTTTCCCTTTCGGATCAGTGGTGCCCTATTGCCTGGATGCTGACGGTTATCCGCTGATTTTGATCAGCCGCATTGCCCAGCACACCCACAACCTCAAGCAGGACGGCAAGTGCTCGCTGCTGGTGGGCGAACGTGGGGCCGAGGATGTGCAGGCGGTCGGCCGTCTTACTCTGCTCGCCGAAGCACGACAATTGGATGACGAGGCGCAGATTGCTGCGGCTGCGCAGCGTTATTACCGCTATTTCCCTGACTCGCGCGGCTACCATCAGGCTCATGACTTTGACTTCTGGCGGCTGGAACCGGTGCGCTGGCGCTATATCGGTGGTTTTGGCGCGATTCACTGGCTGGATCAGGTGGCTTTGGCCAATCCCTTTGCTGGTGACAGTGAAATCAGCATGGTCGAACATATGAACAGTGACCATGCCAACGCCATCGCCCATTATGTCGAATTGGCAGGTCTGCCCAGCCATGCACCGGCGGAACTGGTCGGTATCGACAGCGAAGGTTTCCACCTGCGCATCGGTCAAAGCCTGCATTGGCTGGCATTTCCAACATCCTGCAACAGTCCGCTGGAGGTGCGCCAAGCCTTGGTGGCACTGGCCCGCGCCGAAGTCTGGCCGACCGACGGTCAGGCTTCAGCTTGAATTCAGCTCAAAGCCCCATACTTCACACTTACTGGAAGCTGATCTTCCGTTAAGGAACCTTTGATGCGCGCTTTTCTGTTTCTGTTTTTGTTGTTTCCGATCATCGAGCTGGCCCTGCTGATTCAGGTTGGCAGCGCCATCGGCGTGTTGCCGACCCTGTTGCTGGTCATCGGTACTGCCATTCTCGGCAGCGTTTTGCTGCGTGTAGCCGGTGTTGCCACGGCCTGGCGTGCCCGCGAGAAGCTTTCCCGAGGCGAGTTGCCCGAGCAGGAAATGCTCGAAGGTCTGCTGATCGCGGTCGGTGGTGGTCTGCTGTTGCTGCCTGGCTTTATCAGCGACATCTTCGGCGTGCTCTGCCTGATTCCCTTCACTCGCCGCTTGCTGGTCAACAAGGTGCGCCTGCGTGCCGCCGAACAGGCCATGCGTCAGCGCGCCTTTTTCGACGACCAGGCCGCGCGCTCCGGGCAAGTCCGGCCGGGTGCGGCCCAACCCAATGTGCTGGAAGGCGAATACGAACGCCGCGACTGATTTGCGGCTCGTAAAAAGGCTTTCACATATTAAAAAATTTCACCCTCAGCCCTTGAAATCCCCTTGCGCGCCCTTATGTAGCGGTCACCGCAAGGTTTTCTGTTGTTAGACAGAATCAGACTTCAGCGCTGCGCCTGGCGTAGCGCTACCGGCCTCGCCGGACTTTGCTAACCCGCTGGTGCATACACCAGCCGCTGTAAACCACCTATTGGGAGAGATCGACAATGAAGCTTCGTCCTCTGCATGACCGCGTTGTAATCCGTCGCAGCGAAGAAGAAAAGAAAACCGCCGGTGGCATCGTGCTGCCAGGTTCCGCTGCCGAGAAAGCCAACAGCGGTGAAATCCTCGCTGTCGGTACCGGCCGCGTGCTGGACAACGGTGAAGTGCGTGCCCTGGCCGTTAAAGTCGGCGACAAAGTGGTGTTTGGCCCTTACTCCGGCAGCAACACCATCAAAGTTGACGGCGAAGACCTGCTGGTAATGAGCGAGAGCGAAATTCTCGCTGTCGTTGAAGGTTGATTTCAGCGCCCCGTCGCTACGAATTCCGCTCTATTTGAACGAATCAAGGAATAACCATCATGGCTGCTAAAGAAGTTAAATTCGGCGATTCCGCCCGCAAGAAAATGCTGACTGGTGTCAACGTTCTGGCTGACGCAGTAAAAGCTACCCTCGGCCCGAAAGGCCGTAACGTGATCATCGAGAAGAGCTACGGCGCTCCGACCATCACCAAGGACGGCGTTTCCGTTGCCAAAGAAATCGAGCTGAAAGACCGCTTCGAGAACATGGGCGCGCAGCTGGTTAAAGACGTTGCTTCCCGTGCCAACGATGACGCTGGCGACGGCACCACCACCGCCACCGTTCTGGCTCAAGCTATCGTCAACGAAGGCCTGAAAGCCGTCGCTGCCGGCATGAACCCTATGGACCTCAAGCGCGGCATCGACAAGGCGACCATCGCCATCGTTGCTGAGCTGAAGAAGCTGTCCAAGCCATGCGCTGACACTAAAGCCATCGCTCAGGTAGGTTCGATCTCCGCTAACTCCGACAGCTCCATCGGCGAAATCATTGCCGAAGCCATGGAAAAAGTCGGTAAAGAAGGCGTGATCACCGTTGAAGAAGGCTCGGGCCTGGAAAACGAACTGTCGGTTGTTGAAGGCATGCAGTTCGACCGTGGTTACCTGTCCCCGTACTTCATCAACAAGCCGGACACCATGGTTGCCGAGCTCGACGGCCCGCTGATCCTGCTGGTCGACAAGAAGATCTCCAACATCCGTGAACTGCTGCCAGTTCTCGAAGCTGTGGCCAAATCCGGCCGTCCGCTGCTGATCGTGGCCGAAGACGTTGAAGGCGAAGCCCTGGCGACTCTGGTTGTGAACAACATGCGTGGCATCGTCAAAGTCGCTGCCGTTAAGGCACCGGGCTTCGGCGACCGTCGCAAGGCCATGCTGCAGGACATCGCTGTTCTGACTGGCGGTACCGTTATCTCCGAAGAGATCGGTCTGAGCCTGGAAAGCGCCACCCTGGAGCACCTGGGTAACGCCAAGCGCGTGATCCTCAGCAAAGAAAACACCACCATCATCGACGGTGCAGGTCAGCAGGCTGATATCGAATCGCGCGTTGCGCAGATCCGTAAGCAGGTTGAAGACACCTCGTCCGACTACGACAAAGAGAAGCTGCAAGAGCGTCTGGCCAAGTTGGCTGGCGGTGTTGCGGTGATCAAGGTCGGTGCCGGCACCGAAGTTGAAATGAAAGAGAAGAAAGCCCGTGTTGACGACGCCCTGCACGCGACCCGTGCAGCCGTTGAAGAAGGCGTGGTACCTGGCGGTGGCGTGGCTCTGGTACGCGCTCTGCAGGCCATCAGCGAGCTGAAAGGCGACAACGCCGATCAGGACGTGGGTATTGCTCTGCTGCGTCGTGCTGTTGAAGCACCGCTGCGTCAGATCGTTTCCAACGCTGGCGGCGAGCCAAGCGTTGTGGTCGACAAGGTCAAGCAGGGTTCGGGCAACTACGGCTTCAACGCCGCGACCGACACCTACGGCGACATGATCGAGATGGGTATTCTCGATCCGGCCAAGGTCACCCGTTCGGCGCTGCAAGCCGCCGCTTCGATCGGCAGCCTGATGATCACCACCGAAGCGATGATCGCCGAAGTGGTTGAAGACAAGCCGGCCGGTGGCGGTATGCCGGACATGGGCGGCATGGGTGGCATGGGCGGCATGATGTAAGCCAGCCCGGCCCCTCGCAGGCCGCCACCAGGCGGCTTGCACGTTGTAAAGAAAACCCCGTGCCTGTCACGGGGTTTTCATTTTTCTCGGCTATAAACAGTCCTCGCGGCAAAGCGGTACGCCAATTGCTTTGTGTTGTGCGTGCTCCCGGACTGGAGCCTGTCAATCTGCGCTGTGCTGCCTGTCAGTATTGCCGCTTCTTGTTTTGACCTCACCTGGATGTGCTCTACCACGCCGCTTTTGCCGCGCGGGGGAGATGTTGCCGGTTACGGTTTTGCCTGCGGCTGTTTTAAAACCGCCGGTTCTATGACGCACCAGGCTGATGCAAATGGGCAATTAAGTGACTTTTGGGTTGTTACCGCCGTGTGCAGTGATGCGGCCCCCCATCCTTGGTTTGCCGAAGTGTTGAACCATTGGCGCGGATGCGGCTCGAAGGATGGCCTGCTAAATGGCCAGTTGTGGATCAGGATGATCTGAATGAAGTTGCCGGCAGAGTCCGGCAGTAACGACCGCTGGTCGCAAAACGCGACGCTGCGGTTATCAGTGATCTAGGGTCTACAAACAGCGTTTGGCAGCGCTATCAAGAGGTTGCAGTGATGAAGCTAGAAATCGCACGAGGTTTGTTCCTGGTGACCGCGCTCAGCGTGGCATCGCTCGCGGCGGCGGCCTGGCAAGAAGCCAGCCCCCAGGTCATCACCCTTAATGAGCGGGGCTACTGCCCGCTGCCCCCACAGGCGCGAACGGCCGAGGCGCTCAAGCCTGATCAGGACCTGCTGCTGTTTATGTTCAGCCTGTCCCAAGGCGCTCGATCGCAAGGTTGATCCTGCTGACCTAACAATTCACCAGACAGAAAAAAGCCCTGCATTGCAGGGCTTTTTTGTTAGTGGGCTTTGGCTGTTGTCGGTGGCGCATCGGGTTGCGCCAGCAGGCTGTAGACGCAGGGCAGCACGAACAGGGTAAACAGCGTGCCGATCGACATACCGGTGGCTATCACCAGGCCGATGTCGAAGCGGCTGACCGCACCGGCGCCGGTTGCCAGAATCAACGGCACCATGCCGAAGACCATGGCGGCGGTGGTCATCAGCACCGGACGCAGACGAATCGCTGCCGCTTCTTCGACCGCTTCACGACGCGACAGGCCTTTCTCGCGGCGCAGCTGGTTGGCGAACTCGACGATCAGGATGCCGTGCTTGGTGATCAGGCCGATCAGCGTCACCAGGCCCACCTGGGTGTAGATGTTCATGCTCGACAGGCCGAGGAACAGCGGAATCAGCGCGCCACAGATCGACAGCGGCACCGTGACCATGATCACCAGCGGGTCGCGGAAGCTTTCGAACTGCGCCGCCAGCACCAGGAAGATCAGCGCCAGCGCCAGGCCGAAGGTCACGTACAGCGCGCTGCCTTCCTGCACCAGCTGGCGCGAAGCACCGGCGAAGTCGTAGGCGTAACCGGCCGGCGCTTCCTCCTGCATGATCTGCGTAACGGTATCGATGGCTTCACCCATGCTGACGATTGGCACGCCCTGGATGATTGCCGAGTTGAGCTGCTGGAACTGGTTGAGCTGGGTCGGTCGGGCGCGGTCGCTGACCTTGACCAGGGTCGACAGGGCCAGCATGGCGCCGCTTTCGCTCTTCACGTAGTAGCTGCCGAGCCACTCCGGGTTGTCGCGATACGCGCGCTCGACCTGGGCAATCACCTTGTAGCTGCGCCCATCGATGGTGAAACGGTTGATTTCACCTTCACCGAGCAGGCTGGCCAGGGTCAGACCGAGGTCTTCCATGGACACGCCCATCTGTGCGGCTTTTTCGCGGTCGATCTCCACCACCACTTCCGGCTTGTCGAAGGCCAGGTCGACGTCGAGGAAGGCGAACTTGCCCGACTCCACCGCGCGTTGCTTGACCCGCTCGGTCACTTGCAGCAGCGACTGGTAGTCGTTTGGAGTGTTGATCACGAACTGGAACGGCAAGCCTTCGCCGGTGCCCGGCAAAGACGGCAGGTTGAAGCCGAAGATCTGCAGGCCGGCGATCTGCGACAGGCGACCCTGCACCTCCGGGAGAATCTCCATCTGCGTGCGTTCGCGTTCGTTCCACGGCGTCATCAGAAAGCCGCCGATACCCGACTGCACACCGTTGAAGCCGTTGATCTGGAACGAGGAGTAGTACTCGGGGAACTCCTTGAAGATGGTCACGAACTCATCGGTGTACTTGTTCAGGTACTCCAGGTTGGTCGGTTGTGGCGCGCTGGCCATCATAAAGATGATGCCTTGGTCTTCTTCCGGGGCCAGTTCGCTTTTGGTGAACTTGAGCAGCACCGGGATCAGGCACATGACGATCACCGCAAACACCAGCACCACCGGGCGAGTGTCCAGGGTGCCGTGCAGGGCGCGCTGATAGCGCTGCTTGAGGCTGTCGAAGATCTGGTCGAGCTTGTGCGCCAGGCCCGACGGATTCTCTTCATGGCGCAGCAGCTTGGCGCACATCATCGGCGACAGGGTCAGGGCGACGATGCCGGAGATGATCACCGCGCCGGCCAGGGTCAGGGCAAACTCTTTGAATAGCGCGCCGGTAAGGCCTTCGAGGAAGCCGATAGGGGCGTACACCGCGGCCAGGGTGATGGTCATCGACACCACCGGTACGGCGATCTCGCGCGCGCCTTCGATGGCCGCATCGAACGGCGTTTTGCCTTCCTCGATATGCCGGTGGATGTTCTCCACCACCACGATGGCGTCGTCCACTACCAGGCCGATAGCCAGCACCATGGCCAGCAGGGTCAGCAGGTTGATCGAGTAGCCCATCAGCTGCATAAAGAACATCACGCCGATCATCGAAAGCGGAATGGTGATCACCGGGATCAGCACCGAGCGGAACGCGCCGAGGAATAGGAACACCACCACGATGACGATCAACACGGCTTCGAACAGGGTCTTCACCACCTCATCAATCGAGGCCTGGATAAACAGTGTGGCGTCATAGGCGATGGAAACTTTCAGGTTCGGCGGCAGCTGCGCTTCCAGCTCGGGCATGACCTTGCGCACTTCCTTGATCACGTCCAGCGGGTTGGCCCCCGGCGTGCCCTTGATGGCGATGTACACCGAAGGGGTGCCATCGAAGGAGCTGATCGAGTCGTAGCTTTCCGCGCCCATTTCCACTCGCGCCACATCGCGGATCAGCACGCGGCTGTCGCCCACGGTCTTCAGCGGGATGGCAGCAAAGGCTTCGGCCGACTTCAGGTCGGTTTCGGCGTTGATGCTGGTGACCACGTACTCGCCCTTCACTTCGCCCGCAGCGGCGAGGAAGTTGTATTTGCGCACCGCCTCATTCACGTCGCTGGCGGTCACGCCGTAGGCGCCCATCTTCACCGGGTCGAGCCACAGGCGCATGGCAAACACCTGATTGCCGAGAATCTCGGCTTCGGCCATGCCGGGCAGGGTGGCCAACTTGGGCTGGATCACCCGCGACAGGTAGTCGGTGATCTGCGGGTTGGATAATTCCTGGCTGTAGAAGCTGATGTACATCAGCGCCGTGGAGTCGGCGGCTTCCTTGCTCAGCACCGGGTCTTCGGCGTCCTGCGGCAGCTGGTTCTTCACCTCGTTGGCCTTGGCCAGCAGTTCGGTGAACAAACGGTCGCTATTGGCACCGATGCGCGCATAGATCGATATGATCGACACATTCTGCCGGCTCACCGAGGTCATGTAGTCGATGCCATCGGCACTGGCCAGGCTTTGCTGCAGCGGCTGGGTGATATAGCCCTGGATGGTCTCGGCATTGGCCCCGGGGTAAGCCGTGGTCACCGTGATCAGGGCGTTTTCCATCTGCGGGTACTGGCGGATGGTCAGTTTGCTGAATGCCTGGAAGCCAAGCAGGATGATCAACAGACTGACCACGGTCGCCAATACCGGGCGACGGATAAAGGGATCAGTAAAAGCCATAAATAAGTTCCTTTGAGCCGTGCTCGATTACTCGACGCTCGGCTTGGCCTCGACATTGGCATTGGCGATGCTGACGTGGGCGCCGTTATCCAGCTTCAGCTGGCCGGCGGATACCACTTGCTCACCGGCCTGCAGACCTTTGCTGATCACCACCTGGCCTTCACGGCGCTCGCCGGTTTCAACGAAGCGGCGCTCGACCACCAGCTCAGCCTGGCCTTTGTCGTCTTTGACCACCTGGCCGTCTTCAGCCTTCTTCTCGCCGATCACGTACACCGAGTTGCCGTACAGGGTGTAGGTGATGGCGGTTTCCGGGACGACGATCAGGTTCTGCTCGCCTGGCAACAGCACTTCCAGGTTGGCGAACATGCCGGGCAGCAGTTTGCTTTCCGGGTTGGCCAGCATGGCGCGCACCTGCACGTTGCGCGTGGTGTCTTCGACCTTGGGGTTGATTGCGGCGATTTCGCCCTCGAATACCTCACCCGGGTAAGCGGCAACGTTCAGACGTACGCGCTGGCCGACGGCCAGCTTGGGTACGGCTTGCTCAGGCAGGAAAAAATCGACGAACAGCGTGGAGAGGTCCTGCAGGGTGGCAATCGGGTTGCCGGGGCTCAGGTAGTCGCCGGTGTCGACCTGGCGGATGCCGATGGTGCCGGCGAAGGGCGCGAGCACGCGTTTCTTGTCCAGGCTTGCCTGCAGTTGGGCGACGCTGGCCTCGGCCTTGAGCAGCTCGGCATTCAGGCGGTCGAACTCGCTCTTGGAGATGGCCTGTTTGACTGCCAGGTTTTTGCCGCGCTCGTACTCAACACGCGCGAGGCCGCGGACGGCGACGGCAGTGGCGAGAATCGCCTGTTCTACCTGGCTGTCGAGTTGCAGCAGCGGCTGCCCCTCGCGGACTTTCTCGCCCGACTGGAACAGCACTTGACCGACTGTGCCTTCAACTTCAGCCGTCAGGTCTACGCCCTGGAAGGCTTTCAGCGTGCCGATGGCTGGTAGGCGACCCTGCCACGGGCGTTCTTCGGCCGTCGCGGCATCGACGCTGATGGCCGGCTGCGGGGCCGAGAACATCTGCACTTGTTGGTAGATGGAGAAGCCTTTGTAGGCGGCGAGGGCGAGTACCACGACGAGTACCGCGCCGAGCATGATCAGCATGCGGCGGAGCAACATATTCCGGTTCCTTGGCAAGGCGGTTGGATAGCCTGGGAATAGGCAAGAGGGGCACATTAGACCGCGCGCAAAGGCCTGTCAAAGATTCGCATTCGCAAAATATTGTTGTGCAAAAGTTGCCTGATTGATCAAGTGCTTTTTAAGCAAAATGCCAGCAGATGCTGGCATTTTGCTTGTGGCTTTGTGGGGCTTCAGGCACTCAAACGTTGGGTCACCTCGTTGAGTTGGCCGGACAGGACTTGCAGGTTTTGCCCGGCGCTTTCGGTGCGCTGAACGTTCTCCTGGTTGGCAGTGGCGATGGCGGTGATTTCGGTGAGGTTGCGCGAGATGTCCTCGGCCACCGAGGTCTGCTCTTCGGCGGCGGTGGCGATCTGCCGGTTCATATCGCGGATCGCTTCCACAGCACTGGTGATCAGTTGCAGCGTGGCGCCGGCTTCGGTGACCTGAGTCACGCCTTCCTCGCTGCGGTGCTGACCGCTCTCGATGGCGCGCACCGCATTGACCGCACCGGTTTGTACGGTGTCGATGATCTGGTGGATTTCCGCGGTGGACTCGGCGGTGCGCTGCGCCAGGGTGCGGACTTCATCCGCTACCACAGCAAAACCGCGGCCCTGTTCGCCGGCGCGGGCGGCTTCGATGGCGGCGTTGAGCGCGAGCAGGTTGGTCTGTTCGGCGATGCCGCGAATCACTTCCAGCACCTTGCCGATACGTCCGCTGTCGGCTTCCAGGCGGCGAATCACATCCGAGGTGTTGCTGATTTCGCTGCGGATATCGGTGATGGTCTTGATGGTTGCCTGCATCACCGTTTCGCCCTGACGCGCGGCGCTGTCGGCCGCATCGGCTGCGCCGGCGGCTTCGGCGGCGTGGCGCGCGACTTCCTGGGCGGTGGCGGACATTTCATGCATGGCCGTGGCGACCTGATCGGTGCGCGAGAACTGCTCACGGGTGCCCTGGGCCATCAGCGTGGCGATGGAGTTGAGCTCGCCGCTGGCGGTGTCCAGATCCGCCGTGCTGCGTTTCAGGCGGGTAAAGGTGTCGGAGAGGAAGTCGCGCAGGATATTCGCGGCAACGGCGAGGTTGCCCAGTTCGTCCTGGCGAGTCGAGTCGACACGTTTGCCGAAGTTGCCCTGGCTAAGCTGGGCAATATGCTCGATCAGCTCGCGAATCGGGTTGATCAGGTTGCGGTTGATCAGCCACAGGCTGAACAGCGCGATCACCACGGTGGCACCGAGCATCAGCAGGGTGCCGTAGGTGATGGTGCGGTCGGCCGATGCATTGATCAGGCTGGCCTGCTCCAGGCTCTGCTTGTGCAGCTCGCCTGCGAGGGCTTCCATTTGCTGGGTGGTGTTGCGGTCGATCCCGGACACCGCCTTGTCACCGACCGTAGCGTCACCACCGGCAGCGACAAAGGCGTCGCGGCCTTTGCGGTAGTTGCTACCGAGCGTCTGGTGTTCGCTGCGCAGCGCATCGACCTTGGTTTTCAGCGCGCGGTCGCCGCCGGCCAGCTCGCTCAATTTGCCCAGGGAGTCCTGTACCTTGCGCTCCTGCGCTTCGAACTGGCTCCAGTATTTATCCAGCTGGGCTTTGTCGCTGCCACGCAGCAGCACGTTCTTCCACTCCTGTACCTGGGTTTTGAAGTTCAGATTGGTTGAATCAATCAGCGCCGACGCCTCCAGTGGGCCTTCCAGCAAGCCGCGGTAGGCCTGCATGCCGCTGGAGAGGAAGCTGAAACAGGCCAGTGCCGTGACCAGTATCAGCGCCAGGCTGCCGCCGAGCAGGGCGAGAATTTGCGCGCGCAAGGATTTTTGCAAAAACATGGGTGGATACCCCTGAGTGTGGGAGGCGGGATGCCAGTGACGCTGAGCGCGCCCGAACTGCGAAGATCCCTATCGACTGGTATCAGCTGGGCCGGATTGCCTGGAAGCAGCGGCTAGCTATGAGTATAGATCGGCTCTGCGGCCGCGTTCTTTAGCGTGCTGCAGGCGTATTACAGGCGTGGGAATGGAAGGGAGAACAGCCTGGCGCCGGGCTTTCAGACCAGGCGCAGGTGGTTGTCCCATAGCCCGGCAGGCAGTTGTAGCGGCTGGCTGCTGATCTGGGTGCTGCGGCAGTCGTACAGGCGGCACCTGCCAACGCCGCTACTGACCACAAAACCGTCGGCTACTGCGCCCACTCCGGCGCAGTCGGCCAGCGGCGCATCCAGGCGCAGCTCGGTGCTGTCCAGGTCCCAGATAAACACCCGGTTGCCGCGCGGTGCGGTCAACGCGAGCAGGCGCAGTTCGCTGTGGATCGCCACGCTGGCGGTGTACTGGTTCATCAGCTGGCGCTGTGCGTCGGCCACCGGGAAGTGCTGGAAGGGCTGGCCAGGGCGCTTGATCGCCAGCAGCGGCACCGCATCGCTGACTTCGCCCATATATTGCTGGCCGCTGACAATAGTGCCATCGCTGGCCACGGCCATATGGCGCACGCTGTTCATGCGTTCGGGCAACTGCTCCTTGCTGATCAGGCTGCCGTCGCGGCGCAGCAGCACCAGGCTGGAGTCCATGGCGTCGAGGTTCATTTCCACCCGGCTGTCAGCCTCGGTACGGATACCGCCGTTGGCTACCGCCAGGGTTTCACCGTCGGGCAGCCAGAGCAATTGGTGCGGGCCGATGCCGTGGGTCGACAGTTCGCTGCTGCGCAGCAACTGTTCACCTTGCAGGCGATAGACGCCGAGTACACCGCGACCTGGGTCGGACGTGTCGTTCTCGGTGGCGTACAGCCATTCGCCGTCCTTGTGGAACACCGCATGGCCGTAGAAGTGGCGCTGTTTGGGCGAATTCAGGGTCTGCAGCAGACGGCCGTCGCGGGTGTCGATCAGGTAGCTTTGAGTGCTCGGGCGACGGCCGACAAACAGCGCCATCGGCAGAAACGGATGGCCGATAACATCGTGGCAGCGCTCGCTGACCTGGGTGGCAAATACCTGGCTGCCATCCAGCCGGTAGCCCACCGCGAAGTGCTTGCCGGTGCTGTCGTTGCGCGCCGACAGCAGGAGCGGCTGCGCGCTACTGTGCATTAGCGTCCATCCGCCGTAAGTGCCGACGGCCGCTGCCGTAGCGGCAACAGCAGCGATGCTCAGCCCTAGAAAGGCACGGCGATTGATCTGCATGGCTCAGTCACCATCGTGAGCGTTAAAGCCCAGCTGGATGCCCAGGGTCTTCGCCAACTCGCCTTCATGCAGGCGATGCAGAACATTCAGGCTGTCATACAGGGCGTTGACCTCGGTGCGGCCGGCTTCGTCGCTAAGCAGTTCGCCGAGCGGGCGCTGGGCTGCGGCCAGGCGCTGGCGGGTGTCGCTGTAGGCGGCGTTGATGCGTTGTTTCAGGGCGTCTTGATCACTGCCGAGCAGCGCCTGGATGCCATCCTGCTCGGCACCGAGCCAGATGCGCTCGGCGCTGGCCAGGCTGGCGGCGAGGTTGGCCAGGCTGGCTTTGCTGCGCCAGGCTTCGGCCTGATAGGGCTGCGGTTGGCCTTTGCTCTGGCGGCCGAGTGGAGTGCCGAGTTTCTTCTTCAGCCCGTCGATGGCGCTGACCTGGGTGCGCAGCAGTTCGGCCACCGCTTCCGGGGCTTCGGCGTAGCGCGCATTGGGGAAGTCCTTGAGCAGCGCGGCCATGCCGTCCTTGGCTTGCCACTGGCTCAGCACATCGGCGGCCAGCACTTGCTGGTGCTGGCCAATGGCGACGATCAGCGGGCAGTAGCGGGTTTTCTGTTCGGCGACGCTCAGATCGATGGCCGGGTCGAACAGCAGGTATTCATAGGCGGTCAGGCCTTGCACCACGACGCTGGATTTATCCAGATCGGCTGGCGTCAGCTCGGGTTTGCTGTTGACCAGCGCTTCAACCTGGCGTGCTACCAGGTTCTTCTTGTCCGGCCAGAACTGCACCTGCCAGGCGCGGTTACCTTCCGCCAGCGGGCCGAATGCTACCGGTTGCACGGCGGCCCAGGCGCTTTGCGCGCTGGCAAAGGCCTGGCGGGCCTCGGCGAGATTCTGTTGGCCGGCGCAGAAGGCTTGGCCGCTGGCGGCCAGCTGGCGGTCGGCCTCGCTCCAGGCACTGTAGATCGGCAGCAATACGCCATCGGTGAGCGCGCGGCTGACCTGCTGCTGCGGGTCGCTCGGGCTGCAGGCGGTGAGCGTGAGGCTGAGCAGGGCGAGCGTGAGTGGTGAGCGAATCATCTGCGGCTCCTTACAACGAGTTCAGGAAAGCCAACAGCGCGGCGCGCTCGTCGGCATTGAAAGTCATGACCTGCTGCTTGGCCGCCTCGGCCTCGCCGCCGTGCCAGAGAATCGCCTCCAGCAGGTTGCGTGCGCGGCCGTCATGCAGGAATTGGGTGTGGCCGTTGACTGTTTCCGTAAGGCCGATGCCCCAGAGTGGCGGGGTGCGCCATTCGCGGCCGCTGGCGAGAAATTCCGGGCGGTTATCTGCCAGCCCGTCGCCCATGTCATGCAGCAGCAGGTCGCTGTAGGGGCGGATCAGCTGATTGGCCAGTTCGGGCTCGGCGGCATCGGCAGCAGTGGTGAATTGCGGGGTATGGCAGCCCTGGCAGCCGGTTTGGTAGAACAGATTTTTGCCGGCGAGCACCTGCGGCGTATCGGCGCCGCGGCGAGCCGGAACCCCGAGGTTGCGGGTGTAGAACAGTACGCTGGCGAGGATGTTGTCGCTGACTTCGGGCTCGCCGCCATGGGGCGCGTTGCGGCAATCCGTCTGCGCCGCTGTGCAGTTGTCATGGGCCACCAGCGTGCTGGTCAGGCCCATGTCGTTGGCAAAGGCTTCGGCATTCTGCTGATTGAGCGTGGGCTGGCCGGCCTTCCAGCCAAAGCGGCCGAGCACCGTGCGTTGTTGCTCGCGGTCCCAGACCTGGTTGGCGCGCCCGGAAATGCCATCGCCATTGCTGTCTTCGGGGTCGGCATTGGCCAGGATGGCCGCTTCGGGAATGGCTTCGAGCAGGCCAAGGCCGATCATCGGCGGGGCGATGCGCGCGGAGAACAGTGTGTCTGGATGCAGGGCGCCGTAACCGAGCTGGCTGATTTCCAGGTTGGGCTTGCGCAGCTCGACCTGGAGGCCGTCGGCAAAGCTGACCAGCTGCGTGTTGTAACTTACGCGCACCTTGCCTTCGGGGGCGGTGCCGGGGTTGGCCATATCCTGCAGCTGAGCGCCGTAGGTGGGTTCGGCCAGCACGCCAAGGCGCTGGATGATTTCGCTATGTTCGCTACCCGCCGGAATCGAGAGGCGCACCAGCATGGACGCCGCGCTTTGCGCATCGGCGGCCGGTGGATGGCCGCGGCCATCCTTGATGTGACAGTTCTGGCAGGCGTTGGTATTGAACAGCGGGCCGAGGCCATCACGCGCGGTGGTGGTGGCTGGCGAGGTGACCCAGGGGTTGCGAAAGAAGCTGTTGCCGACGCTGAAATCCAGGCGGCGTGAGGGCGACAGGTTGGCTGAAGGCAGGGAGAAGGCGTTCTGATCCGCCTTGCGCACAGTGGTGCTGCCCGCAGACAGGGCTTCGCCAGGCTCGGCCTGGGTGAACTGTGGGGTTTTATCGCAGGCGACCAGGCTCAGGCTCAAGGCCAGCAGCAGCGCAACGCGATGCGGCGCAAACATGAAAGGACATCCGCAACAGAAAAACAGGCGGCCGATCTTAACAGTCTGATCAGTTTTAAATAAGACGGATTTGCATTATCGATGGTGGCCAAAGGTCGCAGGTCGTCAAAAATCGCCGGGAGCGATTTTTGACGGCGCGTAGCGCCGGCGCCGAAGGGGTGGACGCCAGGGATGGCAGGCCACAAAAAAGCCGCAACTCCGGTTAAGAAGTCGCGGCTTCTTATGTGCTACCAATTTTCGGACTTCGCGAGCTAGAGCGAGACAAAGCGAAAACAGCCGAGAAACGCAGCGAAGCGAAGTAACAGCCGCAGGCTGGCCCGAAGGGTGAGCGTAGCGAATCAAGCGGAGTGCACGAGCATTACTCGTTTCACTCGCCCTTCGGGCCGCGCTAAAGCGCGTTAGCCGCAAGCGGCTTGCCGAGCCTGTTTTTAACGCCGCAGGGCCGACGCGCAGCAGATCGTAAATAGGTGCTTAGAAGCTGTGGTCAGCGGTATCCGGATTGAGATCACTGATACCCAGCTTACCGGCGGCCTGTTCGATTGCACCGGTCTGCTTGACCAGGGCGGCGATGGCATCACGAACGATCTGCTGGCCTTCGGCGTTGTCGGCGGCGATCAGCTGATCGAAGTGCTTGCCGTTGCCCGCGCTGTCGACCAGAGCCTGCAGTTTGCCTTCGGTGGCTTCGAGGTCGGCTTTCAGGGTGCTGTCAGCGGCGGCGTCAACCTTGGCGACCAGCGACGACAGGCTTGGGCCGGTCAGGGTGGTGCCATCGACCTTCTTGTACTCGCCCAGGTAGACGTTGCGAATACCTTTGCCGTTGTAGAAGTGCGAGTTGTGGGTGTTGTCGCTGAAGCAGTCGTGCTCGTCTTCGGTGGAGTTGGCTTCCAGCGCGACTTTCATGCGCTCGCCGGCCAGTTCGCCGAGGGACAGGCTGCCCATGCCGAAGAGCATTTTGCGCAGGCCGTTTTCAGCCGATTCAGCTTCCAGCTTGGCGCGGTAGTTGTCGGCGTTGCCGGCCTGCCACTGCACAACCATGGCATCAAGGTCGCTGACCAGCAGGTCGGCGGCGGCTTTGATAAAGGCGCGGCGACGCTCGTTGTTGCCGCCAGTGGCGCCTTCACCCACGACGAAATCACTGGCTGGACGCTCGCCGGCACCAGGGCCGCTGCCGTTGAGGTCTTGGCCCCAGAGCAGGAATTCGATGGCGTGGTAGCCGGTGGCGACGTTGGCTTCGGAGCCGCCCAGCTCATTCAGGTTGGCCAGCAGTTCCGGGGTGATGGTGGTGACGTCAAGCTTGTCTTCGCCGACCTGCAGTTCGGTGTTGGCGATGATGTTGGCGCTGGCACCTGGGTTGCCCAGGGCGTGCTGGTAGTCCTTGGCGACGTAGTCGATCAGGCCTTCGTCCAGCGGCCAGGCGTTCAGCTGGCCTTCCCAATCGTCGACCACGGCGTTGCCGAAGCGGAACACTTCAGTCTGCATGTAAGGCACACGGGCAGCCAGCCAGGCTTCGCGGGCGGCTTTCAAGGTGTCGTCATTCGGGTTGGCGAGCAGGGCATCGATGGCGCCTTGCAGGGTTTTGCCGGTGCTGGCGGCGTCGCTGAAGACGGCCAGGGCCAGGTCTGCGTAGTGGCTGACCACGGCTTTGCTGGCGGCTTCATCGACTTGGCTGGTGGCGGCTACCGGAGCGCTGGCGCTGCTGGCGGCAGGTGCGGCAGCTTGGGTGGCTGGTGCTTTGTCTTCACCGCAACCGGCGAGTGTAATGGCGATGGCAAGTAGGCTGGCCGAGGCCAGGGGCATACGGAGCATGGCGGAATCCTTTGCTGGTGAGAGTAAGCACCCACGCAAGCGGGTACAAAAACCGAAACATAATGCGAAAGATTTTCATTTTGCGCAAAGGGTCAATGCAGCTTTTTCACCGCGAGCTGTGGGCAAAGTCTGCGATCGGGCAATTCGATAGGGCTAAAATGCCAGTACAGCTGCCTTCAAGAACCACTCAGGAGTTCCGCATGAGCCTTACCAGTGTTGTCATCATTGTGCTGTTGGTCCTGCTCGCGGCTTATGCCGTGGTGCTCTACAACGCGCTGGTGCGTTTGAAGCATGGCGTGAGCAAGGCCTGGTCGAACATCGATGTGATGCTCAAGCAGCGTCACGAGGAATTGCCCAAGCTGGTGGAAACCTGCAAGCAGTACATGCAGCACGAACGCGGCACCCTGGAAGCGGTGATTGCTGCGCGCCAGGCGGTTTCCAGCGCCCAGGCCAAAGGCGATATGAATGCCCTGGGCAAGGCCGAGACGGGCCTGCGCGCCGGCCTGGGTCAGTTGTTCGCCCTGGCGGAGAACTACCCGGAGCTGAAAGCCAATGAGAGCTTCCAGCACCTGCAGCAGCGCATCAGTGGCCTGGAGAACGGCATTGCCGACCGCCGCGAGCTGTACAACGAGGCGGTTAACCTGAACAACGTGCGCATCGAGCAGTTCCCCGACGTGATCATTGCTCGCGCCTTTGCCTTCAAGGAAGCGGCGCTGCTGGAGTTCAGCGAGGGCGAGAAAGCCGATGTCGATCTCAAGTCGCTGTTTGGCTAAGCCGTGGATATTCAAGGACAGCTTGTTGGCTTGGCCTGCAGTGTGGCGGTCAGTGCGGGCGGGGCGTGGTGGTTCTTGCGGCGTTTCTCCCAGGCGCGGCATTTGCTCGATACGCCGACCTCGAAGATTCGCTCGGCGGCTCAGGGCTATGTCGAGTTCTATGGCGTACTGCATGACAGTACCGAGCCTGCGCTGCTCGGTCCGCTGACCAATACGCCCTGCCTGTGGTGGCGTTACAAGATTGAGGAATACACCTCAAGCGGCAAGAAACGCAGCTGGCGCACCCTGGAAAGCGGCAGCAGCGAGGCGTTACTGCAACTCGACGACAGCACCGGCAGTTGCCTGATCGACCCGCGCGGCGCGCAGGTGCGGCCGCTGACCCGTGAAGTCTGGAAAGGCAGCTTGCGTCATCCCCTGGGCGCGGCGAAAACCGGTTGGCGCGCGCTGTTCAGCAATGATGAGCGCTATCGCTATACCGAGGAGCGCTTGCATGCCGGCCAACCGCTGTATGCCATCGGTGATTTTCGCAGCAGCGGTGGCGGTCGCCAGGGCCTGGATCTGCCAGCGGCTCAAGGTGCGGTAATCCGCGAATGGAAGGGCGACTTTGGCGGCCTGCTGCAGCGCTTCGACAGTGACGGCAATGGCCAGCTGGATGAGCGTGAATGGCAGCGCGTGCAGCTGGCTGCGGGCCTGGAAGCCGAAGACCGGCATCGTCGGCAAAGCACTCAGCCGGTGCAACATCACCTGGGCAAACCACGCGAGGCGCAGCCGTTTATCCTTTCTTGCGCCGGTGAGGATGAGTTGGTGCGTCAGTTCTACTGGCAGGCAGCTGGCGGTGTAGTGCTGTGTCTGGCCGGCGCGCTGGCAGCGGCCTGGTTGCTGGGCATCAACAGCTTCTAGGTGAAAACGCTGCGCATAAAAAAGCCCGCCAAATTTGGCGGGCTTTTTCGTAGGCGTTTGACGTCAGAGCGTGGCGGGGTTGGCTGCGCTGTTCAGCCGTCGCGCCTGCTTCAGGTAGGCGGTCAGTTCGCGGGCGGGCAGTGGCTTGCTGTACAGGTAGCCCTGACCCTCGTTGCAGCCCTGGGCGATGATGTAGGCCTCCTGCTCGACGGTTTCCACGCCCTCGGCGATGACCTGCATGCCGAGGCTCTTACCCAGCTGGATGATGGCGCGCACGATGGTGGCATCGTCTTCGTCTTCCAGCAGGTCCTGCACGAAGCTCTTGTCGATCTTGATCTTGTCCAGCGGCAGACTCTTCAGGTAGCTCAGCGAGGAGTAGCCAGTACCGAAGTCATCGATGGCGATCAGCGCGCCGGAGCGGCGCAGGCTGAGCAGGTGCTGGGCGGCGGTGTTGATGTCTTCCATCAGGCCGGTTTCGGTGACTTCCAGCTCCAGGCTGCGCAGTGGCAGGCGGTAGACCTGCATCAGGTTGTTCACTACTCGTGGCAACTCGGCGTGGTGCAGCTGCACGGTGGAGAGGTTGACTGCCATGCGCAGCTCGGTGAAGCCCTGGTCGTGCCATTCACGTAGCTGGCGACAGGTCTGGTCGAGAATCCATTCGCCAATCGGGATGATGGTGCCGTTCTGTTCGGCCAGCGGGATAAACAGATCCGGCGGTACGAAGCCATGTTGTGGGTGCTGCCAGCGCAGCAGCGCTTCGACGCCGACCACGCTGTGGTCGCGGTAATCCACCTGCGGTTGGTAGACCAGGTGCAGCTGATTCAGCGCCAGGGCGTCGCGCAGGTCTTTTTCCAGTTCGCGGCGGCGGCGCATTTCGCTGTCGACGCTGGCGATATAGAACTGGTAACGGTTGCGCGAACGGCTTTTGGCCAGGGTCATGGTTTGTTCGGCTTTCTGCAGCAGTTTCTCGGTGCTGTCGCCATCTTCCGGGAACAGGGTGATGCCGATGGTCGCACGCAGGCGCACTTGCTGTTGGTCGAGCATAAATGGGTTGTCGAGGTCGTCGAGCACGCTCTGCGCCAGTTCGGCGGCCTCATAAGGCTGCTCGATATCGGCCTGCACCAGGGCGAACTGGTCGCCGCCTAGTCGCGCGAGGGCGCCGAGACGGCCGCTGTGGCTGCGCAGGCGGTCGGACAGGGCCAGCAGCAACTGGTCACCGGTCTGGTAGCTGAACTGTTCGTTGATCCCTTTGAAGTCATCCAGGCCTACGCAGAGTACCGCTACGCGGCGCTGCAGGCGGCCGGCGTCTTCGAGAATCTGGTCGAGTTGCTGTTGCAGTTGCTGGCGGTTCGGCAGGCCAGTGAGGAAGTCGTACTGGGCCATGCGCAACAGGCTGTTTTCTGCTTCACGGCGCAGATTGGTGTTGCGCTCGATGGAGGATAGCAACTGGTTGGCGGTGTTGATCCACAGGCCCAGTTCGTTCTTCTCGTTACCCTTGAGCATCGGCAGCTTGTGTTCGCTGGGACGGTCCGGGTTGATGTTGGTCAAGTGCTCGATGATCTTCGACAGCGGTTTGGTCAGCAGCCAGTGATAGACCAAGTACAGCACCAGACCCATGGCCAGGGCGCGCAGCACACCGGAGATAAAGATGATCACCGAGTTGGTGACAAAGCTCTCGCCGTAGGGGGCCGTGTCGAGGGTGATGCTGAGGTCGCCGTAGTACTCGCTGTAGGGACCGCGGCCAACCAGCTGGGTGGTGAAATTCTGTTCTTTGCCAAGGATCGGGTCGGTCAGCCAGCGGGTGGGGATATCGACCTGCTCTCGGGCTTTCTCCGCCAGCATCGGTTCGTTGGGGTGGCCGATGGCGGCCATGCGCACCGACTCATGCTGGAACAGCCCTTCGATCACCTGCATGCCCATTTCCCGATCCAGGCTGTAGACCGCCTGGGTGGATGGGTCGCGGAACATGCCAAGAATTCGGTGCGCGTCGTTGGCGACTGCCTGACGTGTTTTGTAAACGTCGAAAACAATCTGCGCAAGACTCAAGACCACGCCGACTATGAGCGCTGATAACAGCACTACGCGGAGCAACTTGAGAGACAAGCTGTTTTTAAGTTCCAGCTTCAAATGACGGTTCCTTGTTCGAGGCCTTCGGCGTCAGACGCTAGTGAGTATTGGCAAAGTCGCGCTTGCAGTCAAAGGGCCATTACCAAACTTTGTCGAACAAATTATCTGCGCGGCGATGGCGCGGGCGCGGGCAGCTGTGTTGGCTGCTTGCACTGTGTCGGTGCGAGTTACCTATGGCTTGAGCACCGTTGGGCGGTTTTATATGGCCTGCCATCCCTGGCGGCCACCCTTTGGGCCGTTGTTACGCAACGTTAAAAATGGCTCCCAGCTATTTTTTTGTTTGGCATGAGAGTTGCGAAGCCCCCTGTACTCACCGTTACGGGGGACGCTGCAATGAAAACTCGACTGTTAGGGATAGCTGTTTTTGCGGTTTCGCCATTGGCGCAGGCGGCCAGCGATGAGGCGCTCAACACCGCCTGGCTGGTGTTGGCCAGTGTGCTGGTGTTCTTTATGCAGGCCGGCTTTGCCTTGCTGGAAAGCGGCATGTCGCGAGCGAAGAACGCGGTCAATGTGATGATGAAAAATTACATGGACGGCTGCGTCGGCGGCATCACCTTCTGGCTGCTGGGCTTCGGCCTGATGTTCGGCAGCAATATCACCGGCTGGTTCGGTATGAGCCATTTCGCGCCGCATACGGGTGAGCCCTGGGATTTCACCTTTCTGCTGTTTCAGATGATGTTCGCGGCTACGGCGGCGACCATCGCCAGCGGCGCCATGGCCGAGCGTACGCGCTATTCGGCCTACCTGATTGGCGCGGTGGTGATCAGCGGGTTTATCTATCCGGTGTTCGGCAGTTGGGTGTGGAGCGGCATCTATGGCGGTCAGGGCTGGTTAGCGGCTTTGGGTTTTATTGATTTCGCTGGCTCGACCGTGGTGCACAGCGTCGGCGCCTGGTGTGCGCTGGCCGGTATTCTGGTGCTGGGTCCGCGTCTGGGCCGTTTTGCTGCGGACGGCACGCCGCGCAGCATTCCCGGGCACAACCTCAGCCTGGTCGCGCTGGGCGGCTTTATTCTCTGGGTCGGCTGGTTTGGCTTTAACGCCGGCAGCAGCCTGGAGATGAATGTCAGCCTCGGCCTGATTGCCCTGAATACCCATCTGGCGGCATCTGCCGGGGCACTGGGCGCATTTCTGGCGCAGCGCAGCACCTCCAGCCCGGTGCTGCTGACCACCACGGTGAACGGCTCGCTGGGTGGGCTGGTCGGCATCACCGCCGGTTGCGCGACGATGTCGCCGCTGTTTGCCCTGCTGACCGGGCTGGTCGCCGGCTTTGTGGTGGTGTTCGGCATGCGCTTGCTGGAGCGCTGGCAGCTCGATGATGTGGTCGGCGCCGTGCCAGTGCATGGTTTTGCCGGCGTCTGGGGCACTGTGGCGGCCGGGCTGTTCTTCAGTGGCGATCTGTTCAACTGGTCGCGGGTCGGCGTGCAGCTGCTCGGCGCCGGTGTGGCGTTTGTCTGGGCCTTCCCGCTGGCGCTGATGCTCTATCTATTGCTGGCGAAAACACTCGGCCTGCGTACCTCCACCCAGCATGAACAACGCGGCCTGGATTATGCCGAACATGCCGAGGTGGGTTATCCCGAGTTCAACCTGGCCGTGACCTTCGACAGTAACGACTTGCCGAGGAGGGTGTGAGATGAGCCTGGCAACTCGCCGACGGGCGATCTACACCGGGCTGGCCGGGCACTTTGCCGAGGACGAACTGCTGGCCGTGCTGGCGCTGTGGGAAAGCAAATACGCCGACAAACCGCCGTTCGCCCTCAATGAGTTTCTCGGCGAAGTGGCCGCGACGACTGAACGCAAACTGGAGCGCGCCAAGCTCTACCGCGAACTGGTGGGGGCGCTGACCGGGCCGCTATCGGCCTTGCTGCCGGACCCGGAGCCGCTGCTGCACAGTTGGCGGCAGCGGATGGGCGTGGCGGCGCCGCTACGGGTCGGCCCGGATAGCCAGGCACGACATACCTTCGAGGCGCTGAGCCGGGTGCTGTTGAATGACCTGGACGCGGAGCTGGTGCCGCGTTTGCGGCGCTTTGCCGCGGGCAACCTGGGCGGTTTGAGTGTGGCTAACGAACAGCGTCTGCTGGTGCGCGCCTGGCTGGAGCAGGGTGCTGCGCTGGAGCCGGCTGGCTTGGGCCTTGAGCAGTTACGGCAATTGCTCAACCTGCTGTATATCGGCCTGTGCGAGTACCTGGGGCCGGTCATCGCCGACCAGCGCCTGAGTCAGGCGGTGCAGCAAGTGGAGGCGCTGCACCTGGCTTTTCCCCCGCGCAAGCTGCTGTAAAACGCTTATCCACATAACAAGAAACCCGGCACATGGCCGGGTTTCTTGTGGGTAACGCAGGTACTTAGGCGGCGTAGTTTTTCGCTACGAAGTCCCAGTTGACCAGGTTCCAGAACGCCTCAACATACTTCGGACGCATATTGCGGTAGTCGATGTAGTAGGCGTGTTCCCAGACGTCGCAGGTCAACAGCGGGGTGTCGCCGCTGGTCAGCGGGCAGCCGGCGCCGATGGTGCTGGCCAGAGCCAGGGAGCCGTCAGCCTTCTTCACCAGCCAGCCCCAGCCGGAGCCGAACGTGCCGATGGAAACTTTGCTGAACTCTTCTTTGAACTTGTCGAAGGAGCCGAAGGCCGCGTTGATCGCGTCAGCCAGGGCACCAGTCGGCTGGCCACCGGCGTTAGGCGCCAGGCAGTTCCAGTAGAAGGTGTGGTTCCAGACCTGGGCGGCGTTATTGAAGATGCCACCTGAGGAGGTCTTGACGATCTCTTCCAGGGTTTTGCCTTCGAACTCGGTGCCAGGGACCAGGTTGTTCAGGTTCACGACATAGGTGTTGTGGTGCTTGTCGTGGTGGAATTCCAAGGTTTCCTTGGAAATGTGCGGCTGCAGGGCGTCATGTGCGTAGGGCAGCGGCGGCAATTCGAAAGCCATTGTCTATCTCCTAATCAGGTCAGGTGCGGTGTGCGCGAGGCCGATCACGGGCGGCCATCTCAGCGGCGTGAGTTATCTCTTTGCGCCGCAAGCCTTGGATCATAGCACTCGCCCCGCGCCTTAAACACGCGGCAACTGTGTGGAAAACCACCTCGGCATGTTGCATCAGGGCCGTTTTAGAGCATGCCGGGGTTGCTCAATAGCTGCCAGGCAATGCTGAACATCATCAAGGCCACGCCTAGGTCGATAAAGCGCCAGGTGCTCGGGCGCGCGAGCCAGGGGGCGAGCCAAGCCGCGCCAAGGGCCAGGCAGAAGAACCACATTAATGAAGCGCTGGCCGCACCGAGGGCATAGGCACCGGGCACCGGTTGCTGCGCGCCGAGTGAGCCGATCAGCAGCACTGTGTCGAGGTACACATGCGGGTTGAGCAGGGTCACGGCCAGTGCCGCCAGCAGCACCGCGCGGCGTGAGCGTGGGCCGCTGTCGCTGGTCTGAGCCAACGCCTGCGGACGGCTGGCGCGAACCAGCGCCTGGGCGCCATACCAGAGTAGAAAGGCCGCGCCACCCCAGCGCGCCACGCCCAACAGCATCGGGCTCTGCGCCAGCACGGCGGCCAGGCCGAACACCCCGGCAGTGACCAGCAGGGCATCGCAGACCACACAGAGCAATGCCACCGGCAGGTGATGCTCGCGGCGCAGGCTTTGCGCCAACACGAAGGCGTTCTGCGCGCCGATGGCGATGATCAGCCCGGCGGCGATCAGTAATCCATTGCTATAGCTTTGCCACATATCGGTTACTCCACCTGTTCACTGAGCTGTTGCAGAACGGCCAGCGCGCGTGGCCCATCGGCGTGGGCGACGAACAGGTGGTCGTGGTAGAAACCGGCGATCACGTTGCAGCTAATCCCGGCATGCGCCAGTGCGCTGGCGACGGCAGCCGTCAATCCGACGGCTTCCAGAGCCGAATGCACATGCAGCGTCAGCCAGGCGGCCACGTAGCTGAACGGCAAGCCCAGGTGTTCGGCATGCTGGCGCGGCAGAATAACTGTGAGGCCTTCGGCTTCCTGAAAGCTGCCCAGCGGCTGCACACCGTCCAGCTGCGCGGCATCGCTCAGGCTGCTGAACACGTAAGCGCCATCGTTCAGCTGTGGGCTCATGCTGTGTAGCAATGTTGTCAGTGAGGTTTCGCCGGCCATGCGGATTGCCTTGTTCAGGGTGGGGATGCTGGTCAGTCTGCTGTGGCTGGGTATATAAGAGAAACCAATAATCCTGATCACCCATTAGGAATTCTTATTTTGCTGGATTACAAACTACTCGCCGCTCTGGCTGCCGTTGTGGAGCAGGCGGGGTTCGAGCGTGCGGCGCAGGTGCTGGGTTTGTCGCAGTCGGCGGTGTCGCAGCGGATCAAGCTGCTGGAGGCGCGGGTCGGCCAGCCGGTGCTGGTGCGTGCGGTGCCGCCGGCACCGACGGAAATCGGTCGACGTTTGCTTAACCATGTGCAGCAGGTGCGTTTGCTGGAACGGGATATTCAGGCGCAGGTGCCGGGGCTGGATGAGGGCGGGCTGCCCGAGCGTCTGCGTATTGCGTTGAACGCCGACAGCCTCGCCACTTGGTGGGCCGGCGCCGTGGGCGCGTTCTGCAACGAGCAGCGTTTGCTGCTGGATCTGGTGGTGGAGGATCAGGAAGTCGGCCTCAAACGCATGCGCGCCGGCGAGGTGGCGGCCTGCGTATGCGCCAGTGAGCGCCCGGTGGCCGGTGCGCGTGCCGTGCTGCTGGGGGCGATGCGTTATCGCGCCATGGCCAGCCCGGCGTTTATCGCCCGGCATTTTCCAGATGGAGTAACGGCGCAGGCGTTGGCTCATACGCCGGCTATCGTCTTCGGCCCGGATGACCTGTTGCAGCACCGTTATCTGTCCAGCCTGGGCGTCGAAGGTGGTTTTGCCCACCATCTGTGCCCGTCATCCGAAGGTTTTATCCGCTTGGCGCAGGCCGGGTTTGGTTGGGGGCTGATCCCCGAGCTGCAAGTGCTCGGGGAGTCAGCCCGTGGCGAGCTGGTCGAATTGATCAGCGACCGGCCAATCGATGTGCCGCTGTACTGGCACCACTGGCGTAATGGCGGCGAGTTGCTTAATCAGCTGACGCGCCACCTTACCCAGGCCGCAGCCCATAGCCTGGTGGCGCTCAGGAAATAACCACCTTGCCCGAGCCCGGCAGCTGTTCCACGCAGCGCTCTCCGAGCAGCTTGCTGGGGGTGAAGTAACCGCCGGGGCCGTTGTAATCGAGCAGGTGCCGCACGGCCAGCAAGGCGCCGTGCACGGTTACGTCATAGCCGTTGGCGGTTTCCAGTCGCGCGGTTTTTACCACGCCTGCAGCATTGCGCGCCTCGCCCCATAGCCAGGTGCGCTGGCGGGAGCGGCTGGCTTCATCCGGGCCGCTGACGCGTTTTTCGATCAGCCGCTTGAGCCAGTTCTGCACCGCATCCAGGCCCAGCAGGGCGCGTAGCGGGTCGATCAGGCGCATCACGATCGCAGCCGCTGTCGGCGTCGGCGTCGGCAGGTACACCTCGATATTGTCGATGCCGGTGGAGTGGTAGGCGGTGGAGACATCGCCCCAGGGAATCGTTACCGCCGGCTTTTCACCGCGGCCAAAGTTGATGGCGCGGCGTTTATAGCCCAGCGGTACATCGGTGATGACGCCCGCGCGGCGCACCTTTCCGCCATGTTTCAGGCCTTCCACCGAGGTTTTCGCGGTACCGGGCGACAGCCCGCTGCCAGAGTCGAAACCCAGTGCCAGGTGCGTGGCATCGGGCAGGGCCTGATGCAGGCAGGCGGCCAGGCAATCGCTGGGGATCACATCGAAGCCCACGCCGGGGCAGACCACCACAGTCAGTTCGCGCGCTTGTTGATCCCGTTGATGGGCCGCTTCGAATACGCTGATTTCACCGGTGATATCGACGTAATGGGTGGCGCTGGCCAGGCAGGCGTCTAGCATCGGCGCGCTGGTGGCGGAGAACGGGCCGGCGCAGTGGGCGACCACGGCAATATCGGCCAGGGCTTCCTTGGCGCGATCCGGCTGATGGATATCGAATATCCGGCACTCCAGGCCCAGCAGACTGCCCAAGGCATGTACGGCGGCCGGGTTGCGCCCAGCCAGAATGGGTGTGAGGCCCTGACGCTTGGCCTCGGCGGCCAGCAGGTGGCCGGTGTAACCATTGGCTCCGTAAATCATCCAGTGCGTCGCCATCCCGTGCTCCTTAGTTGTTATTAGGTTTGCGTCTGGCAGCTTAGCCGCTGTGGGCGGGCCTGTTGGCCTATCGCAGGGTGTGTGCAGTCGTTGTTCTGGCTTGTAATGCCACGGCAGCGGCCGGCGTGCGCTGCTAGAGTGGCCTGCAATCAAGGCAAAGGGGGCGGTAATGAAGATTCTGGTAACCGGGGCCAGTGGCTTTATCGGGGGGCGTTTCGCCCGCTTTGCCTTGGAGCAGGGCTTGAGCGTGCGGGTCAACGGGCGGCGCGCCGAGGGCGTTGAGCATCTATGCTCGCGTGGCGCGGAGTTTGTGCAGGGCGATTTGTCCGACCCAGAGCTGGTGCAGCAGCTGTGCCGGGATGTTGAAACGGTGGTGCACTGCGCTGGCGCGGTCGGCGTCTGGGGGCGTTACGAGCACTTCTATCAGGCCAACGTAACGGTCACCGAGAACGTGGTGGATGCCTGCCTGAAACAGAAGGTGCGGCGGCTGGTGCACCTGTCATCGCCGTCGGTGTATTTCGATGGTCAGGCGCATGTCGGCCTGCGTGAAGAACAGCTACCCAAGCGTTTTTCCGATCACTACGGCAAAACCAAGTTTCTCGCCGAGCAGCAGGTGTTTGCAGCTCAGGAGTTCGGCCTGGAAGTGCTGGCGCTGCGTCCGCGTTTTGTCACTGGGGCGGGCGATACCAGCATCTTTCCGCGCCTGATCAATATGCAGCGCAAGGGGCAGTTGTCGATCATCGGCAACGGCCTGAATAAGGTCGATTTCACCAGCGTGCACAACCTCAACGAAGCGCTGATGAGCTGCCTGCTGGCGGCCGGGCCAGCGCTGGGGCAGGTTTACAACATCAGCAATGGTGCGCCGGTACCGCTGTGGGACGTGGTCAATTATGTGCTGCGCAAGCTCGACCTGCCGCCGGTCACCCGTCATCTGCCTTATAGCCTGGCGTATGGCGCGGCGGCCTTGAATGAGGGCGTGTGCAAGCTGCTGCCCGGTCGCCCTGAGCCGACCCTGTTCCGCCTGGGTGTGGCGGTGATGGCCAAGGATTTCTCCCTGGATATCAGCCGCGCGCAGCAGTATCTGGAGTACGAACCCAAGGCCAGCCTGTGGAACGCGCTGGATGAGTTCTGCGCCTGGTGGCAGGCGCATCATCCAAGTTGACTGCCGGTAAACAGATCTCAGGCGTAGACGCGCTGCCCGCGATACATCCTTACCGAACCACTGGTGGGTGGGCGTTGGGCGAGGTCTTCCACCAGCAGCGGGTGGCCGGCCTGCATACGTGGTGTGCTTGCGGGCTCGCCGAAGGGGCGGTCGCTGTATTGGGCCAGCAGTTGCCCCAGTTGCCGGGTTTCCTCGCTGCTTGAGGTGAGGCAGGCGCTGAGCATGCTGTTGATCGCATCAGGCTGGCTCATGCGAATGTCCACCGTCAGTTCTTCGCGCAGCCTGCGGCGCAGGCTCATCATGCAATCCAGTACTTCTCTGTTCAGCTCCATGGACCTTTCCCCCGTTATTACAAGTGGGCTGGGTGTCATTCATCCGCAATGCCACCCGCCTGGTCACGCCGCGTTTCCCGCGTGCGGATCGCGTCTGCAGCGCTCTTGCTCCCTGGCGCTGCGAAAACGTCGCAAATAGACAAGTGCAAAGCGCATACCAGTTCACACTCTGTGGAACTGCGCGGGCTGCAGCGAGTCGATGGCCTGTGCCGTGCCCTTCGTCGGTGCGTTTCGCACTGGCATGGCGCGACACTGAAGCGCTGCGCGCGAACCGTTATACTGCGCGGCAAATTTGCATGGAGCCTGTCGGGCTTGACCGTTCGTAGCGAGGGGAAGTCCGGTTTGAGTCAGCTTTGTTGGTCTTTTGAGGCGAATAGCCCGCTATTTAACGAAAAAGAGCAGCTAAAGTGGCCAAATCCGGCTTTTCCGCAGCCGAGCAGTGTTAAGTCCGACAGGCTCCTCACCCCGCGCTTTCTTGAAGGTTGACCCATGCGTAACGATGCCCACGACGAACTCGATCACGTGCCCAGCCTGCGGGCTGATCAGCGCGATCACGATGACTACGCCACCGATCACCCGGAGCCAGCACGCGGCAACACTTATGGCCGCGCGTCGGCCGCCGCACCGGTTAAGTCGGCCAGCACGGGCCCACTCTGGGCGCTGGTTGGCGCCTTGATGATTGCCCTGGGCGGGCTCGGCTGGTGGAGCTTTCAGCAGATCAGCCTGATGGAGCAGCAGCTGGTTGCCACCCAGGAGAGTTTCGCGCGCATCAGCGAGGAAGCGGCCGGGCGGATTCAGGACATTTCCGGCAAGGTGGTGGCCACCGAGTCTTCGGTCACCAGCGGCAGCGAAGCGCTGAAGCTGCAGGTCAAGCAGCTGGAAAGCAAACTGGCCGAGCTGAGCAAGCAGCACCAAGGCACCAGCAGCAAGCAGGGCGATCAGAACAAGCGCCTTGAACAGCTGGCGGTGCAGCTGAAAGGTCAGGAAGGTGGTGGCGAAAAGCTGGAAGCCACTCTGAAGAAGCTCACTGCCGAGCAGGCAGCACTGAAAAACGAGCAAACCACCCTGAAAAGTGCACTGGCCGGGCAGAGTAAGCTCGACGAGAAGCTTGCCAGCTTGAGTAGCGATATCGATGCACTGAAGAAACAGGGCAACCCCAACCAGGCCATCGCTCGTGTTGAGCAGGACCTGCTGGTACTGAAAAGCGATCTGGAAACCCGTTCCGCCAGTAGCAGCACGGCTGAGTTCGACGCCTTCCGCGCGCAGATGACCCGCAATATCAGCACCCTGCAGGCGCAGGTGCAGAATTTGCAGCAGCAGATCGACGCACGCTGAGAACCAGCGTCGGATCTGCTGCGCGTCGGCCCTGCGGCGTTAAAAACCGGCTCGGCAAGCCGCTTGCGGCTAACGCGCTTTAGCGCGACCCGAAGGGCGAGTGAAACGAGTAATGCTCATTTATCTCGCCGCTTTGACCAGCCGGAGGCTGTTACTAACGTAGCGCCTTGCAGGACTCTAGCTCGCGAGATCCGAAACAGGTTCTAAAGTTGCCGCAACGAAAAAGCCCGCCTATTGGCGGGCTTTTTTATGCCGGTTAAACCACTGTGTTACAGCGTTGGGTAGTCGAGGTAACCGACCGGGCCTTGGCTGTAGAAGGTTTCCGGGTGTGGCGCATTCAGCTCGGCATCCTGCGCCAGGCGCGCCGGTAGATCCGGGTTGGCGATAAACGGCACGCCGAAGGCCACCGCATCGGCCTTGCCTTCAGCCAGCCAGGCATTGGCCTGGTCTTTGGTGAAACGCTCGTTGGCGATAAATACGCCGCCGAAGGCTTCTTTCAGGCTTGGCGACAGGCTGTCGTCGGCTTCCTGCTCACGGGCGCAGATAAAGGCGATGCCGCGTTTGCCCAGTTCCTGCGCCACGTAGGTGAAGGTCTCGGCGCGGTTGGCGTCGCCCATATCGTGGAGGTCAGCCCGTGGCGACAGGTGCACGCCAACGCGGCCAGCGCCCCAGACTTCGATCGCCGCATCGGTAACTTCCAGCAGCAGACGCGCGCGGTTTTCCAGGTTGCCGCCGTAGCGGTCAGTGCGCTGGTTGGTGCTGCTCTGCAGGAACTGGTCGAGCAGGTAGCCGTTGGCGCCGTGGATTTCCACACCGTCAAAGCCTGCGGCCTTGGCGTTTTCTGCGCCCATGCGATAGGCCTCGACGATATCGGCGACTTCCTCGGTTTCCAGGGCGCGCGGGGTGACGAAGTCTTTTATCGGCCGCACCAGGCTGACGTGTCCAGCTGGTTGGATGGCGCTCGGCGCAACCGGCAGTTGACCGTTCAGGTACAGCGGGTCGGAGATACGCCCAACGTGCCACAGCTGCAGAACGATCTTGCCGCCCGCGGCGTGTACGGCCTTGGTGATATTGCTCCAGCCGCGCACCTGATCATTCGACCAGATGCCTGGGGTGTCCGGGTAGCCGACGCCCATCGGGGTCACGGAGGTGGCTTCGCTGATGATCAGCCCGGCGCTGGCACGTTGTACGTAGTACTCGGCCATCAGTGCGTTGGGCACGCGGCCTTCATTGGCGCGGCAGCGGGTCAGTGGGGCCATGATGATGCGGTTGTTGAGTTGCAGGTCGCCGATCTGGATCGGGTCGAAAAGCGTAGTCATGGGAAGGTCCTCTCAGGTTAATCGTTGAGTGCAAGTTCGGGTTCAGGGCTACGGGTACTAAAAGTCAGCAGGGTGGCAAGCAGCGCCAGTACGGCCAGGGCAGCAGCGGCCAGGGGCACGCGGGTCAGGCCGAAACCTTCGGCAATCACCAGGCCGCCGACCCAGGCGCCGAGGGCGTTGCCGAGGTTGAAGGCGCCAATATTCAGGGTCGACACCAGGTTCGGTGCGCCGCTGCCGAAGGCCACCACATTGACCTGCAAGGCCGGCACCGCAGCGAAGGCGGCGGTGGCCCAGAGGAACAGGGTGATTTCGGCAGGGATCAGCGCCTGGCTGGTCCAGCTGAACAGGGTGGAGATCACCGCCATGGCGATGAATACGCCGACCAGGGTGGCTTTCAGGCTGCGGTCGGCCAGGCGGCCGCCGAGTACGTTGCCGAGGGTTAGGCCAAGGCCGATCAGCAGCAGGGTCCAGGTCACGCCGTTGGGCGATACGCCGGTGACCTCGCCGAGCAGCGGCGCGATATAGGTGAACAGGGCAAACATCGCGGCGGAGAACAGCACCGTGGTGCTCAGCGCCAGCCACAGGCCGGTACCGCGCAGGGCGCGCACTTCGCTGGCGAAGTCGGCCTTGGCTTCATCGGTTTTGCTCGGCAGCACGCGCCACAGGCCGATCAGGGCAATCACGCCAATCAGGGTCACGGCCCAGAAGGTCGAGCGCCAGCCAGCGTACTGACCGAGCGCGGTGCCCAGCGGTACGCCAAGCACGTTGGCCAGGGTCAGGCCGGTGAACATCAAAGCGACGGCCGAAGCACGGCGATTGGCTGGCACCAGGCTGGCGGCAACCACCGAGCCGATGCCGAAGAATGCGCCATGGCAGAGGGCGGTGATCACCCGGGCGAGCATCAGCATCTGGTAATCGCTGGCCAGGGCGCAGAACAGGTTGCCGGCGATAAAGATGCTCATCAGCGTCAGCAGTGAGGCTTTGCGCGGCCAGCTGGCGGTGGCCAGGGCCATAAAGGGCGCGCCGATGGCCACGCCCAGGGCGTAACCGGTGACCAGCCAGCCAGCGCCGGGAATCGACACGCCGAGGTCGCCCGCCACTTCCGGCAGCAGACCCATGATGACGAATTCCGTGGTGCCGATGGCAAACGCGGACAAAGCGAGGACGAGAAGCGCTGCAGGCATGCCGTCAGCTCCTGAAAAAAGTGAATGTAAAAGTTGGTTTAGAGCGCTTGGCTGATGTGGTTGAGGAACGCCTGGATGGTCTCTTCATTGCGTTTGAAGAAGTTCCACTGGCCGACCTTCTTACTGCTTACCAGGCCAGCGCGCTGCAGGGTTGCCAGGTGCACGGACACCGTGGATTGCGACAGCCCGGTGCGTTGGTCGATCTTGCCGGCGCACACACCGATTTCCAGCGGATGGTCCTGATCGGCGAAATACGTCTGCGGGTCCTTCAGCCAGTGCAGGATGTCGCGCCGCACCGGATGGGCCAGTGCCTTGATCACTTCATCAATGTCGAGTTGCATACGGGTTATCCCCTGTGCGCTGTAACGCCATATCGCGATGAGGCGAACCTTATATCGGTTGCTGGCGATATACAGATCGTTCGTGGCGATAGTCATCATCACGCGTGCTGATGTGTAAGCTGAGGCCATGAACTACCTCGCGCATTTACACCTCGGCGGCGACGCGCCGGCACAACTGCTGGGCAGCCTGTATGGCGATTTCGTCAAAGGGCCGCTGGCCGGGCAGTGGCCGGCGGATATTGAGGCGGCGATCCGCCTGCATCGACGTATCGATGTATTCACCGATAGCCACCCGCTGCAAGCGCAGGCACGGGCGCGCTTTGCCATTGAGCGGCGGCGTTATAGCGGCATCTTGCTGGATGTGTTTTTCGATCACTGCCTGGCGCTGAATTGGGCCGACTATGCCGCCGAGCCACTGCCGCGTTTTACCGGGCGGGTGTATCAGGTGCTGGCTGACGAACCGCGTTTGCCCGAACGCCTGGCGCTGATCGCACCGCGTATGGCCGCGCAGGACTGGCTGGGCAGTTACCGCGAGTTTGCCGTGTTGGAGCAGGTGGTCGCGGGGATTGATCGGCGACTGTCGCGGCCTGGGTTGCTGGCGGGCGGTGCCGCCGAGTTGGAGCGGCTGTATCAGCCGCTGTTGGAGGACTTTCGCCAGTTCTATCCAGAGCTACAGGCGTTCGTTGCCCGCGAGCGTGGTTAGGCGGCCTGGCTCTCTGTTTCGGTTTTTTCAGTTTCAGCTGCGTCTGCCGCACCAAACAACGCCTGACTGATCGCCTGCTGCGCCGCGCGGGCCAATGCATTGCGGTTCAGCTCGCTGCTGGCAATTGGTGCGAGCAGCTGGATCTGCACCTCGCTCAGCTCGCTGCTCAGCAGGCGCAGCAGATGCGAGAGCATGTCGTCGTCACCGATAAACGGCGCCACGCTGCACGGCTTGCCGCCGCGCAGGTAACGGATGGCCACCGGCTGCACAGATACACCGCTGTCGATCGCGCTGCTCAGCAAACGGCCGTGAAAGGTGCGCAGACCAAGGCCGTCGGTGGTGGTGCCTTCCGGGAAGATCAGCAGGTTACGCCCGCGCTGCAAATGCCGACCGAGCTGCTGGTTCAGCAGGCTGCTGTCGCCCGAGCCGCGGCAGATAAACAGGGTGCCAGCCTTGTGTGCCAACCAGCCGGCCACTGGCCAGGTACGCACCTCGGCCTTGGACAGAAAGGACAGCGGGGTGAGCATGCCGAGCAGCGGAATATCGGTCCAGGACACGTGATTGCTGACCCACAGCATCGGCTTGCGCGGCAGCTCGCCCTGTACCTGCAAGCGGAATGGCAACGCCCCTGCCAGACGCGCGAGAAACCAGCGGGTCAGGCGTTGGCGGGTTGGCATCAGGTCATGCCGGACCAGGCGTTCGAGTAGGGTGATACCCGCCGCCAGCAAGGTGCCGAGGCTGATCACCGCCAGCAGGCGCGCCAGGCGCAGGTACAAACGCACTTTCTTCATCGAACTCTCTCGCTGCAAAAACACAAACGCCGGCACTGTCTACAGAGTGCCGGCGACTTGTGCAACCTAACTCAGACGGCTGCCTTGAAGTGCCGGGCATAGCGCGGACACAGCTCGTCACGCTTGAGCAGGATAAACACGTCGGCGACCTGGAAATCCTGGTCCCAGCACGGCTCGCCGCAGATCTTCGCGCCCAGGCGCATATAGGCCTTGAGCAGCGGCGGCATTTCGGCGATCACGTTGCTCGGCACATCCAGCGCCGGCAGCGGGGTTTTCGGTTCGGCGCGCAGGTGTTCGGTGCACAGGTAGCGTTCGCGCAGGCGCTGCATGATCGCCTGGGCCTGGATGCCGCCGTCCTGCATGGAGATGCTGGCGCAGCCCATCAGGTAGCGGTAACCGCCTTCGTTGAGCACTTCGGCCAGCTCGCCCCAGAGCACGGCGATGGTCGCGCCGTTACGGTAGGCGGCGTCGACGCAGGTGCGACCGATTTCCAGCACCGGCCCTTCGAGGTGCGGCAGGCCGTGCAGGCTGAATTCTTCTTCGCTGTAGAAGCGCCCCAGGCTGGCGGCAGCGCGGTGGTCGAGCAGGCGGGTAGTGGCCACCAGCTCACCGCTGTTGAGGTCACGTACGCCGATGTGTTGGCAGTGAATGTCGTAGTCATCCATGTCCAGGCCCAGTTCGGCACCCTTGAGCTTGGCATCGAATTCGGCGCTGAATACGCGAAAGCGCAGCGCCTGGGCTTCGCGCAGGGCGGCAGCGCCGTGTAAGCGCTCGGCCTGCAAGCGACGAGCGGGGGTAGTGCGGTCGCGGGTGATTGCCATCTGGGTCATGCCGTCATCTCCATTTCGGCCGTGTGAAAACTACTGCGCTCGGTTATGCCGCGTTGAAAGCAACCTCGGAATGCTCATGTACAACTCGTACACTCCGCTTCCTCGCTTGCTTTCGCCTTGCCTAACCTTCGCTCGCGACGTTTTCACTTGGCCTAGTTAGCCGGCTTTTTGCCTTGCAGCCGGTCGATCTTGTTGGGCAAGCTCAGGCTAGGTAGCGGCGGTGTCACCTCCGTGAATCTTTGGTGATGCTTGTGTGACAGTGACTTCGATAATTCCAATAAGGAGCAATGCATGCCCTGGCAACAGCTGTTGAGCCCGCAAGCGCGTCTGCCGGTCGCGGGGCTGGAGGAGTGGTACGCCAGCCTGCTCGAACGCATCGGCAACCCAACCCCGTTGCAGCTGGCCCTGCTCGGTGGCCGACTGGCCGCGACGCCGGGGCTGGCGTTTCTCGCCGGTTACCAGGGCGCGTTGCGCGCACTTTGGCCGGCCGCGCCCTGGACCCTGGGCGCGCTGTGCGTAACCGAGAACCGCAGCACCCGCCCGGCGGATATGAGCACGCGGATCAACGCGCTGACCCTGGACGGCCGCAAGGATTTCGTCACCGCCGCCGAGGCCGCCGACTGGTTGCTGGTGGCCGCCCGTGAGGAAGCCGTCGGTGCGCCGGTGCAGCTGGCTCTAGGCGTGGTGCGCAATGGCGCGCCGGGTGTGCAGATCGAGACACTGCCGGCGCTGCCGTTGATGCCGGATGTCAGCCATGGCCGTCTGCATCTGCAGGACGCGCAGTGCGAGCGTCTGGCCGGCGATGGTTGGGATGACTACGTAAAACCCTTCCGTACCCTGGAAGACACCCACGTACTGGCGGCGCTGACGGCCTGGCTGTTTGGTGTGGGCCAGGAATCGGCCTGGCCGCAGGCTCTGCAATTGCGCCTGCTCGGCCTGTTGGCCGGCTGCGCGGAAGTGGCGCGGCAATGCCCAAGTGCAGCGGATAGCCACCTGATGCTGGCCGGGCTGTTTGCCCAGTTCGACAGCCTGCGCAGTGATCTGGACAACGCCTTTGCCGCCGGCGATGCGCATTGGGCGCAGCTTTGGCAGCGCGACAAAGGCCTGCTTGCGATTGCCGGCAGCGCGCGCAGCAAACGTCTGCAGAAGGCGCAGGCGCTGTTCGGCATTAATCTCTAATCAGGCATGGCGTGCCGGCTTGATCCAGATCAGTAAGGCCGGGTCGCTGCGCCAGTAAGCTCGCGGGCTTTCGGGAGAGAGCCTGCCATGCGACGCGAGCCCATAGTGCTGTTCGATAACGGCGAGCATCAATGCATGATGTTCGATGACCTGGTCAGCGGGGAGGGCGTGCAGTCCAACCAGTTTCTGATCACCGACAACGAGCAGTACCTGCTGCTCGATCCGGGCGGCGATCTGACCTATACGCCGTTGTCGCTGGAGCTGTCCAAGCACATCCCGGTGCAGGACCTCACCTATATCTTCGCCTCGCACCAGGACCCGGACATCATCGCCTCGCTGGACAAATGGCTGCTGCACACCCGTGCGCGGGTGATCTGCTCCAAGCTCTGGGCGCGCTTTTTGCCGCACCTGACGGCCAACTACCTGGCGCTCAGCCGAGGAATCAACACCTTTGACCGGATCATCGCGCTGCCGGATCGCGGCCAGTCGTTTGCCCTGGGCAAATGCACGCTCAAGGCCGTACCGGCGCATTTTCTCCACTCGGTGGGCAACTTCCAGCTGTATGACCCGGTGAGTAAGATTTTGTTTTCCGGCGATATGGGCGCCTCGATGGTCGATGACGCGCACCCGGTGAGCGACTTCGTCAACCATGTGCCAAATATGCTTGGCTTTCACCGCCGCTATATGGCCAGTAACAAGGTCTGCAGGCTGTGGGCGGCGATGGTCCGCGACATGGATGTGGCGATGATCGTGCCGCAGCACGGCCGGCCCTTTGTCGGCGCGGAAATGATCAATGCCTTCCTCTACTGGATCGAAAACCTTGAGTGCGGCATGGATCTGATGGGGCCGGACGATTACCGCTTGCCGAAATAGTGGTTTAACCAAGGCCATGACTTTTCGCGCCGAATCACCGGCTAAACCGGCGTGTTCGGCGCTGTTTGCCGTCATCGATCACATGCTAGGGTGCCGCCTTCGATCCCAGCAGAGGCGGCTCCATGTCTTTCACTCTATCTCCTGCGCGGCGGCTGATGCTGGCGTGTGCCTTCAGCCTGAGCTGCGCGACGGCGCACGCCGAGAATTGGCCAGGTGAAGACTGGGACAGCCAGTTGGCCGCACCCAGCGCTGCGCTGAGCGAACTGGAAAACTACGCCTTCCCGACCCGTGATGAGGCGACCCGCAAGGGTGTGCGCACCGACGCTCTGTTGGTGATCCGCGATGGCCAGGTGGTTTACGAGCGCTACGCCGCGCCTACCACTGCCGCCACGCCGCATCTGACTTGGTCGATGGCCAAGAGCCTGCTCGCCACCACAATGGGCGTGGCCTACGGACAGGGCCGCTTCCGACTGGATGCACCGGTTGCGCATTACTACCCGCCATTTGCAGCACATCCGCAGGTCAAGGTCGGTCATCTGCTCAACTGGGCTTCGGGCCTGGACTGGCAGGAAGACTACGAATACGCGCCGCTGAAATCCTCTGTGGTGGCGATGCTCTACACCCGCGGCCGCAGTGATATGGCGGCGTTCACCGCCGCGCACAGCGCCGATGCCGAACCGGGTGAGCGTTTCCGTTACTCCAGTGGTGACAGCAATGTGCTGTCCGCCGCCTTGAAGAGCATGGTGGGCGCCGAGGCCTACGCCGATTATCCCTGGACCGCGCTGTTCGATCCGCTGGGCATCAAGACCGCCGTCTGGGAGCGTGATGCTGCCGGCACTTTTGTCGGCTCCTCCTACGTCTATATGAGCGCCCGCGACCTGGCCCGCGTCGGCCTGCTGATGCAGCGTGATGGCCGCTGGGGTGAGCAGCAGCTGCTGCCCAAAGCCTGGGTCGACTTCAATCGCACGCCGTTTGCCAATTACCAGCCGCAGGCCGAACAGCCTGGTGAGGCGGTGCCCGGCGGGCACTGGTGGTTGAACGCAGCAGTAGCTGGCGCGGGCAGGCCCTGGACGGATGCGCCCGAGGACACTCTGGTGGCGTCCGGTCATTGGGGGCAGGGGCTGTACGTGATCGCCAGCGAGAACCTGCTGATCGTGCGCTACGCCGATGACCGCGATGGCAGCTTTGATCGCAACCACTTCCTCAAGCTGGTTCTCGCCGCGTTGGCCCAGGAGGTGCAGCCATGATTCGTCGTCGCCCGTTCAGTAGCCTGTTGTTGCTTATTCTGTTGTTGCTCGCCGCCCTGGCCTGGCAGAACCGTGCACACCTGCAAGCCTTCCCAGGCATCATCGGCGCCTACTCGGCCAAGGAATATTGTTCGTGCCGCTATGTGGCGAACAACCCGGCCGACTACTGCGAGGCGTATGTGGCGCAGTATGTTTCGCTCTCCGGCTTCTTCGATGATCAAGCCAATAAGCGCGTGACCGCGCGCGGTCTGGGCAGCACCCAGAGTGCGCAATGGTTAGGCGTGCGGCAGGGCTGTCAGCTGTTACCGGAACCGGCGCCACTGCCTGAGTCATAAAGCACCAGCGGTTCGCCCGGCAGGGTTTGCAAGGCTCTGCCGGGCGGCTATGGTGGCGTCTCCATTTTTCATGCGTGAGACGCAATGCGCAGAATCAACTGCAACGTGAACTGTCATGCCGCATAACGTCTTTCCCTGGCGGCGCGGCAACACGCTGACGTTGCTGATCGACGGGCCGCAGTTCTTTGTGCAGATGCTGGCGCGCATCGACGCCGCGCAGCAGCAGGTCGAACTGGAACTCTATCTGGTGGAAAGCGGAGCCTGTGGCAAAGCCATGCTCGCGTCGCTGTGCGCGGCTGCCCAGCGTGGTGTGGCCGTACGCTGCCTACTGGATGCCTTTGGCGCGCAGGGCCTGCAGGTGGCGGATCGGCAGCTGCTGCAGGCGGCCGGCGTGCAGGTGCAGTGGTACAACCCGCTGCGCTGGAAACACGGCGTGCGCAACTTTCACCGTGATCACCGCAAGCTGCTGCTGGTCGATGGACAATTTGCCTTTGTCGGCGGTACTGGCGCGACCGATGAATTCTGGCAGCCGGAGCAAGACAGCAGCCGTTGGCATGAGGTCATGGTGGAAATCAGTGGGCCGCTGGTGGCCGACTGGCAGCAGTTGTTCGAGCGCCAGTGGCAGGCGACTCAGGCCTGGATTGCCTGGCGACCGCGTATGCCGCTGCGCCTGAAAAGCCTGCCGGCCTTGCCGGCTCTAGGCCAGGGCTTGGGCCGTGTGGCTTTTGCCGATGCTTCGCAGCACCGCGATATTCTGCTCTCGCTGGTACGCGCCCTGCGCGGCGCCAAGCAGCGTATCTGGCTGGCGACGCCCTACTTTCTACCGACCTGGCGCGTGCGCCGCACGCTGCGTCAGGCCGCCAAGCGTGGCGTGGAGGTGCATCTGTTGTTGGCCGGGCAGAATACCGATCATCCACCGGTGCGTTTTGCCGGCCAGCGCTATTACGCCAGCCTGCTCAAGGCTGGGGTGCGGATCTTCGAGTACCAGCCGCGCTTTCTGCACCTGAAAATGGTGCTGGTGGACGATTGGGTCAGCGTCGGTTCCTGCAACTTCGACCACTGGAACCTGCGCTTCAACCTGGACGCCAACCTGGAGGCACTCGACCCAGCCTTTACCGCCAGCGTGGCGGCGAGCTTTCAGGCGGACTTTGCCGATAGCCAGGAAATCACCCTGGCCGATTGGCGTGCGCGGCCCTGGTGGCGCCGGCTGCAGCAGTCCATCTGGGGCTCGCTGGATCAGTTGCTGGTCAACCTGCTCGATCGTCGCCGCTAACCCGCACTTTTTCGGCCCGCACTTTTGTCTGGTGTAGGCCGAGCAAGGCACCGCTATGCTCGGCCTATAACTCGAATAAGGATGCTGTCGATGCGTGGTCTGCCCTGGCTTGCGGTGCTGTTGGTGGTTGCCTTGAGTGGTTGCTCGACTCCTGGGGCGTTCTTTGGCGCAACAGAGGGCGAAGCGTTTCGTGAGCATGTGCTCAGTGATGACAACCATGCCCTGGTTTATCTGTACCGCCCGCAAAGCGACTGGGCCGACCAGGAGCTGGAGGCGCCTGCGCTGTTTCTGAACAACGCGCGCATCGGCAGCCTGCCGAGCAATGCCTATATGGTGCTGGAGTTTGATATCGCCAGTTACCAGCTGGAGATGCGCCGGCCGTTGTTTGGCACGCACTGGACTTTCTTCGCCGACGGCCCGCTGGACTTCACCCTGATCAGCAGTTTTACCCTGGATGCCGAAGCCGGCGGTATCTACTACCTGCGCTATGACGAACTCAACCCGCCGCCAGTCAATGAGCGGGCGCCCAGCCAGGGCGATGGTCCGCTGCAGCTGGTGTCCCGCGAAGTGGCCGCAACAGAAATCGGCACCGCCCGTGAAATCCAGCCCTTCGAGCAGATTGCCGCCAGCGGTGAAACCGAGCGTATGCAGCGCAGCTTCTGGCGCAAAGTCGGCAAGTCGCTGGACAAGATCGGCATCTAAAACGCAATGGGCCAGCGCAAGGCTGGCCCGTTACCGCAACGTGAGCATGACCATTGCGGCCATGCATTGATCCTTTTAGATCAGCTCAACCGCTACAGCTGTAGCTTCGCCGCCACCGATGCACAGCGAGGCGATGCCACGCTTGCCGCCGGTGTTTTTCAGCGCATTGATCAGGGTCAGGATGATCCGCGAGCCGGTGGAGCCGACCGGGTGGCCCTGGGCGCAGGCGCCGCCGTAGACGTTGACCTTGGCGTGATCCAGGCCGTGTTCACGAATGGCCAGCATGGTGACCATGGCGAAGGCTTCGTTGATCTCGTACAGGTCGACGTCGGCCTTGTCCCAGCCGGTTTTCTTCAGCAGGTTACTGATCGAGCCAATCGGCGCGATGGTGAACTCGCTTGGGTCCTGGCTCTGGGTGGCGTGCGCAACGATCTTCGCCAGCGGCTTGAGGCCACGCTTGGCGGCTTCTTCAGCCGTCATCAGCAGCAGCGCCGAGGCGCCGTCGGAGATCGAGCTGGCGTTGGCCGCGGTGATGCTGCCGTCCTTGCGGAAGGCCGGTTTCAGGCCCGGGATTTTTTCCAGGTTAGCGTTCAGCGGCTGCTCGTCATCCTTGACCACGACATCGCCCTTGCGGCCGCTGACGGTGATCGGGACGATTTCCGCATCCAGCGCACCGCTGGCGATGGCGGCCTGGGCGCGTTTCAGCGACTCGATGGCGTAGGCGTCCATCTGCTCACGGGTGATGCCGTACTGGTCGGCGGTTTCCTGGGCAAAGGAGCCCATCAGGCGGCCGGTGCGCGCATCTTCCAGGCCGTCGAGGAACATGTGGTCCTTGATCTCGCCGTGGCCCATACGCAGGCCCGCGCGGGCCTTGGTCATGATGTAGGGCGCGTTGGACATGCTCTCCATGCCGCCGGCGATCATCACGTTATTGCTGCCGGCCTTGAGCGAATCAAACGCCATCATCACGGCTTTCATGCCCGAACCGCAGAGCTTGTTGATCGTGGTGCAACCGGTAGCAGCGGGCAGGCCAGCGTTCAGCGACGCCTGGCGGGCCGGGCCCTGCTTCAGGCCGGCTGGCAGCACGCAGCCCATGATCACTTCCTGCACGTCGGCAGGGGCAATACCGGAGCGCTCGACCGCAGCGCGAATGGCGGCCGCACCCAGGTCAACCGCAGCAATGCTCGACAGGCTGCCTTGAAAACCACCCATCGGCGTACGTGCGCCGCTGACGATGACGATATCGGACATCAGGAAACTCCTCGTTTTTGTAGTAGATCGCAGAGCAAACACATCGAATGCGAGCCGCCGATTCTACTGCGTGACTAAAAATGCCCAAAGAGTCACGCGGAAAATCATTCTTTGGGCTGATTTGAGCAGGCTGCGGGGGCTCTAGATTGGCCGCACTGAAAAAAGCCAACAATAGGTACCGCCATGCTGCAGACCCGCCTGATTGCTCCCGCCGACAATGCACACCAAGCGCCGCTGTTGATCAAGCGCCTGCTGCTGTCCGGTATCCGCTACGAGAAAACCCGCGAAATCGTCTACCGCGACCAGCTGCGTTACAGCTACGCCACCCTTAACGAGCGCGTGGCGCGCCTGGCCAATGTGCTCAGCGAAGCCGGGGTCAAGGCCGGTGACACTGTGGCCGTGATGGATTGGGACAGCCACCGTTACCTGGAGTGCATGTTCGCCATTCCGATGATCGGCGCGGTGCTGCATACCATCAACATCCGCCTATCGGCTGATCAGATTCTCTACACCATGAACCATGCCGACGATAAGTTCGTGCTGGTCAACAGCGAGTTCGTGCCGCTGTACAAGGGTATCGAAAGCCAGCTGACCACGGTGGAGAAGACCATTCTGCTGACCGATGCCGCCGAGAAAACCGCCGACTTGGGCGGCTTGGTCGGTGAATACGAAAACCTGCTGGCCGCCGCCAGCCCGCGCTACGACTTTCCGGATTTCGACGAGAACTCGGTCGCCACCACCTTCTACACCACCGGTACCACCGGCAACCCCAAGGGTGTGTACTTCAGCCACCGTCAGCTGGTGCTGCACACCATGGCTGAAGCCAGCGTGCTGGGTAGCCTGGACAGCATCCGTCTGCTGGGCACCAATGATGTGTATATGCCGATCACCCCGATGTTTCACGTGCACGCCTGGGGCATTCCTTATGTGGCCACCATGCTGGGGATCAAACAGGTCTATCCCGGCCGTTATGAGCCAGACATGCTTTGCCGCCTGATCAAAGAGGAGAAGGTCACCTTCTCCCACTGCGTGCCGACCATTCTGCAGATGGTATTGGCCGCCCCAGGTGCTCAGGGCCACGACTTTGGCGGTCTGAAAATGATCATCGGTGGCAGCGCGCTCAACCGTTCGCTGTACGAAGCGGCCAAGGGTCGCGGCATCCAGTTGACCGCCGCCTACGGCATGTCGGAAACCTGCCCGCTGATCTCCTGCGCACATATCAACGATGAGTTGATGGCCGGCAGCGAAGATGAACGCACCACCTACCGGATCAAGGCCGGCGTGCCAGTGCCGCTGGTGGAAGCCGCGATCATGTCCGCCGATGGCACCCTGTTACCGGCCGATGGCGAAAGCCAGGGCGAGCTGGTGCTGCGTGCGCCGTGGCTAACCCAGGGTTACTTCCGCGAGCCTGAGAAGGGTGCCGAACTGTGGGAACACGGCTGGCTGCACACCGGTGATGTGGCGACCATCGACGACTTTGGCTTTATCGATATTCGCGACCGTATCAAGGATGTGATCAAGACCGGCGGTGAGTGGATTTCCTCCCTGGAGCTGGAAGATCTGATCAGCCGTCATCCGGCGGTGCGCGAAGTGGCAGTGGTGGGCGTGGTCGACCCGCAGTGGGGCGAACGGCCGTTTGCCCTGTTGGTATTGCGCGAAGGCCAGAGCCTGGATGCCAAGGGCCTCAAGGAACACCTCAAGCCTTTTGTTGATCAGGGCAGCATCAACAAGTGGGCGATACCGTCGCAGATCGCCCTTGTTACCGAAGTTCCCAAGACCAGCGTCGGCAAGCTGGATAAGAAACGCATTCGCCTGGATATCGTCCAGTGGCAGGCTGCGGGCAGCCCGTTTCTGTCGACTGTCTAAGGCTTTGATGTGCGGGCGAGGCGCAGGCTTCGCTCGTTTATGGGATTGCCGGGTAATACCGTTAAAGCCTTCTGGACTAAGGCTTTGAGGCGATTTAACAGGATTCTCTTGGAGCAGTTTGCGTAACGTTGCGGGATGTTCCAATCGCGCCAAGCTAGGTCGTTTTTGGTGACTGGCCAGTCAAACAAGCGTTTGGCTTGCTAATTGCTCATTCCAAGCCATTCTTGGCTCTGCCGGCCGTGCCAAACACGCCGAAACCTGCGAGCCAGAGTGCCTGGGGGCTGCAAATCACACTTTAGAGGGATCAAGCAGAAGTACCCGCTGGCTATAGTCCGCACCATCCATAACAAAAAACACATGGAGTAGCGTCGATGACAAAAACAAAACAAACCTGGCGCCTGGCAAAACTGCCACTGGCCGTCAGCCTCGCATCCACCCTCGCCGCCCCTGCATTCGGCGTTACTTTCAATATCGGTGAAATCGAAGGTCAGTTCGACTCGTCCCTGTCGGTTGGCGCGAGCTGGTCGGTGAAAGGTGCGGATAAGGATCTGATTGGTAAAAACAATGGTGGTGACGGTCTTTCACAGACGTCGGATGACGGTCATTTGAATTTCAAGAGGGGTGAAACTTTCTCGAAGATTTTCAAAGGTATTCATGACCTTGAATTGAAATATGGAGATACCGGTGTTTTTGTTCGTGGCAAGTATTGGTATGACTTCGAGCTGAAAGACGAGAGTCGCCAGTTCAAGGAAATTAGCGATAGCAACCGTAAAGAAGGTGCTCAATCCTCCGGTGCTCAAATTCTCGATGCTTTCGTTTATCACAACTACGCCATCGGCGATCAGCCAGGTTCCGTTCGGTTGGGTAAGCAGGTAGTAAGCTGGGGTGAGAGTACTTTTATCCGAAATAGTATCAACGAGATTAACCCTGTAGATGTATCCGCATTTCGTCGCCCCGGTGCTGAGATCAAGGAAGGTCTGATCCCGGTAAATATGTTTTATGTGGCTCAAAGTTTGACTGAAAACCTTTCTGCGGAAGCTTTTTATCAACTTGAGTGGGATCAGACTGTTGCTGAAAACTGCGGTACATTTTTCTCTCAGGCCGACATCGTTGCCGATGGTTGTGATAACAATCTGAATGTATTGAGTGCTACGCCTGCTCAGATCGCGGGTATCAACGCAACTATTACTGGTGCCGGCCCATTGGCTGGTTTTGGTGCGAATGCTATTTCCGGTACGAGCGAAGGCGTAATCGTGCCGCGTGGTGGTGATCGGGATGCCCGTGATAGCGGCCAGTGGGGCTTGGCGTTCCGCTATATGTTTGAGCCTTTAGACACTGAGTTCGGCGCCTACTTTATGAATTATCACAGCCGCGCTCCTGTGTTTAGCGCCACGGCTGCGGGTCAGAATGTATACAACGCGGCGCTCCTTGCCGGCGCAGCTGCTCCACTTATAGTTGCAGGTAACTCCGAGTACTTTATGGAGTACCCTGAGGATATTCAGCTTTATGGGCTGAGTTTCTCCACAACACTTCCTACTGGTACTTCTTGGGCTGGTGAGTTGAGCTATCGTCCGAATGCGCCAGTTCAAATTAACTCAACGGATGTGCTTTATAGCGGTGTGAAACTGTTGGGCGGTAATTTTGCAAACGCCTCCCTTCTCAATGGTACTGCTGGGAATGACCTGCATGGTTATAACCGAAAAGAAATTACTCAGTTCCAGACCACTTTTACGCACTTCTTTGATCAAGTCATGGGGGCTTCCCGTCTGACTTTGGTTGGCGAGATTGGCGTGGCTCATGTCGGTGCGTTAGAAAGTACGGATGAGGTCCGTTATGGCCGCGATCCTGTTTTTGGTCCTGGTCCTTTGCCTGCTACTGGTCCGTTTAACACATGCTCGCAGATACTTAATGGAAACTCTGGTAAGAACGTCCGTCGTTATTGCGAAGATGACGGTTTCGTTACTTCCACCTCCTGGGGCTATCGTGCCCGTGCCATTTGGGATTACCCGGATGTCTTCGCTGGTGTAAACCTGAAGCCAAGTGTGTCTTGGTCTCATGACGTCGATGGCTATGGCCCGAATGGTCTGTTCACTGAAGGTGCCAAGGCTGTAAGCCTGGGCCTGGATGCTGACTACCAGAACACCTACACCGCAAGTCTCGCTTACACCGACTTCTTTGACGGTAAATACAACACTTCCACTGACCGCGACTTCGTTGCGCTCAGCTTTGGCGTGAACTTCTAAGCGGACGAGATTTTTGAGGACGACTATGACTATGAAAACAACAAAAAGTCTGCTGCAAACTGGCGCCCTGACACTCTCGCTGCTGGCCAGCGGTGTAATGGCGGCGGTATCGCCGGATGAAGCTGCCAAACTGGGTACCACGCTGACACCAGTTGGTGCGGAAATGGCGGGCAATGCGGATGGTTCGATCCCTGCCTGGACTGGCGGTCTGCCAGCCAGTGCCGGCACTGCCGATGGCGCGGGCTTCCTCTCGGACCCGTTCCCGAGTGAGCAGCCGCTGTTCACCATCACCGCGCAAAACGTCGATCAGTACAAAGACAAGCTGACCCCTGGCCAGCTGGCGATGTTCAAGCGTTATCCGGAAAGCTACAAAATGCCGGTGTTCGCGACTCATCGTACGGCCTCCATGCCGGACTTCATCCTGTCTGCTGCGAAGAACAACGCAGTCAACACCAAGATGGTCGAGGGCGGTAACGGTCTGGAGAACTTCGAGCAGGCTAACCCCTTCCCGATTCCGAAGGACGGTCTGGAAGCCATCTGGAACCACATCACCCGCTACCGTGGCGGCAGCGTGAAGCGTCTGGTTACCCAGGCTACTCCGCAGCCGAACGGCTCCTACAGCCTGGTGTACTTCCAGGATGAGTTCACCTTCCGTGGTGCTCTGAAGGATGCCGACACCAGCAAGCCAAGCAACGTTCTGTTCTACTTCAAGCAGCGGGTAACTGCTCCGTCGCGTCTGGCCGGTAACGTGCTGCTGGTACACGAAACCCTCAACCAGGTGAAAGAGCCGCGTCTGGCGTGGCTGTATAACGCTGGTCAGCGTCGCGTGCGTCGTGCTCCGCAGGTGTCCTACGACGGTCCAGGTACCGCTGCTGACGGTCTGCGTACTTCTGACAACTTCGACATGTACAACGGTGCACCTGACCGTTACGAGTGGAAGCTCAACGGAAAGAAGGAAATCTACATTCCTTACAACAGCTACCGTCTGGACTCGCCGAAGCTGAAGTATGACCAGATCATCAAGGCTGGCCACATCAACCAGGACCTGACCCGTTACGAGCTGCACCGCGTATGGCATGTGACTGCAACCCTGAAATCGGGCGAGCGCCATATTTATGCCAAGCGTGACTTCTTCCTCGACGAAGACACCTGGCAAGCTGCTGCCATCGACCACTACGACGGTCGCGGTACCCTGTGGCGTGTGGCTGAAGCCCATGCTCAGTACTACTACGACAAGCAAGTGCCGTGGTACAGCGTAGAGACCCTGTATGACCTGCTGTCCGGTCGTTACCTGGCTCTGGGTATGAAGAACGAAGAGAAGAGTGCTTACGAGTTCGACTACCCTGCAAAGGAAAGCGATTACACCCCAGCGGCCCTGCGCCAGGCTGGCGTACGCTAAATCTGAGTAACGCTGCATAAAGAACCGGCCCGCAAGGGCCGGTTTTTTTATGGCCAGCCATCCATGGCGGCCACCCTTCGGGCCGTCGCTGCGCGACGTTAAAAATGGCTCCCGGCCATTTTTTATGCTTGTGATAAAGCTCGGGAAATGTTCAATAGGGCAGAGCAATCATTGCCGTTTGCTACCTGATGGCCACAAGGGCTTCAAATGCGCGCATCAAGAGGCTAGTCTGCGGGGCATTGGTAGTGCCTCTGCCTGACTACTACAAGAAACTGGTTGATGACTGATCTGTCCCGAATTCCTGGCTTGGTTGCCGCGCCCAACGTACTGGGCGGGCATTTCTATCGCCCCCCGTTACCGGCCAGTTACGTGCCGCGCCCGGGGTTGTGCGAGCGTCTGCTGGGCGGCTTGGCGGGGCGACTGCTGTTGGTCAGCGCGCCGGCCGGTTTTGGTAAAAGCTCATTGGCCATCGAGTTCTGTGAGCATCTGCCAGAGTACTGGCAAAGCCTGTGGCTGGGTTTGAGTTCGCGCGACAGTGATCCTGGGCGCTTTCTTGAGCGCTTGCTTAGCGGGCTGCAACAGTTTTTTCCCGGTGTCGGGCAAGAAGCGCTGGGGCTGCTGCGTTTGCGCCAGCGGCATCAACCCTTTGCTTTCGAAGAGTGGCTCGATGGTCTGCTCGATGAGCTGGCGCTGCGCCTCGATCCTCAGCAACCGCTATTGCTGGTGTTGGATGATTACCACCTAGCCCAGGGCGCGGTGCTCGACCGCTGCCTGCAGTTCTTTTTAAGCCACTTGCCGCCCGGTTTAGTGATGTTGGTGACCAGTCGCCAGCGTCCGGACTGGCATCTGGCGCGCCTGCGCCTGTCGCGGCAGTTGCTGGAGCTGCATGAGCAGGATCTGCGTCTGACCGATACGGAAAGCACTGAGTTGCTTGCGCTGCAAGGTGCCGTGCTGTCGGCCGAGGCGTTGGCCGTTCTGCTGCAGCGTAGTGAAGGCTGGGTAGCGGGTTTGCGCTTGTGGTCGCTTGCTGCCAGTGAAGCGCAGGAGTCAGCTGCACTGCCGGCGCTGGCTCAGGGTAGTGACGGCCTGATCCATGACTATCTGCTGGAAGAGGTGATCGAGCGACAGCCCGCCGAGGTGCAGGCTTTCCTCTATGAAACAGCCAGCCAGGAGCGCTTCTGTGCCGAGTTGTGTGATGCACTGCGCGATGCCCATGACAGCGCTGCAATTCTTCGCCATCTACAGGCCCATCAGGTATTTCTGGTGCCGCTGGATGAGCAGGGCAAATGGTTTCGCTATCACCACCTGTTTTCCGACTTGCTGCGCAGTCGCCCGCAGCCAACCTCAGGTCTGCATTTGCGTGCGTGTCGCTGGTTCAGCGCCGAGGGGCTGCTGGACGAAGCGATTGAGCAGGCGTTGCGCGCCGGTCAGCCGGATGTGGCGGCCAATCTGGTGCAAAACCTCTCGGAGGAGCAGCTGCTGGCCGAGCAGAACGTCGCGACCTTGCTGCGCTGGAAGATGGACTTGCCGGATAGCCTGCTGACCAGTACGCCGCGGCTGATTCTGTTGTATGGCTGGGCTTTGGCGTTGGCTTGTCAGCTGGATGCCGCCGAGGAGCTGCTGGCTGAACTGGGGCGCTTTCTGCCTGCGCGCGATCGCAGTGAGCAGGAAGGCCTGCTGGCCCAGTGGCTGGCCCTGAGTGGGGTGATCGCTCGCGGCCGGGGCGACAGCGCCAATGCGCAGGCCTATTGCAGTGAAGCGCTGAGTTGTTTGCCGCTGGACCGTTATGGTCAGCGCCTGATGTGCCTCTCTAGCCTGGCCAACCTGGCCATCGTGCACGGTGATCTGTGGCGCGCTCGTGGGCTGAACCGCGAGGCCCTGGAGTTGGCGCAGCGGGTCGGTAATCCGCTGTTCGAAGCCTTGGCCCATTACGACCGTGCGCGCGTGTTACAAGCCCGGGGTGAAGTGCTGCGGGCGCTGGACGAAGTGCGGCAGGGCCAGCAGCGCCTAGCCAGTCTGCCGGCACAGCGGCAGTACGCGGTGCGCGGACGCCTGACCCTGTATGAAGGTTATCTGCTGAGCCTGCGCTTGCAGCCGCAGCAGGCCCGTCAGCGGCTGTTGGCCGGGATTGCCGAAGCGCGCGGCTGCCGTGATATCAGCGTGTTGATCGGATACTGCGTGCTGGCCAGCCTGGAAGGGCGCAGCGGTAATCTGCCCGAGGCTTTTGCTCAGCTGGCCGAGGCCGAGCGGTTGATGCATATCTGGGATATTCCGCCGATCTACTACCTAGCGATGATCACCCTGACCAAATGTGAGCTATGGCTGCGTCAGGGGCAGACCGAGCTGGCAGGCGTCTGGCTGAGTCGCCTGCTCGATGCCTATGGCGGCGAGCAGGCCGCAGCGGCCCCGGAATTCCATCCGCAATTGCCGCTGCATATTCAATTGCACCTGGCTACCTACGAGCGTCTGCAGGGTGAGGATGAGCAGGCCGAGCGGCGTTTGCGCGGTTTGAGTCAGCTGGCACAGAACGCCGGCGGGCAGTTGCTCGGGGCGATTGCCCAGATGCAGCTGACGGCTCTGTTGCGTGATGGCGGGCGTGAACGTGAGGCTCAGCAACAGCTGCGCAGTGCGCTGCAGGCCGCCGCCGGCGGTGGGTTGCTGCCATTTTATGCGCTGCTAAGCCAGCAACCCGAGTGGCTACGCGAGCAGTTGCTCACGCAGGAAGCGAGTCCCTTGATTGAAGCCTTACTGCAGCATCTGCCGCAGGCTGCAGAGGCCGTCAGTCAGGACAACTATGTCGGCGGGGTCGATGCCCTGAGTTCACGGGAGTTGTCGGTGCTGCAACTGATCGCCCAGGGCTGCTCCAATCAGGAGATCAGCGACAGTTTGTTTATCTCCCTGCACACGGTAAAAACCCACGCCCGCCACATCAACAGCAAGCTTGGCGTCGAGCGGCGCACTCAGGCCGTGGCGCGGGCCAAGAGCCTCGGCCTACTGCGTTGATTCAGCTGGTACCGACAGGTCGAGGCTGCGTGTAGGCGCCTTGTGCGGTTGCGCCGCGGCCGCCGCGAGTTTGGCCTGCACATCCTGCTGGATGCTTAGCAGCACCGGTTGCAACTCGCGCATATTGGCCTGCACTTCCGCATAGGCATGCTGCTGGGCAAGCTGCTCGACGCGTTGCAGCAGCGTTTCGCGCACCTCCCCACTCAAATGAATAAACAGCTCTGGCAGTTGCTTGCTCAGTTCGGCGCTGTAGAGCACCAGCTCTTCACGGCCAAACTGTTTGGTCAGGCCCAGATAGTCCAGGGCGCTAGAGGTGAGCATTGCCGCCGCTGCCTTGGTTTCATGCAGGCCTTGCAGGCGTACCGGGTTGCTTTGCTCGGTTTCAGAGAGGGTCATCCAGAATTCGGTGGTCAGGGTGAACAGTACGGCCTGCTGGCGCAGTGAATAACTCATCAGGCCCAGCGCCTCGGCGGCATAGGGCTGTTGCACGGCGCGGAAATCAAAGTACAGACGCATCAGCTCCTTGAGGCGAAACAGCGCTTCGCGGGCTTCGTTCTGCCGCAGTTCCAGCGGGGCGTAAATGTTCAGCTGCGGGCGGAAGTTCTCTTCGCTGACCATGCGCTGGTAGATCGGCCCGGTGAACTCGCCGCTACGGCGGGGCAGGGCATTGAGCTGGGTGCTGTCGACCTTGTTCAGCGCTTCCAGCAGTTGCTGGTAGTCGGCGCTGTTCCAGGGCTTGTGGATATCCGGAATCTTCTGCCCGAGATAGAACAGTTCGGCGGCCTGAACGGGTGACAGCAGAACCAGCAAAAGGATGGCCAGCGGTAGACAAAGGCGGCGTGGTAGCGTGGTCAGCACAACAATAATCCTGCGGCGATGGCGTTCAGAGTAATCAACTGCAGAGTAACCAGCTTGCTCTGCTGCGTCACCCGCGCCTTGGTTGGGAAGTGTGCAATGCAGCAAGCCTTGGCTGAGCTCGGTGCTGTTCGTGCGGTGTTTGAGGATCTGGGTGGTTACGGTGCGGTGGCCCAGCAGCAGGAACAGGATGGTGAGGGGCCGCTGATCGGTCATCTGCAGCGCACCAATATCCAGCTGGCGGCGATACCGGTGTTTGCTCGCAAGGGCCTGGCTGACACCACGGTGAATGACCTGCTGGCGGCGGCCAATGTGTCGCGTCGCACCTTCTACAAATACTTCGAAAACAAGATGCAGGTGCTCGAAGGTATCTACCAGACGGCGGTCGCCTTGCTGCTGTCGCGATTCGGTGAAATGCAGAGCCTTGCCGGCAGCCCGCAGGCCTGGTTGCAGGGCATGGTCGGGCGTTATTTCGACTATCACCTGGCGGTCGGGCCGATTATCCGTCTGATGCAGGAAGAAGCCCTGCGCGCCGACTCACCTTTGGCCGCCCATCGCCAGCGGGCTCATGTCGAGATGGCGCGGCTGCTGGCTGAGCGTCTGCATGGCGATACTCAAGCTGCAGAGCCATTGACCTATCGCGCGCTGATCTGGGCGATGGAAGCCGCGTCTCTGGAGCTGCTCGGGCGCGCCGCTAGCCGCGCGGAAATCGAACAGGCCAAGCGGGTGCTTAGCGAGCTGCTGATCGCCTCGCTGTGTCCTGCCGCGCGCTCAACCTAGGTTAGGCGTCAGCCGTAAGCGAGCATGCTCTGATAGACCGGATGCGTCTTTCCCATAACAACAATCTAGAGGTGCCTGCATGTCTGCTTCCAGTCTCTCGCTGACGCCGCCGCTGGCGGCCGGTTTTGCCCGCCTAGGTTTCGGCGCTTTGCCGCTGGAAAGCCTCAAGGCTCGCTATGGCAATGCCGCTAACGGCTCGCGCTATATCGAACTCGATGGCTTCAATCTGCATTACCGCGATGAAGGCAGCCGCGACAAGCCGGTGCTGGTATTGATCCACGGGGTGGTTGCTTCGTTGCACACCTGGGACGACTGGCTGCCGGCCTTTGCCGCGGATTACCGGGTGATCCGTTTCGATGTGCCGGGCTTCGGCCTCACCGGTCCGGCCCGTGATGGCGTGTATTCGGCCGAGCGGATGATCAAGGTATTTGGTCTGCTGCTTGATTATCTGGGCGTGAGCAAGGCATCAATTGTCGGCAATTCCCTGGGCGGTTATATCGCCTGGAACTTCGCCCTGGCGCAGCCGCAGCGGGTGGAGAAACTGGTGTTGATCGACCCGGCTGGCTATCACATGCACAAGGTGCCGTGGATGATTGCTGCCGCTGCTTTGCCCGGTGCCACCGTGGCGATGCCGCTGTGGATGCCGCGCGCATTGATCGCCCAGGGCATCAAGGAAGTCTACGGTGAGCCCGCGCGGATCAAGCCGGGTGTGGTGGATCGCTACAACGACCTGACGCGGCGGCCGGGCAATCGCCGGGCGATGATGGATATCTTCCGCGTGCTGCTCAAGGTCAATAAAGAAGAGCTGCATGGCACTTCGGCGCGGGTCGCGCAGATTCAGGCGCCGACGCTGCTGCTGTGGGGCGAGCGTGATCGCTGGATTTCGCCCAAGCACGTGCCGCTGTGGCAGCGCGACCTGCCGGGTATCCAAGTGAAAACCTACCCAGGCGTCGGACATATCCCGATGGAGGAAATCCCGCAGCAGAGTGCAGCGGATACCTTGCGTTTTCTGCAGGGCTGAAATGATCTGATAGCGGCGGCACAAGCCGTCGCTATTGATGAAATTGACCCGCATAAAAAAGGGAGCCTGCAGGCTCCCTTGTCGTTATTGGCAACTCTCAGGCTATGCTGCCTGGCTTTGCGCGGGCAGATCGAACTCGCTGCGGGTTTGGTAGAGCAGCTCCAGGTTGTTGTGCTCCCAGGGGTGAAAGTTTGGCTTGAAGAAGTCGCGGTAGGTGCTGATCAGCGGGCGGAACACGCCTTCCTTGCCCCACATCCACTGGATGCCGTCTCGCCATACGCGCCAGTTCCACAGCAGGCCGTCCTGTTTGAGCATATGCGCCAGGCCGCGAGTGGTGTCGAGCACGAAAAAGAAGGTGCCCATGATCATCGCCCGGCGCAGCAGTTTGCGGCTGCCGCAGACCTGGTTGTACACGTCGAAGGCCACCGCCTTGTGCTCGGTTTCCTCCAGCGCATGCCAGCGCCACAGACGCACCATGGTCGGATGGGCGCCGGCCATATGGCGTGGGTCCTTGAGTAGGCCGTCAGCCATGATCGCGGTGATGTGTTCCAGCGCCGCGGTGGCTGCTAACTGGCGCTGTGGCGAGAACTTTTTCTGGGTGTAGCGAATCCGCGCCTGGGCGCGTTTTTCGATACGGGTGATATTGTAACCCAAGTCGCGCAGGCGGTTGCTGTATTCCAGATGTTCGCGGCTGTGGTGGCCTTCCTGGCCGATAAAGCCACGAATCTGCTCTTTCAGCACCGGGTCATTGATCTGGTCGCGGAAGTGGCGCACCGAGTCGATAAAGAAGCGCTCGCCGTCGGGGAACAGCACCGACATGGCATCGAACAGATGGCTTTTGAAGGCATCGCCGCTGTGCCAGTGACGCGGCAGGGGATTAGGGAAATCGAAATCCATATGCCGTGGACGAATCTGCAAACCTTCCGGGGTAGTGCTGACCATGCTGACTCCCTGAGTCTGTGACTGAAGCGTGGTTTCACTATGGATTCGCCAAGCGCTTCGGCAAAGGTTCACAACAGCCAATATTTCGGTCATTTATGGCCAATATTGCACGGGTGTACCAATCTTGGAGCTTGTTAGTGTCGTGAGTTGTGTTGCTAGTGCCCGTGCTAGAGCGTTTTTCAGGGTGAAGCCGGGCATTTACTGCGGCACTAGCATGCATGCGCCCAACCTTCGGTTGTGGTGAGCGACCTGCCAAGTCCTGAGTATGGCTAAAGCCTTTGTGCGAACTCAGCAGGTTTGCCGACCCGGCACTGTGGTGCATGGATGCCCTTGTCGGGTTTTGTCGAACAAGGTTATCGTCGCTGCCAGTGGTCATATCTGGCCAGATAATAAGAAGCCCATGAAGCCATCATTGAATTTCTCTGCCGAACTGGTTCCCGTCGCCTACGCCGCCGCCTTGCTCGACCTGGTTGAGGAGCTGGGCGTGCCGCGTGCGCAGCTGTTTGCCGAGGCGCGGGTACGCCCCGAAGTGATGGGCAATCCGCAGGGGCGGTTGTCCTTTATTGATTTCACCCAGCTCACCAGTAGCGCCTTACGCCTCTGTGATGAACCGGCGCTGGGTCTGCTGCTCGGGCAGCGGCTGAACGTCTCGACCCACGGCATCCTCGGTTATGCGGTGCTGTCCAGCGCCAACCTGGGCAAGGCCATGCAGTTCGCTCTGAAGTATTACAGGGTGCTGGGCCTAACTTATGAGCTGGAAATGGTCGAACTGGGCGCGCGGATTGAATTGCGCGCCAGCGAAACCATGCCGCTTGGTCCGCTCAGCCGTTTCGCCGCAGAAGGTTTGCTGACCAGCCTCTACACCATCGCGCGGTTTCTGGTGGGGGAGCGCTTGCAGGAGGTGGAGGTGGGCTTTGCCCATGCCGCACCGCATTACGCCGAGCGCTACGAACGGTTGTTTGGCGTGCCGGTGGCGTTTGAGCAGCCTTACCATCGCCTGAGCATGCCGATCACCTACCTGGATCGGCCGATGGCCCTGGCCAACCCGGCAACGGTGCAGATGTGCGAGCAGCAATGCGAAGCGCTGCTGGCCAGCCTGGATGTGCAGGACGGCCTGCTGACCCGCGTGCGCCGTCTGTTGCTGGCGCGCCCCGGCGACTTTCCCGACCTGGCTAGCGCCGCCGCAGCCCTGCACACCAGCGGCCGCAGCCTGCGCCGACACCTATCGATTATGGGCACCAGTTACCAGCAGGTGCTCGATGAGGTGCGCAAGAGCCTGGCCCTGCAATACCTCACCACCACCCACCTGCCGCTGTATGAAATCGCCTACCTGCTGGGCTTCAGCGACCCGTCGAATTTTCGCCGTGCGTTCAAGAAATGGACGGGTAAACTGCCCAGCGATTACCGCGCTGAGGAATAACCATGAGTTCTGCCGCAACCCCGACCCTGATCCGCGAAACCTTCCCCGTCGGGCCTTTGCAGTGCAACTGCACGATCATCGGTGACCCGCTGACCAAGAAGGCCATTGTGGTCGATCCGGGTGGCAATCCCGATTTGATCATGGCACGCCTGGAGGCCCATGGGCTGAAGGTGGTAAGCATCATCCACACCCACGCCCATCTGGATCACTTCCTCGCCTCCGGGCAGATGAAGGAGAAGACCGGCGCGACCCTGCACCTGCATAAGGAAGATCAGTTCCTCTGGGATAACCTGGAAATGCAGTGCCGCATGTTCGGTGTGCCCTACACGCCGGTGCCGTCGCCGGATCAGTGGTTGGCCGATGATGAGGAGCTGGCCTGCGGCTGTGGCGTGGCGCTGCACACGCCGGGGCATACGCCAGGCTCGATGAGCTTCTGGTTCCCCCAGGACAAACTGCTGATTGCCGGCGACACTCTGTTCAAGCGTGGTATCGGTCGCACCGACCTGTGGGGCGGTGATTACGCGACCATCGAGCGCTCGATCAAGCAGCGTTTGTATATCCTGGACGAGGACGCCACCGTGGTGACTGGCCATGGTGCCGATACGCGCCTCGGCGATGAGATGCGCGAGAACCCCTTCATTCGGGCATAGTCCTCCCACTCAATTGCGCGGCGAGGGGAACTTAAACCGCGTTTCTGGCTCGAAAATCCAGGTGCAAACCTGTCCCGATCCGATATTCAAAGGAAGTACGCATGAAGCTGTGGCGAAATCTGGCTGTTGTTACCCTCGGTCTTGGCGTGCTCGCCGGCTGTACCACCAACCCTTATACCGGTGAGCGTGAAGCGGGCAAGGCGGGCATCTACGGTGGTGTTGGCGCAGTTACCGGTGCGGTGATTGGCGCTGCCACGTCCAGCAAGAAGGACCGCGCCAAAGGTGCCTTGATCGGTGCGGCAGTTGGTGGCGCGGCAGGTGGTGGCTACGGCTATTACGTCGATACCCAGGAAGCCAAGCTGCGTCAGACCCTGCAGGGCACTGGCGTACAGGTGCAGCGCAATGGCGATGACCTGAAGCTGATCATGCCGGGCAATATCACCTTTGCCAGCAACTCGGCAGATATCTCCAGCAGCTTTTACCCAACGCTCAACTCCCTGGCCACGGTGTTCAAGGAGTTCGACAAGAACGGTGTGGATATCGTCGGTCATACCGACAGCACCGGTTCGTTGGAGTTGAACCAGAACCTCTCCAATCGCCGTGCGCAGAGCGTCGCTTCTTACCTGAGTGCCAATGGCGTGCCAGCTTCGCGCCTGACGTCCTTTGGCGCAGGTCCGAACCAGCCGATTGCCAGCAATGCCAATGAAGCAGGTCGCGCGCAGAACCGCCGGGTAGAAATCAACCTGCGTCCGCTGTAACCGCAGCGCCCCATAAAAGCCGCGCATTCGCCTGAATGCGCGGCTTTTTTATGCCTGCAATTTAGACTCGGCCGCCTGTTCAATTCGTGACTAGACTGCTGGCAGTGGTTCCAATAACCCCGCCGCAACGGCGCGTTGCCCGCGCCAGACATGGACGAAAACTGGAGAGATCATGGACGACAAGCCAGCACCCACTTCGCGTAAACCCTGGCTGCCATTGTGGGTCACCCTGGCCTTGTCGCTTGGCCTGGGGGCCTTGATCGTCTGGCAGTGGCAGGTCTTCGAACAGCGTGAGCGCGAGCAGAGCCAGCAGCGCTTCGAGCTGGAAGCGCAGGACATCGGCCAGCGCGTGAGAAGCCGTATGCGCGCCTATGAAATGGTCCTGCGGGGCGTTTCCGGGCTGATGACCGGTAGTGACCATGTGTCCCTGACTGAATGGGATCGCGCCCTCGATCAGCTGCAGCTGCAAGACCGCTATCCGGGCATCCTGGCCCTGGCCTGGTCGCGGTATCTGCGTGCCGAACAGCTTGATGCTTTTCTGGCTGCGCAGCAGAGCCAGGGGCGAGCGGACTACCAGATTTCCCCAGCAGGGGCGCGCGAGCATTACCTGTTGATCGACTACATCAGCCCGCTGGATTGGCGCAACCGAAGGGTGCTGGGTTACGACATGCTCAGCGAAGCCGTACGGAATGCCGCAGTTGAGCAGGCCATCGACAGTGGCCAGGCAATTCTCAGTGCGCCGGTCACCTTGCGCCAGGAAACCGAGGCCAATGTGCAGGGTGGGGTGCTGCTGTTTCTCCCGGTGTACCTGCCTGGCATGCCGCAGAGTAGTGCTGAGGAGCGTCGGGCGGCCTTGCTTGGCGTGGTGCATGGGGCGTTTCGCAGCCATGAGCTGATGGAGGGCATTCTCGGTGCGCAGAGCCAGCGTTTCGATGTGGTGATCAAGGATCAGCAAGCCTTGCAAACCCCGTTGTTAAGCGCCGAGGCGCAGGGCGCAGAGCTGCAGCCACGCTTCAAGCATGTGCTGGAATTGCCGCTGTATGGCCGTAACTGGGTTCTGGAGGTAACCAGTACGGCGGCTTTTGAGGCCACTCTGTCCAGCCGTGGCGGCATCAGTCTGTGGATCGGCTTGGTGGCAGCGGCTCTGCTGGCGTTGCTGGTTGGTGGCTACCTGTATCTGCGTGAGCGCGAGCTGCATGCCAATCATCTGGCCACCGATAAATTGCGTGAGCGTGAAGAGCGTTTTCGCCTGCTGGTCGAGCGGCTGCCGGTGGCGACGTTGCTGTGCAACGCCCAGGGCCGTATCGAGATGGCCAACCGCAGCGCCGCCGACTTGCTCGATTCGACCACCGAGGGCTTGATCGGTGAGCGGGTCAAACGCTTTCTGCCGACCGTCGAGCAACTGAGTGCACTGGCGATTGATCACGATACCTCTGAGCTGTCCAATGAATACCTGGCCCGTCGCGACCTCGGCGAAGAAGTGCCGGTGGCCCTGAGCCTGAGCGTGCTGGGCGACTCTGGTGGGGTCAATTACCTGATCAACCTGATTGACCTGCGCGCGCGCAAAGGCGCTGAAGAGCGTTTCCGTCTGGTGGTCGAAGCGTCGCCCAATGCCATTGTGCTGGTCGACAATCAAGGCTGTATCGCCATGGTCAACCGCCAGACCGAGCAGATGTTTGGTTATGGCCGCGAGGAGTTGCTCTCTCAGCCGGTAGAGATTTTGCTGCCCACGGCCTTGCGTGGCAGCCATGTGCCGATGCGCCAGGGCTACCAGAAAACCCCGGAACCACGGCGCATGGGCAATAACCGTGAGCTGTTCGGCCAGCACCGCGATGGTCGACAGATTCCGTTGGAGGTGGGCCTTTCGCCGATCCGTGGCGGCGAAGATGCACTGGTGCAGGCAGTGATCATCGACATCAGCGAGCGTAAGGCCGCCGAGCAGCGCCTGCGTGATCAGGCCGAGCAGCTGATTCTGGCCAACCGCTACAAGTCGGAATTTCTCGCCAACATGTCCCACGAGCTGCGCACGCCGCTCAATAGCATCCTGATTCTCAGCGATCAGCTGCGCCTGAACAGCGCCGGCAACCTGACCGAGAAGCAGGCCAAGCATGCCGACATCGTGCACCGCGCTGGCAGTGATCTGCTGCAGCTGATCAACGATGTGCTGGACCTGGCCAAGGTCGAATCCGGGCGCATGCAGCTCAAGCTCGAACCGCTGAACATGCAGGACATTCTGGTCGAGCTGGATGCCAGCCTGCGGCCGATGGCCGAGATCAAGGGCCTGCGTTTGCATACCCAGCTGGAGGCCGGGGTGCCACGGGTGATTCACACGGACCGCATCCGCCTGCAGCAGATCCTGCGCAACCTGCTGTCCAATGCCCTCAAGTTCACCGAGCACGGCGAGGTCAGCCTGACTGTTTCCTGCGCCAGCGGTGAACCGGAGGAGGGCCATGAGCTGCTCAACTTCAGCGTGCGCGACAGCGGCATTGGCATTGCGGCCGAGCAGCATGAGCAGATTTTCCAGGCCTTTCAGCAGATCGACGGTTCCACCAGTCGGCGCTTCGGTGGCACCGGGTTGGGGTTGGCGATTACCCGTCAGCTGGTACTGGCGATGGACGGCGAGATCAGCCTGCAAAGCGCGCCGGGTGAAGGCTCCTGCTTTACCGTGCACCTGCCGGTGCGCGTGGTGGCGCAGGCCCAGACGGAGCCGGCAGCAGACGCGCCGCAACGCAGCGGTGAAGGCCCTGCGGTGCTGATTGTCGAAGACGATGTGAATTTTGCCGCGGTGTTGGCCGAAGAGGCGCATGCCCACGGCTTTTCCAGCGTGCATTGCCGCTCTGGGTTGCAGGCGCTCAACCTGCTGCAAGGCGAGCATTTCAGTGCGGTGATCCTGGATATCCTGCTGCCGGATATCAGCGGTTGGCAGCTGTTTCGCCGCCTGCGCGGCCAGGCCAGCCATCGCAACACGCCGGTGCATATCATCTCCTGCGTGCCGCAACCGGTGGACTGGAATGATGACGGCACGCGCTACCTGGTCAAGCCGATCCAGCGCGCGGATCTGGAGCAGGTCTTTGTCGACCTGCAGCAGCTTGACCAGTCCCCGGCGCAACGGCTGTTGCTGGTCGAGGATGTCGAGGTTGAGCGTGAACATTACCGTGAGCATCTGCAGCAGCTGGGCTTCGATGTACAGGCCTGCGCGCGTGCCGATGAGGCGCAGCAGGCCTACGCCAGTGGGATGTTTAACGCATTGGTGATCGACCTCGACCTGCCCGATCAGGACGGCTTTGAACTGCTGGAAACCCTCAACCGGCAGCGTCCGCTGAATGGCACGCGGGTGGTGATCAATACCGGTGTCGATGTCACCCGCCAGGCTTTGCAGCGCCTGCGCCGTTACAGCGCTGTGGTGGTGCACAAGCACGGCGAGGACATGCAGGAACTGAGCGAGGCGGTGCAGGGCTTTCTCGGCAGTGTGCGCGCCCCCTCAGGGGCGAGAGGCTTCAGTGTCGAGAGCCCGCTGGAAGGGCGGCGTGTGCTGCTGGTGGATGATGATGTGCGCAACGTCTACGCCTTGACCGCCTTGCTCGACGAGGTGGGGTTGATCATCAGCTCGGCCAAGGACGGCCAGGAAGCCATCAACTGTTATGAGCGCGAGCCGTTCGACCTGATCCTGATGGACATGGCGATGCCGACCATGGACGGCTACACCGCTACCCGGCTGCTCAAGACCGAGCATGGCTGCAATATTCCGATCATCGCCCTGACCGCGCATGCGATGAAGGGGGACCGGGAGAAGTGCATCACTGCGGGCGCCGATGACTACCTGGCCAAACCGGTCAGCCGCGAGGCTTTGCTCGAGCTGCTGGTGCGCTGGTTGGCCACTGTCGAGCCACCGAAGCGCTCATTCGCAGCACCTGCAGCACCACCGCAGTAGTTTTGCCAGCGCCTGCTAACCTGAACCGCAACAGGAGTCGCAAGGCGCTCGCCAGGGACACAGGGAGGAGATATGGCACACGTGCAGCTGAAGGTCGCCGCCAGTACGCAGATTCTGCTGGTGGTGGACGACCGCCCGGAGAATTTGGAGGCCATGCAAGCCCTGCTGGAAGAGGGCGACTGGCAACTGCGCTGTGTCGACTCGGGCGAGGCCGCCCTGCAGTGCCTGCTCGAAGAGGACGTCGGCCTGGTGCTGCTGGATGTGCAAATGCCGCACATGGACGGCTTCGAAGTCGCCCGGCTGATGCGCGGCAACCCGCGTACCCGCTACACCCCGATCATCTTCGTGTCCGCTATCTCCCAGACCCAGGACTCGGTCATCAAGGGCTACGCCACCGGCGCGGTGGATTTCGTGCTCAAACCGTTTGACTCCAACGTGCTGCGCCACAAGATTCACGCCCTGCTCGAACATGAGCGCAGTCGCAGCGAACTGCTGCAGCTGACCCAGCAACTGGACACGGCGCGGGCCTTCAATGCCTCGGTGCTGGACAACGCCGCTGAAGGCATCATGGTGGTGGGCGAAGATGGCCGCATCAATTTCGCCAACCCGGCCATGGCGCGCATGCTTGAGGGTTCGATCAACGATCTGGAAGGCAGTGAAATGCTTTCCTACCTGGTCAGCCCGCAAGTGACCAGCGACTGGCGTCAGTCCGAGTTTTATCTGCAGTGGCGGCGCGGCGAAGCTTATCGCTTGCACGATGCCAGCTTGCGCACGCTGAACGGCGGGCAGGTGCCGGTAGCGCTGTCCTGTTCACCCTTGCCGCGCCTACAGCACGCGATGGTAGTGATGGCCCTGGATATGTCGGTGGTGCGCCACCTGCATCAGCAGCTGGAGTCCCAGGCGATTACCGATGCCCTGACCGGCCTGCTTAACCGTCGTGGCTTCTATCAGGCGTTGGAGTCGGCGCTGTCGCGGATCAATCGCAGCGGTCAGCGCATGGCCGTGCTCTATCTCGATCTGGATGGTTTCAAACGCATCAATGATTCGCTCGGCCACGATGTCGGCGACCGTTTGCTAAAACTGGTCGGCGAACAACTCAAGGCCAGTCTACGACCCTACGACAGCCTGGCGCGCATTGGCGGCGATGAATTCACCGCCTTGCTCGACAGCCTGGAGCACCCGGAAGACGCCGCGCGCATCGCCGAAAAACTGATCGAGCAGGTGTCGGTGCGGCATAACCTCGACGGCATTGAGGTGACCCTGGGCGCGAGCGTGGGCATTGCCTGTTTCCCTGAATGTGGGCAAACCGTGGAAGGTTTGCTGCGGGCAGCGGACATGGCGATGTACGAGGCTAAACGCACTGGTCGCCAGCAATACCGCTTCTTCTCCCCGGAAATGAACGGCCGCGCGCGCTCACGGCTGATGCTTGAAGAAAGCCTGCGCAATGCCATCGAGAATGATGATTTCGTCCTGGTCTATCAGCCGCAGATCTACCTGGAAACCGGGCGTCTGCGCGGCTTCGAGGCTTTACTGCGCTGGCAGCATCGGGTTGCCGGCACTGTGGCCCCCGGGGTGTTTATTCCACTGCTGGAAGAAACTCGCCTGATCAATCGACTGGGCAGCTGGATCTTCCAGGCAGGGGTGGAAAAGTGCCAACAGCTGAGCCAGCAGTACGGCGACGAGCTGGTGATCAGCCTGAATGTCAGCCCGGTGCAGTTCGGCATGCCGCAACTGGTCGATGACCTGCGTCGGGTGCTGGATCAGCATGAGTTGGCCCCGCAACAGCTGGAGGTGGAGGTTACCGAAAGCGCGCTGATGCAGGACCTGGAAACCAGCCAGGAACAGCTGCGCCAGCTGCGCAAACTGGGCGTAAAGATCGCCATCGATGACTTCGGCACCGGTTACTCGTCGCTGGCCTACCTGCGCCATTTCGAGCTGGATACGCTGAAAATCGACCGGCTGTTTATCTCCAATATGCTCGACTCGCCGCGCGACGCCGCGGTGGTCAGCACCATCATCGACCTGGGGCGTAACCTGGGTTTGGAAGTGATCGCCGAGGGCGTGGAAACCATGGCCCAGCGAGATTGGTTGGCCGCGCACAACTGCGCGATCATGCAGGGCTTTCTGGTTGCGCCAGGGCTGAGCGCCGAGCAGATCAAAACCTTCCCCGCGCAGCTGGATTGGCACAACTTGCCGCTACGCAATGAAAAGCCCGCTGATTAAGCGGGCTTGAGGCTGCTGCGATAGCGTTTTAGCGCGCGGGATAGCGCTGCTTTAGCTCATCCAGCTGCGCATCCTTATCCAGCCACAACTGGTTGACCCACTGCTGGAACTGCAGGCGGTAGGCTTCGTCCTGATCGTAGTTGCCGCCAATAAATTCCTCGGGAATCTGCACCTGATCGAAACGCACCACCACCTGGTCAATCCGCCCGCACAGCAGATCCCAGAATCCTGGGGTGCCCTGCGGGTAATGAATGGTGACGTTGACCAGGCTGTGCAGCTGTTCACCCATTGCATCCAGTACAAAGGCAATGCCGCCAGCCTTGGGCTTGAGCAGGTGCTTGAACGGTGACTGCTGCTGCGCGTGCTTGGCGGGTGACAGGCGTGTGCCTTCGAGGAAGTTGAACACCGACACCGGGTTGGTCTTGTAACGCTCGCAGGCCTTGCGCGTGGTGGCCAGGTCCTGACCGCGTTTTTCCGGGTGCTTGGCCAGGTATTCCTTGCTGAAGCGCTTCATAAAGGGAAATTCCAGTGCCCACCAGCACAGGCCAATCACTGGCACCCAGATCAGCTCTTGCTTGAGGAAGAACTTGAGAAAGGGGATGCGACGGTTGAGCTGGTATTGCAGCACAAGGATATCTACCCAGCTCTGATGGTTGCTGGTCACCATGTAGGAATGTTGCATGTCGAAGCCCTTGAGTCCTTCGACATTCCACTCGGTCTTGCCTACCAAATGCATCCAGAATTTGTTGACGGAAATCCAGAACTCGGCAGTCGCATGCATGGCCGCGCGCAGCGCGCGCTGCACCTTCGGAATGGGCAGCAGAAATTTCAGCAGGGCTCCGATAAATAGCGGCCAGCAGCAGATAAGGGTGTTGAGGGCGAGCAGCATACCTGCAATCAAACCACGTAATGGAGCAGGCAAAAAATGCAGCATGGGGACAGGTGCCTCCAAGAAAGGGGCTTATGCCCCGACTTATCTATGCCTGTGGTTTTCCACCACAGATCGGTCGGCGCACAGGTTAACGCCTGTGTACCGAACTGCAAGCCTTTCGAAACGCTGGTGATCGCTGCGGTTCGCGGATTTTTAGCGCTTTTGCTTGGCCAGGGCTGCCGCTGAGCAGCCCTGGCTATGCGTTACTGCGGCAGGTTGGCAGCCTGAATCGCGGTCAGGGCAATGGTGAAGACGATATCGTCGACCAGTGCACCGCGTGACAGGTCATTTACCGGCTTGCGCAGGCCCTGCAGCATCGGCCCGACACTGACGCAATCGGCGCTGCGTTGTACCGCTTTGTAGGTGGTGTTGCCGGTATTCAGGTCGGGGAAGATAAACACCGTGGCGCGGCCGGCGACCGGGCTGCCAGGGGCTTTCTGCCGGCCGACGCTTTCAATCGCCGCCGCGTCGTATTGTAGCGGGCCGTCGAGTAGCAGATCGGGGTTGCTGGCCTTGGCCAGGCGGGTGGCCTCGCGGACTTTCTCGACCTCTTCACCGCTGCCGGAATCGCCGGTGGAGTAACTGAGCATCGCCACCCGCGGAATGATGCCGAAAGCGCTGGCCGAGGCTGCGCTTTGCAGGGCGATTTCTGCCAGTTCCACCGCCGTCGGGTCTGGGTTTACCGCACAGTCGCCGTAGACCAGCACTTGATCGGGCAGCAGCATAAAGAACACTGACGACACCAGCTTGTAGCCGGGCGCGGTCTTGATCAGCTGCAGCGCCGGGCGGATGGTGTTGGCGGTGGTGTTGATGGCACCGGAAACCAGACCGTCGACTTCATCCAGTGCGAGCATCATGGTGCCCAGCACCACGGTGTCTTCCAGTTGTGCGGCGGCCATCGGCGCGTTCAGCCCTTTGCCTTTGCGCAACTCGACCATGGGCTCGACATAGCGCTCGCGGATCAGGTCCGGATCGAGGATTTCCAGGCCTTCCGGCAGTTCGATGCCATGGGCGTGGGCCACCGCGTGAACGTCTTCCGGCTTGGCCAGCAGCACGCAGCGGGCGATGCCGCGGGCCTGGCAGATGGCGGCGGCCTGTACGGTGCGTGGCTCGCTGCCTTCCGGCAGAACGATGCGTTTGTTCGCTGCCTTGGCGCGTTGCACGAGCTGGTAGCGGAACGCCGGCGGCGACATGCGCAGCTCGCGCGGCGTACCGCAACGAGCGAACAGCCATTCGTGGTCGATATGGCTGGCGACGAAGTCGGCGACTTTTTCCGCACGCTCCTTGTCGTCGACCGGGATTTCCTTGTTCAGGCGGTTGAGGTTGGTCGCGGTGTCGTAAGAGCCGGTGCTTACCGTCATCACCGGCAAACCGCCCTGCAGCGCGCCACGGCACAGCTCCATGATCCGTGGATCGGGGGCAAAGTCGCTGCACAGCAGCAGGCCGGCCAGCGGCATGCCGTTCATGGCGGCCAGGCTGGCGGCGAGGATAATGTCGTCGCGGTCCCCCGGCGTCACCACCAAGGTGCCGGGCTTGAGCAGTTGCACGGTGTTGGCCACAGCGCGGGCGCAGAGCACGATCTTCAGCATGCGCCGCTGCTCGTAATCACCGGCATTCAGCACCCGCGCGCCGAGCAGGTCGGCGATGTCGCGGGTGCGTGGAGCGTTCAGCTCGTCCTGCCAGGGGATGCAGCCGAGCAGGCGGAAGCCATCGCCCTTGAGCAGTGGCGAGAGTTCTTTCAGGCGAGCGGCGAAGGCTTCGATGCCATCGTCACTGCGTACCTTGTTGAGGATCACCCCGAGCACTTTCTCGTCCTTCGGCCCGCCAAATAGCTGGGCCTGGATTTCCACCCGGTCGCTCAGTTCGCTAAGGCTTTCCTGTTCCGGCGCGGAGACCAGAATCACCTCGGCATCCACGCTCTTGGCCAGGTGGAAGTTGACTCGCGCGGCGTAGCTGGCCTGGCGCGTCGGCACCATGCCTTCGACGATCACCACGTCTTTGCCTGCAGCCGCTTGCTGATAGAGGCTGATGATTTCTTCCAGCAGTTCATCCAGCTGGCCGTCGCCGAGCATGCGCTCGACATGCGCCAGGGCCAGCGGTTTTGGCGAGTGCAGGCCATGGGTGCGGGCGATCAGCTCGCTGGAACGCTCTGGGCCCATGTCGCCCTGATGCGGTTGGGCAATGGGTTTGAAGAAGCCGACCTTGAGGCCGGCACGCTCCAGGGCGCCGACCAGGCCCAGGCTGATCGAGGTAAGGCCGACACCAAAACCGGTGGGGGCAATAAAGAAAGTGTGCATTCGCGCTCCGTAGTAGTCAGGTGACGATCAGGCTTCGAGTAGCGCCAGGGTGTCGAGGGCAATCTGTCGTTCTTCATTGGTCGGTACGATCAGCACGCGCGGGTGTCCATCGGCCTGGATCTGCCCGGCTGAGCCGCGCACGGTGCGGGCGTTGGCCGGCTCGTCGAGGGCCAGGTTGAGCAATTTCAGGTGGGCGACGACCTTGCTGCGGATCAGCGCTGAGTTCTCGCCGATACCGCCGGTAAAGATCAAACCGTCGAGTTGCGGCAGGGCGCAGCTCATGGCTGCCAGGGATTTGGCCAGGCGGTAGCAGAACACCTCGATGGCCAGGGTGGCGCCGGCATGGCCGTGTTCGCGGGCCTGTTCCAGGGTGCGCATATCATTGGACAGGCCGGAGAGGCCTAGCAGGCCGCTGTCTTTATTGAGCATGGCTTCGATCTGCTCCAGGCTCCAGCCCAGGGTGCGCGCCAGGTGGCTGTGCAGATTGGGGTCGACATCGCCGCTGCGCGTGCCCATCACCACACCTTCCAACGGCGTCAGGCCCATGCTGGTGTCGCGACTCTGGCCATCGACGATGGCGCAGGTCGAACAACCGTTGCCCAGGTGCGCCACCAGCCAGCTACTGGCATTGACCGACAGCCCGGCCATTTCTGCGGCGCGCTGGCTGACAAAGCGGTGGCTGGTGCCATGGAAGCCATAACGGCGCACGCCATGTTCACGGTACAGGTGCTCGGGTAGGGCGTAGCGATAGGCGTGTTCGGGCAGGGTCTGGTGAAACGCAGTGTCGAACACCGCTACCTGGGTCAGGCTGGGGAACAGCTTGATCGCCGCTTCGATACCCTGCAGGTTGGCCGGGTTATGCAGCGGAGCCAGCGGCGCGGTGGCGCGAATTGCGGCGAGGCTTAGCGCATCCAGACGGCAGGCCGCAGTGAAGTGCTCACCGCCATGCACCACGCGGTGGCCAATACCGTGCAATTGCCCGCCCGTTGCGGCCTGCACCAGAGGTAACACCTGGGCGAGGGCTGCGCGGTGATCGGCATGGGGCAGAATCAGGCTGTCTTTGCTGTCGCCCTGCTGCCAGTGAACTTGCGCATCCGGGCTGCCCAGGCGCTCGGCTAGGCCGCTGAGGATAAAGACGTCTTGGTCTTCGTTGATCAGGGCAAATTTGATCGATGAACTGCCGCAGTTGATCACCAGAATATTGCGTGCGGGCATTTACCGCTCCTTGTTCAAATCTTGGTTCGGGCGCTCTGTCAGCGCCTCGCTTGCGCCTTTTTCAGCCGCGCACCAGCCGCACAGGAAAGGTTCGCCAACGTGCGCCTGGCGTTGCTGCGCATCCAGCACCCAGGCGCGATTCTGCCAGGGCGGCTGGTGGCGCAGGTGCTGAGTATGGCCGCAGGACAATACTGCCACCCAATGGCCGTGCTCATCCTGACGGAAATCAAGCACGCGCACTGAGGCCGCGCTTGGCCGTCCGTCTGTGTCCGGTTCGCTTTCGCGCGTGCCCTTGGGTAAACTTGCCCGCTCTTTATTTCCAAGCAAAAGGTCTCGCCCCATGCTGATCGCCGCCAATAAGGCCGTCTCCATCGACTATACCCTGACTAACGATGCCGGTGAGGTGATCGACAGTTCCGCAGGCGGCGCGCCGCTGGCTTATCTGCACGGTGCCGGCAACATCATCGGCGGCCTGGAAAAAGCCCTGCTGGGCAAGCAAGCCGGCGACGAGCTGGAAGTTGCAGTCGAGCCGGAAGACGCCTACGGCGAATACAGCGCCGAGCTGGTAGCCACCCTCAACCGTTCGATGTTCGAAGGTGTTGATGAGCTGGAAATCGGCATGCAGTTCCACGCCTCCGGCCCGGATGGCGGCATGCAGATCGTCACCATCCGTGAACTGGAAGGCGACGACGTGATTGTCGACGGCAACCACCCACTGGCTGGCCAGCGCCTGCACTTCAAGGTCAAGGTCATCAGCGTACGTGATGCCAGCGAAGAAGAAGTCGCTCATGGGCATATCCATGGCGAAGGTGGTCATCACCACTAAGGTTTAGCCTTATGTCATAGCCGCGAGTCGACTTATGGTCGTATCAACCGCTGGCTCGACTGCTAAGCTGCAACAGAAGAAAGGCGCCTTCAGATAGGCGCCTTTTTTGTCCGCTACGTGTAATCCGTGTGTTCTCAAGGAGTTAGCCATGAGTGCCTTTCACGACCTCAACCTGCGTGCACTGGATGGCCATGAGCTGCCGCTGGCACCCTTCAAGGGGCAGGTAGTGTTGGTGGTTAATGTGGCTTCCAAGTGTGGCCTGACGCCGCAGTACGCAGGCCTGGAAAAGCTGTATCAGCAGTACAAGAACCAGGGTTTCAGCGTGTTGGGCCTACCGTGCAACCAGTTTGCCGAGCAGGAGCCTGACAGCGAGGAAGCCATTCGCGAGTTCTGTAGCCTCAATTACGGCGTGACCTTTCCCCTGGGCAGCAAGCTTGAGGTGAACGGGCCGGAGCGTCATCCGCTGTACCGTTTGCTGGCGGGCGAGGGTGCCGAATTTCCTGGCGATATCACCTGGAACTTCGAGAAATTCCTCGTTGGTCACGACGGTCGCGTGCTGGCGCGCTTCTCGCCGCGCACCACACCGGATGATCCAAGTGTCATTCAGGCTATCGAAAAGGCCCTGGGCTAAGGCCATTTGCGCCAAGGCTGCGGACTAAGCCGGTATCCAGCTTGTTCGCGGCCAGGCATCGCGGCTTAATCGGTCGATCTGCCGAGGATGCCCCAGATGAGCCTGTTTCCTGCCGACACTGCTATTTCCCCTGCCACCCCCGCTGCGCTTCGTGAGCTGATCGAGAGCCGTCGCGCGGTGCGACGCTTTACCTCTGAACTTGTGCCTGATGAAGTCGTGCGTGATTGTCTGGAGCTGGCGGTGCTCGCGCCCAACTCCTGCAACCTGCAGCCCTGGAGTTTTCAGGTGATTCGCGACCCTGCGTTGCTGGCCCGTTTGCACCCGGTGTGCATGAGTCAGAACGCCGCTAAGGCGCCGCTGATTATTGCCGTACTGGCGCGTCCGGACACCTGGAAGCAGGCTTGCCAGAGCATCATCGACTACTGGCCGGAGCCGCAAGTGCCGGCGCGGATTCGCAGCTTCTACAACAAGACCGCACCCTTTCAGTACAACCAGGGGCCATTTGGCCTACTTGGGTTATTCAAGCGTCAGCTGCTGCGCGTGGCTGCCTGGCGCAAGCCATTGATGCGCGCGCCCAACAGCCGCGCGCAGATGCGCATCTGGGCGGTCAAGTCCACGGCATTGGCGGCGCAGAACCTGATGTTGGCCTTCCAGAGCCATGGCTATGCCACCTGCCCGATGGAAGGCTTTGATGAGGTGCGTTTGCGCAAGACCCTGAACATTGCACGTCAGGCTTTGCCGATCATGCTGCTAGCTGTGGGCAAGCAGGATGAGAAGGGCGTGTACAACCCGCGTCTGCGTTTTCCGCTGGAGCAGCACGTGACGTGGCTATAACGCTGGCTGGGCCGGCGAGGCGGTTACAGTACGCCGGCCTTTTTCCAGGCCAGATAACTGCTCACCAGCTGCGGCCCCAATTCACTAGGCCGCGCATCCAGCACCGGCACCTTATTGGCAATCAGGCGCTCGTGCAGGCCGGCGCGGGCATTCAGGTAGTCCAGGGTGCCGCAGTAATCCAGAGCGCTGGACAGGTCCTGTACCGGGGTGTGGCGCAGGGTATCCAGCACTTCTTCACGTAAGCTGGCGACCAGCACGCGGTGTTGGCGGCCCAGGCGTTTGACCGCCCCGAGCAGCGCCTGATCATCCTCATCGCGCAGGTTGGTTACCAGCACCACCAGGGCGCGGCGGCGCTGACGGCTAAGCAGGTTTTCCACTGCGGCGGTGAAGTCCGCCGGTTGCTGGGTGCTGCGCAGGTCGTACAGGGCATTGAGCAGCACATTCAGTTGCGCCTGGCCTTTGACCGGAGCGAGGAAGCGGTTCTGCTCGCCTGCAAAGGTCGACAGGCCCACCGCATCGCCCTGGCGCAGCGCCACGTAGCTGAGCAGCAGGCAGGCGTTGAGGGCGTGGTCGAAGTGCGACAGCTCGCCATCCTGGCTGCGCATACGCCGGCCGCAATCGAGTAGGAAGATGATCTGTTGATCGCGCTCATCCTGGTACTCGCGGGCAATCGGTGTGCGTTTGCGCGCGGTGGCCTTCCAGTCGATTTGCCGCAGGGTGTCGCCGTCGCGAAACTCTCGCAGTTGGTGGAACTCCTGACCGAGGCCGCGGCGTTGCTGCTGGCGCACGCCAAGCTGGCTGAGCCAGTCATCCACTGCCATCAACTGCGCGCCATATAGGCGGGCAAAGTCCGGGTAAACGCGGGTTTCCGCAGTTAGCGGCAAATACCGCCGGGCGCGCCACAAGCCCATGGGGCTGGGCAGGCTGACTTCGCACTGGGGGAAGTGAAAGTGTCCACGCAGCAGCGGGCGCACGCGATAGCTGACCTGAGTTTGCTCGCCGGGATGTAGATCAACCTTGAGCGGCAAGTGCTCGAAGGCCATATCACCAGGCAGATGGTCGAACACCTCAACCTGCAGCGCGCGGTTGTAACTGTGGTGCAGATTCAGCCGCACTTCGCTCCAGCGCCCCAGCGGCAGGTTGCCGGGCAACTGGCGCTCGATGCGCGGCGATGGCACTTGGCGCAGCAGCAGGGCGTCGACCAGCGCCAGGCCAAGCAGCACTAGCAGCAGACCCCAGTAGATTGGGGTAAAGCTGCGCGGCACGGCGATGGCCAGGGCACTGCAGATGCCCAGTGCAATGCCGAGTACGAACAGGCCAGCCAGCAGCGCCAGCAACGCGCGCGAGGGTTTCATGCCGTAGCGCCTTTCGATGCGGGCTTTTTCCATGTGAGGGTCATAGGCGCGGTGCCGGAACCTGATCGAGCAGTTGTTGCAGCACCTGATCCACCGATAGGCCTTCGATATCCAGCTCTGGCGACAAGCGTACGCGGTGGCGCAGTACGGCCAGGGCGCAGCCCTTGATGTCATCCGGCAGCACGAAATCACCGCCGCGCAGCAGGGCGCGGGCACGGCCGCAGCGGACCAAGGCAATCGAGGCGCGCGGCCCGGCTCCTATTGCCAGGCCCGGCCAGGTACGGGTGGCACGGGCGATACGCACGGCGTAATCGAGCACCTGCTCATCGATCGGCAGGTCGCTGGCGATCTTCTGCAGTGCCAGTACATCGCGGGCTTGCAGCAGGGTGCGCAGTGGGGTGACTTCGAGCATGTCGGCTTTGCTCGAACGCGCCACCTGGCGAACCATATTCAGCTCTTCGCTCTGCTCGGGGTAATCCATGCGCAGCTTGAGCATAAAGCGGTCGAGTTCGGCTTCCGGCAGCGGGTAGGTGCCTTCCTGCTCGATCGGGTTCTGCGTGGCCAGCACCATAAATGGCAGCGGCACATTCAGGGCGCGGCCTTCCAAGGTCACCTGACGTTCCTGCATCACTTCCAGCAGCGCCGCCTGGGTCTTGGCCGGGGCGCGGTTGATTTCATCCGCCAGCAGCAGGTTGGTGAACACCGGGCCCTTGCGCAGCTTGAACTGCTCGCTCTGCAGGTCATACACAGCGTGGCCGGTAACGTCACTGGGCATCAGATCCGGGGTGAACTGGATGCGCGAGAACTCACCGCCAAAGCAGCGCGCCAGAGCGCGCACTAGAAGGGTCTTGCCCAGGCCGGGAACGCCTTCGACCAGTACATGGCCACCGGCAATCAGGGCGCTGAGCACATCGTCGATCACCGCCGTCTGGCCGATCAGGGCTTTCTGCAATTCAGCGCGCAGCGCTTGAGCCAACTGGCTGGCACGCTGGCGCTGAGCATTCGGATTGGCCGCAGCGGCTGCCGGGGCAGCTGGCGCTGGCGTTGGTGCCGCAGCCGCAGCCGGTGCCTCGGTGACGGGCTCAGTGGTTACGGCAGCAGGTTCGATTGCGCTTTCCGGCTGTTCGGGGGTGTGTTCGCTCGTCATAGGGCATTCCTGAGGGTTTGCAGGTTGGCGACCTGGCGGGTGAAATCGGCGGCAGCCAGTCGCTGCTTGGGCAACGGCCGCATGGCTTGGCTGATAACGCTGGAAGGCTGGCGGGTCAGGCGGCTAAGCACCTGCCATTGTTCGGCCACAGCGAGGCGTTCGAAACCGGGGTGACGATGCCGCGCGCGGCGCTGGATATCCTGTTGCAAGCCTTGCAGCAGGCTGTGCTGGCCGTTGTGGCGCAGCAGGAAGTCGGCGCTGCCACGCAGGTGTTCCTGCAGCTGCCGGCGATTGCGGCTGGCGGGCAACAGCAGCGGGCCCTGGCGCATGCCCAGGTGCCACAGGCCGAATGCCAGCAACAGCGCTAGGGCGACCAACGCATGGGGGAAGTGTTCGAGCAACAGGCTAAACAGGTCATCGCGGTCGGCGCGGTAGAGCAGGGTGACCTGGCTGTCCTGGGTCATGTACCAGAGCAACCATGCGTTGTCGTATTCGCCGATGCCCAGGTTCTGCCAGATCCAGCTGTCGCTGACCACGCTGATCAAACCATCGCCATGGTAGAGCTGCAGCAGGTGGGTGGCCGCATCGCTGTTGGCCCAGGCGTGGGCACGGTTCTCGGCATCGTAGAGGTGGTAGTCGGTGTCGAAGTTGAAGTAGGCCGGTGCCTCTTCATTCTCCAGATAAAGCTGGGTCAGTTCCGGGTAGGCGTTGCCTTCGTCTGTAGCGGCCGGTGTTTCTTCATCTGGTATCGGCTCGGCTTGCGGCTCGGCGTTGGGTTCGTCCTCGGTTGAGGCCTCTTCATCCGCCGCTTCGCTGGCGTCCTCATCGAGCTCTTCGCTCTCGTATTGCTGGATGCCCAGGCTGTCGAGCAGCAAGTCGCCGCTTTTGCCTTCTTCTTCATCCCACAGCCGTTCGGCGACAAACAGCAGGTGACCACCCTTGGCGGCCCAGGACAGCAGGCGTTCGGCCTGCTTGGGCGTCATCCGGTTACGATCACCGAGCAGCAGCAGGGTTTGCCCGGCGCTCGGCAGGTCCTTCATGACTTCCAGGCCATCGGCTCGTTGCACCTGCAGGCCCTGCTTGCGCAGGAAATGCTCGGCGGCCAGGTAAGGATTGGCCTGCGCTTCGGGATCGGGGCCATGTTCGAGGGTTTCCTGATAGGGCGTGAGCTTGCCCAGCAGGTAGATGCCGAGCAAGCCGAGCACCAACAGCAGACCTGCGACGAGGAAGAACTGGAGACGCCGGTTCATGCCTGCGCCCCTTGTTCGAACAGTCGCCGCCAGGCATTGCACAGGCCCTGCTTGAGCGCCGCCGGCGGTAGGCGATGGCCGTAAGCGAGGTTCTGCCAGTGGCGTGTCAAAGCATGGCTGAAGTGGCTGAGGTCTTTCTGCTGCAGTGCCTGCACCAGTTGCAGCACTTCGGCTTCGGTGTGCGAACTTTTCAACGGCAGGCGCTGTTCATGCAACATGCGACTTAGCAGGGCGCGGTAGAGCAGGCCGAGGGCAGCGCGCGGCTGCTCATCCCAGAGCCGTTCAACCTCCCCGGGAATATCCGCTGGCAGGCTTTGTGGCGCCACTTCCAGGCCGAATAGCTGTTCTGGCGGTTGGTACTTGCGCGCTTGCGGCAGACGCAGGCGCCCGGCAAAGGTGCTCAGCCAGTCGCGGTAGCGCCACAGCAGCCAGGCAATTAGGCTGAACAGCGCAGCCCACAGCAGCACTTCGAAGAACAGCGCCACAGCGTCGACGCTCTTCCACATTTCGGTGAGTTTGAAGAATTTCTCCAGTAGCTCGATCAGGGCCTTGGCGTCTTCTTCGTTGGGCTCCTTGGGTTCGTCGCCGAGGCGCCAGCGGGTGACGGTTTCGCGGTGTTCGAAGGGCGGCTGATCGAGCAGCTGGCTGATGCTCTCCTGCGCTTCCAGGCTGGTCAGCGGTTGTTTGAGCAAGCGTTCGGCTTGCGGCCCAATGGGGTCTTCAATCGGCAGCGGGCAGCTGCTTACGGGTGCGGCGGCCATGGCGCTGCTCGGCACCTGCATCAACAGTACGCCGCATCCCAGCAGCAGGGCATAGGCCACGCCAGTCAGGCGTTGGCGCAAGCGGCGGAATACCAGTTCGATATCCCAGGCTTCCAGGGCGGTGCGCCGGTTCAGGTAGAGGGTAAAGCCGCAGGCTACGTAGATCGGTTCCCAGAGAATCAGCAGCAGGACATAAATCAGGTTGGACAGGTGCTCAAGCCATAGCCATTCGCCAGAAGCGGCATTGACCAGGCTGTCCCAGGTCCAGTCCAGCTCCATTTGCGCCGGCAGCAGCATGTAGACGAAGCTGATGATGCCGAACCACAGCGCCATCTCCAGGTGCATGCCGACTACCGTCAGCCAGCTGGCGCCGCCTGCATCACGCTGGCCGAGGACGATCAGGCGCTGGCTGCGAGCCTTGCCGGACAGGCCTTCGAGCTGCTGCACGGGTAGGTCGAAGCTACGCGTGGGGCTCAGTCGGCGCCAGGTCAGGCTGGCTAGCAGTTGCGGTTTGAGCAGGCCGGGCAGGGCTTTCAGCGCTTGTTTGAGGCTGGGCGTGGAGCCAAACAGGGCGTGCGAGAGGATATACAGCGGCAGGCGCTCATAGGCCGGTTTCAGCCACCAGAAAATCAGCAGGGCGATGCTTGGGTAGTCCCACAGCAGCAGGCACAGCAGGGCGAATATCGGCACGGTTACCAGCGCCCAGCTGGCCATCAGCAGGCTGGCATGCTGTTTAGCAAGCAACACACCGAGATCGACGGCTTCCCAGGCGCTGCGTGGGCGAATGGCGACGCTGGCATCAGTCAGGCGCATGTGCACCTCGGCCAGCCAGCAGCAGATAGGCCAGCACCAGTAGCCAGAGGCCTGCGCCTACCCAGTATTTAACCAATGGGCTGGCCAGGTCCATGGATGACCAGTAAGCCTCGATAAAGGCCGCCAGCAGGAGAAATACGATCACCCCGCCGATCAGCCGTACACTGCTGCTGGCCGCTACCCGCAGGGCTTCACCGCGTGGCAGGCGGCCGGGAACCAGCAGTGCCCAGCCGAGTTTCAGGCCCGCCGCACCGGCCAGAGCAATGGCGGTCAGTTCGAACGCGCCGTGGCCAACGACGAACGACCAGAAGGTTTCGCCATAGCCGATTTGCGTCAGATGGCCGGCCACTGCGCCGATCATCAGACCATTGAATAGCAGAAAGAACAGGCTGCCGAGGCCGAACAGCAGGCCGCTGGCAAAGGTCTGAAAGGCGATGCCGATGTTGTTCATGATGTAGTAGCCGAACATCATCCAGTCATCGCCGGAGTCTCGTTCGCTGAAGCGGCCGATGCGCCTGGCGTCGGGGTCGTACATCTTTTCCATCCCAGCAACCTGGTCGGGTGCCATCACCCCGTAGACCAGGTCGGGAAAGTGATAGACCATGCTGCCCATCAGCAGCAGGCTGCCGAAGAACAACAGGCTGGCGGCGGCAACAAAGCGCCATTCGGTCCGGACTAGGCGCGGAAAACCGGCGAGGATAAAGCCAAGTAATTGGCCGCCCAATGGGCTGCGGTGGCGATAGAACTGCTGGTGGCCGCGCATGGCGAGCAGCTGCAACTGCTCGATCAGGTGGCTGCTATAGCCACGACTCTGCGCCAGGGCCAGGTGCTGGCACAGGCTGCGGTAGTCGGCGGCAAAAGCCTTGCACTGCTGGCTATCGGCCTTGCCGCGCTCAAGGGCTTCGAGCTGCGTGTTGAAGGCTTGCCAGTCGGCCTGGTGCTGCTTTTCAAATAGGCTCTGTTTCATGTCGACCCCAACAAACCACGGGCAATACCGTGGATCTGTTGTTCGGCCTGTTCGGTGGGTACCTGCAACGGTTCGGCGAGAATGCTTGCCAGCTCCTGGCGTCGTGCGCTGGACAGGCTCTGGGCGCGCTCGGCAAATCCGAGTAGGGCGCGCTGCTCGCTCAGGCTCATGCTGAACGGTGCACGCAGGGCTTCGGCTTGCGGCAATTCGGGGGCTGCCGGGGCGTTATCGCGATACACCACCAATGTGCCGGCGGCGATATCGCCGAGGCGCTTGAACGCCGGGTGATTCAGGCAGCTGAGAATGCCCAGGGTGTAGCCAAAGGGCAGGATGTCGACGAAGCGCAGCAGATTGCGGGTCAGCGAGGCGGCCCAGCCAATCGGCGTGCCGTCGTCATGAATCACCCGCAGGCCCATCATCTGCTTGCCGGGTGAACGGCCCTGGTTGAGCACTTCAAACAGCACCATGTACCACCAGGTCACAAGAAACAGCAGGATGGTGCCCAGGCCCATGCCGAATTGGCCGAGCAAGGCGAGCACGGCAAATAATGCGCCGAGCAGGGCACCGCGAATCAGCAGGTCGATGCTGAATGCCAGGGCGCGCGGTACTACACCCGCCGGGCGCAGGATCAGGTCGATGCCTTCGGGCGTTTCCACCTTATAGCGAGTATCCAGCAGCGGGCGAGCGGCGACTGAAGCAGGGGTTGGCGTGGGCGACATCGGCAGACTGCGTCGAGGAAAGCCCGATGCTAGCCAGCAGCAGGCAGGGAAGCAACCGGCTCAGTGATCTGAGCCGGCGCATCGGGGCTATTTATCTGTTTATTTGCGAATTACTGCGGTGCCGGCAATACGCCGAAGATGGTGCGATAGAGCACGCCCATGGCGATGACAAACAGCGGAATGGTCCAGACCAGGCCAATACCCAGTGGGATTGCGCTGACGAGCGTGATCAGACCGAGCAGCAGGAACAGACCAAAGACCTTGAACCAGCGCTGGGTAATTGCCTTGCGCGAGGCTTCCAGGGCTTGCCACGGCGTCAGGCCGCGCTCAACCACCAACGGGATGGCCAGCATATAAGCAATGGCAAGGTACAGGCCGGGAATGATCAGCAGGAACATGCCGAGGTAGATCAACAGCATGCTGATAATCGCGGTAATCACCAGCGGCACGGTGCGGCCGAAGTGGCTGAAGATGTCATTGAAACTGATCGGTTGGTCGGCGGCGCGACGGATGCCGATCATGTTGATCCCAGCCATAAAGGGGTAGGCCAGGGCCGAGGCCAAAATGCCGATGACCAGTTCGGCCACTACCGCGAGCATCGGGCTTTCGCTGACTACGCCCAGCAGGCCGAAGAACCCGCCAATTAGAAAGGACGCTGCGAGCAGCACGGCGTAGAACACCAGAAAGCCGCCGATGATGATGCCTTTGGTGCCTTTTACCCGTTGCCAGGCTTCGCTGAGCTGGTCACTGATGTTGAAGTCGTAGCCACGGCTCAGAGCTTCTTCGATGCTCGGCACCTGGCTGTCGCGCGGCGCTTCTTGCAGTGCGCTGGCTGGAGCGGCGTAGGGATTGCTGGGGCTGATGTCACTCATGGGGCGTCCTTGTGCAGAGTGGTTATTCGAGCCTTTCACTTTAGTCGCCGCCAGTGCGCCCTACAAGGCGCTGACCCCACGCGGGGCGTGCGCTGGCGCAAGGTTCTGCGCTTGTCTGCGTGATGGCGGTGCGGTGGTAGACTGCCAGCGCCTCAGCATCAGGACATAACTGTGACTTCCAGCCTCTTTTGGTACGACTACGAAACCACTGGCATTGACCCGCGCCGCGACCGACCGCTGCAGGTCGCTGGGATTCGCACCGATGAAGACTTCAATGAAATCGGCGAACCGCTGAATATCTACTGCCAGCCCAGCGACGACATCCTGCCGCATCCGGCAGCTTGTCTGGTAACCGGGATTACCCCGAGCAAGCTGGCGCAGCATGGCCTGGAAGAAGCCGAATTTATGAGCCGTGTGCATGCCGAGCTGTCGCAGCCCGGCACCTGCGGGGTGGGCTACAACAGCCTGCGTTTCGATGATGAGGTGACGCGCTACAGCCTGTATCGCAACTTCTTCGATCCCTATGCCCGTGAATGGCAGGGCGGCAATAGCCGCTGGGATCTGATCGATCTGGTGCGTACGGCCTATGCATTGCGCCCGGAAGGCATCGTCTGGCCGGAAGAAGAGGGGCGTGTGACGCTCAAGTTGGAGCGCCTGACCGCTGCCAACGGTATTGAGCACGGCCAGGCCCACGACGCGCTGTCCGATGTGCGGGCAACCATCGCCCTGGCGCGCTTGCTGCGCAGCAAGCAGCGCAAACTCTACGACTATCTGTATCAACTGCGCAGCAAACAACGGGTGCAGGATCAAATACGCCTGTTGCAGCCGTTGGTGCATATCTCCGGTCGTTATGCCGGTGCGCGGCATTACCTGGCGGTGGTTTTGCCGTTGGCTTGGCATCCGCGCAACCGCAATGCGTTGATCGTCTGTGACCTGCAGGCCGATATCTCGCCGCTGCTCAATGAGTCGGCAGAGACATTGCGCACACGACTGTACACCCGTCGCGATCAACTGGCCGAGGGTGAGTTGCCGGTGCCGCTGAAGTTGCTGCATATCAATCGCTGCCCGGTTGTTGCGCCGATGAGTGTATTGCGCGCCGAAGATATTCAGCGTCTGCAACTCGATGTGCCGGCCTATCAGGCGCAGGCCGAACAGTTACGCAGTAATCCGGGGCTGTGGCAGGACAAACTTGCCCAGGTGTATGCCGAGGAGCAGTTCGCTGCCAATCAAGATCCAGAGCAGCAGCTATACGATGGATTTATTGGCGACCGTGATCGCCGTTTGTGCGAGCAGGTACGGCGTGCCGAACCGCAGCGTTTATCGGAATCAGTTTGGCCATTTGATGATGGGCGTTTGCCGGAGCTGTTGTTTCGTTACCGGGCGCGCAACTTTGCTGCGACCTTGAATGCTGAAGAGCAGCAACGCTGGTGGACATTCTGCCAACAGCGGCTGAGCCAGCCCGAATATGGTGCGCCGAACACGCTCGAACAATTTAGCCAGGCACTTGCCGCTGTACTTCCAGATGTTGGTGCTGAGCCGCGGGCTGTCTTGCTTGAGTGGCGTGATTATGCAGAGCAGTTGCGCCAGCGCTATGCCCTGTAATCCATAAGGGTAAATGCGGGTTGCTCTGTTGAAATAGCACCCATAAAAAACGCCAGCATCGCTGGCGTTTTTTATTTAGAGCTGTGTCGCTTGTGCGGCAGGCTTAACCCAACAGGGTTGCCCAGCCTTCAACGACGTCACCGCCCCACTTGGCTTTCCACTCTTTCAGAGTTTTGTGGTTGCCGCCTTTGGTTTCGATAACTTCGCCGGTGTTCGGGTTTTTGTACTGCTTAACTTTGCGCGCGCGCTTGGTGCCGGTGGTTTTGGTAGCGCGGGTTGCTTTGCTGCCTTTTGCATCCGGATCCAGCATGGCAATGATGTCACGCAGCGACTTCTGGTATTCACCCATCAGTGCGCGCAGTTTGCCTTCGAATTCCAATTCTTTTTTCAGCTTGTCGTCTTGCGACAGATTCTTCAGGCGATCTTGCAGCTCTTTGATGGCTTCTTCGGTGGCGCGGTATTCGTTGATCAACGACATGTTGGGGTACCTGTATTAGGAATTGGCGACTAAGTGATAGCAATAGTAGTCAGGCACTTTTCACAAGTAAACCGCTTTGTCGGTATTTTTTATGAATTGTATTGTTAAGTAACTTGTTGAGTGCTTTGCCGGTTGTACATGCTTAGTTATTCTCCAGTTATTGCGGCGGTGTTTGCGCTATTTGTCTGGTTGCAACTGTTCGATCTTGCGCTATTGCTGCGTTGGCAAGGCTGTTTGAGTACTGCAGTTTTTCCCGGCTGTGACTAGAATGGCCGACTTTATCTGAGTGCTGGAGCAGTTGATGCGTACTTTTCGATTGGTCATTGCCTGTCCGGACCGGGTCGGGATTGTGGCCAAGGTCAGTAACTTTCTGGCCACCTATAACGGCTGGATTACCGAGGCGAGCCATCACTCGGATAACCAGAGTGGTTGGTTCTTTATGCGTCACGAGATTCGCGCCGACTCGCTGCCATTTGATCTGGATGGTTTCCGTCAGGCTTTTGCGCCGATTGCCCGTGAGTTCTCCATGGAGTGGCGGGTTACCGATTCTGCGGTGAAGAAGCGCGTGGTGCTGATGGCCAGTCGCGAATCGCACTGCTTGGCCGATTTGCTGCACCGCTGGCACAGCGACGAACTGGATTGCGATATCCCCTGCGTGATTTCCAACCATGACGACCTGCGCAGCATGGTCGAGTGGCACGCTATTCCGTACTTCCATGTGCCGGTTAATCCTCAGGATAAACAGCCGGCATTTGATGAAGTATCGCGCCTGGTTAAAGCCCATGCGGCTGACGTGATTGTGTTGGCGCGTTATATGCAGATTCTACCGGCGCCACTCTGCGCCGAGTTTTCTCAGCGCGTCATCAATATTCACCACAGCTTTCTGCCATCGTTTGTTGGAGCCAAGCCGTATCACCAGGCGTCATTGCGTGGGGTCAAGCTGATTGGTGCGACCTCGCACTATGTCACCGAGGAGCTGGACGCCGGGCCGATCATCGAGCAGGACGTAGTGCGCGTCAGCCACCGTGACAGCATTGAAGAGATGGTGCGCCTGGGTAAGGATGTGGAGAAGATGGTGCTGTCGCGTGGTCTACGCTATCACTTAGAGGACCGAGTGCTGGTGCACGATAACAAGACAGTGGTGTTCGACTGAGGTGCATGTTGCGGTTCGGTTCAGTACAGAAAGAGGGATTTACTGATGCTCAAGTCAATCAAAGTACGTGATTACATGACCCGCAATCTGGTGACTTTCCGTCCTGAAATGAACCTGTTCACCGCCATCAATCGTTTGCTTGAACACCGTATTTCCGGCGCGCCGGTGGTCGATGGGCAAGGGCATCTGGTGGGCTTGTTATCGGAAGGTGATTGTTTGCGTGGCATCCTCTCCGGCGCTTATTACGAGTCGGCGGGTGGTGATGTCAGCGCCTATATGACCACCGAGGTGGAAGTGATTTCACCTGAGGCGGACATTATCGAAATCTCCGAGCGTTTTCTGCGTGGTCGGCGTCGGCGTTTGCCGGTGGTCGAAGAAGGCCGTTTGATCGGGCAGGTCAGCCGCAGCGATGTGCTGCGTGCGGTCAAGGAGTTCGCCCAGCATGACGAAGGTCACCTGGCGCTTAACTGAAAGCCGAGCGTTGCGTGCTGGAGGTGTTATGACTGATCCGCTTGCGCGTGGAACATCCAGCGCGCCACCTGTGCTCGGGGAAGGCTGTACGCAGCGCTATGACCCACAGGCGTTGACCCCCGAGGACGGTACCGAATTTGCCGATGCCGCCGAGCTATGGCGGCAATTGCAGCAGGACGAACAACTGCCAGCGAACAGCGAAAAGCAGAAATAAAAACGGGGCGCTCAGTGAGCGCCCCGTTTGTTTGTCGCATTTGTTAAATGCGGAAGCTGTCGACCAGTTGCTTGAGGCGGCTGGCCTGTTGCTCCAGATCACCGCAGGCGCGCAGGGTGGCATTGAGGTTTTCCACGCCTTCCTGGTTAAGGGTGTTGATTTCGGTGATGTCGACGTTGAGCGATTCGATTACCGAAGTTTGCTCTTCGGTGGCGGTGGCCACTGACTGGTTCATGCCATCGATCTCGCCGATACGCTCGGTCACGCTGCTCAGGCGCGCGCCGGCCTGGTTGGCGATCTCCACGCTCTCTTCGCTGTAACGCTGGCTTTCGGTCATGGTGGTGACCGATTCGCGGGAGCCGACTTGCAGCTCCTCGATCATCTTCTCGATCTCCTGCGCCGATTCCTGGGTGCGATGGGCCAAGTTGCGGACTTCATCGGCTACCACGGCGAAGCCACGGCCGGCTTCACCGGCGCGTGCTGCCTCGATTGCGGCGTTGAGCGCCAGCAGGTTGGTTTGCTGGGAGATGCTTTTGATCACCTCAAGAATCTGCCCGATGTTCACCGTCTTGCTGTTGAGGGTTTCGATATTGCTGCAGGACGCGCTGATCTTGCCGGACAGCTCATTCATCGCCAGGATGGTTTTTTCCACCACCTGGCGGCCGTCTTCAGCCAGATGACGCGCATCGGAGGCCTGATTCGAAGCGTCGGCAGCATTGCGGGCGATCTCCTGAGCGGCGGCGCCCAGTTCGTTGATCGCCGCAGCCACGCTGTTGGTACGGCTGGCTTGTTCGTCCGAGTTGATCATCGACGAGTTGGAGGCGCCGACCACCAGTTTCGCCACTTCATTAACCTGGCTGGTGGCGGATGACACTTCGCGGATTGAACTGTGGATACGTTCGACGAACTGGTTGAATGCCCTGGCCAGGCGGCCGAACTCGTCGTTGGATTGAATGCTCAGGCGCTTGGTCAGGTCGCCCTCGCCCTGAGCGATATCCTCCATGGCTTTGCCCATGACGTTCAGTGGTTGCATCAACACGCTGATCAGCATGCTCAGCAGCAGCATGATCAGCACCACGGCGATGATGGTGGCGATGATGGCCGAGGCACGGAACTCGCTGAGCATCGAATAGGCCTTGGTCTTGTCGATGGACAGGCCAACATGCCAGTTCACCGAAGGCAGGCCTTTGACCGGGGCGAAGGTGAGGATGCGTTCTTCGCCATTGAGCTCGGTTTCGCTGAACTCGCCGCTGATGCGTGGGGTGTTTTGCGGATAGACCTCGCTGAGGTTTTTCATCACCAGGGACTTGTCCGGGTGCACCAGGATCTTGCCGTCAGCGCTGATCAGAAAGGCATAACCCATGCCGGCAAAGTCCAGCGAGTTGATGATTTCGACCAGGGTATTGAGGCTCAGGTCGCCGCCGACCACCCCGGCCGCTTTAGCGGGCGTGGCGATGGTAATGATCAGCGCACTGGTGGCGGCGTCGACATAGGGCTCAGTCAGGGTGCTACCGCCTGCGGCCATGGCGTCCTTGTACCAGGGGCGCTCGCGTGGGTCGTAACCATCAGGCATGTCCTCGTCCGGGCGCATGGTGAAACTGCCATCGGCGCTGCCCAGGTAGGTAAAGGCAAAGGTAGAGGCCAGTACCTTCTGTTCCAGCAGGCCAGTCAGGGCTTCGCCGGAGGAATCACGGGCGACCGATTGAGCAACGTTTTCCACCAGCAGGATGCGCCCCGACAGCCAGTTGGAAATGTTGCTGGCGGTGACATTGCCCATTTCGTGCAGATAGCTTTCCAGATCATCGCGGATGGCGTTGCGTTGCAGGTAATCGTTGTACAGGGTGAACAGCGAGAATGCGGCGATCACCACCAACGAGGCGGCGAGCAGAATCTTGTGGCTGAACTTCAGGTTGTTGGTCATGGCTTCTTGCGTCCGGTAAGTTCTGGCATCAGTCTTGAGCTGATGTAAGGCAATGGCACCGCCGACGGTGCGGCGATGCTGACTATGTCGGCCTAGTAGCAGTAAAGCTTTAACCAAGGAGATGGCAAGATGGCGCAAACCGATCAGTTTGTTGTAGGGGCCGATCTTGAGGGGCTGCCGGCGGGGCAGGCGTTGCGCCTGGCCAACCGTCACGGGCTGATTGCCGGCGCGACTGGCACAGGCAAAACGGTGACCCTGCAGCGCTTGATCGAGACCTTCAGCGATGCCGGCGTGGCGGTGTTTGCCGCTGATGTGAAGGGTGATCTCTGCGGTCTGGGTGCTGCCGGTGCACCGCAAGGCAAGGTGGCCGAACGGATCGCCAGCATGCCCTGGCTCAACCATCAGCCGATGGCCTACCCGGTAACCCTGTGGGATGTGCATGGCCAGAGTGGCCATCCGCTGCGCACCACGCTGAGTGAAATGGGGCCTTTGCTGTTGGGCGCGCTGCTGGAACTGACTGACAGCCAGCAGGCCGCGCTCTATGCCGCGTTCAAGGTGGCGGACCGTGAAGGCCTGCTGCTGCTCGATCTGAAAGACCTCAAGGCGCTGTTGGCGCACCTCAAAAACCACCCCGAAGTGCTGGGCGAAGACAGCGCGTTGTTTACCAACACGTCATCGCAAGCCCTGCTGCGCAAATTGGCGGGCCTGGAACAGCAGGGCGCCGATGCGTTGTTTGGCGAGCCGGCTCTGCAACTGGAAGACATTCTGCATCCGGATCGCGATGGCCGCGGGCGCATTCACCTGCTCGATGCCAGCCGCCTGGTGCATGAGGCACCGAAGGTCTACGCGACCTTCCTGCTTTGGCTGCTGGCCGAACTGTTCGAGCAGCTGCCGGAGCGCGGGGATGCGGACAAGCCGCTGCTGGCGCTGTTCTTTGATGAGGCGCACTTGTTGTTTGCCGATACCCCGAAGGCCTTGCAGGAGCGCTTGGAGCAGGTGGTGCGACTGATCCGCTCAAAAGGCGTGGGGGTGTATTTCGTCACCCAGTCGCCAGGCGACTTGCCGGACGATGTGCTGGCGCAGCTTGGCCTGCGTATTCAGCACGGTTTGCGCGCTTTTACCGCCAAAGAGCAGAAGTCACTGCGTGCGGTGGCTGATGGCTTCCGACCGAATCCGGCTATCGACACGTTGACGGTACTCACCGAGCTGGGTATCGGTGAAGCACTGGTAGGCACGCTGGAGGCCAAAGGTACGCCGGCTATGGTCCAGCGGGTGGCGGTGGCTCCGCCGCAGTCGCGTATCGGGCCGCTGAGTGAAGCAGAGCGTGCCGCTTTGATTCAGCAGTCACCGTTGCGTGGCCGCTACGACAAGCCAATTGATCGTGAGTCTGCCTACGAATTGCTGACCGCCCGCGCTGAGCAGGCCGCGCAACAGGCAGAGCAAAGCAAACCGAGCGCTGCCGGCAAGAAGGCCGAGGCAGGCGGCGGTATTGGCAGCGCAGCGGGTGAGTTGCTCGGCGGATTGGCCAGCCAGGTGATGAAAACAGCCATGCGCCAGGCAGCCAATCAGATCGGCCGGCAACTGGTGCGCGGTCTGTTGGGTTCGCTGATGGGTGGCAAGAAGCGTTGAGCCAGTGGCCATCCCGAGCAGGGATGGCCATGTGTCTGGCATCAGGGCGGCGGGCGTCAGCCAGAGGCCTCGTCTGCCTTGGTTTGCAGTTCTTTTTCGATTTTTACCAGCTCTTTTTCAAACGCTTGGTCGAGAAGGTTAGCCTTCTTGCGCCATGGCTTGCGCTCGGGGTCCGGTTGAGCGGCGTAGGTAATGACTTCCCCGCCGTATACATCCTTGTAACGCTGCGCCTGGCGCTCGAGTTCGGCGCGCAGTTCGTCTTTCGTCACGTAGTTACCCATGGTCTTGAACAGAATATTGGCTGGATGCCAGGTATATGGCCTGGGCACCTGAGACGGCCAAACAGTTTTAGCCTGCGCATTTATAAACGCTGCGAATAGTTTCAGAGACTATTGGCGTCGCTGGTTTGCCCTCTAACTGAGGAATACCTGAATCAGTTGTCAGGTTTGTTAAAGGGCTATTTGGCTGCGCCCGGCAATTATGGCGAAGCCAAGTTAAATGTCCAGCCTGCTTAGTTGACCGGTTGTAGACCATAGCGCTGCAGGATGGTTGCAAGCTGGCCGTTATTACGCAGTGTGTTCAGCCCGCGATTGAATGCCTGAAACTGCGCCGGGGTGACTTTCTTGCGGGAAAATCCAATGCCATATGAAATTGACGCCAAATGGCCGGCGTGACGCAGCGCGTACAAATATTCATGTTCGATCAGGTGGCGAGCAACATCGCGGTTAAGCACCACTACGCCTTGTTCGCCAAAACGCCCGGCATTGAGCATCAATAATAGGCGATGGTTATTGGTCACCATTTTGACCTCAACGTTTGGGGTGTTCTTCAGGCTTTCCTGCAGCACGAACGAGGTGCCGGATGGGCCATACACACCGACCAGGCGGCCGCGCAAATCGTCTGGCTGGCTGTAGTGGAAGTTGCTGCTGCGTAGGGTGTAGAAGTCGTAGCCGGAGGTCACCAGCATGGGGGTAATAAAAAATGCCTGTTGCCGTGCGGGTGATTGAATAACGGTAAAAATCCCATCCACTTCGCCATCCTCAGCTTGCTGCAGCGCGCGCCGCCAAGGCAGTACTTCAATTTGGCAGCGCCACTGCAAGATCAGGCAGGTGGCGTCGACTATTTCCGGTAGGGCGCCGCTGGCAATTGCTCCGCGTGAATAACTGAAGGGTGGAAATTCTTCAGTCACAAAGTGCAGCTCTTCAGCCAGCGAAGTGCTAACCCAGAGCAAACTCGCCAATGCGCACAATGCATTGCGTATCAACACGACATAATCCTTTAGTTGCGATGAATGCTTGCAGACGCTGCATTAACTGGAGTGCGCATAGTGGTTGGTATTAATAGCCCTGTGTAAGCGTATTTGCCTAGTGCCTGTTTGCGCCTACCGGAGTGTGTGATGGGTTTTGCTGACAACACCTTGCTATTACAATGTCGCGCCGGACTGCTCGGTAACACCTTGCAAACTCTATGCAATTGAGGAAACACCCGCGCCTCCCTACATTTGCGCACGCACCGCTGAGCCTCGCCTGGTGGTTAATCAGTCAGGTGATCAATCAACGCGGCGGCCATTGGGTCGCGGCACAACAGGCCGGTAGCGGCTGTGTATGGAGAATGTGATGCGTAATGCGATGCAAATGGCTGTGCTGGGTCTGGTACTGATCGGCCTGGTCGGTTGCGAGGCGGCCGAGCAATCGGCGCAGAAGCTCGCCGAGAAAGCCGAGCAGGCGGTTGTGGATGTCGCCCGTGAGGCGGTCGATGAGACCGTGAAAGAGCTCAACAAGCAGGTGGACGAAGTGCAGCAGTCGACCAATGAATGGCTGGGCAAGCCCGTTGAAGAGGCTGAGCCACAACAACCCGAGCAGCCGCAGGCTGAGCCGGATAGCCAGGCTGCGACCAAATCCATCTAGACTTGAGTCGAGGTTTCAGGGCATTTCCTGTAGCGCTGTGCAGCTGGCGCTGTAGTTCTGCTGGCAGGCGCTGGTGAACAGGCGTCGGGCCTGGTTGGCGTCCAGCGGCACGCCTTGTTCGCCGCGCAGGTAGAGGTTGCCGAGGATGTGCTGGGCCATCGGGTTGCCGCCGGCCGCGGACTGATTGAGGTACTTGAGCATCTGTTGTGGGTTGTTGAAGTCCGGGTTGTCGCGGCCGGTATACAGGTAGGCCAGGCTGACGGCGGCCATGGCGTGGCCCTTGTCGGCGGCGAGTTTCCACCAGTACTCGGCTTGCTTGAGGTCCTTGTTCGGCTTGCCGACGAAGTACAGGCTGCCGAGCTGGAACTGGCTGTCGAGGTCGCCGCGGTTGGCCTGGCTGCGCAGGTTGGCCTCGGCGGCGCTGTTTTCGCGGGGCGCATCGGCTTGCTGGGTGGGCTGTTCGCTCTGGCTTTGTTCCGGCTGGCTGGCACAGCCGCCCAGCAGCAGGCCTGCGCAGAGCAGTAACAACAGTGGGCGGTGGCGTAGTGGCGCAATATTCATGCGGATTGCTGCTCCCTTGAGTTGGCGTTGAGCGGTAAGTCGAACCTGTGGCACGTACACACAAGACTACAGGCATGCTGGCAAGTTGCGCGGCGCTCGAGCTGCCGGCTGCGTTGATCGTCCCTCGCAGGTTGCAGAATCCATATCAGTTTGTCGCCTGCAGCGTTTCGCCCGCGCGCCAGAGCTGCGATTCTTGCTCACCTTCGCGTCTCTCCATGCATCCAGGCCTTCGAGGTACCCATGCAGATCAGCTCCAACTTCGACAGCGGCAATATCGAGGTCATCGACGCCAGTAACCCGCAGCAGGTGCAGCTGGCGATTCGTCCGGATCTCAACAGTGGGCATTTCCAGTGGTTCCATTTCAAGGTCGAAGGCTTGCAGCCTGGACAGCGCTACGGCTTCAGCCTGGGCAATGCCGGGCAGTCGTCTTACAAGAATGCCTGGAGCGGTTACCACGCCGTGGCCTCCTACGATCAGCGCGACTGGTTTCGGGTGCCCAGCCGCTTTGAAGAGGGCGCGCTGAAGTTCGACATCGAGCCGCAGCATGGGCAGATCTGGTTCGCCTATTTCGAGCCCTACAGCCGCGAGCGCCATAGCCAGTTGATCGAGGATGCGCAGCGTTTGGCTGGCGCCGAGCTGTTTGCCACGGGTAAGAGCATCGAGGGCCGGCCGATCGAGTTGCTGCGCATCAGTCGCAACCCGCAGGCGCAGCGCAAGATCTGGCTGATCGCCCAGCAGCATCCCGGCGAGCATATGGCCGAGTGGTTTATGCAGGGGCTGCTGGAGCGTCTGCAGCGGCGCGATGATGCCGAGCTGAATGCCCTGCTGGAGCAGGCCGATCTGTACCTGGTGCCGAACATGAACCCGGACGGTGCCTTCCGTGGCCATCTGCGCACCAACGTCGCCGGCCGTGACCTTAACCGCGCCTGGCAGTCGGCCAGCGAAGCGGATAGCCCTGAGGTGTATTTCGTCCAGCAGCAGATGCGCGCGGTGGGCGTCGATCTGTTTCTGGATATCCATGGCGACGAGGAAATCCCTCATGTGTTCACCGCCGGCTGTGAAGGCAATCCGGGTTACAGCCCGCGCCTTGAGCGTTTGGAAAATCGGTTCCGCCAGTTGCTGATCGATAACGGCGCCGAGTTTCAGACCACCTTCGGCTACCCGCGTGACGAGCCGGGCCAGGCCAACACCACCCTGGCCTGCAACGCGGTGGGCATGGAGTTCGATTGCCTGGCCTTCACCATCGAGATGCCGTTCAAGGACCACGACGACCGCCCCAATCCGCACACCGGCTGGAATGGCGAGCGTTCGATGCAACTGGGCAAGGATGTGCTCAGCGTTGCAGCCGCCATGGTCGGGCAGCTGCGCGAATAACAGAGCGCTGGCGGGCAGGGGTGCTTGTCCTGCCCACCAGGTTTGTCGCTAAGGTCGCTTTAGCCGCGGAAGTAACGTTGCGGCACAAACGGGGTCTTGGCCACTTTCATCGCCACGCGCTTGCCGCGCACCATGGCCCATACCTCGGTATCCACGGCGATATGGCTGTTCTGCACATAGCCCATGGCCACTGGTGCAGCCAGGGTCGGGCCGAAGCCGCCGCTGCATACAGTGCCAATCACAGTGCCGTCGGCATCGACGATTTCCGCGCCTTCACGTACCGGCACACGTTCCTGTGGCAGCAGGCCGACGCGCTTGCTGGCAACGCCTTGCTGTTGCTGGGCGAAGATCCGCTCGGCACCGGGGAAGCCGCCGGCACGTGCGCCATCGGCGCGGCGGGGCTTGGACATGGCCCACAGCAGGCTGGCCTCGATTGGTGTGGTGCTGGTGCTCATGTCGTGGCCATACAGGCACAGACCTGCTTCCAGGCGCAGCGAGTCGCGCGCGCCGAGGCCGATGGCGGCCACTTCCGGTTCGGCCAGCAGGCTGCGCGCCAGGGTTTCGGCGTGGGCGGCCGGCACCGAGATTTCGAAGCCGTCTTCACCGGTGTAGCCGGAGCGGCTGACGTAGCAGTCGACACCTAGCAGACGTACGGGGGCGAATTGCATAAAGGTCATCTTGGCTACTTCGGGTGCCAGGCGCGCCAGTACGTCGACGGCTTTCGGGCCTTGCAGGGCGAGCAGGGCGCGGTCGAAACAGGCTTCGATCTGGCACTGGCTGGAGATCTGCAGTTGCAGGTGCATCAAGTCCTTGTGCTTGCAGGCCGCGTTGACCACCAGAAACAGGGTGTCGTTGCCCAGGTTGGCGACCATCAGGTCGTCGAGGATGCCGCCATGATCATCGGTGAACATGGCGTAACGCTGCATGCCCACGGGCAAGTCGATGATATCCACCGGCACCAGGCGCTCCAGGGCCTGCGCCGCCTGCGGGCCGCGCAGAATGATCTGCCCCATATGCGACACGTCGAACAAGCCGGCGGCTTCGCGGGTGTGCAGGTGTTCCTTCATCACCCCGAGCGGGTACTGCACCGGCATGTCGTAGCCGGCGAACGGCACCATGCGCGCGCCCAGTTCGAGATGCAGGGCATGTAGCGGGGTTTTCGCCAGGGTTTCAGTGGTCATGCGGTTCTCCATGTCGGTAAAGGTTGTTTATGTAGGCGCGAGCTAAAAGCCTCGCGAGTAGCTCGCGCCACAGGTTGTATGGGGTGCCGTGTCAGCACTCGACAATATTCACGGCCAAGCCGCCGCGGGCGGTTTCCTTGTACTTGTTGTTCATATCGGCACCGGTCTGGCGCATGGTGCGGATCACTTTATCCAGCGAAACGAAGTGCTGGCCGTCGCCGCGCAGGGCCATGCGTGCGGCGTTGATCGCCTTGACCGAGCCCATGGCGTTGCGTTCGATGCAGGGTACCTGCACCAGGCCGCCGATCGGGTCGCAGGTCAGGCCGAGGTTGTGTTCCATACCGATCTCGGCGGCGTTTTCCACCTGATTGACGCTGCCGCCGAGCACTTCGCACAAGGCGCCTGCGGCCATCGAACAGGCCACGCCGACCTCGCCCTGGCAGCCGACTTCGGCACCGGAGATCGAGGCGTTTTCTTTATAGAGGATGCCGATGGCGGCGGCGGTGAGCAGAAAGCGCACCACGCCGTCGTCGTTGGAGCTGGGGATAAAGCGGCTGTAGTAATGCAGCACCGCCGGCACGATACCGGCCGCGCCATTGGTGGGCGCAGTGACCACGCGGCCGCCGCTGGCGTTTTCCTCGTTCACCGCGAGGGCGTAGAGGTTGACCCAGTCGAGCACGCTCAAGGCGTCGCGCAGGCTGGCTTCCGGGTGTTTGCACAGCTGGCGGTGCAACGCGGCGGCGCGGCGTTTGACCTTGAGGCCGCCGGGCATGATGCCTTCATTGCGGCAACCGGCTTCGACGCAATCCTGCATCACCTGCCAGATATGCAGCAGCCGCGCGCGGGTTTCGGCTTCCGGTCGCCAGGCGGCTTCGTTGGCCAGCATCACCTGGCTGATCGACAGGTTGTGTTCGGCGCAGTGCGCCAACAGCTGTTTGCCGGTGGTAAAGGGGTATTGCAGCACGGTGCTGTCTTCGACGATGCGGTCGGCGCCGGCTGCTTGTTCATCGACCACAAAACCGCCACCCACCGAGTAGTACTCGCGCGAACGGATCTGCAAGCCGGCGGCGTCGAAGGCGCGAAAGATCATGCCGTTGGGGTGAAAGGGCAGCGGCTTGCGGATCATCGCCAGGTGCTGCTTTTCGACAAAACGGATGGGTTTTTCGCCGAGTAGATTGAGTTCACCGCTGCTGCGAATCGCCGCCAGACGGGCCTCGACGGTGTTGGTGTCGACGCTGTCCGGCTGTTCACCTTCCAGGCCGAGCAGCACGGCTTTATCGCTGCCATGGCCCTTGCCGGTGGCGCCGAGGGAGCCGTACAGCTCGACCTTGATGCTGTCGGTGGTGGCCAAAAGATCATCGCGGCGCAGGCCTTCGGCAAAGCGCAGGGCGGCCAGCATTGGGCCGACGGTGTGCGAGCTGGAAGGGCCGATGCCGATCTTGAAAAGGTCAAAAACGCTTAGTGACATGCTTGCTCCGACTGCGTGTTTTGCTGCCGCCCTTGTGGGGCGGCGATGATGCGGCGCGCTGGGTAACCGCGCCGCTAGTGGCAAAAACTGCGTACCGTTCTAGTCAGCGTAGACCGGGAAGCTGGCGCATAGGTTCGCAACCTGACCACGAACGCGCTCGATTACCGCAGGGTTTTCCAAGTCGTCGAGGATGTCGCAGATCCAGCCGGCCAGGGTGCGGCACTCGCCCTGCTTGAAACCGCGGGTGGTTACCGCCGGGGTGCCGATGCGGATGCCGGAGGTGACAAACGGCGACTGCGGGTCATTCGGCACGGCGTTCTTGTTCACCGTGATATGCGCTGCGCCCAGGGCTGCGTCGGCCGCCTTACCGGTGAGGCCCTGCTTGATCAGGCTGACCAGCATCAGGTGGTTGTCGGTACCGCCGGAGACCACGTCAAAGCCGCGCGCAACAAACACTTCGGCCATGGCCTGAGCGTTGTTGATCACCTGCTGTTGGTAGGTCTTGAAGCCTGGCTCCAGCGCTTCCTTGAAGCATACGGCCTTGGCCGCGATCACATGCATCAGCGGGCCACCCTGGCTGCCGGGGAACACGGCGGAGTTGAGCTTTTTCTCGATCTCTTCATTGGCCTTGGCCAGGATCAAGCCACCACGCGGGCCGCGCAGGGTTTTATGCGTTGTGGTGGTGACCACATCGGCAAACGGCAGCGGATTCGGATACAGACCAGCGGCCACCAGGCCCGCAACGTGGGCCATATCGACAAACAGCAGCGCACCGACCTGGTCGGCGATGGCGCGGAAACGGGCGAAATCCAGGGTGCGCGAGTAGGCGGAGAAGCCGGCGACGATCATCTTCGGTTTGTGTTCGACGGCCAGGCGCTCTACCTCGGCGTAATCGATCAGGCCCTGTTCGTCGATGCCGTACTGCACCGCGTTGTACAGCTTGCCGGAGGACGACACCTTGGCGCCGTGGGTCAGGTGGCCGCCGTGGGCCAGACTCATGCCGAGAATGGTATCGCCGGCATTCAGCAGCGCCAGGTACACCGCGCTGTTGGCGGAAGAACCGGAGTGCGGCTGCACGTTGGCGTAATCGGCGCCGAACAGCTGTTTGGCGCGCTCGATGGCCAGGGCCTCGACCTTGTCGACATGCTCGCAACCACCGTAATAGCGCTTGCCCGGATAGCCTTCGGCGTACTTGTTGGTCAGGCCGCTGCCCTGGGCCTGCATCACCCGCTGGCTGCAATAGTTTTCCGAGGCGATCAGCTCGATATGGTCTTCCTGACGCTGCTCTTCGGCGTTGATCGCGGCGAGCAGGGCGTCATCGTAGCCTTGCAGTTGGTCGTGCTTGCTAAACATGGTGAGGCCCTCTGGTTTTTATATGAGGTGCAGCTAACCCGCCTCGGGTAGAGGTGAGTCGAAAATTGGGGAGAAAGCAGTCCTGCGGCCCGGATGTGTTCCGGGCCGCGGGCTGTTGTCACGCGTCCTGGTACGCCTCGATGGACGGGCAGGCGCAGATCAGGTTGCGGTCGCCGAACACGTTGTCCACACGGCCGACCGGCGGCCAGTACTTGGCCTCGATCAGGCTGGCCACTGGGTACACGGCCTGCTCGCGACTGTAGGCGTGAGTCCACTCGCCGACCAGTTCCAGTGCGGTGTGTGGGGCGTTTTTCAGCGGGTTGTCGTTGGCGTCCAGCTGGCCAGCTTCCACCGAACGAATCTCGTTGCGGATGGCGATCATGGCGTCGCAGAAGCGGTCCAGCTCTTCCTTGGACTCGCTCTCGGTCGGCTCGATCATCAGGGTGCCGGCTACCGGGAAGGACATGGTTGGCGCGTGGAAGCCGAAGTCGATCAGGCGCTTGGCCACGTCGTCAACGCTGATGCCGCTGCTGTCTTTGATCGGGCGGATATCCAGAATGCACTCATGCGCCACCAGGCCATTGCTGCCCGAATACAGCACGGGGTAGTGCTCTTCCAGGCGGCGGGCGATGTAGTTGGCGTTGAGAATGGCCATCTGGGAGGCGCGCTTGAGGCCTTCGCCGCCCATCATGCTGATATACATCCAGGTAATCGGCAGGATACTGGCGCTGCCGAACGGCGCAGCGCTGACCGCACCTTCCTTGCGCGCCATATGGCCGTGGCCAGGCAGGAACGGAATCAGGTGCTCTTTAACACCAATCGGGCCGACGCCTGGGCCGCCACCGCCGTGCGGGATGCAGAAGGTCTTGTGCAGGTTCAGGTGCGACACGTCACCGCCGAACTTGCCCGGGGCGCAGAGGCCGACCATGGCGTTCATGTTGGCGCCGTCGATATACACCTGGCCGCCGTTGTCATGAACGATCTGCGCGATCTCGCGGATGCCTTCTTCGAACACGCCGTGGGTCGATGGGTAGGTGATCATGATCGCGGCCAGACGATCCTTGTGCTCTTCGGCCTTGGCCTTGAGGTCAGCGATGTCGACGTTACCGCTGCTGTCGCAGGCGGTTACCACCACGCGCATACCGGCCATGCTGGCGGTCGCTGGGTTGGTACCGTGGGCCGATTGCGGGATCAGGCAGATATCGCGCTGATCATCGCCGCGGCTCAGGTGATAAGCACGAATGGCCAGTAGGCCGGCGTACTCGCCCTGGGAGCCGGCGTTCGGCTGCAGGGAGATGCCGTCGTAACCGGTGGCCGCGCAGAGCATGGCTTCCAGTTCGGTGGTCAGCTGGGTGTAACCCTGGCTCTGTTCGGCCGGGGCGAAGGGGTGCAGGCTGCCGAACTCGGCCCAGGTCACCGGGATCATTTCGCTGGCGGCGTTGAGCTTCATGGTGCAGGAGCCCAGCGGAATCATGCTGCGGTCCAGCGCCAGGTCCTTGTCAGCCAGCTTGCGCAGGTAGCGCATCAGCTCGGTTTCGCTGTGGTAGCGGTTGAACACCGGGTGGCTGAGAATTTCCGATTCGCGCAGCAGGCCTTTTGGTAGTTGGGCGATTACGCCAGCCGCCAGTTCAGCGAAGGCTGGAACAGCTTTGCCTTCGGCGAAGACCGCCAGCAGGGCTTCAACGGCCGCTTGATCGGTGGTTTCGTCGAGGGACAGGCCCAGGCGCTCGCCGTCGACTTCACGCAGGTTGATCCCGGCCTTGCGCGCCGCAGCGTGCAGGGCAGCGGTTTTGCCGCCGGTGGCCAGGGTCAGGGTGTCGAAGAAAAATTCCTGCTCAACGCTGTAACCCAAAGCGCGCAGGCCTTTGGCCAGGATTGCGGTGAACTGGTGGGTGCGTTGGGCGATTTGCACCAGGCCTTTCGGGCCGTGGTACACGGCGTACATGCTGGCGATATTGGCCAGCAGCACCTGGGCGGTACAGATGTTACTGGTGGCCTTCTCGCGGCGGATATGTTGCTCGCGGGTCTGCATGGCCAGGCGCAGGGCCGGCTTGCCGAAACGGTCGATCGACATGCCGACCAGGCGGCCCGGCATATCGCGTTTGAATGCATCGCGGGTGGCGAAGTAGGCCGCGTGTGGGCCACCGAAGCCCAGCGGCACACCGAAACGCTGCGCGCTGCCCAGGGCCACGTCGGCACCGAACTCGCCCGGCGGAGTGAGCAGGGTCAAGGCCAGCAGGTCAGCGGCGACGGCGACCAAAGCATTGGCGGCGTGGAAGCGCTCAACCAGTTCGCGGTAGTCGAAGATGTCGCCATTGCTCGCGGGGTACTGCAGCAGCGCGCCGAAGTAGGCGCTGGCGTCAGTGATGGCTGCTTCGTCGCCGATCACCACTTCAATGCCCAGGGGCTCGGCACGGGTGCGCAGCACGTCGAGGGTTTGCGGATGGCAATGCTGGGAAGCAAAGAAGGCATTGCTGGCCTTGTTCTTCGACAGGCGTTTGCAGAAGGTCATGGCCTCGGCTGCGGCGGTGGCTTCATCCAGCAGCGAGGCGTTGGCGATCTGCATCCCGGTGAGGTCGCTGATCAGGGTCTGGAAGTTCAGCAGCGACTCCAGGCGGCCCTGGGAAATCTCTGGCTGATACGGGGTGTAAGCGGTGTACCAGGCCGGATTTTCCAGCAGGTTGCGCAGGATCGGGCTCGGCGTGTGGGTGCCATAGTAGCCCTGACCGATAAAGGTCTTGAGCTGCTGGTTTTTGCCGGCGATGGTCTTGATCTTGGCCAGGGCGTCGGCTTCCGACAGGCCCGGCTGGGCGCCCAGCACGCTGGTGCCCTTGATGCTGTCGGGGATGACGTTATCGGTCAGCGCGTCGATGCTGGCGTAGCCGAGCAGTTCGAGCATGGCAGCGGTATCGGCGTCACGTGGGCCGATATGGCGGGCGACAAATTCGTTCTGGGTGGTCAGCTTGGTCATCACAATCTCTCAGGCGTCAGCATTGGCGTTGAGCAGGCGCTCGTAGGCGGCCTGGTCGAGCAGGTCGGCTACCGCGCTGGCATTGGCCGGACGGAAACGGAAGAACCAACCCTTGCCCAGGGGATCTTCGTTGACCAGCTCAGGGCTGGATTCTAGCTCGCCATTGACCTCGACCACCTCACCGTCCAGCGGCATGGCGATATTGCTCGCAGCTTTTACCGATTCCAGCACGGCCACTTCGTCACCCTCGGCATAGCTCTGGGCTTCCGGCAGCTGAACGAACACCACGTCACCCAGGGCTTCCTGGGCATAGGCAGTGATGCCCACGGTAACCAGACCATCGGCATCCTGACGCAGCCATTCGTGCTCAACGGTAAAACGCAATTCGCTCATGTGAACTCCTCAAGGGTGGTGACTCGCCCTTTCTGCTGGGGGCGATGTGCTGGACGCGCGTGCCGGGCACGAGCGGAAGGTGGAAAGACCATAGCAAGGTAGGTGCCATTATATTTTTTATCAATAAAAACAATAACTTAAGTTATTTTTATGGGTTCGGTCTTATGGCGTTTGTAGTGATTTCGATACGGATGGGGGCGGTTAACCCATAAAGCGCCCGGCAAAGGCACTGGCGTCGCGGGCTGATCGTTTTGTGTCGCTTTCCTTACGATGTATTCAAATCGATACATGCGCCTGCCAGAACCACCGATTGGCCTCCGCGCTGGTGCTGCAACGCGACCTGCGTTATCGCGCCAAGAGCCACCCATAGCTCCAGCGAGCCGCAAGGCCCATTCACCCACCCTATAAAGCGCCATTGAAATGGTCCATGGACCGGCTGGGGAGCGGCTTTTTAGAGGTGCATTCACTCTTTCGGCTGACGGGGCAAATACCTCTTTCGGGCGCTTATCCCGCATCAGGCGGCTGAGTAGCGTGTGGCCTCTACATGAAACCCAGCTTTCCAGGAGAGCCGCATGACAACAAGAACAAGACATGCCTACTTCCAGCCCTGCGTACTGGCCGTGGCTGTCGCTTTGGGTGGCATTGCGCCGGCCCAGGCTGTGACTTTCAACTTCGGCGAGATCGAGGCGCAGTTCGACTCCCAGTTGTCGATAGGTGCCAGCTGGTCGACGCGCGGCGCGGAGCCAGCTTTTGTCGGGACTCGCAATGGCGGTGAAGCTTCCTCACAGACTAACGACGATGGCCGACTGAACTTCAAGAAGGGCGAAACCTTCTCGAAGATCTTCAAGGGTATTCATGACCTGGAATTGAAGTACGGCGATACCGGTGTATTCGTGCGCGGCAAGTATTGGTACGACTTCGAAACCAAGGATGAGCAGCGCTTGCTCTATGACATCGACGATCACAACCGCAAGGAAGCCGCGCAGGCCTCCGGTGCGCAGATTCTCGATGCCTTCGTCTACCACAACTACAGCCTGGGCGATCTGCCGGGCAGCGTGCGGGCCGGTAAGCAGGTGGTCAGCTGGGGCGAGAGCACATTTATCGGCAACTCGATCAACTCGATCAACCCGATCGACGCCGCCGCCTTCCGCCGTCCTGGTGCGGAAATCAAGGAAGGTCTGATTCCGGTCAATATGCTCTATGTGTCGCAGAGCCTGACCGATAGCCTGTCCATGGAGGCCTTCTATCAGCTGGAGTGGGACCAGACCATTCTGGATAACTGCGGCACCTTCTTCTCCGGCAGTGATACGGCCGCCGATGGTTGCGAAGACCGTCTGGTGGTGGCCGGGGCCGATGTTGGCCCCGGCGAGTCGAATAACACCGGTGCCCCGGGCAACCCTGTGTATATCCCGCGTGCTGGCGACCGCGACGCTCGCGATGACGGTCAGTTCGGCGTAGCCCTACGCTGGTTCGCCGAGTCGTTGAACGACACCGAGTTCGGCCTTTACGCCATGAATTACCACAGCCGTACGCCCAGCGGCAGCTTTATCATCACCACTAACGGCACCCCCCAGGCTGCCCGTTATTTCCTTGAGTACCCGGAGGATATTCGCCTCTATGGCCTGAGCTTCCAGAGCAACGTCGGCGGTACCGCGCTGTCCGGTGAGATCAGTTACCGGCCGAATATGCCGATCGGGATCAACTCCACCGACCTGACCTTCGCCTCGCTCGGCTCGGGTACCTCGCCGGTATTTACCAGCGGCCATGCCGCGCCGGTGCTCGGCGGCGATATCCAGGGTTATGTGCGCAAGCCCTTTACCCAGGCGCAGGTCAGCGCGGTGCAGTTTTTCGACCGGGTGCTGGGTGCCAGCCGCCTGACTCTGGTCGGCGAGGTCGGTTACAACCATATCAGCGGTATCAGCGATGACACCGGCGAACTGCGCTTCGGCCGCGATCCGGTGTTTGGCTTCGGTGAGATTGCCAACAACGCGGTGTGCCAGGCAGGCCTCAACGCGGCCAACCCAGACCAGTGTAATGACGACGGGTTCTTTACCAGCAGTTCCTGGGGTTATCGCCTGCGCGCCAGTGCCGACTACAGCAACGTGATCGCTGGTATCAACCTGAGCCCGAGTGTGGCCTGGTCGCATGACGTCGATGGTTATGGGCCGAACTTCAACGAGGGTAGCAAGGCCATCAGCGTCGGTCTGAACGCCGACTACCAGAACACCTACAACGCCAGCCTGAGTTACACCGACTTCTTTGGTGGCGAGTACAACACCACCACTGACCGTGATTTCGTCGCCCTGAGTTTTGGCGTGAACTTCTGATCAACCCTGCGCAAAGGATCCGTAAAGAATGAAAAGCACAAGAATCCTGCAAACCGGTGCGCTGGCACTCAGCCTGTTGGCCTGCAGCGTGATGGCCGCGGTATCCCCCGAGGAGGCGGCGCAACTGGGTGCCAGCCTTACTCCGCTGGGCGCGGAAAAGGCCGGTAACGCCGAGGGCAGCATCCCGGAGTGGACCGGCGGTCTGCCGGCCAATGCCGGCAGCGTCGACAGCAAGGGCTTCCTCGCCGACCCGTTCGCCAATGAACAGCCGCTGTTCACCATCACCGCCGCCAATGCCGCGCAGTACCAGGACAAGCTGTCTCCTGGCCAGATGGCGATGCTTAAGCGTTATCCCGACAGCTACAAGCTGCCGGTCTACCCAACCCACCGTACTGCTGCGGCACCCGATGCCATCTATGCCGCGGCCAAGCAGAGCGCGCTCAACACCAGCCCGGTGGATGGCGGCAACGGCCTGCAGAACTTCAGTGACAGCCGTTACTACGCCTTCCCGATTCCCAAGAGTGGCGTCGAGGTGGCCTGGAACCATATCACTCGCTACCGCGGCGGCAACGTGCGTCGCTGGATCACCCAAGCCACACCGCAGACCAATGGTTCCTTCAGTCTGGTCAAGTTCGAGGACGAAATTGCTTTCCCTTCGGATATGCCCGACGTCGACCCAGCCAAGGCGGCCAACGTGCTGCTCTACTTCAAGCAGCGGGTAACCGCGCCATCGCGCCTGGCAGGTAACGTGCTGCTGGTGCACGAGACCATCGACCAGGTTAAGGAGCCGCGCCTGGCGTGGATCTACAACGCCGGCCAGCGCCGTGTGCGCCGCGCTCCGCAGGTGGCTTATGACGGTCCGGGTACTGCCGCCGATGGTATGCGTACCGCCGACAACTTCGACCTGTTCTCCGGTGCGCCAGATCGTTACGACTGGAAACTGGTAGGCAAGAAGGAGATGTATATCCCCTACAACAGCTACAAGTTGGACTCGCCAGCACTCAAATACGACGACGTGATCAAGGCTGGGCATATCAACCAGGACCTGACTCGCTACGAGCTGCACCGGGTCTGGGAAGTGGAAGCCACGCTGAAGTCCGGCGAGCGGCATATCTATGCCAAGCGCCATATGTACTTCGATGAGGACAGCTGGCAACTGGCCCTGGTCGACCACTACGACGGCCGCGGCCAGTTGTGGCGTGTCGCCGAGGGACATGCGCAGAGCTACTACCACCACAAAATGACCGGTTACACCCTGGAAGCGCTGTACGACGTGATCGCCGGGCGCTACCTGGCCCTGGGTATGAAGAACGAAGAGAAGTCCGCCTACAGCTTCGGCTTCCAGACCAGCGGCGCCGACTACACCCCGGCCGCCCTGCGTAGCTCCGGCGTGCGTTAAAGCCGCCGAGCAACCTCGCAACTCCGTGATTTAGGCGGCCCTCGGGCCGCCTTTTTTATTGCCCGCCATCACCTGCGGTAATAGAGCTGTAAGCCTCAGGTGTTGAGGTTTAGTCTGCAATGATCCGGTTCCTGCAATAACAATAAAACGAGCCGTCATGAACGCATTAGCGCCATTCTCGCTGAGCGCCGCAGCGTCTTCCTGTGGCAGCGTACAACGCCCGCCGCCCGGGCATATCTCCCGGCTATCCCTGCAGCAGCGCCTGCTGGCGCAAGACTGTCGCCTGCGTTTGCTGGTCGGCCCGGCTGGCTTTGGCAAGACCGTACTGTTGGCCGATTGCGCCCGTGAATGTCCGGCCAGCTACCGCCTGCTCTGGTTGACCTGCGCCGCCGAAGGCCTGCATGCCGAGCAACTGGCCCAGCAGCTGGGCAAGCTGCTCGATTACCCCGCTGACCTCAGTAGTGGCGAGTTGCTGGCGACCCTAGCGCAAGAGTCGCGGCAGCTGTGGATCATGCTCAATGACTACCCGGCGCAGCCGAACCACAGTCTCGATGGTTTTCTCAATCAACTGCTGATGGTGACCCCGCCTGGCGTTTGCTGGTGGCTGGGCAGCCGCCGGCGGCCGGTCTGCAATCTCTCGCGCTTGTTGCTGGAAGGTGAGCTGCTCGAACTGGGGGCCAGCGAACTGGCCTTCAGCGAGGCGGAAGTACTGGCCTGGCTGCAGCAGTTGGACCCCGCCCGCAGTGCCTGGGCGCAGGATCTGCATGAGCTGACCCAGGGCTGGCCAGCGGCTTTGCGTCTGCGTCTGTTGGCGGCTCAGGCCGAGCCGGCTGCGTTGAGTGCGCCACAGGATGGTGAGCATGATCAGCTGCTCGCCGAGTATGTCGAACGTGAAGTGTTGCAAGGGCTGCCGGATGAGCTGTTGCAGATGTTCCAGCAACTGGCGCAGTTGCCGCGCTTCAATCCGGCGCTGTGTGATCACCTGTTTGGCATGGGCGAGGGCGCGCAGTGGTTACGCGCGCTGATCGACCGCGGCGTGTTTATTCAGGAGTTGGACGCAGCCAAAGGCTGGTATGTACTGTTCCCGCCGCTAGCCCGACTGCTGCAGCGGCAGGTGCAAAACCTGCCGTGCAGCGCCTTGCACGTACATGCCAGCCAGTGGTTTGCCGGCCATGGTGATATTCGCGCGGCGGTGGAGCATGCCTTGCTGGCCGGGCAGCCGGAGGTGGCCGGTAGTTTTCTTGAGCGCTTTACCGAGGAGCAGGTGCTGCAGGGGCAGGACCTGGCGCTGATTCTGCGCTGGCGTAGCGAGTTGCCGGACAGCCTGCTGTGCAGCACGCCCCGGCTGATTCTGCTCAACGCCTGGGTGTTGCTGCTGGTCGGCCGTCTGGATGAAGCACAGACCTGTATCAATCAGCTGTCGCGCTTTCAGCCGCGTAGCGATGGCGCGCGGACCCGCGAGCTGTTCGCTCACTGGCAGGCCATCCAGGGCATCATTGCCTACGGCCGGGCCTGCGCGATGGACTCCCGCAACAACCTGCTGGAAGCCCTGCAGAGCTTGCCGGAAAACGCCTGGGCGCAGTCGCTGTTGTGTCGTTCGGCGTTGACTCTGGTGGCCATTGGTGAAGGTCAGCTGGAGGTGGCGCAGAAGCTTAGTTTCGAAGCCTTGAAGCAGGCGCGCCTGCATGGCAACCCGGTGTTTGAAGCCTTGCTGGAGTTGGATCACGCCCTGCTTCTGGAGGCGCGTGGCGAATTTGTCCGCGCCGAAGCGTTGCTGCAGCGGGTGCTGACGGCAACCGCTCCGGCCGCCTTGCGCAACACGCCGGTACTGGCACGCCTTGAGCTACGCCTGGGGCGTCTGCAGTTGCGCCAGGGGCGTGCGGATGAAGCGGCTACGGCTCTGCTACAAGGGCTTGAACATGCGCTCGCTTGCGGTGATCCGGGGGCTTTTCATGGCTACCTGGGCCTGGCCGAGTTGGCGATGGGGCAGAGTGATGTCGCCACGGCCTTTGCCCACTTGGCGCAAGCCGAGCGGCAGATGCAGCGTCAGCACGTCACGGAAACCCTCTACCGCGGCACCCTATTGCTGGCCAGCAGTCACCTGTGGATCGCCCAAGGCCACCGTCAGCGTGCACGGGAAGCAGCCACCCGGGTGCTGGGCTATGAACGACGGGTCAAAGCAGTGCTGCCGACGCCGAATTTCCCCGAGCTGATTCCGCGTTTTCAGGCGCTGCTGCTGCAACTGGATCGCGAGCAGGGCGAGGATGTGCGCGAACCTCTGCGGCAGTTACTGGAGCAGGTGGCAGGCCAAGGTAGGCAGGCGTTGGTCAGTGAGTTGTGGCTCAGCTATGCCGAAGCCTGCGCAGCCTTTGGTGATAAAGCTGGCGCCGAACAGGCCCGGCAGGCCGGCCAGGCCTTGCAGCTGCGTCTGGGTTATCAGTGCCCGTGGTTCCGCGTGGCCAGCCAGGCCGATGAGGCGCCGAGCGCTTTGCCTGCCGCCAGCGCCAATGCCCTGAGCAGCCGCGAACTTGCAGTGCTCGGCCTGATCGCCCAGGGGCTGTCCAATCAGGAAGTGGCCGAGCAGCTGTTTATTTCCCTGCATACGGTCAAAACCCATGCCCGCCGGATCAACGGCAAGCTGGGCGTGGCGCGGCGTACTCAGGCGGTGGCCAAGGCCAAGGCGTTGGGCTTTTTTTAGGGTCTGTTGCCGTTTCGTTCGCGGCCGCGCCGGAGCCTGTTTTAGCGCGAGGCAAGGCACGAGACACGAAGTTTGGTTGTTCCAAATGAGTGTCGAGAAACGCAGCATCGCGCTAAAACAGGCCCGTCCCTGCGGGTTGCGCACAAAATATCGCCATGCGGTGTTGGAGGACTTGGCAAGGGAACAACCATTACCTGCGTCCTCCGCCTAGCCTGGCGAGATTTTGCGCAGCAACGCGGCTCGCGAATGAAACGGCAACAGACCCTAGTGCAGCGCCGGGCTTGCGCTGAGTAGGCGTAGACGCTGGCTGAGTTGCAGGTGCTGCGCCGGGTCATCGCTGAGCAGCAGGGCGCATTGCAGGTCGAAGCGCTCGCCCTGCGGACAATCGAGCAATTGATAAATCTCCGCGCGGGCCAGGTGATCATGCAGGGTCGGCGTGCCGAGCAGCAGCACGCGCTCGGCATCGCGCAGCGCGGCCAGCGGGTCATCGTCCAGTTGATGCAGTTGCCGCAGATTGCGCGACAGACGTTGCAGCATGCTGCGCTCATCGCAGGGTTGCAGCTGGCTGGCGCTCAACTCGGCGTTAGGGCCCAGGTGGCGCTGCAGCAGCTCGCGGCATTCGCGGGTATACAGACGCCGGCCGCTGCACGGGTCGAGCAGGTGATCGGCGCCCGGTACGCGCAGCAGAAAATGCCCCGGAAAATTCACCCCCTGCAGCGGAATTCCCAAGCGCCTGGCCAACTCCAGCGCGAGCAGGGCCAGGGATAGCGGCTGGCCACGGCGGCGCAGCAACAGCTGATCAAGCAGCGCCGCCCTCGGCCGCAGCGGGCGTTCGTCGTCTTCATGAAAATCCAGCTCACTGAGCCTGCGCAGCAGCGGTTGCGCCAGTTCCTGCAGCGGCAGGTTAGGCAAGCCCTGGCCGACCTGCTGCTGCAAGCCGTTAAGCCGTTGCAGCACCTCGGCCGGTTGCAGCGTTGGCTGGTGCTCCACGGCAATCCACAGCGCTGCCTCGAACAGCGCAGGCGGTTGTTGCTCCAGACAGGCAAGGCAGGCGGAGCGTGGGTCCATGGCAATCTCCAAGTCTCTCTGGCTTTGTAGTCAAGCGCCGGTGCTTCGTCCAGTGGATTGTTGCGCGGGCCCATGGTGCAACTGACCGCCGGAGGGGTGCGGGCAGAGCCACTGCCTATACTGATCTGCAAATCAGTACGGGAGCCACAGCATGTTCGCCATGATGGAAACCGCCCGGCTGGAGTCGTTGCACTTCGCCGTGGACCCGCTGACTGGCCTGCAGGCCATTATCGCCATCCACAACAGTCGCCTCGGTCCCGCGCTGGGCGGCTGTCGTTATCTACCCTACGTCGACAGCCAAAGCGCCATTGAGGATGTGCTGCGCCTGGCCAAGGGCATGAGCTACAAGGCGGCGTTGGCCGGCCTGCAACAGGGCGGCGGCAAGGCGGTGATTATCCGTCCGGCGCATGTCGACAATCGCGGCGCATTGTTTGAAGCCTTCGGGCGGTTTATCGAAACCCTTAACGGCCACTACATCACCGCCATGGACAGCGGCACCTCCAGCGTCGATATGGACTGCATTGCCCAGCACACCCAGCATGTCACCAGCACCACGGCCGAAGGCGATCCGTCGCCACACACGGCGATGGGGGTGTTTACCGGTATTCGCGCCACCGCTCTGGCACGGCTCGGCAGCGACAACCTGGAAGGCTTGCGGGTGGCGATTCAGGGCCTGGGCAATGTCGGTTATGCGCTGGCCGAGCAACTGCATGCCGCTGGCGCCGAGCTGCTGGTCAGCGATCTGGATCAGGGGCGTGTGCAACTGGCAGTCGAGCAACTGGGTGCGCGGCCGGTGGCCAGCGAGGCCTTGCTCTCCACTCCGTGCGACATTCTCGCGCCGTGCGGGCTGGGCGGTGTGCTGAACCACACCACAGTCGGGCAGTTGCGCTGTTCGGCGGTGGCGGGGGCGGCAAACAATCAGCTGGCCAGTGCCGATATCTCCGACAGCCTGCAGGCGCGGGGGATTCTCTATGCGCCGGATTATGTGATCAATGCCGGTGGCCTGATCTACGTGGCGCTGAAGCATCAGGGCGAGCCCCTGCCGGCGATCACCGCGCACCTGACGCAGATCAGCCGGCGCCTGACCGAAATCTTCGGTCATGCTCAGGCCGATAAACGCTCGCCGGCGAGGGTCGCCGATGCCATTGCTGAGCGTTTGTTGTATGGCTGAGTTTGACCGTTGCTAGAAACGCAAAACCCCAGTCGTTGACTGGGGTTTTGTTTACCGCTGCTGGCGTTACTCGGCAGCGGGTTCGCTCAGTTCACTCAAGGCGTCGGGTTGGTTCTTAAACGCCTTGGCGAAGATGTCACGGTTCTTCGCCATATAAATCCCCAGCTCTTCACCCTGGGCTTCATTCAGCGATGGCACGGCTTTTTGCAGTACCTCGGTGAGCAACTCGGCCAGTTCGAGCATTTTGTCATGACGGTCGGCTTCGGCTTTATCCATGAATAAACGCTCCAAATCCCGGCTGCTGCGGTACACCACTTCGACGGCCATTCATCACCTCTACGCCTTCACGCTGATAGGTTGCAATAAACTGTTTATTTGTACAGTGGTAGCGAGCATAAAGAACTCGCCTGCATTTGGCCAGCAGCAATTGCCATGCCGGCTAACAACATAGCCGATTCTTCAGCCTGCAACAGCCAGTCGCCAGCATGGCGCGGCGGTTGCAGGTGCTTTTTCGCCCGCAGCAAGCTTCTTCTACTGACACTGTTAGGTGATGACGCGCGGTGCTGTCGTCATTTTCGATCTTCTAGGAGCTTTTATGGGTAAGCCAAACTGGGCCGAGCTGATGCGCGAGCGCATGCATGGGCTGGCGGAATCGCTGGGCAATCTGTTGATGGAGGCGTTCCACTACCTGGCGCTGTTCGCCATCGGCGCCATCACCGCCTGGGCCGCGATCATGGCCTTTATCGGCATGCTGGAGAAGGGCCACATAACCGTCGACGACATCCTGCTGCTGTTTATCTACCTGGAATTGGCGGCGATGGTGGGGATCTATTTCAAGACCAACCACATGCCGATCCGCTTCATGATCTATGTGGCGATTACCGCGCTGACCCGTCTGATGATTTCCGATATCTCGCACAACCATAAACCCGACATGGGCGTGGTGATGGTCTCTGGGGCGATTCTGTTGCTGGCGCTGGCGATCTTTGTGGTGCGCTATGCCTCCTCGCGCTTTCCTGCGGTGCAGGCCGGCGGTGCGCGGAAAAAGACCAATGCGGCGGATGAGGCGGCCGAACGTGATGATGCGCAGAGCGATGACTGAGGCGCAGGGCTGATCAGTCGCTTAGCGGGGCAAACAGCGCCTGCAGGTCGTCTTCGCTGAGTTGTAGCTGGGTCTGGCTGCCGCCTTCCAGCACGCCGCGGGCCAGGTTGGCTTTGGCCTGTTGCAGCTGCTGGATCTTCTCTTCCACGCTGCCACGGGCGATCAGTTTGTAGACGAACACCGGCTTGTCCTGGCCGATGCGGTAGGCGCGGTCGCTGGCCTGGGCTTCGGCGGCCGGGTTCCACCAAGGGTCGAAGTGGATCACCGTATCGGCGGCGGTCAGGTTCAGGCCTGAGCCACCGGCTTTCAGGCTGATCAGGAAGATCGGCAGTTCGCCAGCCTGGAACTGCTGCACCGGGGTGCGGCGATCCTGGGTGCTGCCGGTGAGCTTGGCGTAGGGAATGTTGCGCGCCTTCAGTTCGGCTTCGATCAACGCCAGCATCGAGGTGAACTGCGAGAACAGCAGCACCCGCCGGCCTTCGGCAAACAACTCTTCAAGCATTTCCAGCAGGCCGCTGAGCTTGCCGGAGTCCGCGCTGGTCAGGCTGCTGTCGCCTTCCTCACCGAGCAGGCGCAGGTCGCAGCAGGCCTGGCGCAGGCGCAGTAGCGCTTCGAGAATCACGATCTGACTGCGCGCCAAACCCTGGCGGGCGATTTCCGCGCGGACCTTCTGGTCCATGGCCAGACGCAGGGTTTCGTAGCGGTCGCGCTGCGCTGCGCTGAGTTCGACCCAGTGGGTGATTTCGGTTTTCGGCGGCAGCTCGCTGGCCACCTGCTCCTTGGTGCGGCGCAGGATAAAGGGCTTGATCCGCCCGGTCAGGTGGGTCAGGCGCTGCTGGTTAGCGTTCTTTTCAATCGGCGTGCGGTAGTCGCGGGTAAAGCTCTTGCTGTCGCCGAGCCAGCCGGGCATGAGGAAGTTGAACAGCGACCACAGCTCGCCCAGGTGATTCTCCAGCGGCGTGCCGGTCAGGCACAGACGTTGCCCGGCCTGCAGTTGCCCGGCAGCGACGGCGGCCTTGCTGCGCGGGTTTTTGATGTTCTGCGCTTCATCGAGAATCAGCAGGCGATAGCGATAGGCGCTCAATGCCTTGAGGTCGCGCGGCAGCAGGGCGTAGGTGGTGAGGATGATCTGGTGTTCGTCGATCTGCTTGAACAGCGCGCGGCGCTTCGGCCCGTGCAGCGCCAGCACCTTGAGCTGCGGGGTGAAGCGCGCGGCTTCATCCTGCCAGTTGGGAATCAGGCTGGTGGGCATGACGATCAGTGCCGGCTGCTGCAAACGTCCGGCGTTGAACTCGCAGAGGATATGGCCGAGGGTCTGCAGGGTTTTGCCCAGGCCCATGTCATCGGCCAGCAGGCCGCCGACTTCCAGCTCAGCCAGGCCCTGCATCCAGGCCAGACCTTGCAGCTGATAGGGCCGTAGCTCTGCTTCTAAGCCGGCGGGCGCTTGCAAGGTGACGCTGTCCAGCCTCTGCAGGCGTTCGGCGAAGTCGCGCAGCTGGCCGCCACCTTGCCAGCTGAGTGCCGGGCCTTCTTGCAGGTGATTGAGGCGCGCGGCATCCAGGCGCGACAGGCGCAGGCGCTGGCTGGACTCGCCCGGCTCGCGCACAAACAGCTCGCCCAGGGTCGCCAGCAGCAGTTTCAGTCGCGCCAGCGGCAGGGCCACGCGCTTGTGGTTATGCGGCAGGCTGACCAGCAGCACCTCATCGTTATCGCGCTTGTTCAGCGCTTCGCCATTGAGCAGCCAGGGTGCGCGACGGATGGCTTGCAGCAGAATCGGCAACAGGCTGATGCGCTGGCCTTCGACCTCGATGCCCAGCTCCAGGTCGAACCAGTTCTGCTCGGGATCTTCCTCGACCTCGGCATACCAGTCATCGACTGGCGTCAGGTTGAACTGGAAGTCCGGCTGCATGCGGATCTGCCAGCCTTCCTCACGCAACAGCGGTAATTGCTCGCGGACAAACTGCAGCCAGGCGGCCTCACCGGGTTGCTCGTAAGCTTCGCCGGCGCTTTCCGGCAGGGCTTCGCTCTGCCGCAGCGCCACTTGCAGGCCGGTCTGCTCCAGGCGTTTACGCAGTTGGGTTTCAGCGCTGATATCACGCACGATGCGCAGGCTGTGCTGGGCGCTCTGCTTGATCAGCAGGTCCTTGCCCTGTTTGCCAGATGCCAGGTGGCCCTGGTAATCGAAGGCCAGAGCGGCGCGGTGCTGGGTTTGTTCCTGCATGCGCCCCCTGCGCGCATCGAAGTGCACGCGCACCAGGCTGCCGAGGCTCAGCACCGGGCTCGGCTGCAGGTTTTCCAGGCACTCTTCGCGAGCCTGCGGGCTGCTGACGATCAGCGGCGAAAGATCGACGCCTTGTTCCTGCTGGGTTTGCAGGGTGAGCAGGGCGCTGGCCACGTGCTTGCAGTTGAAGCCCACCGGGCAGCTGCAATGGCCGGTCACGCCCCAGCCCTGGCCGTAATGGTGCAGGGTGATGCGCTGTTGATAGGTTTGCGCGCCGGAGCCACGGCAGCTGGCCAGAAGGGTGCTGTCCTTGAGGCTGAGCAGGCGGCTGCGGCCTTGCGCGGCATAGCCTTGGCCACGCTGTAGATCGCCCACGCCGAATTCCGCGCGCCAGTCTTCCTGGCGTAGATGCAGGATATCGAGGGCCATCAGTGGCACCGGGCAGGCGAGTGGATGAATCGTGGCATGGGCAGCTTTCTCGAAGGCAGCCGATGATTCTTGCACAGCCAGCACGGGATTAGCAGGCTGTTTTCAGGCACAGGGGGCGCAAGCTGCGTTGCCTGATAGGCGGGTATGCGGCGGGCTGATGCTGCTGGCGTGGGGTCAGGGGTGTTGCAGAGCCGCGCGGTATTGCCCCGGCGTGGCGCTGAAGGCCTGACGGAAACGGTTGTTGAAGTGGCTGGCGCTGGCAAAGCCGCAGGCCAGGGCCACTTCAGCCAGTGCCAGGGTGCTGTGTTGCAGCAGTTGCTGGCCATGGCGCAGGCGCTGGGCCAGCACATAACGATGCGGCGGCAGGCCGAAGCTGAGCTGGAACATTCGCGCGAAGTGGTATTCGGAGAGTGCACACAAACTGGCCAGCTGGCCCAGGCTGAGCGCTTCACTGAGGTTGGCCTGGATAAACTCGCGCACTCGGCGGCGCTGGCTAGGGGCCAGGCCGCCGGTCAGGCGCAGGCCTTCGCGGCGGCCCACCTGGGACAGCAGCGCGTGGTTGATCAGGCCGTGGGCCAGGCTGCTGCTGAGCAGGCGTTCGGCGGGCTCCTGCCAATCCAGTTGGCTAAGCTGACGAAAACGCTGAGCCTGCTGTGGGTCGTCGAGAAAGGTGCCTTCGCGCAGTTCCAGTTCCCGTGGCTCACGGTCCAGCAGGTTGACGGCCGCCAGGGCGAATTGCTCCTGGCTGATATACAGGTGGGCCAGATGGATTTCACCGTTGATCACCCATTCCGACTGATGGCCGGCCGGGAGGATGCACAGCTTGTCCGGCGCGCCTTTGCTGTGCGGGCTTTCGCGGCGGAAGGTGCCGGTGCCGCCGGCCAGGTAGCAGGACAGTGTGTGATGACTGGGGGCTTCGTAGTCGCGGGCATCATGGCGGTTGCTCCACACGGCAGCCGCCAGCCCATCGCCCAGCTCGGCGCTGCGGTGCAGGCGGGTGTTGGGCGAGCTGTGCATGCTCTGGAAAACCTGTAGGTGCTCAAGTTGCGACATAAATCCTCCGTCGCTCCATGCTACGCCGGGCATGCCCGCGTGCCAGCCCCCGCGCGCGGAAAAGCGCAAGATTATGCAAGGCGCGGCTATTTGTAGCTGTCGAGTATTTCAAGGTAACGCGGCTGTTGCTTCAGCGCGTTAAGCCCGTGCTGCAGCCTGAGCAGTTGCGCGGCATTGGTGTCCATGCTGAAGGCGAAGTACATCTCACCTTCCTTGAGTACATGGGCCGGGGTGAAGTTGTGGCTATCCAGATCCAGGTTGCGGATAAACCAGTAGGCCGTGGTTTCGTCGTAGGCCCAGAGGTCGATGCGGCTGTTGTGCAGCAGATTGGCCAGCTGGATCGCGCTGGCGGAGATGTGCAGCTGGCTGTCATTCACGCCCAGGCGATTGATCAACTGATGGCCAATATCGTCGCGAATCACGCCGATGCGGTAGGCGCTAAGGTCCGCCGGCTGGCTGATCTGCAACTGACGGTCCTTGCGCGCCAGCAGCACGATGCGGTTGGCCATGATTGGCCCAACCCATTTGAACTGCGGCCCACGCTCATCCGTTCGCGCCATGGAAAACAGCAGCACGCCGGGGCCTTTTTTCACCATCTGGTAGCCACGCGCCCAGGGCAGGGAGCGTATGTCCCGGCGCGCAATGGGCAGGCCAGCGCCTGCCGCCGCCTCCAGCAGAATATCCACGGCAATGCCGCGGGCGATGCCGCTTTCGGTGTAGTTGTAGGGCGGCAGTTCTTCGGTGATGAAGTCCAGCGACTCCCACTTCGCATCGGCATGCAACAGCGCAGGGCAGATCAGGCAGAGGGAAATAAGCGCGAGCACGTGGCCAAGTCGAGCGGACATGCGGCATACCTCAGGCTACAAGCACGGGCCCAGTGACCCAGGCCGGATGCTGCTGGTGCATCCTGTATTGACGCTAGCCTGCCGGGCATAGGCTGTCGACCCGCCGCATATACCGCTCTGGATGGTCATTTTCGGGCATGCGAGTGAATGGCTATTAACCGCCGGGATCGAGCAGTCAGCCCTGCGCGCGCTCGTACCAACCCTTGCTGTTATTGACCATGCGCACCAGCCAGAGCATTACCGGCACCTCAATCAGCACGCCGACCACCGTAGCCAGCGCTGCCCCGGAGTTGAAACCGTACAGCGCGATAGCCACGGCTACGGCCAGTTCGAAGAAGTTCGACGCACCGATCATTGCCGCCGGCCCGGCGATATCGTGGCGCACCTTGAGTTGCCGGCACATCCAGTAACCCAGCGCAGCGATAAACAGGGTTTGCAGCAGAATCGGCACTGCCAGCATGGCGATGATCAGCGGTTGCGCGACGATGGTCTGGCCCTGGAAGGAGAACAGCAGCACCAGGGTGGCCAGCAGGGCGAGGATGGAGAACGGGCCGATGCGTGCCAGTACCGTTTGCAGCGCAGCATCACCCCGGCGCAGCAGGCGCGCGCGGATAAACTGGGCAATCGCCAGAGGGATGACGATATACATCACCACTGACAGCAGCAGGGTGTCCCAGGGCACCGGAATCGACGACACGCCGAGCAGCAGGGCGACGATGGGGGCGAAGGCGAACACCATCACCAGGTCATTGATCGCCACCTGGGTCAGGGTGAAGTTGGCGTTGCCCTTACACAGGTTGCTCCAGACAAACACCATGGCCGTGCAAGGCGCGGCGCCGAGCAGAATCAGCCCGGCCACGTAGCTGTCGATCTGTTCGGCCGGCAGCCAGCCTTCGAACACATGACGCAGAAACAGCCAGGCCATAAAAGCCATGGTGAACGGCTTGATCAGCCAGTTGATGCTCAGGGTCACGCCCAGGCCGGCGCGCTGCTGATAGACCTCGCCGATAGCGCGAAAGTCGATCTTTATCAGCATGGGGATGATCATCACCCAGATCAGCAGCCCTACCGGGATATTCACCTGAGCAACTTCCAGCGCGCCTACCGCCTGCGCTGCTGCCGGCGCAAACAGACCGAGCAGGGTGCCGCCGATGATGCAGAGAAATACCCAGAGCGTCAGATAGCGCTCGAAAAACCCCAGAGGGGCACCTGCGGCTTGCTTGCCGATCACTTCACACTGGCTGGACATTGCGGTTTCCTTGCAGCTGAGCGCCGAGTCTAGCGGCGCACGGCGGGGCTGCTATTGATCTGTATCGCTCTGTAGCAAGCTGTTGAAAACGTAGGCGAGGCAGCCAGCGCAAGGCAAAAACAGGCGAAAAAGCGGAGTTTACGAGTGTAAATGAGCATTTTGAGCCTGTTTTTAACGCCGCGATGGCAACGCAGGTAGTTTTTCAACTGCTTGCTAGGTCTGCTGCTATTTCACTGACCGTACTGCGGGCGGTGCGGGTGACGCCGATCAGGGTGGCCGAGGCCGCCCCGGTCCATTCGCCATAACCGACCAGCCACAGGCTGGGTTGTTTGCTGGCGCGGGTGCCATCGACGGCGATCTTGCCGTCGGCTTCCAGCACATCCAGGCCTTGCAGATGATCCAGCGCCGGGCGAAAGCCGGTGCACCAGATCACCGCATCCACCGCCTCGCGGCGGCCATCGGCCCATTCCACGCCATCTGCCGTGAATCGCTGGAACGGCCGTTCGGCCACCAGCACGCCGCGCTCGCGGGCTTCACGTACTGGCTCGACCATCACGATATCGCCCAGACCGCCCACCGGCTGGTCGATTACCCGGCCTTCCTGCTGGGCCTTCCAGCGTTCGGTGGCGCGCTCGAACAGCACCCGGCCATCGACTTCATCCGGCAGAAAGGCCGGTGGCTCCGGGGTGATCCACAGGGTCTCGGCAACTTTCGATAGCTCGGCGAGAATCTGCGCCCCGGAGTTGCCGCCGCCCACCACCAGCACGCGCTTGCCAGCAAAGGCCTGCGGGTCGCGGTAATGCGCCGAGTGCAGTTGCTGGCCGGCAAACGCTGCACTACCGGGGTAAGTCGGGATAAAGGGTTTGCTCCAGGTGCCGGTGGCACTGACCAGGGCCCGGCAACGCCATTGCTGGCTGCCGGCCTGCACCACAAGCAGCTCGCCGTCGCGCGTCACTGAATCGACATGCACCGGCCGCACAATTGGCAACTGATAGCGCGCCTCGTACTGCGCGAGGTAGTCAATCACCGCATCGCGGTGCGGGTAGCCGGGCTCAGGGTTGGGCATCTGCCAGCCGGCGATGGAACTCCAGGTGGCGGGGGAGAACAGCCGTAGCGAATCCCAGCCATGCAGCCAGGCGCCGCCGGGTTGCGCCTGATCATCCAGCAGCAGAAACGACAGTTGGGTGCGCCGTAGAAAGTAGGCTGTGGCCAGCGCGGCCTGGCCGCCGCCGATAATCAGAACATCCACTGGCTCTTGCGGGGTCATGCAATCGCTCCTTGGTTACTCGCTTGTGGCGGGTGCCGGGTTGTGAAGATATGCGGTTTACAAGATATATGGATATCAATATATTCGCCAAACCGTATTTGCATGACACATATCGCCATGAGCCAAAAGATTCGCGTGCTGTTTCTCTGTGTGGCCAACGCTGCCCGCTCGCAGATGGCTGAAGCGCTGTTGCGCCATACCGACCCCGAAGGCTATGAGGTTTTTAGCGCAGGCACCCTGCCTGGTGAGGTCGACCCGCGCGCGCGTCAGGCCCTGGAGCAGTTGGGCGTCAGCACAGATGGTCTGCACAGCAAACCGCTGGAGAGCTTCGACGGTCAGCAGTTCGACTACGTGATCACCCTGTGTGACAAGTCCGCCTTCGAGTGCAGCACCTTGCCCGGTGCCGGCGAATACATCGCCTGGGATTTCGAGGACCCGGCCAGCAGTCGGCAGAAGAATGCCTACAAGCACTGCCTGCAACAGATCCACGAGCGCATCAAGATGTTCGTGCTGGTCAAGAGCAAGCCCCAGGCTCCGCTGCAGATGCTCGCACCGGTCACCCTGTTCAAATGCCTGGCCGATGACACTCGCGCGCGCATGACTCAGCTGATCGCCCAGGAGGGCGAGCTGTGCGTCTGCGAGCTGACCGCCGCCCTGGAGGAGAGTCAGCCGAAGATCTCCCGTCATCTGGCCCAGCTGCGCAGTAGCGGCCTGCTCCAGGACCGCCGCGCTGGGCAGTGGGTGTATTACCGCCTGCACCCGCAACTGCCGGTTTGGGTTGGCCAGATATTGGCGCAGGTGCTTCAGGCTGACGACCCGCAACTGGCCGAAGATCGTTTGCGCCTGCACAGCATGCGTGACCGTCCTGATCGCGCCTCACTATGCGGCTGAGCCACCGTTTTCTGGAGAAAGGCCATGACCTTTGAGTTGCCGAATATCGACCCTGAACTGCTCGATCCGCCCAGCCAGGAGCAACTGGCCAAGCCGGCCCCGCTGCACAAGCCGCGCATTCTGCTGCTGTACGGTTCCAACCGCGCGCGCTCCTACAGCCGACTGCTGACCGAGGAGGCCGCGCGCCTGCTTGAGCAGTTCGGTGCCGAAGCGCGGATATTCAACCCCAGTGGCCTGCCGCTGCCGGACGACGCCCCCGAGGATAACCCCAAGGTGCAGGAGCTGCGCGAGCTGGTGCTGTGGAGCGAGGGCATGGTCTGGTGCTCGCCGGAGCGCCATGGCGCGATGACCGGGGTGTTCAAATCGCAGATCGACTGGATTCCCCTGAGCATGGGCGCTGTGCGCCCGACCCAGGGCAAGACCCTGGCGCTGATGCAGGTCAGCGGCGGTTCGCAATCCTTCAATGCGCTGAACCAGATGCGCGTGCTTGGGCGTTGGATGCGCATGTTCACCATCCCCAACCAGTCCTCGGTGGCCAAGGCCTTCCTCGAATTTGACGACGCCGGGCGGATGAAATCTTCGGCCTATTACGACCGGGTGGTCGACGTGATGGAGGAACTGGTCAAGTTCACCCTGCTGCTGCGCGGCCAAACGGACTACCTGGTGGACCGCTACTCCGAGCGTAAGGAGTCGGCCGAGCAGCTGTCCAGACGGGTCAATCAGGCTTCCATTTAATTTTCAGGATCAATCAGCATGTCCCATCCATTTGATGTTCTCAGCATTCCTAATCACCCCGGCCGGTTGATCTTTACGCCTTGCCCAGGCACCAAGGGCAGCAGCATCGACAGCGCCTTGAGCACCCTGAAACAGGCTGGCGCCGATGCCGTGCTGACCCTGATGCCATACGCCGAACTGACGCAAAACGCTGCTAGTGATTTGCCCGCGCTGTGCGCCGCGCAAGGTCTGGCCTGGCTGCATCTACCCGTGGCCGATGAGCAGGTGCCACAGGCGGATTTCGATGCAGCCTGGCCGGCGGCTATGGCGCAGATTGCTGAGCTGCTGGCAGCCGACAAGGCCATCGCCATTCACTGCAAGGGCGGCTCCGGGCGTACCGGGCTGATTGCCGCGCGCATCCTCACCGAGCTGGGTATCGCCCGCAGCGAGGCCATCAGCCTGGTGCAGGCGCTGCGGCCGAAAGCCATTCAGCATCCTGCCCATGCGGGCTGGATCGCCCAGTTCGGCAACTGAGATGAGCATGCTCAACACCCTGGGACTGTTTGCCCTGACGGCGCTGGCCGAGATCATCGGCTGCTACCTGCCGTACCTGTGGCTCAAACAGGGCAAAAGCATCTGGCTGCTGGTGCCGGCCGCCGTCTCCCTGGCGCTGTTCGCCTGGCTGCTGACCCTGCACCCGACCGCCGCCGGTCGTGTGTATGCCGCTTATGGCGGGGTGTATGTGGCGATGGCAATTATCTGGTTATGGCTGGTGGACGGTATCCGCCCGACCCATTGGGACCTGCTGGGCGCAGCGGTGGCCATGCTCGGTATGGCGATCATTATGTTTGCGCCGCGTAGCGCCTAATCACTTTGTAGAGGGAATTGGTTTATGGCTATCAAGGTAGGTATCAACGGTTTTGGTCGTATCGGTCGTCTGGCGCTGCGCGCTGCCTGGGGCTGGCCGGAACTGGAATTTGTGCAGATCAACGACCCGGCTGGCGATGCGCCTACCCACGCCCACTTGCTGAATTTCGATTCGGTGCACGGCCGCTGGCAGCATGAGGCGAGCAGTGAAGGCGAGTGCATCCTGATCGACGGTAAACGCATTCAGGTCACGGCCAACAAGACCATCGCCGATACCGACTGGAGCGGCTGCGATCTGGTGATCGAGGCCAGCGGCAAAATGAAAACCGTCGCGGTGCTGCAGGCCTATCTCGACCAAGGCGTGAAGCGCGTGGTGGTCTGCGCACCGGTGAAGGAAGCCGGTGCGCTGAATATCGTTATGGGTGTCAACCAGCAGCTGTTCGACCCGGCGCAGCACCACATCGTTACGGCGGCGTCCTGCACCACAAACTGCCTGGCCACGGTGGTCAAGGTGATCCACGAGAATCTCGGCATCCGCCACGGCTCGATCACCACCATCCACGACCTGACCAACACCCAGAGCATTCTCGACACCCCGCACAAGGATCTGCGCCGCGCCCGTGCCTCAGGTATGAGCCTTATCCCCACCAGCACCGGTTCGGCCACGGCAATTGCTGAAATCTTCCCCGAGCTGCGCGGCAAGCTGAATGGCCATGCCGTGCGTGTACCACTGGCAAACGCCTCGCTGACTGATTGCGTCTTTGAAGTGGAACGCGCCACTACGGTGGAGGAGGTCAACGCACTGCTTAAAGCTGCCGCTGACGGTCCGCTCAAGCGCATTCTCGGTTATGAGGAACGTCCGCTGGTGTCCATCGACTACCGCACCGATCCGCGTTCTTCGATCATCGATGCGCTTTCGACCATGGTGGTCAACGGCACCCAGGTGAAGCTCTACGCCTGGTACGACAACGAATGGGGCTACGCCAATCGAGCGGTAGAGCTTGCGCGGATGGTCGGCTCGGCCGGCTGAGGGTCGCTCTGCGTAATTATGGAAGGGGCTGCGGTATTCCTCGTTAGTCGCGACCTGCCTCAACAGCTATCGCGGCTAAATCCCCTGCCACGGTCTACATAGGATTAGATATGCACGCGCTATCCCGTCTTGCCCCTGAAGTGCGCCAATACCTGCTGGTGACCGGCAACTACTGGGCCTTTACCCTTACCGACGGCGCGCTGCGCATGCTGGTGGTGCTGCATTTCCATAGCCTGGGTTACACGCCGCTGCAGATTGCCGCGCTGTTTCTGTTCTATGAGATTTTCGGCGTGGTCACCAATCTGGTCGGCGGCTATCTGGGGGCGCGGTTGGGGCTGAATCGCACCATGAATATCGGTCTGGGTCTGCAGGTGGCGGCTTTGTTGATGCTCACGGTGCCGGCGGCCTGGCTGACCATCCCCTGGGTGATGGGTGCGCAGGCGCTGTCCGGTATCGCCAAAGACCTGAACAAGATGAGCGCCAAGAGCTCGATCAAGCTGCTGGTGCCGGACAGCCAGCAGGGCACGTTGTACAAGTGGGTGGCGATCCTGACCGGCTCGAAAAATGCGCTGAAGGGCGTGGGCTTCTTTATGGGCGGTGCGTTGCTGGCGCTGCTCGGGTTCACTGGCGCAGTGCTGGCCATGGCGGCGGTGCTGGTGCTGATCTGGTTGGCCAGCCTGTTGCTGCTGAAAAAGGATCTGGGTAAGGCGAAAGCCAAACCGAAATTTCGCGACATTCTGTCCAAGAGCCGGGCGATTAATATCCTCTCGGCCGCACGCTTGTTCTTATTCGGCGCGCGCGATGTGTGGTTTGTCGTGGCGCTGCCGGTGTATCTGTCTAGCGTGTTTGGCTGGGATTTCTGGATGGTTGGTGGCTTTCTCGCGGCCTGGGTGATCGGCTACGGCATTGTGCAATCGTTCGCCCCGGCCATCACCGGCAAGGCCAGCGGTCAGTTGCCGGATGGCCGCGCGGCATTCGCCTGGGCTGCCGTGCTGGCCGGGTTGCCCGCTGCAATTGCCCTGGGTCTGAGCAGTGATTTGCCGGCGCAGTGGGTATTGCTCGGCGGGCTGATGCTGTTCGGCGCGCTGTTTGCGGTGAACTCCTCGTTGCACAGCTACCTGATCGTCAGCTACGCCAAGGAAGACGGCGTGTCGCTGGATGTCGGCTTCTATTACATGTCCAATGCCCTCGGCCGGCTGATCGGCACGCTGCTGTCGGGCTGGGTGTATCAGGCTTATGGGCTGGAAGCCTGTCTGTGGGTGTCCTCGGGCTTTGTGCTGCTGGCGGCGCTTATCTCCATTGGGCTGCCTCGGCATCGACAGGCTCAGCCCTTGTAGGAGCGGTGGGGACGCCTAGTCCTTGCCCGCGAATCGACGTCACCCCAAAAGTATCGCGGACAAGGCCGCTCCTACAGGTCTTTGCCTGACCCGATAGCATTCAGGGATGGCAGACCATACAAAAGCGCAAGTTTGTGCAAGAACGCCAGGCCTGATCAGGCGCAGACTCTCAACCATCTACTGGGAGTCTGTTGATGAACCTGTCGCTCTATCTGTTGACCGTACTGATCTGGGGCACCACCTGGATCGCCCTCAAGCTGCAACTGGGCGAGGTGGCAATTGCCGCATCCATCGCCTATCGCTTTGCCCTGGCGGCTGCCGTGCTGTTCGCCGTGCTGCTGCTCAGCGGCCGCCTGCAGAAACTTGATAAGCGCGGCCAGCTGATCTGCCTGGCGCAGGGGCTGTGTCTGTTCTGTATCAACTTTATGTGCTTCTACACCGCCAGCCAGTGGATACCCAGCGGTCTGGTGGCGGTGATTTTTTCCACTGCAACGCTGTGGAATGCGATCAACGCGCGACTGTTCTTCAAGCAGAGGATCGCTGCCAATGTGTTGGCCGGCGGCGCGCTGGGGCTGGGCGGCCTGGCGCTGCTGTTCTGGCCGGAACTGGCTGGGCAGGAAGCCAGTCGTGAAACCCTGCTGGGTATCGGCCTGGCGCTGATCGGCACCCTGTGTTTCTCCGCCGGCAATATGCTCTCCAGTCTGCAGCAGAAGGCCGGCCTCAAGCCGCTGACCACCAATGCCTGGGGCATGCTCTATGGCGCGCTGATGCTGGTGGCGATCTGTCTGGTCAGCGGCACGCCGTTCGGTTTCGAGTGGAATACTCGTTACGTCGGCACCTTGCTGTACCTGGCGATTCCCGGCTCGGTGATCGGCTTTACCGCCTACCTGACCCTGGTCGGGCGCATGGGCCCGGAGCGCGCGGCTTACTGCACCGTGCTGTTCCCGGTGGTGGCGCTGAATATCTCGGTATTTGCTGAGGGTTATCAATGGACGGCCCCGGCGCTGTTCGGCCTGGTGCTGGTGATGCTGGGTAACGTGCTGGTGTTTCGTAAGCCCAAGGCGTTGCAGGCAACGGTTGTACTGGCCGCCAAGGGTTAGCTCGGCCACTTCCACGCCGGCTCATCAAGCATGCCCTGGCCCTGAATCACGGTTTGCCCCAGCTGTTTCTCCAGGACGATGGCATTGCATTCGGGGTGTTGTTCCAGGGTGGCGATCAGGCGGCTGGCGTGGGATACCACCCAGACCTGGGTGTGCTGCGAGGCGGCGATGATCAAGCGGCCGAGGGCGGGCAGCAGGTCGGGGTGCAGGCTGGTTTCCGGTTCGTTCAGCACCATCAGCGACGGCGGCCGTGGGGTGAGCAGGGCGGCGACCAGCAATAGATAACGTAGGGTGCCGTCCGACAGTTCGCTGGCCGACAACGGCCGCAGCAGGCCGTCCTGTTGCAGTTCGACGGCGAAACGCCCGCCTTGTTGAAAGTCGATACGCAAACGTGCGCCGGGGAAGGCGTCGCTGATCGCCGCATCCAGCGCAGCGGGATCGCCGATTTCACGAATGGTCTGCAACGCCGCTGCCAGGTCGCGGCCGTCGTGGTGCAGCACCGGGGTGCGGGTGCCCAGTTGCGGCTGGCGCGCGGGCGCTTCGGCATCGCTGCGAAAGTGATCGTAGAAGCGCCAACGGCGAATATGCTCGCGCAGATGGGAGACTTCCGGGCAGGCGGGATCATTGCCGATCTGCTCATACAGGCTGTCGAAACTCGGCAGGTGCTGGGCCATCACCTGCCAGTTGCGCCCCTCACGCATACGCACCATCGCTCCGGCGCGATCCACCAGCAGCGAGGCGGGACGATAGCTGCCCCCAGCCCAGATGCATTCGCGTTTGATCTCGGGGTCCAGGGAGAAGGCGCTGGGAGTATCGCGGCTCTCGCCGGAGTTGGACTCCGGCAGCCCGAGGGAAATGGCATAGCTGAAGTCATCGCCGGCAAAACCCAGGCGCAGGCGGCGGGCCTCCTTGCGTGGGCCGCCCTGCACCGGCACCTCGCCGCTGAGCATGCGCCGGCTGATGGTTTCCGGCCCGGCCCAGAAGGTGGAGTCCAGCCCGCCTTCACGGGCCAATGCATTGACCACTCCGCCCTGGGCGGTTTCCGCCAGCAGGCGCAGGGCGCGATAGAGATTCGACTTGCCGCTGCCATTGGCCCCAGTCACTAGATTGAGCCGACCCAGCGGCAGCACCAGGGTGTTGATCGAGCGGTAGTTGGCGACGGCGAGGGTGTGCAGCATGGGTGTCGTCCTGACAATTAGTGAAGGGTTTTTAGCGGCGCGGCTTGCCTAGAACAAGCCTAGTTGGCCGCCAATCAGCGTAGCGAAATCGTCGCCAACAAACGGCAGGATGGCATCGGCCACCGGCTGCAGCTGACGGGTCAGGTAATGTTCGTAGTCGATGGCGGCGCTGCGCGCTTCCAGCGGTTGTGGGCCGGCGGTGGTGATCACGTAGCTGATCCAGCCGCCATTCTGGTATTGCAGCGGGCGGCCGTGCAGGGCGTTGTATTCGTCGGCCAGGCGCGCGGCGCGCACATGCGGCGGCACGTTGCGCTCATAGTCGGTGAGCTTACGGCGCAGGCGCTTGCGGTAGATCAGCAGCTCGTCCAGCTCGCCATTCAGGGTGCGCTCGACATAGTCGCGCACATAGCTCTGGTGCGGCTGGTGCAGGAAGATCCGCTCGTACAGCTCACGCTGGAACTGCTGCGCCAGCGGCGACCAGTCGCTGCGTACGGTTTCCAGGCCCTTGTAGACCATCTCATGGCTGCCGTCAGCGTGCGTGACCATCCCGGCGTAGCGCTTCTTGCTGCCTTCCTCAGCGCCGCGAATAGTCGGCATTAGAAAGCGGCTGTAATGGGTTTCGAACTGCAGTTCCAGAGCGCTTTCCAGTCCGTATTCATCGCGCAGGTGCTGACGCCACCAGGCATTGACCTTGGCCACCAGGGCGCGGCCGATCTGCGCGGCATCCTCCTGGGCGTGCGGGCGCTTGAGCCAGACAAAGGTGGAGTCGGTATCGCCGTAGATCACCGCATAGTCCTCGGCCTCGATCAACGCGCGGGTGCGGGCCATGATCTCGTGGCCGCGCAGGGTGATGGAGGAGGCCAGGCGCGTGTCGAAAAAACGGCAACCGCTGGAACCGAGCACGCCGTAGAAGGCGTTCATGATGATCTTCAGTGCCTGCGACAAAGGCGCGTTGTGCTCGCGTTTGGCTGCCTCGCGGCCCTGCCACACCCGCTCGACGATGGACGGCAGGCAGTGCTGAGTGCGGGAGAAGCGCGCACCGCGAAAGCCCGGCACCGAGTGCTCGTCATCCGACTGGCGCAGGCCCTCGATCAGCCCCACCGGGTCGATCAGAAAGCTGCGGATAATCGACGGATAGAGGCTCTTGTAATCGAGCACTAACACCGATTCGTACAGCCCCGGCTGCGACTCCATAACAAAACCGCCGGGGCTGGCTTGCGGCGGGTTATCGCCGAGGTTCGGCGCAACAAAACCGCGACGGTGCATCAGCGGCATATACAGATGCTCGAAGGCCGCCACCGAGCCACCGTTACGGTCGGCGGGCAGGCCGGTGACCGTGGCGCGCTCCAGCAGGAAGTCGAGAATCGCGGTTTTAGCGAAGATCCGCGTGACCAGCTCGCAGTCGCGCAGGTTGTAGCGCGCCAGGGCCGGTTTGTCCTCGCGGAACATGCGGTCGATTTCGTCCATGCGCTGGTAGGGCGTGGAAATATCCTTGCCCTCGCCGAGCAGGGTCTGCGCGACGTTTTCCAGGCTGAAGGAGGGGAAGCTCCAGGTCGCCGAACGCAGCGTTTCGATGCCGTCGATAATCAGCCGGCCGGCGGCATCGGCGAAAAAGTGGCCGTTGCGGCTGCCATGCTCGCGCCACTGCATCTCGCTGCCATCGCGGCCCAGGCGCAGCGGAATGGCCAGGTTGCGCGCATGTTCGTGCAGCACGCGCAGGTCAAACTGCACCAGGTTCCAGCCGATGATTGCGTCCGGGTCGTGCTGCGCCATCCATTGATTCAGGCATTCGAGCAACTCGCCACGGCTGGCGCAGTATTCCAGTTGGAAGTCCACATCTGGTGGTTGCTCGGGCGTGCGGCCGAGCATATACACGTTGCGTTGGCCGCAGCCCTCGATGGCGATGGAGTACAGCTCGCCGAAGGCATTGGTTTCGATATCCAGCGAGGCCAGCTTGAGGGTAGGGCGGTAGTCGCTGCAGGGCTTGATCTGCGCATCCAGCAGCAGGCCATTGCCACTCGGGTCGGGCGTGCCGGCAAATAGCACCGGCGCGGTGATAAAGCGCTCCATCAGGTAGCGCTCAGGTGGGCGCACATCGGCCTCATACACCTCGACGCCGGCACGGCGCAGCAGCTTGTCGAGGTCCATTAGCTGGCGGTGCTGCTGGCAATACAGGCCCAGCACCGGGCGCTGGTGAAAGTCCTTAAGGCCCAACGGGCGCAACTCGACGCCGCGTTCGTTTTTCAGCAGTGCTTCGGCCTGCTCGCGCTGCGCCGCCGGAATAAAGGCCACTGACGGCTGATAGGGCAGGCGGATATGTCGTGGGCCGTTGTCGGTGGCCAGCCAGAACTCGACCTGCGTCCCTGCCGGCGTATCACGCCAGTGCCGGGTCAGCAGAAAGCCCTGTTGTAAGTCCACCGCGCTGCTCTCACGTCATTTATGATCGGCCAATTCTACGCGGGCTTTTGTCTGTATGCCTATACAGTGTTTGGGCGACTGCCAAGCGGGCACAGACAAATCCGCCTTTAGGAGTAAAATGCCCGCCCTGATTGACTGCCTGATACCCAAACCATGTCCCTGCCCAAGCACCACCTCGAACTACTGAGCCCGGCGCGCGATACCGCGATTGCCAAGGAAGCCATCCTGCACGGCGCCGATGCGGTGTATATCGGCGGGCCAGGCTTTGGGGCGCGGCATAACGCCAGCAACAGCGTGGCGGAGATTGCCGAGCTGGTGCAGTTTGCCCACCTGTTCCATGCGCGGGTGTTTGTCACCCTCAACACCATCCTGCATGAGGATGAGCTGGAGCCGGCGCGGCAGATGATCTGGCAGCTGTACGAGGCCGGCGTCGATGCGCTGATCGTGCAGGACATGGGCGTGATGGAGATGGACATTCCGCCCATCGAGATCCACGCCAGCACCCAGTGCGATATCCGCACCCTGGAGAAGGCACGTTTCCTCGATGGCGCCGGCTTCTCGCAGCTGGTGCTGGCCCGCGAGCTGAACCTGGAAGAGATCGGCAATATCTGCCGCAACGTCGATTCGGCGGTCGAGTTCTTTATCCACGGTGCGTTGTGCGTGGCGTTTTCCGGGCAGTGCAATATCTCCCACGCGCAGACTGGGCGCAGTGCCAACCGCGGCGACTGCTCCCAGGCCTGCCGCCTGCCGTACACCTTGAAAGACGATCAGGGCCGCGTGGTGGCGTTTGATAAGCACCTGCTGTCGATGAAGGACAACAACCAGACCGACAACCTGATCTACCTGGTGGATGCCGGCGTGCGCTCGTTCAAGATCGAAGGGCGCTACAAGGACATGAGCTACGTGAAGAACATCACCGCGCACTACCGCCGCGAGCTGGATGCGATTCTCGAACAACGTCCGCACCTGGAGCGCGCCTCCAGTGGGCGCACCGAGCACTTCTTCACCCCCGATACCGACAAGACCTTCCATCGCGGCAGCACCGATTATTTCGTCACCGACCGCAAGGTGGACATCGGTGCGTTCGATTCGCCAACCTTTACCGGGCTGACCGTGGGCGTGGTGGAGAAGGTCAACAAGCGTGACCTGATTGCCGTCACCGATACGCCGCTGTCCAACGGCGATGGCCTTAACGTGCTGATCAAACGTGAAGTGGTGGGCTTTCGCGCGAATATCGCCGAGCTAAAGGGCGAGTTCGATGAAGACGGCGAGAAGCGTTACCGCTACCGCGTCGAGCCTAATGAGATGCCCGAGGCCATGCACCGCGTGCGTCCGTTGCAGCCGCTACATCGCAACCTCGACCACAACTGGCAACAGGCGTTGCAGAAGACCTCATCCGAGCGACGCATTGCCGTCAGCTGGCAGCTCAGCCTGCGCGGCGAGCAGCTGAATGTAAGCGTCACCAGCGCTGACGGCATCAGCGCCAGCGTCAGCCTGGCCGGCCCGTTTGCCGCCGCCAAGGATGCCGAGCAGGCCCGCGAGCAGCTGGCCGATGGCTTGAGCAAACTGGGCACCACCATCTATTACAGCGCTGGTGCGCAGATCGACTGCGAGACCGTGCCGTTTATCCCCGGCTCGCAACTCAAGGCCCTGCGCCGCGAAGCCATCGAAGCGCTGACCCAGGCCCGCGTCGCCGCCCATCCGCGTGGCGGGCGTAAGGCTGTCAGCGTGCCGGCGCCGGTGTACCCGGAATCGCACCTGACCTTCCTCGCCAACGTCTACAACGACAAGGCCCGCACCTTCTACAAGCGTTACGGCGTGCAACTGATCGACGCCGCCTACGAGGCTCACGAAGAGTCGGGCGAAGTGCCGGTGATGATCACCAAGCACTGCCTGCGCTTCTCCTTCAACCTGTGCCCGAAACAGGCCAAAGGCGTCACCGGCGTGCGCACCAAAGTGTCGGACATGCAGCTGATCCATCAGGACGAAGTGCTGACCCTGAAGTTCGATTGCAAGCCTTGCGAGATGCACATCATCGGCAAGATGAAGGGGCATATCCTGCATCAGCCGCAACCGGGCAGCGCTCAGAGCAAGGGCGGCGCGGTGGGTTATATCACCCCGGAAGATCTGCTCAAGACCATCAAGCGCTAGGCTGGAGCTGCAGGATGGGTTGAGCTGTGTTCAACCCATCCTGCAGTTGCAACACGCTATCTATCGCGGCGCTGCTAGGGCTCGTGTGAGGGATCTCAATCCCCCGCGCGACTCGTCCTCCTCGAACTGCCCACATAAACTCCATTCGCTCTCCATCATTCGCACAACTTGCGGCGCTATAAATTCGTCACTTCCCATCATCCAAGGACATGGAATGCCTCCTTCATCTGCGCTGCCGTCCAAGGTCGTCTTGATCAACCCACCGCACACCGCCATAGGCAGTCGCATACCCGGCGAGCATCTGCCCCCACTTGGCTTGCTCTGCGTCGGTGGCCCGTTACTCGATGCGGGGTTTCGAGTGGAGTTGTTGGATGCAGACCGAGAGGCGTTGGAGTTATCGCAGATAGTGGCTCGCGTGGTTAGAGCTGCCCCGGATGTTGTGCTGCTCGGCCATTCTGGCTCGAGTTCGGTGCATGTCACTGTGCTGGAGCTTTGCCGGCTGCTCAAACAGGCGCTGCCGGGTTTGACGATTATTTACGGCGGGGTTCACCCGACATACCACTGGCGAGAGATTTTGCAGGCTTGCCCGGAGATCGACTTTATCGTCCGTGGTGAGGGCGAGCAGACGGCATTGTCGTTGTTGCAGGCCTTACAGAGCGGAGCCGCGCTGACAGATGTGCAAGGCATAGCATTACGCCATGCACAGCAGGTGATAGCGACGCCGGCAGCGCAGATGCTGCGCAATCTTGATGAGTATCGGGTCGGTTGGGAGCTGATAGATCATGCCCATTATTCCTATTGGGGCGGAAAGCGCGCAGTGGTCGTACAGTTTTCCCGGGGTTGCCCGCATTTGTGTAATTACTGCGGGCAACGGGGTTTCTGGACCCAGTGGCGGCACCGCGATCCCGTTAAGTTGGCGCAGGAACTGGCGCGTTTGCACCGTGAGGAAGGGGTCGAGCTAATCAACTTTGCCGATGAACTGCCTACTGGGTCGCGCAAGTCCTGGAAGCGGTTTCTAGAGGCATTGATTGCCGAGGATGTGCCGTTGTTACTGGTAGGCTCGACCCGAGCCGGTGACATAGTGCGCGATGCGGACATCCTGCATTTGTATCGTCAAGCAGGGGTGATTCGTTTCCTGCTCGGTATTGAAAGCTACGATGAGGCGACTCTTGCGTCCATTCGTAAAGGCGGCAGCGTTAAGGAAGACCAGCGGGCCATCGAGCTTCTGCGCCAGCATGGAATCGTCTCCATGGCGACCTATGTGGTTGGCTTTCAGGAAGAGACGGATCGTGACTACTGGCAGTCGCTCAAACATCTGCTGCGCTATGACCCTGATCAGATCCAGTTACTTTACGTGACCCCGCACCGTTGGACGCCTTTCTACGAGACTGCTGAGCACCGCCGTGTCATCCAAACAGACACCCGCCGCTGGGATTACAAACATCAGGTTCTGGCGGTAAAGCGAGTGCCCGCCTGGCGGGTGTTTCTCTGGTTCAAATTGATCGAAGTTTGTATGCAGGCCCGCCCCAAGGCATTGGGCCGGTTGCTCTTTC
>NZ_JBNXUH010000074.1:0-236 GCF_050563605.1 Pseudomonas peli | reverse complement strand
CCCCGGGCGTTTTCCCCCGGGCCGGAGAAAAYACGGGGGGGGGGNCSRGCGGCGGSCCCGGCGCCCGCGCCCCGAARGNSCGGGGTTTTNGGGGTTTTTCCCCCGCCTCGCCGACCRGGGCGAGCCGGAAACCCGCCAGTGGACCTACCTGCGCAATAATGGCGAGCAGCGCATCGTCAACCTCACGGTCAGCGCCATGCGCGATGCCGAGGCTGTCTCTTATACACATCTCCGAG
>NZ_JBNXUH010000073.1:0-233 GCF_050563605.1 Pseudomonas peli | reverse complement strand
ATCCGAGCCCCCTCTTTTCTTCKGGGGGGCGGGGANGTTGTTTAAAAGAGRCGNGGTGNGKGGGGTNCMCCGCCGGTAACTCCGGGCATATGGCCGGCCTGGCCGGCTTCCGCCTGCCACTGGAATCCCATCCGCTGCAGGCGCTGGTGTCCGAGCCGATCAAGCCGATTATCGACAGCGTGATCACTGTCTCTTATTACACATCTCCGAGCCCACGAGACGAACTGAGCGAT
>NZ_JBNXUH010000072.1:0-252 GCF_050563605.1 Pseudomonas peli | reverse complement strand
GCGTCAGATGTGTATAAGAGACAGGTCTAACGCAAGTGCTTGGCAATGCAGCAGCTGTGCGCACTGGGGCGGTTAGCGGCGTACGCCGCTGATGCGCACCCAGCCGTCTTTATCGGCGGTCGGGTCGAGGATAAAGGCGTCGTTGTAGGCGGCGCGCACCTCTTCGGCCTGCTCGGCAAGGATGCCCGACAGCGCCAGGCGCCCGCCCGGCCTGGACAGGCGGGGGGGTGTCTCTTATAAACATATGACGCC
>NZ_JBNXUH010000070.1:0-281 GCF_050563605.1 Pseudomonas peli | reverse complement strand
GTCAGATGTGTATAAGMGWCANGNATRKGYMWAWKMGRCANGTTGCTGCACATCCCACAGGCACAGATCGGCGGGGGCCCCAACCTCGATCCGCCCCAGGTCAGGGCGGCCGAGGGCGCGGGCGGCATGGGTGGTCATACCGGCCAGGGCTTCGCGCGGGGTCAAACGGAACAGGGTATGTCTCTCATACACATCTGACGCCGCCGACCACGATCACCGAGTGCTGTTATCCACATCCGGCGCGTCCGACTATATAAAAAAGCCGTATCTCTTATAGACCT
>NZ_JBNXUH010000068.1:214-364 GCF_050563605.1 Pseudomonas peli | reverse complement strand
CTTCTGGGTGCAGGTGGAGGCGGGGGCGCGACAGGCGGGTCGGGGGCCTGGTCTTGACGGGCACCGTCTCTTTTAAACACCCGGCGCTCCCGCAGGCGCGCCACGAGGGGGTGGTCTCCCTGGGCGCCGCTCCGTCAAAAAAAAAAAAAA
>NZ_JBNXUH010000068.1:0-161 GCF_050563605.1 Pseudomonas peli | reverse complement strand
ACGCCCTTCTGGGTGCAGGTGGAGGCGGGGGCGCGACAGGCGGGTCGGGCGCTTGATCTGGACGTGCATTTTCGCGGGCCGAGCCGTGAGGGGCGGGTGGAAACCCACCGCCGGTTAACAAATTGGGGGGGGGGGGTGGGGGGAAAAGGCGGGGGGGGGGC
>NZ_JBNXUH010000518.1:0-223 GCF_050563605.1 Pseudomonas peli | reverse complement strand
TCTTCATCATGTGCTGGGGCGTCGGTACGCCGTAGAGGTTCTTCCGGCCCCGTTCGCTGCTGTATTCATCGGAGCTGTCTCTTCTACCCCTCTGACGCTGCCGACGACGCTCCACGAGTGGCGCTTTCGGTGGCTGTGGCGGCCGTATAAACCCATAAAGAGCTGGGGAATCGGTACGCCGTAGAGGTTCTTCAGGCCCCGGTCGCTGAGGTATTCATAGGAG